>JBJENV010000018.1:0-6637 GCA_051880375.1 Lachnospiraceae bacterium
AAGGACATTATGACAGAAAAGAAGGACATAAAAAAATATATACGAATCAGAGGAGCGAATGAGCACAATCTGAAGAATATTGATCTTGATATTCCGAGAAATCAGTTTGTGGTGCTTACCGGGCTTTCCGGATCCGGTAAATCCTCCCTGGCTTTTGATACGATCTATGCGGAAGGGCAGAGACGCTATATGGAGTCGCTGTCTTCCTATGCAAGGCAGTTCCTCGGACAGATGGAAAAACCGAATGTGGAGAGCATTGAGGGACTTTCCCCGGCAATTTCTATCGACCAGAAGTCGACGAACCGCAACCCGCGTTCGACGGTCGGAACCGTGACGGAAATTTACGACTATTTTCGTCTGTTGTATGCCCGTATCGGCATTCCGCACTGCCCGAAGTGCGGCCGTGAAATCAAAAAGCAGACCGTAGACCAGATGGTAGACGAAATCAAAAAGCTCCCGGAGCGCACAAAGTTTCAGGTTCTTGCACCGGTTGTGCGCGGACGTAAGGGGGAACATGTTAAGGTATTTGAACAGGCAAAAAAGGCGGGATATGTGCGTGTACGCGTGGACGGCAACCTGTATGAACTGACCGAGCCGATTCAGTTAGAAAAGAACAACAAGCACAGCATTGAAATCGTGGTGGACCGTCTGGTGGTGAAGGAGGGCATGGAAAAGCGCCTTTCCGACTCGATAGAAAATGCGTTGAAGCTTAGTGACGGACTTGTGATTGTGGATTGCTTCGGCGGCAATGAAATCACGTTCAGTCAGAATTTTGCCTGCCCTGAATGCGGAATCAGCATCGAAGAGCTGGAGCCGAGAGCTTTTTCGTTCAACAATCCGTTCGGCGCCTGCCCGGAATGCTCCGGTATCGGTATCAAAATGGAATTTGCTGAGGAACTCATGATTCCGGACCCGACGCTTTCTCTAAAGGATGGGGCGATTGCGGTACTTGGCTGGCAGTCGGCGGGAGATTCGTCGAGCTTTGCGGGAAGTCTGCTGACTGCGCTTGCAGGACATTACGGTTTCAGTCTGGAAACTCCGTATGGCGAGCTCCCGGAAGATATCCGTCACATGCTGATTTACGGAACAGACGGTGTCAGCGTTAAGGTACATTATACCGGGCAGCGCGGTACCGGCGTGTATGATGTGGCTTTTGAAGGTCTGATTAAAAATGTGGAACGCAGATACCGCGAAACAGGCTCCGATTCAACCAAGCAGGAGTATGAAACCTTTATGAGAACAACGCCGTGTAAGCTTTGCGGCGGCAGAAGGTTAAAAAGAGAGGTACTCGCGGTTACGGTCGGCGGGAAAAACATCGCGGAGCTGACGGAACTGCCGATTCGCGATTTGTATACCTTCATGGAACAGTTGGAGCTGACGCCGATGCAACTGAAAATCGGAGAGCTTGTATTAAAAGAAATACGTGCGCGCATCCGTTTTCTGATGGATGTCGGGCTGGATTATCTGACGCTTGCCAGAGCGGCAGGCTCGCTTTCGGGTGGTGAGGCACAGCGTATCCGACTCGCAACACAGATTGGTTCGGGTCTGGTCGGAGTAGTCTATATTCTGGATGAGCCGAGCATCGGTCTTCATCAGAGAGACAACGATAAGCTGCTGGCGACCTTAAAGCATCTGCGCGACCTCGGAAATACGCTGATTGTCGTAGAGCATGACGAGGATACGATGCTTGCGGCGGACTATCTTGTGGATATCGGGCCGGGAGCCGGAGAACACGGCGGCGAGGTTGTGGCAGCAGGTACGCCGCAGGAGGTAATGGCAAATCCGAACTCGATTACCGGTGCTTACCTCAGCGGAAAGAAATGTATTCCGGTGCCGAAGGTACGCCGTATGCCGGCCGGCTGGCTGACGGTCAAGGGAGCGGCAGAAAACAACTTAAAACATATCGATGTTGACATTCCGCTTGGTGTTTTTGTCTGTGTCACCGGTGTTTCGGGTTCCGGCAAGAGCTCCCTTGTCAACGAGATTGTTTACAAAACGCTGGCAAAGAAACTAAACCGTGCCAGAACGATTCCGGGGAAGCACGATGACATTCTCGGCATCGAACAGCTGGACAAGGTCATCAACATCGACCAGTCGCCGATTGGGCGGACTCCGCGTTCCAATCCGGCAACGTATACCGGTGTGTTTGATTTAATCCGCGACCTGTTTGCGTCTACCCCGGATGCCAAAATGAAGGGCTACAACAAGGGACGTTTCAGCTTCAATATTAAGGGCGGTCGTTGTGAGGCCTGCGGCGGTGACGGTATCATCAAAATTGAGATGAACTTCCTGCCGGATATTTATGTACCGTGTGAGGTCTGCGGCGGCAAGCGCTACAACCGAGATACGCTGGAGGTACAATATAAGGGTAAGAACATTTTCGACGTACTTGACATGACCATTGAGGAAGCGGTACACTTCTTTGAAAATGTTCCGACTATCCGGAGGAAAATCGAGACGTTAAACGATGTCGGATTGTCCTACTTAAAACTCGGACATCCGTCCACATCATTATCCGGCGGCGAGGCGCAGCGCATTAAGCTTGCAACCGAGCTTTCGCGCAGAAGCACCGGAAAGACAATTTACATTCTCGATGAACCGACGACCGGTCTGCATTTTGAGGATGTGCACAAATTGATTGATATTTTGCAGCGTCTTGCTGACGGTGGGAACACCGTGCTTGTCATTGAGCATAATCTGGATGTCATCAAAACGGCAGACTATATTATCGACATCGGACCGGAAGGCGGCGACCGCGGCGGCACTGTGATTGCGAAGGGCACACCGGAGGAAGTGGCGCAGATACCGGAGTCGTATACCGGAAAGTATGTGAAGAAGTATTTAGAGAAAAAATAATGTTTGCTCTGCACAGTATGCAGGTTAACTAAAAAATAGAAATCAGACGTTTTAGGAGAAGAAAGTATGCAGGAAAAAAAGGAAAGCAATTTTTGTGCGATGATGTCGCGTATGAAATACATCGACCGTTGGGCACTGATGCGGAATTCACGCAAGGAGAACATCAGTGAGCATTCGCTTGAGGTGGCAATGATTGCGCATCTGCTTGCGGTGATTGGTAAGGTTCGGTTCGGAAAGAATCTGGATGCCGATAAGGCAGCGCTGATTGGCATTTATCACGACTGCACCGAAATCATCACCGGAGATATGCCGACGCCGATTAAATATTATAGCGAGGAAATGAGGGAAACCTTCCACAAAATCGAAGACAGGGCAGCAATGCAGCTGCTGGAAATGCTGCCGGAGGACATCCGCGGCGAATACCATGACCTGTTTTTTGCACAGGAGAGTGACGCTTATTTATGGAAACTGGAAAAGGCGGCAGACAAGCTTTCGGCACTCATCAAATGCATAGAAGAGGAGAATACGGGCAACACCGAATTTAAGAGTGCAAGAGCCGCCACGGAGGAATCCATCCGGGCGATGGGACTGGAAGAGGTGGAAGTATTTTTGCAGGAGTTCCTGCCTGCCTACGAGAAGACGCTGGACGGACTGCGGGAGCATTAACGCATTCAGAGGTTTGCACAGTGTTAAAATTTTGCTAGCCAAACAGAAGAAGATGTAGTAGAATTGAGTCGTTCAAAGAAATAAGAGCAGGAAGTCCGATGATGCTTTTGACATGCGGGCAAAAGGCTCGGTAATACTTCATTATAAAAAGTCAGTTTGAGGAGGAACCCAAAGTGGATAGAGAGTTAATTATCGTTCTGGATTTCGGCGGACAGTATAATCAGTTGATTGCAAGGCGTGTCAGAGAGTGCAATGTGTATTGCGAGGTACATCCTTACAGTCTCGGACTGGATAAGATTAAAGAGATGAATCCGAAGGGAATCATTTTTACCGGTGGTCCGAACAGTGTGTACGGCGAGGATTCACCGCGCTGCCCGAAGGAAATGTTTGAACTTGGCATTCCGATTCTCGGTATCTGCTACGGTTCCCAGCTGATGGCATATATGCTGGGCGGAAGCGTTGCAACCGCGCCGGTCAGCGAATACGGAAAGACGGAGGTCGATACCGATACTTCTTCCGTACTGTTCCAAAATGTAAGTGCAAAGACGATCTGCTGGATGAGCCATACCGATTACATTGAACAGGCTCCGGCAGATTTTAAGATTACCGCGCATACGCCGGTCTGCCCGGTTGCGGCAATGGAATGTGCGGAAAAGAAGCTGTATGCCGTGCAGTTTCATCCGGAGGTTATGCACACGCAGGAAGGCGCAAAGATGCTTTCCAACTTCGTATACGATGTGTGCGGCTGTTCCGGCGACTGGAAGATGGATTCGTTTGTTGAGAGAACGATTGTCGAGCTGAGAGAACGTATCGGTAACGGCAAGGTGCTCTGCGCCCTGTCGGGCGGCGTTGATTCGTCGGTGGCCGCCGTGCTTTTATCAAAGGCAGTCGGCAAGCAGCTGACCTGCGTTTTCGTAGACCACGGTCTGCTCAGGAAGAACGAAGGCGACGAGGTGGAGGCTGTTTTCGGTCCGGAAGGTCCGTATGATTTAAACTTCATTCGTGTCAACGCACAGGAGCGTTTTTACGCGAAATTAGCCGGTGTGGAAGAACCGGAACGCAAGAGAAAAATTATCGGCGAGGAGTTTATCCGCGTCTTTGAAGAAGAAGCGAAAAAAATCGGTGCGGTTGATTTCTTTGTACAGGGAACAATTTATCCTGACGTTATCGAATCCGGTCTCGGCAAGTCCGCAGTAATCAAGTCCCACCACAATGTGGGCGGTCTGCCGGAGCACGTTGATTTTAAAGAAATTATCGAGCCGCTCCGCCTGCTCTTTAAGGACGAAGTCCGCAAGGCAGGTCTGGAACTCGGCATTCCGGAATACCTCGTATTCCGCCAGCCGTTCCCGGGTCCGGGCCTCGGTGTCCGCATCGTCGGCGAAGTAACGGCAGAAAAGGTACGCATCGTGCAGGACGCCGATGCCATCTACCGTGAAGAACTCGCCAAGTCCGGCGCAGACAAGGGTCTCGGCCAGTACTTTGCTGCCCTTACCAACATGCGTTCCGTCGGTTGCATGGGTGACGAGCGCACCTACGACTACGCTGTTGCACTCCGCGCTGTCACGACAAGCGACTTCATGACCGCAGAAAGCGCCGAGATACCGTGGGAGGTATTAGGCAAGGTGACCAGCCGAATTGTAAACGAAGTCAAGGGAGTGAACCGGGTGCTGTATGACTGCACCGGAAAGCCACCGGCAACGATTGAGTTTGAATAATGTACATGAGCCAAGAAATGCCGAATTTACGGCGTTTCTTGGCTCGTTTTGGGTTGAGTGACAATCAAATGACAATAAAAAAATGGATAGTGTCAATAGTTTTTCGCAAATTCATTTTGCCGTTCAGTAGCCGGTAGTTAACCGGCTATGTTATCAGACTCGGTATCCAGTTCCATGCTGTGGAGATGGTCCATGTTCATGTAGCGTTTTACACCCCACTGGGTTCCGGCTACATAACGGAGTCTGGCACATACGAGCATTAAGGCACTCTGTCCGTCAGGAAATGCACCGATTGCCTTGGTACGTCGCTTGATTTCCCGGTTCAGGCGCTCAATGGTATTGTTGGTTCTGATTCGGCTCCAGTGCTGTGTAGGAAAGTCCATGTAGGGATGACGTATAATAAATTTCGCTTATGAGCTTTAGAAATTGAGGCGGCACAAAAAGAGGCTGACAAGTGGATAATGATATCGGATACAGCGAAATGGCAGACAGAGCGGGCGCAATTTGAACTGGAGGAGGCGGAACGGCTTAAGAAGGAACTGCTGGGAGCGGTTGATGGCGATGATTATCTGAAGGAGCAGGTGATAGAACAAAGGTATCAGAACCATATACTCCGGGAGGAGAATCGTAGTCTAAAGGACAAACTGGAAAAGGCATATGAATTTATGAAACAGTTTGTGATTGGCGGGATTAATCTTCTGGAGAAGTTTATGGAGTAGATCGGGGAGAAAGTCAAGGATGTGGGGAGAGGAAGGTGATGTGCACCTTCCTCCATTTCAAAATAATTTTTCTACTATTCGAGTGAAATTAAATATTTTAAGCAGGGAATTTTAAAATAAAAAGCTCTATTTTTGTCTGATACGATTCTGTCATATTTCCTTGAATAAATCGCATGATAAGGTATGGAATCTTTTGGTCTGATTTGAATATACTTTCCATTTGCAGTATGCAACATTGCGTCAGGTGAAAGACAAAGCTGGTCATTTAGACTGTCACATATGTCTATGTAGTCAGATTTTAGTTGGATAGCAAGTTTGGCATATTTTGGCAATGATAGGTCTACTAATATGGGAGGCAAGAACATCCAATTCTCAGGTGCTCCTTCTTTGTTGATACGAACATATAACATTCGATTAATTTTTTTATATAACTTGCTTTCTTCGAAGGGCTTGAAAGATAGTAATTCATCAATAATGGATGCGGTTTGTGTGATAAACATTGTTTCAGTAGGAATTCCGAGTTTATTACATTTGTTGGTTTTAAGCTCTCCATCTTCGAAATCAAGAGTAGTATTGGAAAGTTGAAGTCCAATAGTGAGTTCTAAAATCTGTCCGGTTTTGCCTTTATTAACAACAATATTATTAAACTGTTCTTCGGTAAGGTATTCCTTAAATGGAATA
>JBJENV010000019.1:0-1838 GCA_051880375.1 Lachnospiraceae bacterium
TCTGTCATTCTGTATCCCCCCATTTCAAAGCCTGTCCGCAATTATCACAATACCTATATGGTGCAGATACCCACTTTTTACAGTCTGGACATTCGTAAACAATAAGTCCATCTCCCAAACTCACGCTGCCAATTTTTATCGGTGCTTCGAAAGGCTCTATAATATGCGGTGTAGGCTTTTTCGGTATCTGCTTTTGAATAGCGCACTTTGCAAGGGTTAATGCCTCGATATCCTTATCCCAAATGTCGCCTTTTTCTTCGTGAAAAGACCGGCTGTTATCCATAAGCGAATCCATTTGGAAAAGCGCTTCCTCGTTCGTCATTCTGAAACCTCCTGTTCAAGCCATTGTTTTACGCATTGCAAGCAAGTACACCATTCATTTTTTTCGCATTCCATTTCAGAGGAACCGCAATAAATCGGGCACGGTAAAATGTCTGCCATTTCCTCCACGCTCATAGCTTTTATTCGCTCGTAGTTCGTCATGATTCTCCGTCCTTTCTTTCTCCGTAACTGCAAAAATCATTATCACTCATATAAAACATATTTGTTCTTCCTTTGATATCCCGTGTGCAATATTTATCAACGTGATAAATGCAGTCCTTACAACGCACTATATTCACCACATCGGCGGCTGGCATTTCTTTTACGCAATCAGCTCTCTCTATGTGTGCCATGTTAGTTCCTCCCATTCTCGCTCACCAACCGTTTCAGCCCGGACATCACCGCCGCTTCCTTCTCAAGCTTCTGTTTCTGCTCCGGTGACAAAAGCCCGGTTTCGTGCTTGCATCGGATGGCGCGTTCCTTTTCGGTTTGGTTGAAATAACAGGTTTCTTCATTGTCTGCCGCGTCAAGCATCATGGGTCTCAGGAAAATCCCGTCGCTGTCAAGCCGGGTCAGGAGCGATTCGATTAAAATGTTTTCATCCGAAAGCCCGTCCAGCTCCCGCTTTTGTTCCTCCATCACCTCCATAAGCCTTGCAATCCGTCCGGCTCCGAAGCCAAACTGTGTATGAAGGGCGTAGATCAGTTGGATAAGAGCGTTCTGTGTGGCAATCTTCATGCCGCGTTCAAGCCGGCTCTTGACAGACAGCCCCGCCTGTTCTATAATAAAGCGTTCCACCGTTTTCTTGTCCTTTTCGGACAGACGGCTGTTCAAGGTGATTTTCGCTTTCAAAGTAGTTCACACTCCTGTAAATATTTCAGTTCATGGGTATCAAGGTATGCTATCTTTGGGTCATCCTCGCTTTTTGCCTGTATGATTTTTTTACAGCCTTTGCCCATGTGGCTGATTACCTCATTCGGTGCCAGGCAGTCTGGATACGGACAGTGAAAACAATCCCCGTCGCAGCCGTAAAATATTTTTTCTCTTGCCATGACTTTACTCCTTTTCATCAGGCGGTTTTTCCGTAAAATCATTTAGGTCAAACGATTCCTGAATTTTTCCGGACGGTTTCTTAGAGGATTTCTGTTCCAGATAAGCCTGATACACCCATGTGTTAAGACTTCGATAATCGTGTTTTCCGTTCTTACCGGATTCCGCTTTCTTTTGCGACAGAATTCGTATAAGATTTCCGGCAAGTTCGCTCCCGTATTTTTCACCAAGCGCTTTGAATTCCGACTCAGTAAGAATCACTTTCGGTGCGTACTCAATTTTTTTCGGTGCCGTTTCGGAATTTTTTTCGTCATTTTTTTCGTCGTCACTATCGATCGATTGATAGATAGATATATTATCCTTATCTATCCTATCCTTATCTATCCTATCCTGTGGCGTCATTTGGTTGCCATTTGGTTGCCAATTGGTTGCCAATTGGTTGTCATCTGGTTGACATTTGGTTGCCA
>JBJENV010000019.1:1938-6574 GCA_051880375.1 Lachnospiraceae bacterium
CATTTGGTTGCCAATTGGTTGTCATCTGGTTGACATTTGGTTGCCAATTGGTTGTCATCTGGTTGACATTTGGTTGCCAATTGGTTGTCATCTGGTTGACATTTGGTTGCCGTGCGTCGCTTAGGCATCATGGAATACACTCCGCGTTTATCCTCCAAAAGAAGCCTTTTTTCGCTCTGGTAAATTGTATCGGTGTACCGATCCTTCCGGATGCTGTTATGCAGCTTCCAATGCCGAATGACCATCACTCCGCTGTCAAATGCAATAAGAAGCTGATTTTCCAGCAGGGGCTTGATGTCCTCTTCACAGGCTCCGATGGTTCTTAGAATCCTTTGTGAACCGTTGACAAATCCGTCATCGTCTGCCCGCATGACAAGGTGAAAGTACAGTGCCTGTGCCGACAGGGGCATGCTTAAAAAAGCGTCGCTGTCTATGATTGTCTTTGAAAACATTCTACGTTCTGCCATGTCTTATCCTTTCTGCGCTGTTTTATTTCCGGCTTCCTCTAAGAGCGTTACTATCCTGTGACCGGTTTCTGCCTTGTTGCAGAAGCATAGATCGAAGTCATATGTCTTTGCCATGGTGGATAAAATCTTGTGGAGCCGTTCGCCGCTGACGGCAAGAGGTGAGGTGCTCAGACGGGGATTCTGCCATGCTGCCACATCCTCAAGGCTTCGGATATTGCCGCCGTGTTCACACAGTATGGTGATATGTATACCGGCTTCCTTCGCCCGGATAAGCTCGGCTGTAAACCGTCTGTGCTGCTGACAGACATTGGAACAAAGCTCAAAAAGATTCTGTTTCCGGTCGATTACATACCGGGGAGCGTCCATTGACATGTAATCGCCCACATATAATTTTGAGGATATATGCTTCACTCCGGCAGCGTCAAAGGCTGCTAATATCTTTTTTATGGCTTTTTGCTTTTCCCGCGTATCAATTTGAACGGTCATACTGTTTCCCCCTTAAAACGGCAAATCTTCCCCTTCCGGAAGCTCGGTGAAATTTCCCTGCGTTTCCGGTTGAACCGTATTTTGATCCGCGTGTGGTTCTCCGGAGTTCTTTGCGCCGCAGAATTCCGCTGTGTCGGCAAGAACCTTCCAGGCAATCCGGTTTTGCCCGTTCTTATCGGTGTATTTCCTGGATTGCAAAGTGCCTGAAAGGCTGATCCAGTCGCCTTTCCCAAAGTATCGGCAAATAAAAGCAGACAGTTGACCGAAGGCGATGCAGTTTGGAAAGTCTGTCAAAGGATTCCCGTTATCGTCTTTCCCGAAGCGGCGCCGAACCGCCACCGAAAAGGTACATAATTCCTTACCGGTCTGTGTAACTTTACTTTCCGGAACGGCGGTAAGTCTTCCGGTTAAATGGACAGCTATACTCATAGTTCATCCTCGCTTGTATGAATGGTATTGACGGTTTTTGTTCGGCGGCAGAAGGCGCATTTCTCGCAGCGTTCCGGAGGGAATACGCCGTGTTTGACGGCGTCATACACAGGAGCGTTCTGCCGGAATTGTTCAAGCTCATAATCCAAAAGCTCCTGTGACAGTTCCAGTACATCCAAATCCGGTTCTTCTTCCTTCGTGGCGGCAACCAGCGTAAACGGCAGCTTACGCCCGGTATTCTGCCGGACGATTTCCTGATAAACCGCCCCCTGCGTATCGTATCCCCAGGCTTCGTACCAGGGAAGCCGCCCTTCTTCTTCCCGGTATACCGGAGCAAAGTCCCGCATAATTTTAAGGTCGCATATCCGGTCAGGAAGAAGGCTGTCTATCTTGATTTTCACTTCAATTCCCGCGATTTCCCCTGTGAGAATCACCTGGTGTTCACCCGATAAAAGTTCCATCATCAACGGCTGGGATTCGATGCGGGAAATGATATAATCCGCCTGTTCATAATCACTTTTTAAGGAACCGTCCCGTTTGTATATTTCGGGATTCTGCGCCCTGAAAAGCACCATGGTGCCGGAGAAGTGCGCGTCGATGTAGCTGCCAACGGTAAGTGCCGTTGTTTTTTTGCGCTCATATTCGCCCCGAACGGCAGCAAGGGCGGAAGCCTGACAGCTTCGGAAGGCTTTGTATTGGGATACCCCCATATACCGAAGCTCATTTTCTTTGGAAAAATAGTTGCTCTCGTTTAAAACGGATGTCACAGCTGCGTCACCTCCATGGCATTGTCATCGGTGGTGCGGGTAGCGATAAATTGCAGTCCCTTGTCCCGGCACAGGTTATACAGCGCCTTCCGGTTTTCTTCCGAAAGCTTCTCGGTGCCGTCCAGCAATATAATTTGAAGCCCGCCCGGACGGCTGACCGCAATATCTACACAGAGCTTCATTTTTTCTCCCTCGGAAAGATTGCTTACCGGAAGTCCGTTGATTAAGGGAACCCCGTCCTTCACGGTAAGTCCCTCCACAGGGATTTCTGCCTGTTTCAATATTTCAGCCGGCAGATTCCGGGCAAGTTCAATTTTTTCAGTCAAAGACCGGCTTTCTGCTTCCAGGGTTTCCAATTCCGACAGCATATCCTTCATACGGCGGTATTCATTCAGATGCCCGATCATTTCCTTTGCGGCGGCAGTTTCGGCTTCCAGCGCGCTTGTGTCAAGGAGCTCTTTTGAAGCAAGGGAGCCGGCGTTTTGCATATCCGATTCCAGAGCCGTGATTTTTTCACGGTATTCCGATTCAATCAGAGCATATTTTGATTCGCGCGCTGCGTCCATGGCTGATATCTCGGTTTCCAGAGCAGCGATTTTTTCACGGAAGGACGCAATTTGTTGTTGCATGGATTCCCGGCGCAGGGTCTGCATGCGGTCAAATTCATGCTTCTGTATTTCCTTTTCTGCCTGATAACCCCGTTTTTTATTGTCAAAGCTGTCCTGAAACAGCCGTGCCCGTTGGATACGGGCGTTTTCTTCCCGGATTCCGGCAAGCTCATTACAGCGCGCCACAAGGTCATAGGACGCCCATTTCTCTGCGTCATAGCCTTCCGGAATAGAAGCGGCAATTTCCTCGGCAAAGGCGCGCTTGTTGCGGATATACCGGTTTATATCCTGACGGCGGCGGAAATAATCGCCGTTTTCCGACTGGATTTCATCCAGCACGGAAAGAATGTTCTGGTCATAATTGACGCCGGACGGGATTTCTCCGAATTTTTCCCGGATGTATTCCAAATCCCAATCAAAATGAATCAGGTCTAAAAGCAGCTTGTTCTGTTCCCGCTGAGGTAGCTGTGTAAATTCCACCGGGTCCAGCTGTAACGGGGTAAATACGGTTTGCAGAAAGGATTCCGGCGCCAATACCTCCCGGTTGTTTTCCCGCACCATTTTATAATCCGCTTTATCCGCTCGCTTTTTCCGGCTGATGGATAAGCCGGTATCGGTTTCAATCAGGATTTCACCTTCGTTGGCGCCTTCACGGATGATATAATCCCGTCCGCTTTTGTTGGTGAGGGCATACCGGATGGCGTCTAAAACGCTGGTTTTTCCGGTTCCGTTGCTTCCGGTAAGCTCCACCGAATGTCCGTCCAATGTGGTTTCGGTAATGCCAAAAAGGTTTTTAATCTGAATTTTCGTTGTTTTCATGGCTGTCCTCCTGCTTCATTTCCTGTTCTTTTGCCGCCTTTGTGGCACATTCTCCGCATAAGGCTCGTCCGTATTTACTGGTCGTATACCGTGCGACAGCGGCGCTGTCCATGCTGCCGATGGGAGCAATATCCCGTCCGCATTCACTGCACTTGACAGGCGCGGCGCAGGTTGGCAGCTGCTTTTTGATGCGCAGCGCGTCCACCACTTCGCCGAAGGCCTTGACCTTTTCGGAAGCCACCTCGATTTTATGTCCTGTCCATTGTTCGATATAAGGGGTTTTAAAGAGTTTTTCAAGGGTTTTCAAATTGGTCTTGTTCAAAATCATCGGCTTGACGTTTTCCAAAAAATGCACGACAACACATTCTTCTTTGCCTTCCGGATTTTGTACCATTTCCTCGCCAACACTCTTGATGGTAAGAACAAGACTTTTCCCGTCCTCCAGCGCATAGACGCCGAGATAATTGGGATTTGTCAGCTTTTTCCAGTGCGTCATATCGGGTTCCTTTCTGTTTTTCACTCATATACAGGCACAAGAATCTCCATGCCTGGGTAAATGTCTGCGCCGATGCGGTTCTTGTCGCATACCGCCCGGATATACCGGCGCTTGTCCATGGTATCCGGGCAGTGGATTTCAGCGATGCCCCACAGGGTGTCTCCCGTATGTACCGTCAGGGTTTCATACCCCGTTGGAACTTCTTCCCGGGTCAGCTCCGAACATCGCTTCATAATGGCTGTTGCAATTAACGCAACAACCACAATCACAAGAATGTCCTTGAATCGTATTTTTTTCATTGGATTTTACCATCCTTTACGGCTTTTAATTCCCAATCTCCAGCTTGGTATATTGTTTTACTATAGTTGTCTTTAATGGTTGCATTATCACGTAATAAAGTATCGTGAAGATTATCCCACTTTTTAAATTTGCTTGTGCAAACGCTGGCAGAACCGTAAATGTTCTTCACGCTGGCAGAACCGAAAATGTTCTTCACGCTGGCAGAATCAGAAATGTACTTCACGCTGGCAGAACCGTAAATGTACTTCACGCTGGCAGAATCGC
>JBJENV010000020.1:0-28318 GCA_051880375.1 Lachnospiraceae bacterium
TTTTGGGAAGGTCGCCGTATAATTCTTACACTTACTATTTCCAGCCTCAGATACTTCTACACTTCCGTTCTTTTCTGCCGTCATACCGGCATACAGTTTTTTCTGCAATTCTCTCTGGTCATTTTTCAACTGCTCCAGTTCTTCTGCCATATCTTCCGAGCCTGCTCCGAACTGAAAAGAGGATGCCAGCATGTTTAAATCTTCTTCCGAAAGCCCTAAAAGTTCACCAAGATAAGATTCCTGTGCCTTTTTTGCAAAATCATCTGATGCATACGATAGTGAAAGAACCGGTGTAAAAAGCTGTGGAACTGCAAGCTGTAACTCTTTCGCATCCACATACAGCTGTACCGTAGCGAGCTTTGTATCAGCCAATTCAAGGCTGATATCACTGCTCTGTTTGCTGTTCTTTGCGTCGTTACGTGCAGAAACAGAAATACCTGCCTTTGGAATCGTCATGCCATCCAGTCCGAGCAGTTCACCCGGGATATCTGATACAGTGAGCTTCAGTTCCATTTCAGCCCCCTGTTCCCATACCTTCTGCATCAGCTCCGACCAACCGAAGATACTCTCAAACGCGCTTTCGGTTTCATCCTCTGCAATCGAGTCAAGTGCACGTTCCACAGTAACTTCCGGCTTTGTAAACACATCCGCCTTAACCAGCGCTACAGCCAAGCCGCCGACTGCGACTGCAACAACTGCAATGATTGCTATCAGCTTCACCGACAGCTTTGAAAATAAATCTTTCATAAAGTTCCTCCATTCTTTCCTTTATCATCATCTATAGTTAACAGCCCGCAAACACAAACTCAAAATACAGCGGTCTGCTTACGTCAAGCAGATACTCATCATGCGTTCTTGCGCCCCAGCTGTCATCGCCGCCGATTCCCATCTGACGAAGTGCCACACGGATGACGGTATGGTGTACCTCCGGCAGCTCGTAATGATGTCCTGCGTTTTCGAGTTCATGCGGTGTATACGGAAGCACCGAAAAATCCAACGCATCTCCCGCAAACTGAAGCCCTGCGCCCTGACGGTTTGTAACCTTTGCGTACCGCACGCCGGTACGGTTCCCGCATTCCTGCGGAATGACATACGGCGTCACATTCTCCTTTGCGGTCGTTTCATAAACCGAAAGCTTTGCACCCTGATTCCGGTCGCAGTAGTTTTCCTCCGGTCCCAAACCGTAATACCGGATGCGGTCGTAGTCTGCCGGTATTTTAAACATCATACCGAATTCCGGCATCTCAGACAACCCATCCACCGGTGTATAGTCCATCGTCACACGCACGCTGCCGTCTCCCGCCACATGATATGCCACGGTGCAGCCTGCCTTCGGCGAGGTCGGAAATTCATATTCGTAAGTAATTACTGCTTCCCTGCCCTTCTTTAGCGAACAGTCTGCAATACAGGCATACATACTGGCTAACTTCCACTGTGCATAGCGCTGCGGCATCCGGTTTCCTCTGTCGTTGTCCGTGGAGGCTCTCCAGAAGTTCGGTACCGGCGGTTCGCTCACCATTTCTTTTCCCGCATACCGGAAGGATACAAGTCCCTTGCCGCCGCGGGCAAAAATGTAATGGAAATGACGTCCTCTGACACCGATATTGTAATCACTCTCTACAATTTCCGGCGCAGCAGGCTTTCCTTCCTCCATAACGCCGTTTCCGGCTGCAAGCAGAGCTTCCTTCAGCAGATGCACTCCCACCTGCTTTTCCTTTACCTGATAGGTGTACTGCCCGAAGGCTATCTCATGACCTGCCTTTGCCCAAACCGTATCTTCCTTTAATAAGAATGCCACGGTCACGGTATACTCGCCGCTCTCTTTTCCGGCAGCGAATGCAGCAGGCAGCGCCACCTCTTTTTCGGTCTGCGGTTCTACCGATGCGATAAAGAACACCTCATTTAAGAGCGTTCCTTCCTTTTCCAGCCTTGCCACTGCCTGGAAACGGTCGGTATTGACAAATAAATTGTCATTGAAAATCGTTACCTTCTTCTTTTCCGGACGAATGACAATGTTCTGATAGTTGAACTTGATTTCCTGCATTTTCGGTGAACTGGTACGGTCTGCAAAAATCGTGCCGTTCACGCAGAAATTATAGTCGGTCGGGCGGTCGCCGAAGTCGCCGCCAAAGCCTAAGTATTCCTTTCCGTAACGGTCTTTCGTGCGGATTGCCTGATCAATGTAATCCCAGATAAATCCTCCCTGATAACGCAGCTCTCTTCTTGCAAGGTCGGTGTACTTATGCATCGCACCGTTGGAATTTCCCATGGCATGAGTATATTCACAGCAGATGTACGGCTTCTCCGGATGTTCGGTTAGGAACTTTTCAATCGACGTCACCTTCGGATACATCTGGCTTTCCATATCCGAGGTTGCATTGTAGCTGCGGTCATGGCAGACACCCTCATAATGCACCAGTCTTGTATCATCACGCTTCCGAAACAATTCGGACATCAGGTAGATGTTCTTTCCGCCGTAGGATTCGTTACCGCACGACCAGATTAAAATGCTCGGGTGGTTCTTATCCCGCTCCTGCATGGATTTTGCACGGTCCAACACAATATTTTTCCACTCTTTCCTGTCGGCAGGAATCGTATCCTTATCCGCACCGCCGTTCTTTGACCAGGTTCCGTGCGTTTCTAAGTTTGTCTCGTCAATCACATACAGACCGAATTCATCACATAAATCATAAAATGCCGTCTGGTCCGGATAATGGCATGTTCTGACCGCGTTGATATTATGCTGCTTCATATGAATCACGTCGCGGCGCATTTCCTCATAGGTCACGCTTCTTCCGTGGTCACAGCTGATTTCGTGGCGGTTGACTCCTTTAAAGACAATTCTCTGTCCGTTTAATCGCATCAGACCGTCCTTTAATTCAAAGCGACGGAAGCCGACGGTCTGCGTCACAATCTCGCACGGCGTCCCGTCCGCGGCCTTCACCTCAAGCACCAGTTCATACAGGTCCGGCACCTCCGCGCTCCAAAGCTTCGGCGCTCTCACCTCCTGCTTCATCCTGCAAACGCCGCCCTTTGACTTACCGCTTCCGGTCAGAACAGGCTTTGCTGCCCGCCTGCCGTTCTTTTTTTCATACAGCGCATACGTTACCTCAGCCGGTGCCGTTAGTACAAGCTCCATGTTAAGAACTCCGTCCGTATAAGTATCATCCGGCAATCCTTTCACAAAAAGGTCCGAAATATGTACAGACGGAACAGTATACAGGAACACATCACGGAAAATTCCCGAAAGGCGGAAAAAGTCCTGATCCTCCAGCCACGCACCCGAAGAAAAGCGGAATACCTGCACTGCCAGCTTATTCTCTCCGTCATGTAAATACTCCGTCAGTTCAAAATCCGACGGTGTGAAGCTGTCCTCGGCATAACCGACAAATGCTCCGTTACACCAGAGCGCCATTGCGCTTTCCACACCCTGGAATGAAATATACACCTTCTGTCCCTTCCATGCCGCATCCACCGTGAAATACTTTACATAGCTTGCCACCGGATTAAACTTTTCCGGAAGCTCTCCCGGCTCGATCGCCTCGTGTCCGTCCCACGGATACATAATATTTGTATAATGCGGTGCGGAATAACCCTGCAGCTGAATACTGCCCGGCACACGGATGTCCTCCCATGCATTGCAGTCGGTTTCCACTTTTTCAAAGTCCGGTATCACAAGCTCGGTGTTCCTTGCATAGTGGAACTTCCAGATACCGTTTAACGACTTTACAAAGCTGCTCTTTCCGATTCTTTCTTCCTCTTCGTTCTTATAAAAACGATGATTGGAATGCGGCTCCACGCGATTCACCGCAAACACTCTCGGGTCTGCCAGCCATTCTTTACAAAACTCCATAAGTCTTCTCCTCCTCGTATGTTTTTTCCCTTGAATTATACCGCGATACCGCGTAAAATACAATGTAAACAGCAGAATTTGGAGGAGGGATTTTATGAACAGAAAAGAAAATTGGAGAACCTGCGGGAACAATCTTGCCATCGGCGTCCTGTTTCTGATCTTTTTTATTTCACTCGGGCTTGCCATTGCACTGTATGTCCGCCCGCTCTATTACATAGGTATGGAACGGATTTCAGAGGAAACCGGCTACTCCGTGGAAGAAATCAAGGAAAACTATGATGCGCTCATTGACTGGTGCAGTCCGTTTGCAAAAGGAGAACTGTCTTTCCCGACGCTTCCCGCATCCGAAAGCGGCATTTCACACTTTGAAGAAGTAAAGGTGATTTTCAATCTCTTTTTTGCCCTGCTCTGTGTTACGCCGTTTTTCCTTGCCGGACTGATTTATTTGCAGGAAAATAGAAAGAGCTTTTCCTACCTGCTCATTTCTCCGATTGTCATGTGTGTACTTCCGCTCATCGTTGCCGTCGCAAGTGCCGTTGACTTCAACCGCATCTTTGTGCTGTTTCACGAAATCGTATTCCGCAACGATGACTGGTTGTTTTCCTACACTGAAGACCCGATTATTTTATTCCTGCCGGAACGCTTTTTCATGCAATGCGCCCTGATTATCGTCGCAACGGTGCTGCTTGGTGCCGCGGCGCTGCTATGTCTCTACTTTTACCGTAAGAAACGCCGGGCCAAAAGCGACTTGCCACCACAGTAAATTCATGCTATATTGGGTTTATAATATCGGTTCAACGATACCTGAAAACACACTGTAATGCACCGGAAAGAACGGAGGAACACATGAAGCGTCAGGACTACTTAAAATGGGACGAATATTTTATGGGAATTGCTCTTTTGTCAGCCATGCGCAGCAAAGACCCGAATACAAGTGTCGGAAGCTGCATTGTCAGCAAGGACAACAAGATTCTGTCTGTCGGCTACAACGGTATGCCTGCCGGCTGTTCGGATGATGAATATCCCTGGGAACGTGAGGGTGATGCATTGAACACCAAATATTTTTATGTATGTCACGCCGAATTAAATGCCATTTTAAACTACACCGGAACCGATATGCGCGGCGCCAAAGTTTACACAACGCTGTTTCCCTGCAACGAGTGTACCAAGGCTCTGATTCAGACCGGTATTTCCGAGGTCATTTATTACTCCGATAAATACCGTGATACCGATTCCACGATTGCGGCAAGACGCATGCTCGACTCCGCCGGTATCATTTACCGCAAATACGAGCCGATTCATAAAATTGTACCGCTCTCACTCTAATATCATAAAAACTTGTACAAAAAAGGTGCAGTCAGAAAACCGTACCGCCCCAAGAGTCAGACTATAAAACTAACTCTGGGGGGGGCGGTATACTCTGCTGCACCTGATTTATGCACATTATTTGCCCGAAATAATCACGGCACTTTCATACTGCTCTTTATATCTGCTATAGAACTTCTCTGCATCATATTCCACGATGCCGCGAAGAGGGTCTGCCAAAATGACGGTTCCCTTCGTGTTATTGTAACCCATCAGCACCATACAGTGCTCATAGCCGCGCCACTGAATCGTTTCTCCGTCGATTTCCCAGACCGTCGTATACTTTGTGGCTACCAGATTAGTGGTTGCCCAGACAATCACCGGCGTGCCGTTGCGCACATACTCGTATAAATCCTCCAGGGTGCTTCCCGATACGTCTATCGCCCGATTGCTTCTGGCGGTTGCTTCAAAATAGCGGTTTGCGGCTTCCACAATCACCGGTGCATAACATCCATAGCTTCCCGTTGCAACCGCAGGGTCTCCCAGATACGCCACGAACGGGCTTGCTGTTCCCGGCTCGGCTGTCGTTAAGTAGTTTTCCGCCAACGTCACTTTGTCTACCGAAAAGCCCAGATACCGAAGTACAATGGCAAGCGATGTGATTTCCGGTCCGGCAGGCAAATCCGGCTTCTGCAAAATGTTCTGGACACCGAGCATGACAACATCCTCACCGTTCATAATCGCCTCATAGGTGTACTGCATCGTATCCATATGCACCGTAGCCACCTTTGTTGGTATTTCCGTTGTCAGATAACTGCTGTTGACATAACCATAGGCACTGTTATAGCTGACTTTTGACCAACCGTTTTCTAAGATTTCCACACGGTGAACCGCATCGTTCGCTGCCAGGCCACCGACAATCAGATAATCCGTCGACCATCCTGCACGGATATTGACCGCTGAGGTCGCATACACCCACTCATCTACCTTTTCACCGGCAGGCGGCATATTGGCCGGCGTCGGCGTCGGGGTCGGAGGAAGGGTCGGTGTCGGAGACAGAGTCGGCTCCGGCGTTGGAGTCGGTGTTAATACACGTACCGTTACTGCTCCGTCCTCACCATAGGAATCGGAGCCTGCGGGCAACAGATTTCCCACCAGACTGTCAAACTTTTCAGATGCCGTCTCCAGTGCCCGCGAACAGCCGGCTGCCGCAAAAAGGCAGGCAAATGCTGCAATAACCAAACCTATTTTATACTTTTTCATTCTGATTCCACCTTTATCTCTACGTTCTGCCTATGCAGATGTCCTGATTTTCTGTCACTTTCCTGAGAGCATTTCCCATGCATGATGGTATTTTATCATATTCTTGCCAAAAAAGCCACAGTGTAATCCCCTAAGCTTCCGCATTTTTTAGAGTTTTGTGAGAAACGATGGAGTACCAAAAGCTTTATTGCCTGTCGAGCGCCTCCCTTACCAGTGCGTTTACCTTTGCCGGGTCTGCTTTTCCCTTCATTTCCTTCATGACCTGACCGACCAGATAGCCCATTGCCCGGTCTTTGCCGTTTTTAAAATCGGCTACCGACTGCGGATTTGCCGCAACGACCTGAGTGACCACCTTTGCCAGAAGTCCTTCGTCACTGACCATTAAAAGCCCGTGTTCGGTCACATAAGAAACCGGTTCGGTATCCTCCTTAAAGATCAGTTCAAAGACTTCCTTTGCCACGGTACGGTTGATTTTTCCGTCCGACACCAGTCCGATTAAATCCGACAGCTTCTTTGCATCCAGTGTCAAATCCTGCGCATCCTGCTCCGCTTCCTTTAACAGGCGCATTGCTTCGACCATCAGCCAGTTGGAAACCTCCTTCGGCTTTCCGCAAAGAGCCACTGTTTCTTCAAATACATCGGCCAGACGCTTTGACGAGGTTAAAATATCCGCATCATACTCCGGAAGTTCATATTCCCTTACATATCTGGCACGCTTCTCGTCCCGAAGCTCCGGAAGGCTGTTTTTCACCCGTGCAATCCATGCGTCATCAATAAAGAGCGGTACCAGATCCGGCTCCGGGAAGTAACGGTAGTCCTGCGCATCCTCCTTGGAACGCATCGCATAGGAATACTCTTTGTTGTCGTCCCAGCGCCTCGTTTCCTGTACCACCTTTTTTCCATCCTCGATTAACTCTATCTGACGCTTCCTCTCGCCTTCAATCGCTCTTGCAATCGCTTTAAACGAGTTTAAGTTTTTCATCTCGGTTCTTGTTCCGAACCCGGCTGCACCGACCTCACGCACCGACAGGTTGACATCGGCACGCATCGACCCCTCCTGCAGCTTGCAGTCCGAGGCTCCGAGATACTGAATCATCAGACGCAGCTTATCCAGATAGGCAATGACCTCCTCCGCAGTACGCATATCCGGTTCGGAAACGATTTCAATGAGCGGCACACCGCTTCGGTTATAATCGACAAGCGAGCAGTCCTCCCATTCGTCATGAATCAGCTTTCCAGCATCCTCCTCCATGTGGATTTCATGGATGCGGACCGTCTTTTTTCCTGCCGCCGTTTCGATTTCGATTCCGCCATCCCTGCAAATCGGATAGTACAGCTGGGAAATCTGGTAGTTCTGCGGATTGTCCGGATAGAAATAGTTTTTCCGGTCAAATTTGCAGTTCTGCGTAATCTGACAGCCTGCTGCCAGACCGACCGCCATGGCATATTCCACTACCTGCTTATTTAACACCGGAAGGGAACCCGGCATACCGGTACAGACCGGACAGGTATGAGTATTCGGCGCTCCTCCGAATGCCGTGGAGCAGCCGCAGAAAATCTTTGTTTTTGTCGCAAGTTCTACATGAACCTCCAGACCAATCACGGTTTCATACTGTTTCATACGCCTCTCCTTTCCGGCACTCATAGGTGTAAGCTGCCTGAAGCAGTTTTCTTTCTTCAAAACAGTTGCCGATGAGCTGCATGCCAACCGGAAGCCCTGCACTGTCCTTCCCGCACGGAACGCTGATTGCCGGAAGTCCCGCCAGATTTACGGCAATCGTATAAATATCACCCAGGTACATCTGAATCGGGTCCTTTAAGCTCTCTCCTAGCTTCGGCGCCGTGGTCGGCGCAACCGGCCCCATAATCATGTCGTACTCCGCAAATGCCTTGTCAAATGCCTCCTTAATCAGCGCCTTGGTTCGAAGCGCCTTTAAATAATAGGCATCATAGTAACCGGAGCTTAACACATACGAACCGAGCATAATCCGGCGCTTTACCTCCGCGCCGAAGCCCTCGGAACGGCTTCTCTTGTACATCTGATGCAGTCCTTCATATTCCTTTGCCCGGTAACCGTATTTCACACCGTCAAACCGCGCCAGATTCGAGCTGGCTTCTGCCGAAGCGATGATGTAATACGCCGGAATCGCATACTGTACCAGCCCCAGGTCAAATTCTTCCACAACAGCTCCGGCGCTTTTCAACACCTCTGCTGCTTTTAACACCGCAGCCTTTACCTCCTCGTTCAGTCCTTCCGCAAAGTAATCCTTCGGAATACCGATGCGAAGTCCCGATACATCGTTCTTCAATGCCTCTGAAAACGAACAGGTCTCTCTCCTTACAGATGTCGAATCTTTGCTGTCATAACCTGCAATGGCATCCAGAACCGCCGCGCAATCCGTCACATCCTTCGTCAGCGGTCCAATCTGGTCCAACGACGATGCATACGCAATCAGACCGTAACGTGATACCGTGCCGTAGGTCGGCTTCATTCCGACCACACCGCAGAACGATGCAGGCTGACGAATCGAGCCGCCGGTATCCGAGCCGAGTGCGAAGTAGCATTCGCCTGCTGCCACTGCCGCCGCCGAGCCACCGGACGAACCGCCCGGAACATGCTCTGCGTTATGCGGATTTTTTGTCACGCCAAATGCCGAAGTTTCTGTTGTGCTGCCCATGGCAAATTCGTCCATGTTTGTCTTTCCAATGAGAACGGCACCCGCGCTCATCAGCTTTTCTACTGCCTCTGCACTGTACGTCGGGTAAAAATTTTCAAGGATTCTGGAACTGCAGGTTGTCCGTACCCCCTCCGTGCAGAGATTATCCTTGATTGCCACCGGCACACCGGCAAGGGGTGAATCTTTGTATTCTCCCGCGTCAATCGCTTTTTGTACTTCTTCGGCACGCTTCCTGATGCGTGCCTCTTCCTCTAATGTTACATAACAATGATAGAGCGCTTCTTTTTCCCGAATCTCTGCAAGTACACTCTGCACCGCATCCAGGACGGAAACCTCACCGCTCTTTATTTTTCTGCCAAGCTCTACTGCCGTCAGCTTTTTTATCTCCTCCATCCGAGCCACATCCTTTCCCTGAACCTTTTATCAGCCTCCCGCCTAGTTACTCTATCGTCTTCGGCACCATAAACATGCCGTTTTTCTGCTTCGGGGCATTTTGTAATACCGCTTCCTTTTCGTCCCCGTTTGTTACGACATCCTCGCGGAACACATTGCTGACCGGAAATACATGCGACATCGGTGTAACGCCGTCCGTATCCAGTTCCTTTAACAAATCCACATAGTCGAGCATCCGCTCCATATCCTGCTTCGCCTTCTGCTTTTCTTCTTCCGAAAGTTCCAGCTTTGCAAGAATCGATACATATTCCATCGTTTCATCCGAAATCCGGTTCATACTTCCAATCCTCCTTGTTTTCCGAAGGAAAATGCCCGCCCTTTGCGGGCAGAGGATTTTCCTCCTTTCCTATGGTTCCAAACGGTTTACATCTCTCGGGAACAAGGTCGTTTCTCTCACATTCTGCTCTCCGATCAAACGCATCGTCAGACGCTCCAGACCGATGCCAAGACCACCGTGCGGCGGCATTCCATACTTGTGAATCATCAGGTAATGCTCGAATTCCTCCGGATTCATCCCTCTTGCCACCATCTTGGCAACCTGTTCTTCATAAGAATGAATTCTCTGCCCGCCGGTCGTAATTTCCATGCCGCGGAACAGTAAATCAAAGCTTAACGTAAACCGCTTATCCTCCGGGTCGTCCATCGCGTAAAACGGACGCTTCTTGGATGGATAATGCGTTACAAATACAAAATCGCTGCCGTATTCCTCTTCAAAATATCTGCCGATGAGAAGCTCCTCCTCCGGTTCCAGATCATACGGGTTTCTGATTGCTCTCTGATACTTTTCTGCCACCAGCTGCTTTGCTACATCAAACCGCACCGCCGGAATGTTTGTCACATCCGGAAGCTTCACCGAAAGAATCGAAAGCTCCTTTGCATACTCCTTCTGAAGCAGTGCAAATACATACTGCAGCATTGCCGTTTCCATTTCCATGATGTCTTCGAAGCCGTCGATATAACCCATTTCAAAATCAAGGCTCGTGTATTCGTTTAAATGTCGTGTCGTGTTATGCTTCTCGGCACGGAATACCGGAGCCGCCTCAAACACCCTGTCATATACTCCTACCATCGTCTGTTTATAAAACTGCGGGCTTTGCGCCAGAAACGCTTTCTTTCCGAAGTATTCCAGTTTAAATACATTGGCTCCGCCCTCTGCGTTTCCTGCTACGATTTTCGGCGTATGCACCTCAGTAAAATGCTGCTCAAACAGGAAATCCCGGAACCCCCGGATGATTCCCTCCTGCAGCTTAAAAATAGCACGCTCTCTTATGTTTCTTAACGCAATCGGACGAAGGTTTAATTTTGCCTCCAGAGAAGTATTTAACTTTCTCTTGGAAATCGGCAAAGGAAGCATTTCTTCTCCTGCCGGTTCTGAAAGCACCCGAAGACCGGTCAGACGAAGCTCCAGACCGTTCGGAGCCCGAAGTTCCATTGTCACAATACCTTCCGCTTCCACGGTTGCACCTTCCTTTAAGGCATCGACACGCAGTTTTAAGTCTTCCTCTGCCACGCATTGCAACAGCCCGCTGTACTTTCTGAGTACCACAAAGGAAAAGTCCTTCATATCACGCACGGTATGCACCATGCCGCGTACCTTCACTGTTTTTCCTTCATAGTCGCCCGACAGTAGCTCTTCTAACTCTGCAACCTCTTTTTTTCTGATTCCCTGTACAAATTCCATACGCAACCTCCATTCAAGAACAACTTGTGTCTGCCTCTTTGTCCGGAGGTTTTATTAATACAAAAATCCCGGACAAAGAGCTGTTTCTCCTTGTCCGGGACGGCATTCTGATCGAATCCGCGGTACCACCCGCCTTGAAAGTGACTGCCTGTTTCTGCAGGTACAGGCTGGTCTGCTTTCCTCTCTTTTGTGCTTAACGCGCACCCACGCACGAACCTACGCCTGGCACCGGTTTCAACCCGTGGACTCCGGAGCGTTCCCTTTCTAAACCTCCTGCCAAACGTGCGCTCTCAGTCGGTGACGCACAATTCCTGTCGATAAGCAGAATACGGTAAAACCGCCTGTCAGAAAGAATCTCCTTCTTCGTCTGTCTGAATTTTGTAAATCTTGTTTTGCATTGTAGCACAACATTTTCAGATGCGCAAGTATTTTTTTACATTTTCATGCTGCTTTTTTTCAATGCACACATGACAAATTTGCATCACAGTTTCCTACTCTGTCTCTTCCGAAAGCGGAAGTACCGGAAGATAGCTGTAATAATCAAGATCAATAATGCTCTTTGAGATAGAAAAACGATTCTTCACAATCTGCTTTATCGTCGCTACATAGTCCTCCGGAATCTCTTCGTCTGTCAGATAGGTTATCTCTTTTGTTTTGCTGTTATACATAAGCTTGTCGGTAATAAAGCTTCTGTTATTAAACATGACCAGACCTTCAGAATCCGATAAAATGTCTTTTCCCATATACAGTCTGGAATCATACTCCAGTCCGAATAAATTGGCAAGTGTCGGTAGGATATCCAATGCAGAGCAATACTTATCGACTTCCACCGGCTCCTTCATGGAGGCAGACCAGAGAATCAGTGTACTCTTATAGAGTTCAAAGTTTTCTTCTACCTCATGCCCTGCCAGTTCGTCAATATACTGCTTTTCCAGTCCATACGGATAATGGTCGGTGGCAAGCGCAATGACCGTACGGTCTGCGATTCCCGCTTCGTTTAACTGTTCTATCAGATAAGTCAGTGCCTTTTCCAGCTCATAGTTGCAGGCAATATATGCCTTTGCAATGTCGGAATACGGCAAATCCTTCACGTATTTTCTGTTTCTGTAAGACATCCCGTTGTCGTTAAATGTATACTCCAGATGTCCGCTGACCGTCATATAATAGACATGGAACGGCTCTTTTTCAATGTACTCGGGTATGGTAAGCTCCATCATTTCCAGATCCGACTCCGGCCAGGTATATTTTCCATTCACCTTTGCGATTCCGATACCCTTGCGTCCTTTGTATGTATAGCCCATGCTCGGATGTGTCTTGTCACGGTCATAATACGAGTCGCTGTGGTTATGATACGCATTTGTTAAGTAACCGAGACTGCCAAACATGTGCCCGAAACAGAAACGCATATCATGCCCGATCATACGTCGCAGACTGTAGGTTTTATCCGGCAGAAGTGAGGTACAGTTGATGAATTCTCCGTCAATCGTACTTGTTCCCCAAATAGGCGCATAGTAGTTGTTAAATACAAAGCCTGTCGTCGCAAGCTTCTGAAGAGTCGGAGTCAGCCCGTCTACAATCGCATACGGTGAAAAGCCCTCTGCCGTGATGTAAATCAGATTATAGCCTTCAAACATTCCGGTATATTCGTTTTTACACGTAGTTTCTTCGTTAGCAAAGTATTCATGCAGTTTCTTGATTTTCGCATCGGTTTCCGCCTCGGCAAGTGCCGCAAAATCATAGTTTAAGACATTCGGCGACGTATCAATCGGTGTCGGAGTAGGCGATGGCGACGGTGTCGGGGAAGGTATCGGCGTCGGTGTCAGATTCTCCGGAAGAATCGGCGACGGGGACGGTGTCCCTATCGGTGTCGGCGTCATCTCCGGAGTCGGAGTGGCTTTCGGCTCCTCGGTTGGTGTAACCGTCGGTCTCGTAATAATGACAATATCTTCTCCTGCTTCCACAGTCGTTGTTCCCGGAAGGAGATTCCTCATATCCTTTCCTGCATGGATGAGAAGTCCCAGTCGTTCCACACCGAACTCCTCTACCCACTCGTTTTCATACAAATCATACGGTGAAAACTCATCGGTTCCTCCCTGCGGAAGCAGAAAACGGAAGCCGAAATAAACCAGAAACAAAAAGCTTGCAAATGCCAGCAAATACTCTCCGGTCTTTCGTTCAAAATCAAACACCCAGACGGAAAACAAAATGACAAGCACTAACGGCAGAAGCAAAAGACACAGATAGAGCAAATTTGCTGCAAGTGCATTAAAAATCTGGTTTTTAAACTGAAGCACATCTCCGCCCACCGCAAACATGGAAGTAAAAGAAAAAAACACGCGGAATACATAATGGTAAATCAGCTGCACGACAAAATAAAGCCAGATTGCCGCCATGCACACATAAAACAAAATGCGGTTTATCACTTTGGGAAACAATCCGGTGATAAAGTAAATACAAAGCCCGATAAATACGGCAAAATACACCGTATAGACCATCGGCTCACCCGAACCCGGAAATACAATCCAGTGAAATAAAAGTTCCATAATGACAGGATACAAAATACAGGCAATCAACCTGTTCCATGTTTTTTTGTATTGAAAATTCTTGAATGCTTCCATGTTACTATTTCTTCTTTCTGTCCTTACACAAAGTATATGTGCAGCCCATTTATTTTTCTTTTCTCATTTGCAGACGAAGTGTGGTTTTCTCATAGTCAAGTACACCATAGGCGCCGTTAATTACCGTCATGTACGGGGGCTTATGACCGATATCCGCACCGGTAACTATCGGAACATTCAGACAGCCCAACGCTTCCAATACCGCCTCTTCATAGGTCGTTTCCGTACTATTGTCAAAAAAAGCAGGTCGGCCGAAGATAAAACCGCTTGCATGCTCAAACCAGCCCGCCTCTCTTAAATGCCAGAGCGCTATCGGCAGACGTTCCCTGCTGAGCGCAAAACTCTCCAGATACCATAGAATACCGTCTTTACAATACTTTTCAATATACCCTTTTACATTTTCATATGGCGTTCCGACCAAATCAATCAGCACATCCAAGCAACCGCCAAGCAGCCTGCCCTCCATATGCAGCTTCTCTTCTCCCCGTACCGACTGAAGTTTCACCGGTTGTGTTGTCTGATAAGGCTCATAGCCGGTTGTTTTCTTTAAGAAGCCGTCCTGATATATCGCAAAGTTGTTTTGTGTACTTCTTTTGCCCTCCAGCAGTTCTATGTTGTTTTCCAGGCATTCATGCCACGGCCGCATACCGAAATCTCCGTAATTTGTGCCGTAAACCGTAGCCATATCACACTTTGTCGTAATCGAAAACAACAGTCCCGTCGGGTCGGAATAGCCCTGATACCACTTCGGATGACGGGCGATTTCCTCATAATCCACGTAAGGAAGCATTTCCGCCAGATAGTCTCCGCCCTTGGCAAGCAGAATCATGCGAACCTGCTCGTCTGTCACAAGGGAATGAAGCTGTCTCGCGCGTTCCTTTGCCGAAGAGCTTCTGCCCTCCTTATCGGTCCGCACATTCGGAGTTTCCTTCACCCGGAATCCTCGTACTGTAAGCTGCCCTGCCGCGCTGTCGGCACGAAGCAGGTCCACCACTTCCGCATTTCCGGCAGAACATGCCGTCACACCAATCGTATCTCCCTGTTTTAAATTATCCGGAAATATCATGTTGTTTCGCCTTTCCTCTAACATCACGTTAAAATTTCAGTTAGTATACTCTAGTTTAGCACATATTTTGAGATTATCAAGAACGGAATCCGCGCAATTACCTTAAGAATTGCTTACAATACCATAACCAGTGTTCCTGCCGTAATGAGCACCGCACCGATGATGGTTTTCGGCGTAAAGTCCTCGTGCAGGAAAATCGCAGCAAGAACAAGCGTAATCACGATGCTTAACTTGTCAATCGGCACAACCTTTGATGCCTCACCCATCTGAAGCGCCCTGTAATAGCAGAGCCACGAAGCCCCTGTTGCCAGACCGGACAAAATCAGGAATACCCAGCTGCTACTTGGCTTTTGATTTTATGAATCCAGTTATCTCATACAGTTCATAATAACGCTAATCATCATTTCTTTTTCCTCCGGTCTGGATTCTGCAATCATAATCGTAAGGGCAACAAGGGTATGATCATTTATCTGTTTCTTATCATCAACAAACAGGACACCATTCTTATCAAGAAAATACAAAAACATCGTTGCCGCAATTCGCTTATTTCCATCGAAGAAGCTATGATTTTTCGTCACAAAATACAGTAGATTTGCTGCTTTTTCTTCCAGCGAAGGATAAACGTCCTTTCCTTCAAACGACTGATAGATATTCCCGATGCTTCCTCTGAACGAATCATCCTTCTCTCTGCCGAACAAATCGGATTCATTACCGAAACGCATTGTAGAAATTACCTGTCTGCATTCCTCATATGTGAGTACATAAGTAGCCTCATTGCCCTTTGGTCGCTGCATATTCTGATGGTCATAAGAATCTAATAACTCCAATGCTGTATTATATCGTTCAATAACAGACAACACCTGCTTGCTGTCTAAAGAATCCTCCGTCCGCTTCATAATCCGTATCACCTCACCCAGTTGATTGATACGGTTATTATTGACAGCATATCCCTGCATAATGTATCGCTTTAAAACGGAATTCGCCCATTTGCGAAATTCCACACCACGCTTAGATTTTACCCGATAGCCCACGGATATAATAACGTCGAGACTATAATGCTCTACCAAATATTCTTTCCCATCACCGGCAGTTGTCGCAAATTTTGCGACAACTGAATTATCCAAAGATAATTCCTCTTTCAATGCATTATTAATATGTTTTCCTATCGTTTTTACATCTCGATCAAACAAAACAGCCATTTGATTTCTATTAAGCCACACGGTTTCATTCTCTACAGCAACCGGAAGAACCACACTTTTATCTTCTGTTTCAAATAATACGATTTCATTTTTCAACTTTTTACCCCCCTCTTTCGTAATATCGAAACCAAGTATAGTGCACCTGTTCCCATCTTTCATTCAACCTGTAGTTCAATTTTTCTCCATTACAACTACCGTATATCTTTCCTTTTCTACCTCCAACCCGGTTTTTTCAAACCCGGTTTTCAGCCAGAAGTGTTCGCTCTGCGGATTTCCTTTTACATAACAGAGCCGCATATAAGGAAAACCAATGCTGCTTAAATATCGGCATACTTCTTCTATGATTGCCGTTCCGATTCCCCTGCCCTGCCGCTTTGCATTCATCATAAAAAAGCCGATAAAAGCAGTTTCTTCATTCGGATATTTCAGTATCAAATCCATGACCGCAACCAGCTCCGGCCCGTCGTAAAAGCCGATAAAATACTTGTCCTTTACCGTCTTTCCCTTCGGCAAAGCCGCCATATCCGCCCGGATACTGTCCGGTGTCACAAACGGAGGACAATAATTGTAGTACAGCGGATTCTCCTTACAAAGTGCATATACCTCTGCCACCTCCGCTTCTGCAAGCTTCTTTACCCTATACTTTGATGATAATGCTTCTATCTGCATGTTTGCCTCCGTTCCGACAACATTCTTTGATAAACCTACTGCTTCGTCAGCTTCCAATATTGAGCCTTAAAGCCATAGGTTTCATCCAGCAGATAATTCTCCACTTTCATAGTATCTTTGCATACCGCCAGCACATCACTCATATTCTCTGTCTTATCCAGAGACTGGTAGTACATCATACCTCCTTTTTTCAGGAAGCGGAATGCCTTCTCAAGAATTTCACAAAACAGTCTGCTTTCCATACGGGCAGATCCGACCATCGTTACAATATCAAACGCACCATCCATTCCTTCCACGAGCATCACATCCGAATGAATAATATGTACGGTATTCGGGTTCTGCTCATTTTGCAGGCATTCTTTTAGCTGCCTGCAGCATACCTCGTCAATATCAATGCTCGTCAGCGTTCCCGACGGCAGTTTATAGGAGAGAAATCTATCCCAGTAGCCTGCTCCGATGCCGATATTGCATACATTCATATCCGGTTTCACCGCAAAATTCTCCTCAAAAAACTTTGCAAACATATACTCCAGATACTTATTTTCTACAGATAAATTCCATGGTCCGGCTTCACTGTCATACAGTAAGCCATACGTTTTCAATAAAAATTCCTTGTCCATATTTTTTAGCCTTCTCCTTCCTTTTTCGCTTCTAATACCTGTCAGGTATGCTCCCTGACATACTGCAAAAATTCCGGTGTTTTTGACCAGTACTTCACGCCCCAGTTTTCAAAATTCCATTCTTCCATGTAATCGTTGCACTCAAAATCAATATAGAACATTTTTCTGTTTTGTACAACAAAATTTGTCGGAAAATAGTCAATATTCGTATGAGCCGCATATAGCAACGCACACATTTCTTTCATCTGTGCAACATATTCCTGCCGCATTTTATCCTGACGCACCAGCTCGAATATCGTCTCTCCGTCAATATACTCCTTTAAAATCCGTTCTCCTGCCTTATCAACCTCAAGCAGCTTCGGCATACGAATGCCAATCTGTTTCAGCTTTTCATAATCGTTTAATTCGGACTCCAGTTTGTTGCCAAACTGATAGTAATCGCACGGCTCATGATGAATCTGCTTTAAGACATACTGTCCCAATCCGTCCGCAACAAGATAGGAGTAGCCGCCCTTTCCTTTACCAAGAAGCCGCAGCACCTGATACTCTTTTTCATTGATACGAAACTTTTCCTCCGGCATTTTATTCCTCCAAAATGCAGCTTTATCTTTTATATCGTAATCCAATATCTCTGCTCCGTAATACCCTCAACCACAATCTCATTTTCCAGAATGCCACCGTTGTTCTGAATACTCTTTGCAGAACCGATATTATTCTTGTCACACACCATAAGCACCTTGTTTATCCCAAGCTTTTTGCATTCGGCAAGCGCTAGCCCAATCATTGCCGTTGCGATGCCCTTTCTGCGTTCGGATGGTCTGACACCGTCGCCGATATGACCGCCATGTAACAATAAATCTTCATTTAAGTAATGCCTGATGTTTACTGCGCCGACAAAAATGTTTCTCTCCTCATCCAGACAAAAAAATGTCGAATCCGGTACAAGCCCTCTGTCATTTTCCCCGGTATCCAGGGATTTCACATAACCTTCAAAGTCATGATAGTCTTCTTTTCGTATTGCATACGGCACGATTTTTTCACCGGTCGCATACCATTCCTCCAGCATGTCCGCAAGCTGTTCCTTATAACCTTCTTCTAATTTCACTAATTTAAGTTTCATTGCTTTCCTTTCTGAGCACAATCAGCCTCTCACCACGCTCCGTAATCTTTTCATATTCCCGTTTTCTGCCGCATAAAAGTTTTGTTATATCCTCATCGGTATAGTAATGAAAAATCATCCCGCATCGGGAATCATTGCCGACATACCGAAAACTTCCGTCCTCCAGCACCACATGCTGTTTGGCTTCATCCTCCTCTTCCATGCCATCAAAGGAAAGAAAGATGAGACCGTTTTCTTTTGTAATCCGGTACAATTCATGCAATGCCTTCTCTGCATCCGCACAGGTCAGGTGGTCCAAAACCGCATGTGCCGTGACTGCATCAAAGGTCTCCTCTGCATAGCCCGTATCCAGTATGTCCGCCTCCTTATAAGCAAAAGTATCAATACCATACTCTGTAAGCAGGCTCCGTGTTACCTCTACCGAAGTTTCTGAAATGTCAAAGCCCTCTACCTCAAAGCCACACGAGGCAAAAAGCAGACTATAGGCTCCGAAGCCACACGCCGCATCACAGACTCTCTTCACGCCGTTTGCCCGAAACAGCTTCACAATTTCATTTTCCCGATGCTGATACCGTGCCAGATAACGTTTCAGTTCACCTACATCCTCATTCCTCCAGCACTTATCCCAATACTCCTTACTATAGTCCGGCATTCTTTTGTTAAGCCTCCCCGATTACCTTCTCTACCAGTCTGCACGCAATGCTGCCCTCACGGAGCTTTGCGAGCGCATCTTCAAATTTCACCCATTCTACCGAATCCACCTCACCGGAGGTCCGGAATTCGCCCTTCCTTACATGCGCCCGGAATCCAAGCATCAGCATTTCCTTTTTATCATACGGATAGCTTCCGATGTATTCCAATGCTTCCACATCAAGACCGATTTCCTCCTTCACCTCACGGCGCACCGTGTCCTCCGCAGATTCATGCGGTTTCATGATACCCGCTACACAGACATAATTTGTTTTGGAAACATACTCCTGTCTGAGCAGCGCAATCTCATTTTCTTCGTTGACAACCGCGCAGATGATGGACGTTGTAAACATGTCCCATAACGGAACCTGACACTTTTTGCAGTACGGAATCTGCCCCTCGTCACCGATTTCCTTTAACACAGCCTTTGACCCGCAGTGCGGGCAATATGTAAAATGCATAACTATTCTCCTTTCCGGTTAAAACACAATTGTCATTGTTCGCAATAAAAGCTTGCTCATTATAGCTTCTTCGTAAAACAGATAATCCTGTTTGCTTCCTCAAAGCCGGACTTCATATGAAACTCAAAGCTTGTCTGATTCGTCAGTTCACAGTCACTGGCAAACTCTGTGCAACCCTGCTCTCTTGCCCATGCCTCACACGCGGATAAAAGCTCCTTTGCCACTCCCTGCTTTCTGAAAGCTTCGTTCACAAAGATTCCTTCCAGATACCCGACCGGACTGGTTTCGGTTCCCTCGACATAATCGTGTCGTAACTGGCACTGTGCAAATCCGACTGCCTGTCCGTCCGCCTTTGCCAGAAAAACAACGCCCTCCGTGCTGTCAATGACCTCCTTAAGTTCTTCTGCCAGTTCTTCGACTGTATGCTCCTCCCACATCAGGATTGCCAGCTCCGCTGCCGTGCGGGCATCCGCTTTGACTGCCCTTTCAATTTTTAAATTCTTCTGCATCTGTCACCCTGTATCCTTTCTCCATCAGTGCCTTTGCCAAACGCCCCTGTCCCGGAATCCGTCTGCCGCTAAAGGTTCCGTCATAAATCTCCTTCACACCGCACGACGGGCTCCTCGACTGCAAAATCACCAGATCGATTTCTTCTCCCTCGAGTTCCTTAAGTGTCAGCTCTACTCCCCGGCGAAAATACTCCTCTACCGAAGCACCGTCCGCTGTCTGTGCCACACCATTGACCAGTTCCACCGGAGTTCTCGGCACAGGCAGCCCGCCAAGCACCTCCGGACAGACCGGAAGTACCTCTTTGCCTTCCAAAAACTTTAAAACCGCTTCGTTTTTGTTGTTTCCGCCGTTATACTTACAGTTGCGTCCCAAAAGACATGCACTGACGACTATTTTCCCCATCAAAATCACCTATCTTTCTGTTTTTAAACGGAATACGCGCTCCGCATTCCGGTACATCAAGTCCGCATAGCTTTCCGCATCTATCTGCTTAGGAAGCACATGAAAGTAGTCCTGATAGACCGAGCGCTCTCCCTTTGGATTGCATAGATACGTGTCCACGCCGTCAATCGGCATGTCACTTCCAAACAGAAGCTTTTTGCTGCCGTACCTTCGAATGGCTTCTATTGCCGTCTGCATCGGCACCCATGTCGTGTCACCGTACAGATTTTCTGCTTTCCCGAGCAGTTCCAGCGCTTCTTTGTTATCCGAACCGAGTCCCATATGTACCATGACAAACGGGATTTCAGGATACCGGGTTGCCGCCTCGTAAACATGCCTCGGCTCCGCCTCTTCACAGCCTCCGGTGTGAGATACAACCGCCAGCCCATACTTCCTTGCAAGCTCAAGATACGGAGTCACCTTTGCATCCGTCGGCGAAATCTTGGAATGAAACGGATGCAGCTTTATCGCATGAATGAGGTTCAGATGATCACTGATTAACTGTTCCAGTTCCGGTGTAACCTGCTCTGTCAAAGGCTTTACCCAGACTGCCACGCCGATTTTCTCTGGATGCTTTTTTGCAAAAGCAAGCACCCGACGCAGCGCATTCTCCTGTGATACCTGAAACTCCGTGGGTATCGGCTTCTGCTCGTGGTCCACCTCTACGGCATCTCCGTTTGAAACGAGTACGTAATTTATCCGGTATTTTTCCATTGCGACAAGCACCATTTCCTCCGTCATGGCAAAACCGACCTTTTCCCCGCCGATATGTACGTGTGTATCAATTATCATCATAAAATCTTCTCCATCCCAATTTTCTGCACTCTCAGTCCAAGTTTTTCATAAAAGCCTAATGCCTTCTTGTTATCTGCCCACACATTCAACGTAACGTTGTAATATCCCTGCTGTTTTGCATAATTCAGAACATATTCGTACAGTGCTGTTCCAACATGCATATTCCTTGCGTTTTCTTCCACACACAAGTCATCGACATACAGTGTTTTTACATCTGTCAGCGAATTACTGCCGACATGCTGCTGATGCATACAGAAACAATAGCCAAGTACTTGTCCATTTTGTTCAGCCACAAAAACCGGACGTGTATCATCTAATAGAATCTGTTTTATCTCCTCGTCCGTATATTTTCTGCTTCCTGCCCTAAATAAATCCGGGCGCACATCACTGTGAACCTTCTGCACCTGAAAAAGCAGCTTCACAATCACTTCTAAATCTGCTTCTGTTGCACGACGTATCAGTAACTGTTCCATGACATCCTCCTTGTAATACTGCTAAACTCTCAAACTTACTTACGAGCTGTAATAAAAACCTGGACTTATAAAAGCAATTATAATTGGCTCAGATATTACCCAGTTCAATAAAATAGCGTTCCAGAGTCTCCTCTTCCTTTTCTATGTAAACGGTATCTCTATAATATCCTCCCTGCGAAAGAATGGTCTTTTTACTTGCTTCATTTTCCGGCAGGACACTAAGTTCTGCCTTGTCTACCATAAGACCGTATTTTAAATACTCCAGTGACTTTTTTAACATCATTTTTGCATAGCCCTTTTTTCTTTCGTCCGGCCGCACGGAATATCCAATGTGTCCCACGTAAGACTTCTCATGTTCCGCAGGTATTTTTCGTATCTGTACCATACCAACGATGTTTTCATCTGTCTTACGGATACACATGAGCAAAGTTCCCCGGATTCCGTTCTCCCCAAGATTTCGAAGCGGATTTCCCCATTCGTAAGAGTATTCCACCCATTCCTTTGGATCCGGCATTCTTTTTAGTGAAAGGCAGCCATCCATGGAGCTATTTGCTTCTATCATTTTATTACGATACTCTATAATCTGCTCTGCATAACGGATATTCGGTTCGATAAAATAGAAGTCCGATATTAAATCCTCCGCATGGGGATAGGTCGGTGCCACATACTCCACTGTAAATTTTTCCATCACTACATGGCAGTTCTTTGCCGAATCAATATGTAATCTCTCAAAATCAGGCTTCCAGTAATTCTCATGAATCCTTCTCCATGCAGTCAGGTTTCTCTCCTCTTCTCCTTCCGAATATCCGTGATATTCCGACACTCTGTAAAAAGGCTCCACCTTTACTTCAAAATTGCGAATCACGCAGGCAGCGTTTCCCTTGGAATCCAAAACTATGCTGTATTCCCTGTCTCCCGGAATGTCTTCTCCTTCCATAAGATAATCCTCATAAATACTGGCAGTACCAAATTTCTTTCCTTCAAGAACAAGAGAAAGCAATTCATCTGCTGCCGGACCTCCGCCGCAAAAAGCCCACGCTGTATATGGTTCTTCTTTCCTTACGCTCTTCTTTTCACAAAATTCATTCCACAATTCTTCCGCTTTCATTCTCTTCCTCCCGAAAAAAGCTGTCTCTCCTCATCACATGGAAATCGGTTTCATCATGCTTTCTCTATTCCGCAATTATTCTCTCGTTAAATTCTTAAGCCAAATATATTTTCTATACCTTAAAAATAAAAATGGAACCTTTATTATTTCATCAGCACACATAACAATATATACAACCATGACCGGCCAATGGAGTACAAAGCACCCAATCAGAGATAATGGTAAAGCAAAGCACCAGGTTGCAAAGAAAACACTAACTGCATCATACATTGCATCTCCTCCGGCCGGAAATACTCCGCAAGTGAATATCGTATTGAAGGAATAAGCAAACATATACAAAATATTAAATGTCATCATCAGCAGCAAATAGCTCTTTGCCAATGGTTCAAGCACATAAAATATGTACACGGCCGGACCTATGATACATAATAAAACTGCATTTGCAACTCCGCAAAACAGTGCGACATTCCAAAATCTTCTTCCATAATCTTTTGCTTTTTCAAGCAAATTCTGTCCAAGCAGCCCGCCAATCATGATTCCGGCGCCATCGGCAAATCCATGACTGAGACATTGAATCAGCCCCGTAGCTACATTAGTTACTGAATATGCAGCTGTTGCATCTGTTCCAAGATGTCCGATGATTACAGAATGAACAGAAATACTAAGCCCCCAGGATAAGCTGCTCGCCAGCATTGGCAATGCCACAGTTAACACATCTTTTTCAAGCTGTTTTGAGAAATAGAGCAGGCTTTTTCCATCCGGATGAATTCGTCCTTTCTTGAAAGATGCCAGCACACACCAGGCAAAGGCAATCACCTCTACAGCGATTGTAGAATAAGCAGAACCATTTGCCCCAAGAGCCGGTATTTTTCCAAACCCATAAATCAGGAAAAAGTCCACAACCATATCTACTATAACTGTTACCGCTGAGATCCATACACTGATTTTTGCTCTGCCATCAATCTTCATCAGCATAAGATAGCATTGCGTAATTCCTAAAAATATATATGAAAAGCTAACAATTCTAAGATAATCCGCGCCTATACGGATAAGCTCTGTCTCATCTGTAAAAATCCTCATCAATTGCTCAGGAGCAAAAAATGCAAGCGCAAAGAAAATAATTGAAATAACAAAAACATATCGTAGCGACATACATAAGAGTTTTTTTACACTGTCATAATCCTCTTTTCCATAATACTGTGCCACAAGTACACCCACAGCACCTACAATCGCACCAATAAATAATGACATAACAAATGAAATCTGATTGGCAAGCGATACCGCCGCAATTGATTCCTGTGTTAATCTTCCCAGCATTAGTGCATCCGATGCTCCAACTAATGCATTAAGCAGGCCTTGCAACGCAAATGGGATAGCTAACGCCATAAGTTCTTTATGAAATTGTTTATTTGCCTTTCTTGTCATAACTAATATACCTCGGTATTAAATTCATCCCAACAGTTTCTATCTGCTTTTACGACTGCCTTTCAGAGCTTGCAGCACCTGTGATACTGTCATTTGAAGATTTTCAGGAATGTCGCTCCGTGCCGGGATTACCGCCTGATAATAAGTTTCTTCCTCCGTTTCAATCTCAAATTCCGGAGGTTGAATGCCCATAGTTTCACAGACCGTTTTTTCAAATTCAAAGTAATCCACCGTATCTGTGGTTCCCACATGAAACACGCCCGATAAATCATGGTCAAGAACATATTTTGCATAACATCCGATTTGTTCGGCAGGAGAAATGTTCACCTGAATACCCCGATAAGTGTGTACCGCTTTCCCCGTACGGCTGCATTCCTCCAATCTGTGGAGCCTCGGACATTTCGGTGCCCAGACTGCCGATAAACGGAAAATACTCAGCTGTCCCGGTAATTTCTTTTGCAGCATGACCTCACAATCCCGCTTATAGATGCCATAGTCCGTTTTCGGAACGGGAGGGTCTGCTTCCGTCCACGGTCTTAATAGGTCACCGTCAAACACATTGGCGGTGGAAATAAACAGTAGCTTTTTGTCTTTCCCGGCCAGCCAGTCTGCCAGCAACTCATGGAACTGTAACTGCGCTTTGAATTCTCCCCGGATGGAAGAAATCACAATATCCGGATTCTCCTTCTCCAGAATGACCGATAAACGCTCCGGCTCCTCTGCTGTCAGCCGCCAGACGCCTTCTATCTCGTGATGCCCCGTTGTGAGTACTACCTGATATTCCTCCCGCAGGGCTTGATATATAGCCCGGCCTACCAGACCGGTTCCTCCTATCAGTAATACTTTCCTCATTTCAGTAGGTTTCCTTTCCTAATTGCTTAAATGTTCTTTCATTACTCTTGGGCATCCAGTTCCCTTTGCTTTTTCCATTCAAAATATGTAAAATTTGTAAAGCCATAATTCGTAACATTTTCGTACTTCATTCTGCAATTATACTTTTGCATTACATGAAAATATGTTTCATATACCTGGTCAATTTCATGCCTCAAATCTGTCCTGTGCCGGGTCCTATTCTTCGGATGAAACTGCTTGTCTGTATTATAAGCCGGAATTCCCTGACACTTAACTCCGTCATAGTTCTCCGTTTGCCCGGGAAGGATTCCGTGAAGACGCTGTACCGGAACTATCTTTTCCATAGCCATATTCATCATCCCTAATGGTACGATTATTTGTGTGTCTTCCTTTAAAACCTTCTTTATATCATCCGGTGAAAAATGATCATAATGCTCATGAGTAACGAAAACCATGTCCGCATCATGTGGTGTGCCCGCAATCTCCAACGGATCAAAATAAAGCGTCTTTGTTCCTGTAATCTTTATACTGCTTCGCGTATTTACATAAATGTTATCCATAACCCCTTTTTCACATTCCCTTTCATCAAATATCCAGCCGCTGTCTGCTCTTTTCCACCAGTTTTTTATATACGTATTCCACCATCCAGGGTTCCGTCGGCACCGTTACTGCCTCTTTAAAAGACATCCATTTTACTGCCCGGTTTTCTGCAGCATTTACAATCAGTTCTTCCTCTTCGTCTGCCTCAGCTAAATAGGTGACGTTTAAATGCAGATGACAAGGTACATAAATTCCCCTTTTTCTATGCCCGTTCACCGTTAATGTTTCCAGACTGAAAATGTCCCTGCTCACTAATCTGGCATGTCTGACACCCGTTTCTTCCTCAAGCTCCCGCATTGCCACCGAGCACAAATCTTCTATTCCGTCTGCATGTCCGCCTGTCCATGACCAGGAGTCATAGATGTTATGATATACCATTAGGGTTTTCGTACGTTCTTTGTTTACGGTCCATGTGGATGCAGAAAAATGCGCAATCTGATTTTCGCGTTCCAGATAGTTTGCATTGTTTCTTATATACTGAAGCATAATCTCCTTGTCGCGTTCTTCCTGTTCATTTACCGGTCTGTAGTTCTGAATCTCATCGAATAAGCTCAAGCCTTTTTCCTCCTTGCATCGGATTTTTCTATTTTTTCTCTTCGTCAAGCAAACCATATAGCTTATATAAGGAAAGCATCTGCTGATATTGCAGTTTATTCCCCATTATCTGGCGGTAAGTTGCCGTTTTTTCTTTTCCTTCTGCTTTTAGACACCGCATTTTATTCTCTGCGTTTTCATAGTTCTGTTTTACTGCCTGCAGCATTTTTTCGAATGCTCCCAATCTTTGCTCGCTGTCCATCCTTCTTTTTCACCTCCGCAGGTTCCAGGCAAATGCACTTCCATTGCTTTATGTTCGTACACACATTATAATTCCAACCTCATATAAATTAATTCCTGAAATCCTGCCGTGCGAGAACGAAACCCTTTCGGATTTCTTCCGTATTCTGTAAATCCTGCACTCTCATACATGGATACGGCTCTGACATTTTCAGCAACTACATCCAGTTCAAGCTGCACATAGCCTGCCTTCCTTGCGCATTCAATACATGCATCCATGAGTGCTCGTCCAATCCCAAGTCCCCAATATTCTTTTGCAACGCTGATACCGAATTCTGCACGATGCTTCACCTTATACTTACTGCCAACCGCTTCAATTCCGGCGGTTCCCGCCACTACGCCACCAACAACGGCAATGATTTCAATCTCATTTTCACTTTCCGTTTTTTCTTTTAAGTAACGGCTTTCCTGCGCTGCGTCAAAGCTGTTTTCCTCCGGATAGGAAAGCAGGTAATCCGTTTCGGCATGTGTCAGATTAAAGTTTTCGAATACAGTCTGCCCATCCTTTTCCGTACCGTTTCTTAAATCACATTCCACGCCGTTCTTTAATGTGATTGTCTTATGATATCTCATAGTAAAATCCCCCAATAAGCCAAGTTTGTACCTCCATACTATCACACCAACGGGTAAAATGCCATAGTACTTTTCCGTCTTTCAGACATACTCACCACTCCCTTACCGTGCGGATAACAGGGCTCAAAACGTCCGGTGGACTTTTGTTCTGAGCAAATGAGCATTTTAATAGCATTATGCAACACGAAATGCAACAAAAAAATAAAGACGCTTGATTTTTCAAGCGTCTTAGCATGCGGATAACAGGACTTGAACCTGCACGCTTGCGCACCAGAACCTAAATCTGGCGTGTCTGCCAATTCCACCACATCCGCGTAACAACATATGTTGTATTATATCCGATTCCCTTTCTTTTTGCAATACATTTATTTTGTGTTAAGTATTTTCCTTAACAGTCTCTTGACTTCCTTTTTACAAAGTACAGGTGTAATCTTTCTATTGTAAATATATGTTGCATCAAGTGCAAAATTTCAAAGGAGGATTGTCATGAAACAAGAAGCATTACCATTTTTTCAGGAGGTATCGGACAAACATATCTACACTTACCTTATTACACAAAACTTAAACACTGCCTACGTTGAGTCAGAAGTCTATGAATATGGCATCGAAAGCTTTCTATCGGATACTCACGGCAACTTGCTCTCATCCGATACCGTCCGATGCATTTCTTCCGATCTGAATGTTGTATATCGTATAGCCTGCACACTGAAGCAAAATCAGGTGCATCCGGTACATCTTCGTGATGTTGTGATAGATTTATTGATAATAGAAAACTTATCGGGGAGTCCGAAGCAGATGTGTGCTTAAGCATCTTTCATTTTTCTGAGACACTTTTTAGACATCTTGCTTTCAAAATTCCTTTTGAGACATTACTGAGACATTAATTACTTGCTACTTTCGTTTACTTTCCGTAACACGTAAAAACAGCGGAACTCCATGAAAAATAAGGGGTTCCGCTGTTTTTCCATCTCTTTTAAAAGTGAGCCACTCGGGACTCGAACCCGAGACAACTTGATTAAAAGTCAAGTGCT
>JBJENV010000021.1:0-20217 GCA_051880375.1 Lachnospiraceae bacterium
AGCATAAAAAACGTCCGAGGAGAGTGTGCTCTTTTCGGACGTTTTATTTTTTAATAGAAAGAATAGAATAATTTTTTTTAGTGCTGGAAAATCAATATATGAGGAGTGATTGAGAATGCTGAACGAATTGTTCTTTTGTGAATTGAGAAAGCTTCACACAGAACTGTATGAACTTGAAAAAGACTTCAGTGCAGAAGAGAAAAGACAAAAGCATCAGATGTTTGCGGAAGTCGCTGAACTGATTATGAATTTGGCTCTGCTTGCCAGAAAAGAAGGTCTGCTCGCTCTTGAAGAAGCAGCAAAGAATATAGGTGATGATGAGTACCATAGGATGTTAAAAAAACTGATTACTTATGTTGTTGACGGAACAGAACCGGAGTTGATTTGGGAACTGGCATTTTGTCAGCATTTTTCCACAAATCATTCGCCATATACCGGTTTAGTGAATTTATTGTACATAAAAAGTGTACTTGCGATACAGGACGGGGTTCATCCTCATGTTATCAAAGATTTTATATTAAATATACTTCCTGATGATGTGGCTGAGATACTGAATAATACGAAGGAAGAGCATGCGGAGAACATAGATTTGAATGCCTTATGTGAGCAGAAAATGCAGCTGGAACCGCAGGAGCCGGAATATTATGAAATACACCTTTGCGATGAAATCATTAATAAACTTGGTGACAGATCCCTTCAGAGAGTTTTACGGGAAGTTGATAGATTTAGCCTGCTTAAAGTTATGAAAGGTATTTCGGGAGAAGGAAGAAGATGTGTTTTTCATAACTTGTCAAAGAATATTGCAAGTGAGATGGCAGAGGAATTATGGAGCAGCTATAACCAAAGTGGGAATGAAAAAAAATTATTTCAGAGGTATGAACTTGGTGATATGCAGAAAGCCGCAAAAGAGGTATTGGATGTTATCGGTCAACTGAAAGCTTCCGGAGAGATTATAGTAAATTTTACTTATTAAAGCGAATGGCGTAAAAGGATAGTAAACACCCGGGATAAATGCTCGGGTGTTTTTCATCCTTTTTTTGTATACAGAAACAATCATTATCTTACTCTCACTTCAAATGCCGTTGTCTGAGGTGGTATACTGTTGGTCATAAAATTAGCATGCCGTACCCAGACACGCATCCCCGGTGCAAGTCTGGAAAATTCGATAGGTCTTCCGTTTCTGCCGACAATTCTGGCATTCTCCGGAACATTGAATCTTATCACAGTGGAAAGATCGGCGTCACGAATGGTCGTGAAGCTTCTGTTCTGCCTGTCTACATTGACAATTCGTCCGATGGTAATGGTATCAGGCAAAGGTCTGCTGCAGTTCTGACAGCCTATATTTGGAAAGAAAATCTTCATGATACACCTCAAAGGGTTTTACTGTATTATATTCCGCTTTTAGAAAACGGAAGCATATCCGCTACGGTAAAATCTGAAATAGTTTCCGAAATTTAAAATAATAAATTTTCCAGTTGAAAAATAGTTAGTTGTATGATATTATGGTTTGCATAAACTAACCTTAAGAGCCTGCGAATGCGGGTATTTTTTAAACAATAGAGTTAGAGAATACTAACATTGATTAGTGAATGATAACAAGAAAGGAAAAACAGATATGATGATAAACAAAAGGCTGATTGGAACGGTCAGCGAAAGCAAAAAGTACATTGCAAGAAACGTTGCATTACAATGGTGCTCCCTTGTAGCAAACATTTTTATGATGGCAGCAATTACATATCTGTTTGGAGGGCTTTTCCGCGGAAACGCAGGAACAAAGGAATTTGTTGTTACTGTTGTGATTGCGGCAGCGGCTGTCTTCATTAGATTTTTATGCAATGTAACGGCAAGCCGGATGGGATATTTGTCTTCCAAAGCTGTGAAAAAGACACTGCGAGAAATGATATACAAAAAGCTGCTGCGGCTTGGTAACTCTTATAAAGAGAAGGTACAGACATCGGAAATTGTTCAGGTAGCGGTAGAGGGTGTGGACCAGCTGGAAACCTATTTCGGAGCATATCTTCCGCAGTTTTTCTATGCTATGCTGGCACCGGTTACCTTATTTATTGTACTGAGCTTTGTCAACTTACCGTCCGCAGTCGTACTGCTTATCTGCGTTCCGATGATTCCGATGGCGATTGCAGCAGTTCAGACCTGGGCAAAAAAGCTGCTTTCCAAGTACTGGGGGCAGTACACGGCACTTGGCGATACATTTCTGGAAAACCTGCAGGGGCTTACCACATTAAAAATTTATCAGGCGGATGAATTTAAAAACAAGGAGATGAATGAGGAGTCTGAGAAATTCCGGAAAATCACGATGAAGGTGCTTACCATGCAGCTGAATTCGATTACCATTATGGATTTGATAGCTTACGGAGGAGCAGCACTTGGCGTGATACTCTCGGTTACGCAGTACCGCGGCGGGCATGTCTCTCTGGAAGGCTGTCTTTTGATTATCCTGTTGTCTGCAGATTTCTTTATTCCTATGAGGCAGCTCGGCTCGTTTTTTCATATTGCGATGAACGGAATGGCGGCAAGCGATAAAATCTTCCGGCTTTTAGATTTGCCTGAGGATAGAGAGAAAACCGAAGAGATGTCTGTGAACTGCTCTGTTTGTTGTTTGGACCTGAACTTTTCGTATGAAGCCGGACGGGAAATATTGCATGGCGTGAATCTTCAGTTCCCGGAGGGAAGTTTTACCTCGATTGTCGGAGAAAGCGGCTGCGGTAAGTCGACGATTGCGGCAATTCTGATGGGAAGAAACAAGGGCTATACGGGTTCTGTTTCCGTTGGCGGGAAGGAGCTTTCCGGGCTTTCTGAGGAGAGTATCGTCCGAAATATTACTTATATCAGTCATCAGAGCTATCTCTTTAAAGGAACGGTACGTGACAACCTGCTGATGGGAAACGGTAATGCAACAGAGGAAGAAATGTGGGAAGTATTAAAGAGAGTAAATCTGGCTGACTTCCTGCGTGAGGAACAGGGACTGGATACACCGCTGTCGGAAAAGGCATCCAATCTCTCGGGAGGACAGTGTCAGCGCCTTGCACTGGCAAGAGCGCTGCTGCATGACAGCAAGATATACATCTTTGATGAAGCAACCTCAAACATTGATGTGGAAAGTGAAAATGATATTATGGCGGAAATATATCGCCTTGCAAAGACAAAAACGATAATTCTTATTTCGCACCGGCTTGCCAATGTAGTCGGCTCGGACAACATTTTTGTCATGGAAAACGGAGCTGTGGCAGAATGCGGCACGCACGAAGCGCTGCTTGCGGGCAACGGTGTTTATGCAAAGTTATGGAGAGCGCAGCAGACTCTTGAAAATTACGGAAAGGAAGGAGAGCAGAGATGAAAAAGAGAAGCGGATTTATCGTTATGTCAAAACTCATTGGTCTTGTAAAGCCGCTGACCGGGTTTATGGTACTGGCTGTTTTAATGGGACTGATCGGACACCTCTGTGCCGCTTTTATTACGATATTCGGAGGCTATGCGGTACTGGAACTGCTTAATTCTGATACACCGTTCCGCATTACGGTTATTTTTGTCGGCGTTGTGACATTTGCCGTCCTGCGTGGGTTCCTTCGCTATGCAGAGCAGGCATGCAATCATTTTATTGCCTTTAAACTGCTTGCACTGATTCGTGATAAGGTATTTCAGTCGTTAAGAAGGCTGTGCCCGGCAAAGCTGGAGGGAAAAGAAAAGGGAAATCTGATTTCGGTTATTACCTCGGACATTGAGCTGCTGGAGGTGTTTTATGCACATACCATATCGCCGTCCGCCATTGCCTTTTTGTTTACGATTGTAATGTGTATTTTTATCGGAAGCTTTCATCCGGTATTGGGGTGGATTGCTCTTGCTGCCTATCTTACAGTAGGAGTGCTGATTCCGATTCTGACCTCAAAGCGAAGCGGTGATGCAGGCATAAGATTTCGTACAAAATCAGGAGAACTGAGCAGCTTCCTCTTAGACAGCCTTCGAGGACTTCCTGAAATCCTGCAGTACGGACAGGGAGAACAGCGTCTTCACAGGATGAGCGAAATGACGGACGAGCTTTCCAAAGAGGAAGAACGGATGAAGCGTGTCTCTGGAAGAAACATGGCGGTGACGAATACGGTGATTCTGCTCTTTGATTTGGTGATGCTGTTTGTTTCCGCATCTCTTTTTAAGAACAGTCAGACAGGCTTTGCAGGCGTACTGATACCGACGATTGCGCTTATGAGTTCCTTCGGCCCGGTGGTAGCTTTAGCAAACCTTGGAAGCACTCTGCAGAATACCTTCGCTGCGGGAAACAGAGTGCTTGACATTTTAGAGGAAACACCTGCAGTGGAGGAAATCCACGGTAAGCAGGAAATTCCGTTTACAGGGGCTTCCGTACAGAATGTCACGTTTGCTTACGGAGAGGAAACCATATTAGAGGATGTAAGCTTAGACATTCCAAAGGGTGCAGTTATCGGAATTGTCGGAAAAAGCGGAAGCGGTAAGTCGACGCTTCTTAAACTGCTCATGCGTTTCTGGAATGTGCAGAAGGGAACGGTGAAGATTTCGGATACGGACATTGCAGAAATTAATACCGGAAATCTTCGTGATATGGAAAGCTTCATGACGCAGGAAACGCATTTATTCCATGACAGTATTAAAAATAACCTGCGGATTGCAAAGTTAAATGCAACGGATGAGGAGATTGCGGATGCCTGCAAAAAGGCATCGGTACATGAGTTTATCATGGGGCTTCCGCAAGGGTACGATACTCCGGTCGGAGAGCTTGGAGACACGCTTTCGGGCGGAGAAAGACAGAGACTTGGTCTTGCACGTGCCTTCCTTCATAATGCACCGTTTATGCTTTTTGATGAGCCTACAAGCAATCTGGACAGTCTCAACGAAGCAGTGATTCTTAAGTCTTTAAAGGAAGAAGGACGGGATAAGACGGTAGTTCTGGTTTCTCACAGGCAGTCCACCATGCGGATTGCAGACATGGTTACTTCCGTGGAACAGCTGCCTGGGACAGGGAGGGCGAGCTGATGAGCAGAGGCATTGTCGAAAAACGTGAACGAGAAAAGGAAGTCGTGGCAATCCGCCATGTGACAGAGTCAAAGAAAGAGAAAAGAAGATTGGAGAAGAAAGATGAACATTAAAAAAATTGTAACTATCGCAGTTGGCTGCATTGGTGTCGGACTTGGGGCAATCGGAGCGGTAGTTCCGCTGCTTCCGGCATTTCCGTTTTTGCTTTTAGCGGCTTTTTGCTTTGGCAGAAGTTCTGAGAGGCTGAATCACTGGTTTATCCATACAAAGCTGTATAAAAACAATCTGGAAAGCTACGTTCAGGGAAGAGGAATGACATGGAAGACCAAAATCCGCATTATGATTATGGTAACGCTTCTGATGTCTGTTGGCTTTGTTATGATGAACAGCGTTCCTGTCGGAAGAATTGTACTTACGTGCGTTTGGATATTTCATATCCTTTACTTTACATTTCGTGTAAAGACCTTAAAACCGGAAGCAGTGTAGTTCTCTTGAATTTTCCTTCCGATAATGTTATTCTTAGTCTAGCATGACATACTTTCAGAATGTGAACTCTGGAAGGGCATGGGGACCGGCAAACGAGGAGGATTGACATGGACATAAAACCATATAAAAAGGATGCGGAATATTCCTATACGTTGGGTGCTTTCCCGACAATCGAACTGTTAAAGACGAGACCGGAGGCTGTCACAGAGGTTTATGTGCATTCCACATTTACCGATATGGAAACGATATTGAATCTAACAGAGCCAAATCATATTCCGGTGTTAAGACAGGATAAAGTAATCCATAAGCTGAGCGACAAGGAAAATTGTTTTGTGGTCGGAGTATTTCAGAAGTATACGGATACGCCGGAAGCAGACAAGCCGCATATTGTGCTTGTCAATCCCGGAAACATGGGAAACATGGGGACGATTATGCGGACAGCGGTGGCGTTCGGAATAAAAAATATGGCGATTATCGCACCGGGAGTTGATGTGTTTCATCCGAAAACCGTACGTGCCTCCATGGGCGCGTTGTTTCGTTTAAACTGTGCTTATTTTCAGAGCTTTGAGGAGTACAGAGCGCAATACGGGAAGCATGAGGTGTTCTGCTTCATGCTGAATGCAGACCGCCGACTTACAATAAAGGACTGTCCGAAGCCGGAACTGTTTTCTCTTGTCTTCGGAAACGAAGCGACAGGATTGGATGATTCTTATCTTAACAAGGGAACAAGCATCATTATTCCTCAGTCGGATGAGGTCGATTCCTTAAATATTACAATCGCGGCGGGTATCGGCATGTTTTTATTTACACAAAGAGGAGAAAAGGAAGCATCTCTCGAATAATTTATTTTTTACGAGAGAAAGCGGTTGAAACTTTTGAAGTTTTTTGATATGATATACACATGCGCTGAAGATGAAATTCAGGCTTTTGGGAGGATAACTATGGCGGGAATTAAAGCAGAACAAATCAATCCGTTTTTAATCTCTGCAAAGCAGGTATTGCAGCAGGTATGTCAGATAGATGTAAGAATCGGAACAATTACAAAGGACGATGTTTTTATCAACGGAGAGCCATTGTTTATTATGCTCGGTGTCACCGGAGAAATTACCGGGCAGGTTTTAATTGTCATGGACAATGATGTGGCAAAGGATATTGCATCTCGTATGATGATGGGAATGCCGGTAAATGAGATTGATGATATGGCAAGAAGTGCACTTAGTGAGCTTGGCAATATGGTGATGGGAAATGCCGCAACTATTTTGTCCAACAATAACACAATGATTGACATTACACCGCCAACCTTAATGACAGGAAACACAAAAATAACGGCACCGGATATTTCGACGGTTAAGGTCCCTCTGTTATACCAGAATTATGAGATTAAACTGTACTTCCTCTTGAAGCCGGCAAAATAAGTAACAGAACATAAGCGCTTTGCACAATGTGCGGCGCTTATTTTTTACGATATATCGGAGAGACTGCTTTACGGCAATATTTTAGTCTTGCAATTAATCCTTATATCGTGTACAATCAATGCTATACGTTAATAAGTTAAATCGAAAAAATGACAGAGAATGGAGGACAAGCATGATTCAGTTATATGATAAAGGAGCCTATGTGTTCGGCGGCAGCCATATAGTAAAGGAAGAGACAGCTAAGCAGGAGTACCGCCGGTATGCATCAGAGCTTCCGGCAAAGGAAGAGGCAAAAAAGCATACGCTGGCGTATCAGATTTTACGTGCGCATAATACTTCGGATTCCATGGAGCAGTTAAAGATAAAATTCGATAAACTGACTTCCCACGATATAACGTTTGTCGGCATCATTCAGACGGCAAGAGCCAGCGGACTGGAACAGTTTCCGGTGCCTTATGTTCTGACGAACTGTCACAACAGTCTTTGTGCGGTCGGAGGTACCATTAATGAGGATGACCACATGTTCGGACTTTCCTGCGCCAAGAAGTACGGCGGCATGTATGTTCCGCCGCATCAGGCAGTCATTCATCAGTTTGCAAGAGAGATGCTTGCGGCAGGCGGGCAGATGATTCTCGGCTCGGACAGCCACACAAGATACGGTGCGCTCGGTACGATGGCAGTCGGTGAGGGTGGCCCGGAACTCGTAAAGCAGCTGCTTTGCAAGACGTACGACATCAAGCTTCCTCAGGTTGTCGGCGTGCATCTGACCGGAAAGCCGCGTCACGGTGTCGGTCCGCAGGACATTGCGCTTGCCATTATCGGAGCGGTATTTGAAAAGGGCTATGTCAATAACAAGGTTATGGAGTTTTTCGGTGACGGCGTAGAGGCATTAAGCGTGGATGAGCGTATCGGAGTCGATGTAATGACGACGGAAACGACCTGTCTGTCTTCTATTTGGACAACCGATGACAAGGTAAAGGAATTTTATGAAATTCACGGACGGGCGGAGGACTATAAGGAACTCACGCTTCCGGAGGTTGTTTATTATGATGGATTGGTAGAAGTGGATTTGGCTGAAATCAAACCGATGATCGCGATGCCGTTCCACCCAAGCAATGTCTATACGATTGATGAACTCAATGAAAATCTTTATGATATTCTCGGCGAAGTGGAGAAGAAAGCACTTGTCAGCCTGGATAATAATAACATCAGTTATACGCTTCGTGATAAAATCAGAAACAACCGGCTTTACATCGAACAGGGCGTGATTGCAGGCTGTGCGGGGGGCGGCTTTGAAAATATCTGCGCGGCTGCGGATATTTTAAAGGGAAAGTATATCGGCAACGACGAGTTTTCGTTGAGTGTATACCCGGCCAGCCAGCCAATCTTTATGGAACTTGTAAAGAACGGTACGGTTGCAACACTGATGGAAACCGGTGCGACGATTCGGACGGCGTTCTGCGGACCGTGCTTCGGTGCAGGAGATGTTCCTGCCAACAAGGGCTTAAGCATCCGACACTCGACCAGAAACTTCCCAAACCGCGAAGGCTCGAAGATTACAAACGGGCAGATTGCGTCTGTAGCGCTCATGGATGCACGTTCCATTGCGGCAACAGCGGCAAATCAGGGTTACTTAACCTCTGCGGAATATGTAGATACAGAATTTACAAAGCCGAAGTATTTCTTCGATTCCACAATTTATGCAAACCGTGTCTACAACGGCATCGGCAAGGCGGACCCTTCGGCGGAGCTAAAGTTTGGTCCGGGTATTGTGGACTGGCCGAAGATGGCGGCACTTGGAGAGCATCTGTTGCTTAAGGTAGCCTCTGTGATACATGACCCGGTAACGACGACCGATGAACTGATTCCTTCCGGTGAGACTTCGTCGTATCGTTCCAATCCGCTGGGACTTGCTCAGTATACGTTATCCAGAAAGGACCCTGCGTATGTCGGACGTGCAAAAAGTATCCAGACTGCCGAAATGGCACGCTGGGAAGCTTCCTCTGCAGAAGAGCTTTATACGGCTTTCCCTGAAATCAGACCGGTACTTGAGACAGTCAGCGAGAGGTTTGGCTGCAAGCCTCTTGAAGTCGAAATCGGCAGTGTAGTGTATGCGGTAAAACCGGGAGACGGTTCCGCAAGAGAACAGGCAGCAAGCTGTCAGAAGGTGCTTGGCGGACTGGCAAACATTGCACGTGAATATGCAACAAAGCGTTACCGTTCCAATCTGATTAACTGGGGTATGCTCCCGTTCCTTATCGAAGGAGATTTGCCGTTTGAACTGGACGATTACATTTTTATTAAAGATGTGAAAAAAACAATCGCAAATCAGGGCAACGAATTTGACGCATACGTGGTAACGAAAGATATGAAACCGTTTACCTTAAGGCTCGGAGATTTGACGAAAGATGAGCGGGACATCATTACCAAAGGATGTCTGATGAATTATTATAAAGGCTAGAACCGATGCCGCCGTAAGAAAAGCTGTAAGCTTTCTTAGGGCGGCATTTTCAGAATTAATAAAAGAATGATGATTGAATTTGTCCGTATAGAAGTTTATAATAAAACTATATCGTATGTTGTATAACGAAAGAGGTTTGAGAAAGGGGAGATTTTTGGTGGTGTCCATGTTTTTTCTGGTTTTCACAGTGATTTTGGCAGTCCTTGGTGGATTTTTCGGGTTTCGTCGCGGAATTGCCAAGGAAGGGGTGCGTCTGGCGCTCTGGGCAGTCGTATTTACCTGCTTCTGCTTCTTGCTTCCTTTTGCGGCAGAACAGCTACCGGTTTTTCTGGCAGGAAAGTTTGGGCTGTCTGTGGCAGATACAGAGCAGCTTGTTGCGGAGCTTTTAAAAAAAAGCGGAATTTTAAGGAGGGATACTTATCTGATTCTTCCGGCGGCAGCATTGCTTCGCTCTGTTCTGGTGCCGTTTCTTACCGTCGGCTTTTATTGGATTTCCTGGTTATTGAGTGGTCTGGTTTATCTGCCGGTAGTAAGACTTTGTTTCAAAGAGAATGAAAATGAAAAATGGAAAGCAGCTTCCAAAGCAGCAGGATTGGTATTCGGCATCGTTTTTGCATTGTTTGGCGGCATGCTTACGTTATACCCGGAGGCAAGGCTCAGTACGGCGATAAAGGAGGGCGATACGTCAGAGATGCTTTCTGAAAAAAGTGCGGTTGTCGCTTCCTTTAATAACTGCTATGAAGGAACACCGGCACAGATGATTTATCGCTACACAGGTATGGAATGGCTGGCAGGAAAAGTACATACTGCTTTGACCGGAACGGTAATTACAGAGGAAGGACAGAATTTCTGGGCAGAGGTTCCAAAGGCAGTAAGCTTTTGTTCCGGTGCGTATGGTGTCTATTCCCAAATGAAAGAACCGCAGGCAGCAGAGACAGGCTTACGTCAGCAAATGGTACAAACGGCGGAGAGCTATTTTTCCTTTGGCTTTTTAAGTGAGGAAAATTCCCTGCTTCTGTTAAGACACCTGACAGCAGAACTGGAAAACAGGTCAGAAGAGAAAATTGTCGCAAAGCTGTTTGGCTGGGTTGAGTTTAACAGCAGAGCCCAGGTAATCGGAGATATCGGCACCTTTGGAGCATTGCTTGAACTATTGCAGAATCAGGGAATTTTAGAAGCTGTTCAGGAACAGACAGCTGTTGTGCTTGACAGAGAAACAGGTACGGCAATGATAGAAGAACTGTATCTGCTGTCAAATGCGGAAACGGTGGTACCGGAGTTCTTAAATTTCATCTACTCACAGCTGATGGAGGGAGAGGCAGAGGAACTGCTTCGGACGGAGCAGTTTGTACTGGATGAACAGACGAAAGAAAATGTCACAGAGGTAGTTGATGTGATGTGCAGACTGTCTGTGTTACTGGAGGATACAGCGTCGTTTACGGCGGAACAGAAAAAAGAAGCGCTGGATACCATAAAAGAATTAAAGGACAACGAGGCGGTCGGCTTAAAAAATTATACGACGTTACTTCGCTGTATTATGAACAGGCTTTAAAAGATGTAGGATACAGAATTACATAATGTTACGTGAAAGAAAGGATTCGGATGAAAAAGGGTTGGATACTGTGCGGAATATTCCTTCTTTTGCTTGCCGGCTGTAAAAGGGAGAGCGGAGAGCCGGAACAGTTCTATCGTGTCATGACGGATTACGAGGAGCTTACTGCGTTGTTAAACGCTCCTAAAGAGGATATGGTGCTGCTTGATTTGCGGGACAACAGAGATTACGAAAAGGCACATCTGACCGGAAGCATCAATGTTCCGTTTGATGATGAAGGAACGTGGCTGCTTCAATGTGTGGAGGAACATTCCTGGAAGAAAAATATCATTTATCTTATTTGCGCCGGCGGAAAGCGAAGCGCCGCTGCTTTTAATCTCCTGGCAGAGCAGGGAGCTCCGAGGATTGTGTATATCAGCTTCGGCTATGAAGAGTATATTGAGTCACAGGGCTATGAAACGAGCGAGGGAGCCGAGGTATGTGACTGTTATCATAGAAATTAAGAACGTTATAAGAACATAAAATGAAAGGAAATGGAGGAAATGCAGATGAAATACGGAAAAAATGCAGGAAAACGAATTCTCTCATTTTTACTGATGATAGGGATGATACTTACACCGGTTTCAGAGGCTTTTCCGGTGCTTGCAGACAATACACCGGAAGAAAACGGGTACATCACCGATGTCAAAGGGCTTGAGGTATGGGATCATGTCTGGCTGAAGAAATCCGTAACGATTGAGGAGAATGTCGTCATTACAGGAGAGGTTATCATGGAGCCGGGGGTTAAGGTTACGGTAAATTCGGGACAGCTTATCGTAGAAACACAGGCTGTTGTGACCGGAGACATCGACATAGAAAAGCGTGCGACATTAATTCTTAATGGTTCGGTTTACGGAACCGTCCGCATCAATTCCACCGGTGAGGGAGAAACGCAGGAAGACTGGGACGGCACGCTGGTGCGTCCGAATAATATTTCTGCAAATTCCGGTGCCTATGTAGAAAAGCTTGTTCTAAACGGAACAGGCTTCGGATGGGTGGATTGTGCTATCGATACACTGGAAGTAACTAAAAACATGGACGGCGATTACAACATCGGAGAGAATGCGGAGATTCAGAACGCGTATTATGCAGGCGGCACGTACCTTTGGAGCAGCGCTTATATTCATGAACTTCATGTAACCGGCGGAGTGGAATTCGGTATTAATTCCGGAAGCATCGTGGAATGTGCAAGGGTGTCGGGCGGACAGCTGTCTAATAACGGAGAGATTCGTTTTGCGATTGTGGAGGAGGACGGCATTCTTATCAATAATAATGTTCAGGATACCGCATGGCCGGAAGCATTGATTGAAAATGCAGTCGTGAAGGAAACTGTCAATGCAGTGTTTGATGAGGAAAACAATCAGCGCTGTAACCTGGAGAACAGTGGAAACATTACAAATCTGCTTGCCTACGGCGGAGATATCTATACTTCGGGTCATGTGGAACACGTTTTTGCGGAAAACTGTAACAGTATTTTTATTGAAACCTGTTCCTGGAGACTGGACAGAGGCGGGGACTTTCAGGTAAATCATCTGTATGCGGTAAACAGCGGAGTTTTCTTCTATGACTCGACGGATGAACATAATCAGAGACCGCTTGTTAAGACCGCTCGTTTCAACAGCTGTTATCTGGAAGCGGGGGATGCTGTGATAGAGGAGCTTTATCTGGAGGGCTGTTTCTCTGATGTGAAATTAGGAGCAGTGGATATTTATGAGCTTTATTTAGGAGACTTTACATTTTCGGAAGAACCTATGATTGAAGTCTGGACTCCGGAGCAGGTTGCCGTTGGAGCTTTTAAGGCATCTACAGAAGCAAAGGATACCTGTGAAGTATTGATGGATCATCTGTTTGGACAGGTAGCAGACGAAGCTGACAAAGCGATGATTAAGGAATTTCTGCTGGAGGTTGAAGATATTCCGAATTCCGGTATGTCTTTAGAAAAACAGAGGTTTACCAGGGAAATCAAGAAGTATGATATTGTTACAATAGAATTTTCATCGGCTTCCGCACTTGGAGCGGTAATTGTGACGGCACCATCCGGCTATGAATTCCTTGTAACGAGTAAAGACGACAGAACAATCGCATCTTTTCTTGCATACGAGGCCGGAACCTACAGCTTCCGCGTCGTTGGAGATGATTACGGTGCCGGGTGTGAGGTAGAGGTTGTGTCGGCTGCAAGGCTGAAGTTTTCGGTATTCACACAGGTTTCGTCCGAATTTCCGGAGGAGGTTCCAAAGGAAGCCGATACGCTGAAACGCTATCAGGTTTCCATCTATGACCTGACAACAGGAAAAGAATTTACCGCATTTTCCGTTGCAGGAGAAGAAGTTTATTTTCAGGAAAATCCGAAGGGACACCGGCTTGCCGTGACGTTAAACAGTAAGGCGGAAAGCTGGCGGCTGGAAGCTGCAACAAAAGAGGTTACGTTAAATGAAGGGGAAACGAAGCAGCTTGAGTTTGTCGTAAAGCAGTTTGGAGAATACTACGGCTATACGCAGGAAGGTATCATTCCGCAGGTATATTTGTACGATGCCGGTGGAAACTTCCTGCGGGTATTGGACACGGATTCCTATGGTAACTTCTGGACCGGATGGATGCCGTCGGGGGAATATACAGCAGTCTTTTTACAGGATGCTGCGGGATGCTTTCTGTTTACAAAGCTGTCGGATTTTGAAGCTTATGGTCTGAAGGATAAGGAAGATTATATAAAGGATACCTTTACACTGGAAGCGGGACGGTGTACTACCTATCCTAACGTACCGGTACCTCCTGCGCCTTCGGTGGAAAACCCGTATTTTGACACGGAAGTTACTGCGTTTAATACAAATCGTCAGACAACGGTAGCAGGAGAACTGATTCAGCTTACTCTGAACTATGCGTTCCGTGAGGAATATGCAAAAAAGGTTTCCGGTCTTGTCTTTCGTTTCCCTTTACCGGAAGGTATCGACATAAAGACAGAAAGCGTGACATTGGGCGGTAAGGCAGTCAAAGACTGCGTAATTGAAAAAGGTGCTTTAGTTGTTCCGGCAGAAGAAACCGCAGGAAGCATCTGCTTCCAGATTTCCTCAAAAAAGACAGATGCAGCACTTGTAATGACAGCCCTGGCGGAGTTTATACTGGGTGGAAAAGAGTGTACGCAGTTTTTGGGAAGCGCAGCGACTAAGATTACAGCGCTTTCTATGGATATTTCTTCCATGGTTTCCTCCGATGAGATTTATGTGACAGGTTATACAACGCCGGGAGAAACAGTATCCATTCTGGATAACGGCGAAGAAATTGCCGTGGTGCAGAGTAATTCCTCCGGCTATTACAGTGCCAAGGTAACTTTATCAAAGAATTACCGCAGGCATAAGGTCTGCGCCGCAAAACAGCTCGGAACAGCTGCGGAGCTGCGGACGAGAGAGCAGATGGTATCGGTGAATGCTTCTGCACCGGAATTGCTTGAATTCTGCATGTATTATTATGTACATGGGCATTCCGCGGAATTTAAGATGACCGGAGAAGAATTTCAGTCAAAGCGTTTTGTTTATGACTATTGGCCGGGTTCGATATTTACATTTGAAATAAAGCTAAGTGACAGCCGGTTGATTGATCAACTGTATGTTGTAAGTAACAACGGAGGAGTGAAAAAGCTTCAGGCATTTTATCAGCCGGAGGAGGATATCTGGGTTGCTTCGGGTATTTTCTCTGAGGATGAGAATTATGCACCGGCGGATTTTGATATTGAATATCTGCTGCGCGAAATCGACGTTAAAACAGAGATTGGAGATTATGACGTAAGAAATGACAGTATGATCGATCCGGAACTGCTCGATCTTGTATATGAAAGCGGAACCGTAGAAACAGACGTTTCATATGACGAGCAGACAAACAGAATGTCGGCTGTGGTCAATACAGAGATTCCGTTGTTGGATAAAAACTATAGCACGCTGGTTGAAGTATCCTGTCAGGAAACAACAGAAACGCCGAATTCTCTGCTTGCGCGCGGATACAACTGCACTACACTGGAAGGAATGGATTATTACACCAAAACAGAGATCGACTGGACTACAGGAGAGATGGTTTCTAATGTTATTGTACTCTTTCCTAAAGAAACGGCGTCCGGTGAGTCGGGAGAATTGAAGCTTTTTTCTGCTTCTGCTTCGCAGTCTTATCAACAGTCCGTTACAATGAACGTGAGTGATGCCCTTACTGCCGGACTTGCTTCTTTTGGAAAAGATGCGTTGTCCGCAATGGATGCGGCATCTGATTTAGCCGGAACTGCTTTGGATGCCATGGATGCCTATGATACTTATTTAGAACCTTTTACGAATGTCGGAGTGCCTTTGGATGATAACGTAAGGGATGCAATTGAAAATGTGAAAGAATGGTATGATGTACTCCGGGGTAAAGAAAGCGATGAAAAGAGAAAGGCATATTTTGATAAGCTTGCTGAATTAGAAGGCAAGATAGATCAGCTGGCACGGGCACAGATGGCTGGTAAAGCCGGAAAATGCGGTACTGTACCATTGGAACCATATTACGATGGTATTCTGGCAGGTTATCAGTCCGCAAATAACATTGCAAATGCGGAATGGAGCTATGCAATGATTAATAAAATATGCAGCGAAGCAGTAGGAGCTGTAGTTGGTGATAATAAACTGATAGGAAAAGTTAACACCAAAAATATGAAAGGATTTGATAAAGTAGCAGCAAACATTTTGAATAATCAAATAGATGATATCAATGATGCACTCAGTGCCCAAGGAATTGCAGAATGGCTAATGGATCAGATGGCAGGTAATACTTTGTCGGATCTGGAAGCTTCCAATGCAGCTTATATCGAACAGTTGGAAACTTCCATCAATCAGTTGCTTTATGGTACCGGTGGAAGTGAAAACGGAGCCGGAGAAAGCGGAACTGCAGGAAGCGGAAGCGGAGCTGATGGAGCAGGAGGCAGTGGGACCGGCGGAAGCGGAGAAAACGGCGGTTCAACTTTAGGCGGTGGATGTCTTGGTCCTGGCGGTAATGGCGGCATAAGCGGCGGCATAAGCGGTGGCGGCGGCGGAGTCAACTGGGACCCGTCCGGCTATGTATTTGAAGCAGTACCGTCTAATCGTTTGTCCGGAGTTACGGCAGTTACCTATTACCGTGCAGAGGACGGAAGCAAAGTGCTGTGGGATGCCGAGGAGTACGGACAGGTAAACCCTCAGGTGACGGATTCCAAGGGTTGTTATGGATGGTTTGTGCCGGAAGGCTTCTGGAAGGTTGTTTATACAAAGGATGGCTATGAAACGGAAGAAACAGACTGGCTTCCTGTACCTCCGCCGCAGACCGAGGTTAATGTCGGTCTGGTGTCATCGGAAGTTCCGAAACTGATATCTGCAACGGTTACACCGGACAGTGCGTTGGTTACTTTCGGTAAATATGTAACGGTGGAAAGCGTTACGGCAGAAAAGCTTATTCTGACCGATGCTTCCGGAAACCGGCTGTCTGCTACGGTAGAGGCGGTGAATGCAGAAGAGGCACCGGACGGCAGAATGCTTGCTTCTAAATTCAGAATTGTACCAAACACACAGCTAACAGTCGGTTCGGAATATACCATTCTATCACAGGAAGGTATGATTGGGTATAACGGAAGGACGACGGAAGAAGGAAAACTGACTGTTTCCTGTGTTGTATTGCCGGAGGAACTTCGGGCGGAGCTTGGTGATTATGTACCGGTTGGTGAAGAGTGGACGTTTTTGATACATTTAGTTGCAAAAGCCGGATTCGATACCATGCGTCTGGAATGCAACACGGATGAAAGGTTTCTTGAGGTGGTAAGCATCGGGGACATTTCTCCGGACGGAACAGCAGAAATTGTTGTCAGGGGAAAGAAAGCAGGAGCTTCCTTACTGACTGTACAGGTAGCAGGTACTGATGCCGTTCTTGAGGAAACCGTGGTGACAGCAGGAACACAGGATACCTCACTGATAAAGTATGTGGAACTGCAAAAGAACAAGTCAGCAGCCATACCATCGGAAAAAGGCGAATCTAACATGATGGTATGGGGAATTGTGGCTGTAGTACTGACCTTGTTGTTCATCGGCGGTGTGATGCTTGTACTCAAAAAGAAGAAAAAGACGCAAAAATAAAGGAAAATCCCGAAAAAGTTCTTGTATTTTTGCGGTAATGGTGCTATAATCTTCTTGTAGCATAAGGTTTATTGTAGGAGTGGGCGAAAGCCCACTCCTACTTTTTGCCAACAGCAGGCGTCCCGCAGGAAGGTGTGGTTATTGAAATGACAAAGAGGGAAGAATACGAATTAAAAACTGAGCAGCTGTTAGAACCGATTTTACAGGAAGCGCATTTTGAGCTGGTGGATGTAGAATTTGTCAAGGAAGCAGGCACATTTTATTTAAGAGCCTATATTGACAAGGAAGGCGGTATTACCATCAACGACTGCGAGATGGTCAGCAGACGGTTAAGCGATTTGCTGGACGAAAAGGATTTTATTCCGGATGCCTATATTCTGGAGGTAAGTTCTCCGGGACTCGGCAGACAGTTAAAGAAGGAGAAGGACTTTAAACGGAGCCTTGGTGAAGAAGTAGAGGTAAAGCTGTATCAGGCATTGAATAAGAAGAAGGAGTTCTCCGGTATCCTTAAGTCATATGACAAAGATACGGTAGTCATTACCGAAGAAAACGGAAACAGCCTTACATTGGAAAGAAGCAATATCGCTATGATTAAGTTAGCGGTACACTTTTAATAAAAAGCAGTATAAAGGAGGATAAATTGTACAATGGACACAAACAAGGAATTAATTGAGGCATTGAATCAGATTGAGAAGGAGAAGGACATCAGCAAGGATATTCTGCTGGAGGCGATTGAAAATTCGCTGCTTGCCGCCTGCAAAAACCAGTACGGTAAGGCAGATAATATCAAGGTATCCGTAAACAGGGAAACGGGAGCGTTCAGCGTTTATGCAGAAAAGGAAATCGTAGAGGAAGTAGAGGATGATGTGCTTCAGATTTCGCTTGCAGAGGCAAAGCTGAAATTCCCACGCAAGAAGCTTGCAGTCGGTGACATCGTAAACATTGAAATTACTCCGAAGAATTTCGGACGTATTGCCGCACAGAAGGCAAAGCAGGTAGTGGTGCAGAAAATCCGCGAAGAAGAGAGAAAGGCATTGTACAATCAGTACTTCACAAAGGAAAGAGATATCGTGACCGGTATTGTTCAGAGATATCAGGGTAACAACATCTGTATCAATCTCGGAAAGGTAGATGCCGTTTTAACGGAAAATGAGCAGATTCGCGGTGAATATTTCCGTCCGACCGAGCGTATCAAGCTTTATGTCTTAAAGGTAGAGGATACGACCAGAGGACCGAAGATTACCGTATCAAGAACACATCCTGAGCTGGTGAAGCGTCTGTTTGAAGCAGAGGTAACCGAAGTACGGGACGGGACCGTAGAAATCCGCAGTATTTCGAGAGAAGCAGGTGCCAGAACAAAGATGGCGGTTTCCTCCAATGATCCGAATGTAGATCCGGTTGGTGCATGCGTCGGCTTAAACGGTGCAAGAGTCAATGCGATTGTAGAGGAGCTTCGTGGAGAAAAGATTGACATTATCAACTGGAGCGATGATCCGGCAACATTGATTGAAAATGCATTGAGTCCGGCAAAGGTTGTTTCGGTAGAGGTAGATCCGGAGGAAAAGAGCGCAAGAGTCATTGTTCCGGATTATCAGTTGTCGCTTGCCATCGGACGAGAGGGTCAGAATGCAAGACTGGCTGCCAGACTGACAGGCTACAAGATTGATATCAAGTCTGAATCCCAGATGAACAACGGCTACTATGACGAAGAACAGTGGCCGGAAGAGGAATGGCCGACCGAACAGCAGTAAAGAGCAGAATCGAGGGGAATATGGCTGAAAAGAAAATACCGCTCAGGAAATGTACCGGATGCGGAGAAATGAAACCAAAAAAAGAATTAATCAGGGTTTTGAAAACGCCGGAAGGGGAAGTTGTGTTAGATAAGGCGGGAAAGAAAAACGGCAGAGGTGCTTACCTCTGTAATTCGCCGGACTGTTTTGCAAAGGCAAGAAAGTCCAAGGGCCTGGAACGCTCACTGCAAATCAAAATTCCTGAGGAAGTATATGAGATATTGGAAAAGGAGATGATTGCCGGTGAGTAATTTTGCAGCAGGCAAAAAGGTTCTTTCCATGCTTGGTCTGGCAATGAAGGCAGGAAAAGCTGTCAGTGGGGAATTCCAGACAGAAACAGCAGTGAAAGACGGAACAGCCTGTCTGGTCATCGTTGCGACAGACGCATCGGAGAATACAAAAAAACTCTTTCAAGACAAAGCCACTTATCGTGCCGTTCCGGTCTGTGTATTTGGAACAAAGGAAGAACTCGGTCATGCGCTCGGAAAGGAGTTCCGGGCTTCGGTAGCGATAACAGACCGCGGCTTTGCAGAAGCAATTCAGAAGAAGTTAGAAGAAACGGGCAATCAGGCGTAATAACGGAGGTAGTAATTCATGGCAAAAATGAAGGTTCATGAGCTGGCAAAGGAAATCAACGTACCAAGCAAGGATGTGGTTGCATACCTTGTAGAAAACGGCAGCTCGGTAAAAAGCCACATGAGTAATATTGAAGATAATGAAATAAATCAGGTAAGAAAGCATTTTACAAAAGCAGAGGCTCCGAAGGCGGAAAGTCCGAAGCCGGCACCTGCACCGCAGCCGGATAAAAAGCCGGCACCTCAGCCTGCGCAGAACCCAAAACCTGTGCAGACCCAGACACCGCAGGGAGACCGCCCGATGGGACAAAGACCGCAGGGAGACCGTCCGATGGGGCAGCGTCCAATGAGCGGAGACAGACCAATGGGTCAGAGACCGCAGGGAGACCGTCCGATGGGGCAGCGTCCAATGAACGGAGACAGACCAATGGGTCAGCGTCCGATGAACGGAGACAGACCGATGGGACAAAGACCGATGAACGGAGACCGTCCAATGGGACAGAGACCAATGAATGGAGACAGACCGATGGGACAAAGACCGATGAACGGTGACAGACCAATGGGACAGAGACCGCAGGGAGACAGACCGTTTAACGGGGAAAGAAGACCGCAGGGAGACAGACCGTTTAACGGAGAGAGAAGACCGCAGGGAGACAGACCGTTTAACGGAGAGAGAAGACCGCAGGGAGAAAGACCGTTTAACGGAGAAAGAAGACCGCAGGGAGACAGACCGTTTAACGGAGAGAGAAGACCGCAGGGAG
>JBJENV010000021.1:20317-86134 GCA_051880375.1 Lachnospiraceae bacterium
AGAGAAGACCGCAGGGAGACAGACCGTTTAACGGAGAGAGAAGACCGCAGGGAGACAGACCGTTTAACGGAGAGAGAAGACCACAGGGAGACCGCCCGATGGGTCAGAGACCGGGCTTTTCCGGAAACCGCAGCGGACAGGGCGGCGGCTATGGCAAGGACAGATTTTTTGATAAAGATATGGATAAGGATGCGGCATACGACAGAAAGCCTCAATCCAAGGGGAATTATAAGAGCGGTGAAAAGAGCTCCATTAAGTCGGATCTTGCTAATGAACTGACAAAAGAGCAGAGAGCAGCCGCATTCAGCAATCGTGACAAGGATAAGGCACGTGAGAAGAAGAAAGACCGCGATGAGGATTTCGATAAGCTGTTAAAGGGAAAGAACGGCAAGGACCCGAACAGAAAGGGCGCTTTCATTAAGCCGGTTGTTGCTCAGGAAGAAAAGAAGGAAGACGAAATCAAGACGATTATCATTCCGGAAGTATTGACCTTAAAGGAGCTTGCCGATAAGATGAAGCAGCCGGCATCTGCTGTTGTAAAGAAGCTGTTTTTAGCCGGAAAAATGGTTTCCATCAATCAGGAAATTACGTTTGAAGAAGCAGAAGAAATTGCTCTGGAATATAACTGCATCGTAGAAAAGGAAGTCAAAGTCAATGTAGTTGAGGAATTGTTAAAGGAAGAAGAGGAAGACGCAGAACTGATGAAAAAGCGTCCTCCGGTTGTCTGCGTTATGGGACACGTTGACCATGGTAAGACTTCCCTTCTGGATGCTATCCGTATGACGAATGTAACCTCGAGAGAAGCAGGTGGCATTACACAGCACATCGGTGCTTATATGGTGGAAGCAAACGGCGAAAAGATTACGTTCCTCGATACTCCGGGACATGAGGCATTTACCGCTATGCGTATGCGTGGTGCAAAGTCTACGGATATTGCCATTCTGGTAGTTGCCGCAGATGACGGTGTTATGCCGCAGACCATCGAAGCAATCAACCATGCCAAAGCTGCCGGTATTGAAATCATTGTTGCCGTCAACAAGATTGATAAACCGAGTGCCAATGTAGAACGTGTAAAGCAGGAACTGACAGAACATGGCTTAATAGCCGAGGACTGGGGCGGAAATACTATTTTTGTACCGGTTTCCGCACATACCAAGGAGGGTATTGACAAGCTTCTGGAGATGATTCTTTTAACAGCCGAGGTTGGTGAGTTAAAGGCAAATCCGAACAGAAAAGCAAGAGGTATCGTCATAGAGGCACAGCTTGATAAGGGACGTGGTCCTGTTGCGACCATTCTGGTTCAGAAGGGAACCCTGCATGTCGGCGATACGATTGCCATCGGTGCTGCCTACGGTAAGGTTCGTGCCATGATGGACGATAACGGAAGGCGCGTAAAGGAAGCAACTCCTTCGACTCCGGTTGAGATTCTTGGTCTGAATGCGGTTCCGGATGCAGGCGAGGTCTTTATTGCAACCGATTCCGAGAAGGAAGCAAGAACGATTGCAGAGGCATTCATTTCCCAGGGCAAGGAAAAGCTGCTTGCAGATACTAAGGCAAAGCTTTCGCTGGATGGATTGTTCTCTCAGATTAAGGCAGGTAATATTAAGGAACTGAACCTGATTGTCAAGGCTGACGTACAGGGTTCGGTAGAAGCAGTAAAACAGAGTCTTGAAAAGTTAAGCAATGATGAGGTTGCCGTACGTGTCATTCACGGCGGTGTAGGCGCCATCAACGAATCCGATGTCACACTGGCAAGCGCATCGAATGCGATTATCATCGGCTTTAACGTAAAGCCGGATAATACGGCAAAAGAGATTGCAGAAAGAGAAAAGGTAGACTTAAGGTTATACCGTGTCATCTATAATGCGATTGAAGATGTCGAAGCCGCAATGAAGGGCATGCTGGATCCGGAATACGAAGAAAAGATTATCGGCCATGCGGAAGTAAGACAGACCTTTAAGGCATCCGGTGTCGGTATGATTGCCGGTTCCTATGTATTGGACGGTAAGATTATAAGAGGCTGCAGCGCCAGAATTACAAGAGAAGGCGAGCAGATTTTCGACGGACCGCTTGCTTCGTTGAAGCGTTTCAAGGATGATGTAAAAGAAGTTGCAGCCGGCTACGAATGCGGTCTTGTATTTGAAAAATTCAATGACCTTCAGGAGTTTGACCAGGTGGAACTGTATATGATGGTAGAGGTACCAAGAAAATGAGAAAAAACAGTGTAAAGAATACGCGTATCAACCAGGAAGTTCTAAAAGAGCTTTCTGTGCTGATACGCACAGAATTAAAGGACCCGCGAATTCATCCGATGACAACGGTTGTTGCTGTGGAGGTAGCACCGGATTTAAAAACGGCAAAGGTCTATGTCAGTGTGCTTGGTGATGAGCAGGCGCAGAAGGATACACTAAAGGGCTTAAAGAGTGCTGCTCCGTTTTTACGCACTCAGCTGGCACATACGCTGAACCTTCGGAACACGCCTCAGCTGTTTTTCACGGTAGACCAATCGATTGAGTACGGCGTTCATATGTCCAAGCTGATAGACGATGTAATCGCAAGCATGCCGGAACGTGAAGACGAAGAAATTGACGAAGAAACTGACGAAGAATAAAGCGGACACAAACGGAGAGGAAGAAACCCGATGAACGGTGTCATCAATGTATATAAAGAAAAGGGCTTTACGTCGCACGATGTCGTTGCCAAGCTGCGCGGCATCTTAAAAGAACGGCGTATCGGTCATACCGGAACACTGGACCCGGAGGCAGAGGGTGTCCTTCCGGTCTGCATCGGAACGGCAACGAAACTGTGTGATATGCTCACCGACAAGAGTAAGGTATACCGTGCCGAAATTATGTTTGGCGTGGCAACTGATACCGAGGATATGACAGGAACTATCATCAAAGAGCTTCCTGTCACTTCTACGGCAGAGGAGTTACCGCCGGTACTTGAAAGCTTTCTCGGAACAACCTTGCAGATTCCTCCGATGTATTCCGCAATCAAAGTGGAAGGAAAAAAGCTTTACGAGCTGGCGCGGGAAGGAAAGACGGTAGAACGAAAGGCACGTGAAATCACAATTCATGCAATAGAACTGAAACGGATTTCCACGAACGAAGACGGGACGCTTTCGGAAGCAGTCATAGAAGTCACCTGCGGCAAGGGAACTTATATCCGCAGTCTGTGCAGAGATATCGGAGAGCGCCTCGGTACCTGTGCCTGTATGAAATCACTGTTAAGGCTTAGGTCAGGTGAGTTTTGTATCGAACAGTCGATGCGGCTTTCAGAAATTGAAGAAGCTGTAAAGAATCATACGATAGAGAAATCACTTATTTCAGTAGAAAGCATATTTGCTTCCTGCGGCCGTCTTCTGATGAAACCGGAGTGGGATAAGCTTCTTCATAACGGAAACCGGCTTCCGGAGCAGACATGTGAAGTGTCCGGAGACAGGACAAGAGTTCGGGCATACGATTCGGTCGGAAGCTTTTGCGGCATTTATGAATTTGAGGAGAAGACACAGGACTATGCTCCGGTAAAAATGTTTCTGGAACGATAAGGATTATTCTGTTCGCTCCGGGAGAGATAGAAAAGGTTGAAGAGTTATTTATGATGAAAATAATCAAAGAGATAACGGAATATGACGGAGCCTGCTGCGCCATCACACTTGGAAAGTTTGACGGGATACACAGAGGCCACCAGCAGCTGCTTCATAAGGTGTTTGATGCAAAGAAACAGGGGCTTCGGGCAGTTGTGTTTACGTTTGACCGTTCTCCGTCCCAACTGTTTTCCGGTGAGCCGTTTACCGCACTGTTTACAGAGCGCGAAAAGCAGGAATATTTAAGACAGCTGGGAATGGATACTTACATTTTATACCCCTTTACGAAAGAAACGGCAGCCATGGAGCCGGAGCAGTTTATCAAAGAAATTCTGGTCGACACCTTGCATGCAAAAAAAATCGTAGTCGGAACGGATTATCACTTCGGTAAGCAGAGAAAAGGCGATGCGGAGATGCTTGCACGATTTGCCGGAGAGTACGGTTATGAATTTGAAGCAGTGGAAAAGCTGAGATATCAGGGAGAAATTATCAGCAGTACCCGGATTCGTGAGGCAGTCCGTGAGGGTAGGATGGAAGAAGCCGAAGTAATGCTTGGCAGACCGTATTCCTTTTCGGGCACAATTGAACATGGGAGAGGACTTGGACATACGCTTGGTTTTCCTACCATTAATCTTAAGCTTTCCGAAGAAAAGATTCTTCCGCCATACGGAGTATACTGTTCCGAAACATGGATTGACGGTGTGAAGTATTTCGGAATTTCCAATATCGGCTGCAAACCGACGGTGCAGAAGGAGAAGCAGTACGGCATTGAAACGCACCTGTTTGACTGCGATGAAAACCTGTACGGAAAGGATGCAGTCGTGCAGTTGCTGCACCATACGAGAAAAGAAGTACAATTCCATTCCGTGGAAGAATTAAAGTTACAGCTTGAGAAAGACGTACAGGACGGAAGAAGCTTTGCAGAAAGCAGAGCACAAGCGGAAAAATAGAGATTAAAAAAGAAAGATGATAAAGAAATATGTCAACATGTTGCGGAAATATATCAGAGCGAAATGATAAATTTCCGCAAGTTGTTGACATATTTCTTTTTTTTTCTTGATATCATATGTTCTCGTGTTGTAAAGCCAGATAAAGCCTTGCAATCTTTTCTTCGGTTTCTTCTTCCGGAACACCGGCAAAGCCAAGCAGAAAGGTAGGCGCGGTCGTAGAAACAGGTGTAATTTCATGTTCCTTCAGACTGTAAAGATGAAGACCTGCCATACCGGCGCGCTTTTGAATTTCTTCTTCGGTACCATAGCCTGAAAAACTGACGACAAGATGAAGTCCCGCATTTTCACCGGAAACGGTAACGGAAGCTCCAAACTGACGGAGTGCCCGTAGCATGGCGTCGTGCCTCTGGTGGTAGGTCTTGCGCATTTTATTTAAGTGGCGTTCCAGATAACCGCCGCGGATAAATTCGGTCAGAATTTTCTGGTCTACGCGGGAAACCGTAGAAGAATAGTAAGGGAATCGTTCCTGATACCGACGGCGTAGCTCCGACGGAAGCACCATATAGCTGACACGGATAGCGGGTGCAATCGCGCGGGAAAACGTACCAAGATAAATGACACGACCCTTGGTATCCATCCCCTGAAGCGAAGGAATCGGAAGTCCTTTATAGCGGAATTCACTGTCATGGTCGTCTTCAATGATATATCGGTTATCGGAGCGGTATGCCCATTCAAGCAGCTCGCTGCGGTGGGTAACCGGCATGACAACCCCCAGCGGGTACTGATGCGACGGAGTTACATAGGCAATGGAAGAATCGCTGGCAGAAAGAACTGCCAGGTCTATGCCTGTAGAAGTGACCGAAATCGGATTTACGGTGCGCCCCAAACCGCAGAAAATGCGGTAGGCACGCAGGTAGGTCGGATTTTCCATTGCAATTTTCTGCTCGGAATCAAACAGTCCGCAGAGCAGCATCAGCAGATAATCGGTACCGGCACCGATGAGTATCTGGTCGGGCGAACAGTGTACACCACGGGATTGCGAAAGGTATTCCGCGATTGCCGAACGAAATTCAAAATCACCGGACGGGTCACCAAGCGATAAGGTCTGCGCATTCAAATTACCTACAGCATCATTCATCAGTTTACGCCAGATAGTATACGGAAACAGTTCCGTGTCAATGGCAAACGGAGAGAAGCTGTAGGTGATTTTTTTGTCTTTTTTCACGATAACAGGAGATTCTACGTGATTAGAATATTGTTCTAATGAAGTAGAAAAAGAAACATCCGCAACAAAATATCCGCTTTTCTCCTTTGCATAAATATAACCTTCGGACAAAAGCTGCTCATACGCACTGTTTACCGTGCTCCGGCTGACGGTAAGCTGCTCTGCAAGCACGCGCGACGAAGGAAGCTTTGAGCCGCAGGCAAGCGTGCCGTCGGAAATTTTAGCCTTCATATATTGATAAATCTGTTCATACAGCGGTGTGGACAAGCTTTGGTCCAGAGGAATTAACAGCATTGGGACCTCCTGAAAAATTTGAATTCTTGAACATTGTAACACAGAAAAACGGGGCTTGTCACTATGTAAAAAATTTTCATGCATGGACAACAGAGTGTCCATGCACTTTGATAGAATAACGTTATCAAAAGAAAAACGCCGAAAGACGGCAGAAAGAGGACGTTATGAGATTAGAAAAATTCAAAGTATTTGGGATGGCTATGGCACTGGCAGGAATAATCCTGTTTACCTGTGGATGCGGCAGTAAAGAAACAACAGAAGAAAAGGCCGAAAAACTGATGGAAGAAGGAAAGTATGAGGAAGCGATTGAACTTATCGTTAACGAGGAAGGGCAGGAGGAACTGCTGAAAAGAGCAAAAATGGAACGTAAGTACCAAAATTACATAAAAGAAGAAGAAAAAGAAGCAGCCTTAAAGGATGTTACAGAATATTACAATGAGGAAGGCTATACCGAATGCAGCTTTTTGAGTGACAGAGACGAAGTGGAAAACCGTTTAAAAAAATATTACGGAACATGGTATCCGGAAGGAAAGGATACGGAAGTTCTATTTGACGAGTTTCAGTTTATGGGACGGGACTATGGAGTCCGATATGTAATTTCGGAATATGTCAATCTGATGGACTGTGAAGCGGAACGAGGAACCATTCAGCTTTATTATCTGGATGACGAAGATCATCCGTTTTATATGGATGTAATTAGCAGTTATGTGATTACTTCACCGGAAGAGGGTTTTGGTTACAATATATTATATGAAACATCGCTAAACAGGAAAACGAAAGCCTATTATACCTGCAGCAATACCGAATATGAAGAAGCTGTTATTGCGGAGATTCTATATTATTCAGAAGACAGTATTATTGAAAAGACACGGGATGCAGCAGAAGAACAGATATATGCGGAACTGAGTAAGAGTAATAAAGATGGCTGGATTTTTCATAAAGTAAATGTGTTAGACAGCTATCTGGAATATGATTCTGAAGATAAAAAGATTGTCTGCAATTTAACGATGACTTATAACGGCAATATCTTCGATATTCTTGGCACAAGTACTTACAAGTATTACGTGACAGCAGAGTTCAAAATTAAGAATGGTGATGTCGTTTTGATTTCTTTAGAGGTTGATTAAGATAAGATTATTGAGGATGCAAACCTTGTCAGTCAAGGAGTGGTAGCTCATTTCTGACTGACAAGGAATCATTGTAAAACATAGACTAGTAGAAGAGTTATATTTACTTATCGTGGGGAGGTAGCTCATTCGCATGAAGAGAGGATAAAAAATCAAGAAGCAGTTTTTGCTGATTGTCGGTAAGACGTGCATAAGCAGTAAGCAGCTGAGCCTGCTCTTTTGTAAGCTCACAGGGAATACCATCAGAAAAGAACTGTGCCATTGTTATGTGATAAGCATCACATATTTTCCCTAACGAAGTAATGGACGGTAGCATGTTTTTATTATACCAGGAAGAGATGGTAGACTGCGGAATATCTGCTTCTAATGAGAGGCGATATTCTGTCCAACCACGTTCTTTTCTTAACTCTAAAATTCGATTCAATATATCCATAAATTCACCTCAATATATCAAATACTATAACGAAGAATAAGTTGACAAATAAGAATTATAATCGTAATATTTATATGATATGTCATAGTATTATGACGAAAAAACGTAAATTATTTATGAATTTACACAAAAGAATGAAAACAGAGGAGGAACTTATGAAAAGGAAGAAATGGAAAACATATATTGCAGGGATGGTAGTTGTAATATGTCTTGGAAGCAATATTCTTCCAAGTATATCAAAGAATTATCATGCGGTATATGCAACGGAAGAAACCGAAGTACGTAACGTAAATTTGAACAATGATGGTAAAATTGCCGGGATTACCAACCCGACCCCTGCGTCCGCGTCTGATTCTGAATGGAAAGGAAGCTATATTTATTATGGTAAATATAGACAGAGCATACCTTTTTATTCACATTTGCCGTGGGTTGATATTCCTGAAGAAGTAATTAAATGGCGCGTTCTTTCTTCTAATACAACAGAGTATAGTAAGGGGAATGAATCTACAATTTTATTGTTATCTGATAGAGTATTAGATCAGGTAGAATTTAATATTTATGAAAATGATTCTTCTGCAAATGATTACAGTAAATCTAACTTAAGAAAATGGTTGAATAGCGAAACATATGAGAATAATGGATATACAGAAAGTGGATTTTTGAAGGCAGCATTTACATTATTAGAGCGTGAAGCAATTGCTGTCAGTATAAAAGCTCCAGCTTTGAAAAATGATTACTTTGACAGCGGACTTTCTCAAGGAAATATTAGAGATAAGGTTTTCTTGCTTGGAACAAGAGATGTACTAAATACTGAATATGGCTTTTATGCAAATCAGGATGAGGAAAGTTTGAATACATTAAGCTTAAAATCAACCGATTATGCAAAAAAACAAGGAGCAAATGATTCGGGAAAACCTGTTTCATGGTGGCTGCGCTCCGCATCAAAAGAATCCAATGGAAGTATCGCATATTTTATGAATCAATCTGGAAAGATTAGTGAGAGTACTGTTAGTGATTCAACAATCGGAATTGCACCGGCAATCAATATAGATTTATCTTCCATTATGTTTACTTCTTCCGGTAAAGGAAAAAACAAGGGAGACTCATTTAAAGAAACAAATCTATCAAATACAGATGCATGGTACTTAACACTTGCAGGAGGCACTGACTTTACTGCAGAATGGGGTAAAGTAGAAGATCGTACTGTAACAATCAGAGTTACCAATCTTGGAAAACCAAAGGATGATGTGAAGTATACACAACTCTCAGCAATGTTGGTAGATGATACAGGAACAGTTATCTGTTATGGAAAACTGGAAAAAAATGATGATTTAACGGGAGATGTTAAGATTAAAATACCTGATAGCTTAGAAGCAAAGGTTTACACTTTGAAAATATTTGCAGAGGATATTGATGATAAGGAAGTGGATTATGCAAGTAATATGGTGGATTTTACAGTTAAACTATTAGATAAGGGAGTAGCCAATGTTACGGTAACACCAACGCCAACACCGACACCAAGTCCAACGCCAACACTGACACCAAGTCCAACGCCAACACTGACACCAAGTCCAACGCCGACACCGACACCAACACCGACACCGACACCAACACCAAGTCCAACGCCGACACCGACACCAAGTCCAACGCCGACACCAACGCCGACACCAACGCCAAGCCTGACACCGAGTCCAACACCAGAACCGGCGTCAAAATCAGAATCAACACCAGAGCCAGCTCAAACTTCTGAGAAAACGTCAATCGAAGATGTAAAACCTACTAAAATGGTAGATAAAAATGACGCGGAAAATCAAGAGAATAATCAGGAAGCAATGAGTGGTGAAATAAGTGAGGAAGCGTTTTCTATTATGACTCCGCTCATTTTCATAGTAGTGATTTTAGTTATTATAGTAATTCTTGCATATTTAATATTTTCTAAAAGGAAATAGATAAATACAATCATAAAGATAATTTTCTATAAACAGAAAAAATACCACAGAGATAAAATGGAGGAATACAATGAAGAAGATAACGAAGAGGATAATCCTAGTTATAATTGTTGTAGCAGCTGTGTTAGGAATATTAGGTATGTACAGCTGCTCAGGAGGTGGTTTTGGCAATGGGAATGGGAATGGAGATGGAAGCGGTAACGGAAACGGTGTCGAAAATACATCAGGTAATAATGCAGAGGAGAATGATAACTCCAAAGAGACACCTTCAACAGTTATTGAAAATACGGATGTAATTATTCCATTGACTAAAGAGTTTTCCGTGATAATTGAGAAAAGTGATATTTTATATAACAATGAGATGATAAGTAGCGCACAAAGCTTAGTAGATATCATAAAAAAACAGTTATCAGAAGGTGAACAGGCATTAGTAATTTTACATGATGATACGGCTGTTGAAAATACTCTTGAGGATATAAAAAATACGTTAGACAAAAATAAAATTCCTTGGATAACACCAACGCCTATTCCATCAACAAAGGAGAAATAGAGGCATGGGAAGTATCGTAAAAATTCTAGCCTTGTTTGCCTTAGTAATGTTCGGTGTAGTCAGTTATAAAGACGGAGGACTTATTTCTGGCGGAGGCTATTTGAAAGGTAATAATGGCATTGAAAATGTATCAAGTAGTGTTGTTGATAAAAGTAGTAATTCACAACAAACTTCTCTGACTATTAGTTCAAATACATCTGTTGTAACACCTGCGATAAAAGAATTTTGGGTGATAATTGACAAGAATATAATTTTATATAACAACGAGACAATCAAAAATGTCCAAAGCTTGATAGAGATTATAGTAAATGAACTGGGAGAAGGTGAACAGGCATTAGTAATTTTACATGATGATACCGCTATTGAAAATACACTTGAGGATATAAAAAATACGTTAGACAAGAATAAAATACCTTGGATAACACCAACGCCAATTGAACCATAGATAAAATACTATAAAAATTTAAAAAAGGTAGGAAATTGAAAATATGACATTAGATGCTTTTATTATTTCAATTAAAAGAATATGGAATTCAGGAATTGATATGTTAATAGTAGGAATCGTATTAATAACTTTATTTATTATATTAGCACTTAATATTAAAAAGAAAGAGTATCGAAAAAACCCAGATAAAAAGCCAGATAAAATATTGTTACGTATTAATTCTCTATATCAATGGGGAATTGAAGCATGCCCGTTGCTTGGCACTCTTGGAACGGTTGTAGCACTTATTGCTCAAACAAATTCTTCAGGAAATATTGAAGTTCAGGCAAACTTTATGTATGCATTGACTTCTACATTTTGGGGAATTATCGGGGCACTTGTATGTAAGTTTACTGAGAGTCTATTAGGAATAAACGGGTATTATGAAAACTTGGCTGAGGAACGCGGAATAGAAGATTCTCCGAAGTAAACTATGAAAGAAAAGAGTGAATGACGATGAAAAAGACGAGTGCTATAAAGAAGATTATTAATTTATCACCGCTTGTAGATGTCTTTATGATTGTAATCTTTTGGTATATCATGTTCAGCAATCAGAATCTTGCAGAGCAAGAAGCTGCTTCTCAATATACTTTAGAGGATATGAAAAGCAGATATGAAGAGACTATTGAAAAGCTGGAAATAAATCTAGATAATGCAATGAAAGAGAAAGCAGACACCAATACGTATATTGAAGAATTATTAGCAGAATTGGAAAGCCTAAAAGAGAAACTAAGTAAATTGGAAGCTGAAAATGAAGCTTTAAAACAAAGCAATGCCGAGTTAAAAGCAGAAAATGAAAAGCTTGCTGGATTGATGGAACAGGAAGGAAAAACTTTACTACTTCAGCTGACAGGTGGAACAGAGTCGCTGAGAATACTCGAATGTACCTATGAAGGTAAAGTGGAGCGTTTTGCGTTTACAACGGATGAAAGAGATGGACTCAAAGCCTTTGTAGAAGATAAAATTATGCAATATGTCGGAGCAGGAAACAGAATGAATGTTTTGTTCCTTTACGAAGGAATTAACTCTTATTCAAAAGATATAGCTGTTATTACGGAAACAATAGAACAGCTACAGAAAGAAGAGTATTTTGTGTATAGCAAAATAAATTTATCTCGGTAATATTAAAATAAAGGAAGGGTTGAGAAAATGAGCATTTTTGAAAAGGATATGTTAAAGGGCGGAGAAAAAGAACTGCAAAAGTTAAAAGAGTCTGTCAGACAACTTGATGATTGTGAAAAGGCTTTAAAAGAGCTGGAGCATACGGAAAAAGAAGAGCAGAAGCAACTGGAAAAGCGAAAAAAAGAAATTGACAATGAGGTAGAGGAGAAAGAAGCAGAAAAACGAAAAAAAGTAGCAGAACCGTTTGATAACGTAATACTCGAACTGGAAAAAAATAAAAAGGAAAAAGTAACGGAGAAGGAGAAAAAAAGGAAAGAAGAAATTAAGGCAAGATGCGAAAATGAAACAGGAGGGTTACGGGAAAGAGGGAATAACCTAAAAGCGCAGATTAAGAAAATTGCAGAAGAGGACGGGATTCCGGGAGTATGTATTTCGAAGCTTTTTTTGGCGTTTTATTATCCGAAGCATGTTTCAGATTTTTTTGTTTTGTTTTTAAGTCTTGCGGTAATTTTTTTACTGATTCCGTTAGGATGCTTTAAACTGCTTTTTACCACAGGAACGATACAGCAGCTCACTATTCTTTATTTGATAACAATCGTTGCTTTTTTTGTGATTTACCTGTTGCTGAATAATTTAGTGAAGGAAAAACACATTAATGCATTTCAAAGCATTAATGAAGTCCGCAGCGAAAGGCATAAAACAGAACAGGAAATCAAAGAAATCATTCAGAAAATTGAAAAATCAACGGATGAAGAACTTGGACTGGATGAATATAATAATGCAATTGCTGAATTGGAAGCATCCATATCAGAAAAAAAGCTTGAAAAGGAAAATGCATTAAATAGTTTCGATGATGACGCGGAAAGTAAAGAAAAACGGGAAAACGAAATCAGGGGGACGCATGAAGATGAACTCCGGTCTATGAGTAAAAAGCTGGAGGAAACCACAAGGTTAAGAACGGAAAAACTGAATGAGCTTAGTGAACGTGAAAAAGGATTACATAATACTTACCAGCCGCTACTTTCGATAGAGAAAAATATCTTTAAAGAAAAAGTAATTGACGAGTTGTTAGGCTACATTCAAACGGGTGAGGTAAAGACAATAGAAGAGGCTATTGAAAAACGAAAGAATCCTAAAGCAGCTGTAGAAGAAAAATAACGTCTGCATATTTCCGGAAGGACACTTGTATGTCCATCCTCCTTGCTATAGTGAAGGTATCAACAAACTTCAGAAGGAAGGTGGATAGATTCTATGGCAGAGCTTCGGTTAGGACAAACAATAAAAATAAAGACCGGCGGCAGTGCTGAAATCTTGGAAAAGCTGGGAGAAGGCGGTCAGGGTACAGTATACAGGGTACGATATGAGGGTCAGGAGCTGGCACTGAAATGGTATCGTTATAACCGTCTACAGGACCCGGTTGCATTCTATAAAAACCTGGAGAACAATATTGCCGCCGGAGCTCCGGATGAAACTTTTCTTTGGCCAATGGCAATTACGGAACCGCAGGAGGGAAGCTTTGGATATCTGATGAAGCTTCGAGATGAGGAATATAAGGAGTTTTCGCAGTTTTTGCTTGCAAAGGAGCGGTTTCGAAGCATTTCGGCAGTAATCAATGCGGCGCTTGAAATCACAAACAGCTTTCGGCTGTTACATAATAAGGGCTATAGCTATCAGGATTTTAACGACGGAAACTTTTTTCTGCATCCGGTAACCGGGCAGGTGCTGATTTGTGATAACGACAATGTGGTACCGGAGGGCTACAGCCTTGGAATCATGGGAAAGTGCCGCTATATGGCACCGGAAATCGTGCTTGGGAAAAAGCTTCCGGATAAGTTTACCGACCGGTATTCGCTTGCGGTTATCTTGTACCGGCTGCTGTTTCTGGAACATCCGTTAGAGGGCAGGATGACGATGGCACCCTGCATTACAGAGGAACTGGAACGGAAGTATTATGCGGAGCATCCGCTTTTTGTGTGGGATGAAAACAATGCAGGAAACCGTCCGGTTCGCGGAGTACATACCAATGAGCTGAAGCTCTGGCATATGTACCCTGACTTTATTCAAACATTATTTCAACTGGCATTCAGCCAACGTGCTTTAAAAGGTGAGGAAACAGACCTCCGCATTATGGAAAAGATATGGCAGGAAAATTTTATTCGCTTAAGGGATTGCCTGATGCTCTGTCCGGAATGCGGCGAGGAGATTTTTTACCACTTTAACGCACCGGATTGCTATTGTGCAAACTGCGGAATATGGCTGCAGGTGCCCCTGACGCTGAAGGTAAAAAAGTGGGTGGTCGTTGTTCAGAAAGGAAAACGACTGACTGCCTGTCATACCTTGCGGGACAGTGAAAACTATAAGGAGATTACCGGAGAATTTGTTACCGGCAGGAATAATGAAAGCATTCTTGGACTGAAAAACTGTTCGGAACACGTATGGACAGCAGTGCTGCCAAACGGAGCTCGTAAGCTCTATGGAAAGCATCAGGTAATCCGACTGGTACAAGGTCTAAAAATTGAGTTTTCGGATGCTGTTGTAGCAGAACTTGTTTGAGAAAGTGGGGAACAGAGTATGGGAATGTACGACGAAACGGTCGAAGTTGCCAGAAGAAGTATGGTACTCTTCTTTTTGGTGGACACTTCGGAAAGCATGAAAGGAAGCAAGCTGGGTGCAGTGAACGCTGCCATAGAAGAAATAGTTCCGGAATTGAAGGAAATTGCAGAAACAAACGCGGACGCGCGATTAAAGATAGCAACACTGGAATTTTCCACCGGCTCCCGGTGGATTACAAAAGAACCGGTGGAAGCAGAGCAGTTCCATTGGAATCCGCTTTCCGCTGAGGGTGTTACGGACTTTGGAGATGCCTGCATAAGCCTGGATAAAAAGCTTGTAAAGTCTGGATTTATGAAAGAAGCAACAGGCTCCTTTGCTCCGGTTATCTTCTTACTGTCAGATGGAGAGCCGACAGACAATTATAAAAAGGGTCTGGAGCTGCTGCGGAACAATCCGTGGTTTCGGGCAGCGATTAAGGTGGCAGTTGCCATCGGAGAGGATGCAAATACAGAAATATTGAGCGAATTTACCGGAAACAGGGAATCAGTGATTACGGTATACTCATCGGAGAGCTTAAAAAAATGGATTCGCTTTGTCAGCGTAAGAGCTTCCGAGGTAGGAAGTCAGAGTGCGGATGTCAGTGTAGTTACCGAACATGGGGATATGCCGAGGTTAATCAGTAAGCAGGAGGAATTAAACCGTGAAATTCAGCTGATAGAGGCAGAGGATTTTGAAAGCTATGAAGGTGATGTACAATGGTAAAGACATTTCATGTCTCTGTCACGGGTGAGCGCCACAAGCGTCAGAAGAAAGAATGTCAGGACTATGCATGGAGCGGACAAAATGACGGTTGCAGTATTGCAATAGTATGCGACGGTCATGGCGGTGCAGATTATGTGAGGAGTTCCGTGGGAGCGAAGCTTGCCTGTAGGGCGGCAGCCGAGAACATTCTGTCTTTTCTTGATGCAATGGTGCCGGAAATTATGCAGGCGGATGCAGACGGACTTTTAAATGATTTGGAAAGAAGTATTGTATATCGCTGGAATGAACTTGTGAAGGAGCATCATAGCTTACATCCGCTTAAGGAGGAAGAACTGCAAAGCGTATCCGATGCTGTAAAAAAGAAATATCTGGATCAGAAGTGTATCGAGGAAGCTTACGGCACCACATTGATCGCAGCGGTGATGACGGAGGAATACTGGTTCGGAATTCAGATAGGAGACGGAACCTGTGTCGTGCTTGATAAAAAAGGACGATGGAAGCAGCCGATTCCATGGGATGAGCGGTGCATTTTAAATCAGACGACATCACTTTGTGCAGAGGATGCCGGCTATTGTTTCCGACATTACTATTCGGAGCGGATACCGGAGGCTGTTTTCCTTGGTACGGACGGGGTGGACACATCCTTTGAAAATGAGGAAAAACTGTACGATTTTTATCAGCTTGTCCGAAATTCCGTGATAAGTATGGAGCTTTCAAAGGCACTTACTGAACTGAGCGGTTTTCTCCCAAGGCTCTCAACCAGAGGAAGCGGTGATGATATTTCCATATCAGCGATTGTGAGGAGTAAAGATGAAACTGTTTCATGAATTTGCAAAAATGATAACGGAAGAGAAGAAAACAAGAAAAGCTGCAATCGTAGTGGCACGCTGCTTAAAGTCCGGAGAGACCTTTGGAGTCAGACTGGAGCAAAAAGAAGAAAAGCTGTGGAGCCGTACCTGGGCATTTAAAATCAGTGAAGCAGCGGCCATGCGGGAAGGGTATGAGAAGACGGAGATTATTGGGAATACCATTACAGATAGCGAATATCCCGGTTGCCCTTATTGCGGTGCAATGCACTGGTGTGTATGTCCCTGCGGAAAAGCAAACTGCCTTACCGGAACAGAGGATGAAGTAACCTGCGCCTGGTGCAACACGACACGCAAAGTAAAGCAGGGAGTTGAAATTCATATTTCAGGAGGAGCCTATTAAAAGAAAAGGAAGAATACGAGGATGGAAGTCGAAAAGAATGCAAAACTGGAACGCGTATTGAGAATATATACGCGCTTAATGAATGGCGAAACATTAAATAAGTCGGAGCTTGCAAATGATTTTGGCGTAAATGAAAAAAGTATTCAGCGGGACATTGAAGAAATCAGAAACTTTTTGGATTGTCAGATGGCAGAAAACGGATTTGAAAATTCAGTCATATATGACAGGGAGAAAAAAGGGTATCGACTGGAGCAGATTTATAAGCTGAAGCTGACAAACAGCGAGGTACTTGCAATCTGTAAAATCCTGCTGGACAGCCGTTCTTTGACAAAGCCGGAAATGACGGAAATATTAGATAAACTGATTGACTGCTGTGTACCGAAGGTAAATCAGAAGACGGTAACCGACCTGATTTTAAATGAAAAGGAACATTATATTGAACCGCAGCACAAACGTGTGTTTATTGATATGATGTGGGATATCGGGCAGGCAATCCAGACTGCCCGGTATATAGAAATTGATTATCAGAAATCGAAGTACAATAACATTGTAACCCGTAAGCTGAAACCGTTGGCAATTATGTTTTCAGAGTATTACTTTTATCTGACCGCATTTCTGGAAAACTATAAGTCGGAGAAATACTTTGCAAATCCGGAGGACCCGTTTCCTACAATTTACCGGATTGACCGTATCCGGGAATTGCGCGTGCTGGATGAGCATTACCACGTTCCTTACGGAAATCGTTTTGAAGAAGGCGAGTTTCGTAAACGGATACAGTTTATGCAGGGCGGAAGGCTCCGAAAACTGAAGTTTAAATATAAGGGAGATTCCATAGAAGCCATTTTAGACCGGCTGCCGACGGCAAAGATTATTTCAGAAAATGACGGTGTCTATACGCTGACCGCAGAGGTGTTTGGAAACGGAATTGATATGTGGCTGGCAAGTCAGGGAGACAGGATAGAAGTGATAGAGTAAAATGGTGTTTCAGAATATAGAAGCATTGCAGCCGGATGTAACTGTTGAAAAGGAAGCATCATTAGCTGCCAAAGTCAACACGATTGCATCGGAAATAGCCTTATTCAGTGCATTAAAGGTGCAATATCAGGGAACGGAGTTGCTGTAATGGGACCGGTAGCATCTTTAATATTTAGACCGGCTACCAAAGGTAAATGTTGTATGAAAAATAAGGGTATTTATGAGTTCCTAAAGAGGTGTTCTGTACTAGAATATACAATTGTAAAGAGTGGTGAATCAAAATGGGCGAAAGAGAATTAACACGGGTATTCGGTGAAAAAGCGTTAGAAAATTTTCGTGAAAGACAGAGTATCGAAAAGCAAATAAATGAGTTGATGCAAAAGAATGAATTACTATTAAAACAGGCAAATCATGCTTTTTATGTTAATATTTCTTTAACAGATGTCATTGTTGCAGTTGAAACAGGTGTGCTTTGCGGAGCGGTTAATGGATGCTTTAAATCATTTGTTCCGCAGAAAGGAAAATTGAGACATAAGCATTCAACAACCAGAACTGCTGTAGACTATAAAGTTCCAAAACCAGAAGGAATGAGTGGCTCAGTACAAGGATTTCACAGACAAATTGGACCTGGGCATGATATCGGAAGATTTAAGGAAGCATTGGATTTAATCTCAGGAAAAACAAATGATTTTCCACTATGGGGAAAGAGTATAGCAGAACTTACTGGCGGTTCTATGCATGCGGGAAATGTTAGAGTAGAAGATTTTAATAGTATGGGTCGCTTTAAAATTCCGGAGGATCCAAAAAAGGAATTGATGAATCATTTAATTATTGATTTTTTTACGAAGACAAGCTTACCGCTGCCGTTTACGAGTTATTTGGCAGATTACAATGAAATGCTTGCTAAAATGATGATTAGTATGTATAGTGAAGGATTAAATCTGAAAAATGTAGTAGGAAATGTTTCTGCGGTTGCTGTTATCCAACTTGTGACACATGGTTATGTGTATTTATTTAAAGCTTTACCTGAAGTGAGTTTTTTTGAAAACGTTCAAAAGATTAAGAATGCAGATGCAGCAATGCTACTTTTTAATGAGATTAATGAAGCCAATGAGAGATATGTTAATTCAAATGAGTTTTATGTCCTACAGATGATTGCACATGCTTCATCATTTTTAGTGGATTCAGTATTGACCACAGTTAGTAAAAATTATACAGGAATATTGTCTTTGGATTATGCATCGTTGCTTATTCTTGCAAATAATACTCTTAAATATGTTTCTGGCGGTATAAAGGACTATAGGGCGGCTTTGAAAAGCATGAGAGAGATTAACTTGTCGATAGAAGATGCAAATGATATTTGGTTTAATAGTTTTAAAGATGAAGTTTTGGCTTTGGCAGATTCAGAGAGTTTTCAGAAAACTTTCAGCCCAAGATTTATGATTGAATATCATGAAGACGTAATGCAATCTTTTTCTGAGGCTGAAGAAAAGAAGTCAGAGTTATTAGCAGAATTACAGGAGTGGGAGATTAATGAAAATAATTGATGAAAAAGGTAAATCGGAAGAATTATTAGAGGAAAAGGCGATATTGGAAACAGAGGTAGCAGAGCCAAGGACAACACAAACGGATATTGCAATAATGAAAGATTCTGCAATGAATGACTTAAAGAAGGTTAATGGAACTTCCGGAGATATTCAACAACAAAGTTCTTCTAAAGCATTTTTTAACAAAAGCAAGAATATTAGAGACCTTGCAGAAAATGATAAAGCGATTTCAAGAGTATTGAAAAATATATTGGATTGGTTACTTTTAGTAACTAATGCATCAACTATACGTCGAGATGAGTATGAAGATCTTACGAATCAAATGTTACAGTTTGAAGCTGATTCTGTAAGTCGGATGGAAATGCAAGTAAAGTTCAAGCGTGCTTTTGAACAACTTCAAAAAGATCAACGAGATTATCGTAAACTTTTAAAAATGAGAGTATGGCTCAAAGTATCAATCGTATTAAGTATTGTTGCAGTTATTATAGCAATTATTGCGCTGATTATATAGGTGAACTATGAAGAAATGTACATATTGTAATCTGAAAAAGTATTTTGGAGGAAATAGATTATGAAAAAAAATGAAGTGAAGAAAATAGGGGTAATTGGTTTGCTTATTGCTTTGGCATATACATCGCTATTTATTATTAGAATACCGATAATTCCATCGGCTACATTCTTAAGATTTGATGTTAAAGATGTTTTTATTGCTATTATTGGATTACTATATGGTCCGGCTTATGCGTTTGTAGGTGCTTTTGGAGTTTCTTTTTTGCAGATGCTTAGTGTAAGCGAGTATGGTGTAATAGGATTGATTATGAATATATTATCAGTTTCTGCGTTTACTGTTCCGCTTGCGTTTGTTTACAAATTAACCAAAACTAGAAAGGGATTTAATATTGGCTTAGGACTAGGATGTATGTGTATGACTGCAGCTATGCCTTTATGGAATTATTTGTTTACACCATTATATATGGGAGTGACAAGAGAAGTAGTAAAAAGCATGTTGTTACCAGTGTTTTTACCATTTAATATAATAAAAAGTACTATAAATGCGATTCTTGTTTATATAATATATTTTGCAATAAAAAGGATGCAGTTGATAAAAACTGACTGAAACATGAAACGCATTTTAATATGTATACTTTTTTGATAAAAAGATAATGGGTTCAGTAAATTGAATCGATATGAAGAGGTCATTTATGAGTAACAAGCTAATTGTTTTTCCAACAAAATATCAGATAGACTATATTTGTAATACAGAAACAAATATGGGGAATTTATACATTGTTTGCAGAGTAGAAATGGATAATTACAAATTCGAAAAAAGAAATGTAGCTTTTATAGATAAAGAGATAGAAAACGAAGAATTAGTAAAAATTCTTAGTAAGGATGTTGACGTTCTTTGTTGTCACGAAGAAGGATTATATTGGCTGAAAGAAAAAGGAAATAGGTATTGGCATTTTCAGTTTTCAAATGTTGTTTTTGAATTGCTTACAAAAGATAAGTTTAAAAAGTTTTTGTCTAAGAATAAAATATTAAATGCAAAATGTTATGAAAACGAATTGGAATTTCCTGTTATAGCAAAACCGATTATTGGATTTGGTAGTATCGGAGTAAAAAAAATAGATAGCGAAATTGAATTAAAGAAATATTATAGCGATTATGAAGATAAAGTTTTATGTTCAGGGTTAAAAGTTTATCAGGAAAATTATTTTAATGGGGAAAAAAATAGTATTCTCTTTGAAGAGTATATTTCTGGAACTTTTTATAGAACTCCTTTTATTATATACAATAATCAAGTGACATACATTTTCCCCGTGAGAGGGAATAAAACTGCTAATAGGGATAATTCAGATTTTCATTGGTCTGACTTTGAATATGGACAAGAAGAAAAAAGAATTTCTGTATTGCTTAAACCTGTATTAGAGAAGCTTATTATGTTGTTCGGTTTAGAGAAAGGTGTTTATGTATGTGAATTTATAATATCAGATAAAGGTGAGGTTTATCTTTTGGAATTTTCACCGAGACAAACTAGTGATAGAATTGCGAAAATAATATTTTTAGCAACGGGTATTGATATTGAAAAAATAGCGATTGATATTTTTCTTACAGAACCTGTTTTTGATAATTTGCATGATAGAGATATAAGAATGCTTATTAGCCGTAATAATGTAATTGAAGAGAATATGAATAAATATTCTCTAGTAGATAAGTTGCAAGAAAAAAGTGTATATGGAGATAGTATAGTAAGTATGTATTATGAAAAAAGTAAGTTTTTTATATAATAAAAGGTTGTCTCCAAATTTATTTAATTGAAAGTGAGAAAAATGAAAAATATATATAAACCGATAGAGCAAAAAATCAACTCATGGATATGTTACAATAACAATAAACCTACAATGAGATTTAAAAAGGATCCGATTGCATGGGAGAATTTTAAACGGGAATATACATTTGAATATACTTTAACAGGTGGAAATATAAATGCTGACACTATATTTCCATTATGGATGCCATTACGCTTCACTCTCGTTGCAATTAATGGATATGCAAAGATAAAAAAAACAGCGGGGAACATCAATCATAGAGATGAGTTCATGAAAAACCTTGCCCATAAAGAAGTATTAAAGGAATTATTGCCTGAAGATAATTACAGAGTCAAAAATTTGTCAGAGTTATTTGAATTAGGGCAAACGAAAGCTAATGTGATGATACTTCCGGAAAGATGGATGAAGAAAAGAGCATCATCCCCATATTATGACTATATGCCTTACTTTTTATATGAATGTTTTAAAGGTGGCGAATTTTTTTCTGCTTTTAAGACAGAAGAACAAGTTAAGAAATGGATTTTAGAGCAGTCATTGGATATGTTTTTTTATGGAGAGATAAAAAGAAATACAATCATAGATATATCAGGTAGCAAGGATATTAAATGTGGGACACCAGATGAGATAGATTTTATGGTACATAACTACATAGATATATTAAATCAGCGGAAATTAATAATAGGATGTTAAATTATCCCTCTTCTCATCAATCGTCGACATTGTATTTTAGATGAATTCAGTGTATAATCTTGACTAAAGAGAGATGAGAGGAAGGGGCAGCCATGGCAGAAGAATCGGAAAAAGATATTTTGCAGTGTGGAGAGTTGGAATTGCAGAAGCTGAAAGACCGGCTTCTGCAGTCCGAACAGCAGGAAAAGGTGCTGAAAGCATTAGAGCTTCGTGTGAGGAAACAGGAAGAAAAGATTGAGCTGCGAAGAAAAGAAATCGAATCGGAAATAGAGGAAGAAGAAAAGGCGCAAAGGGCAGTGGTGGCAAGACCATATTTTGAGGAAATCGCTGATAAAGAAGCGCAAATTCAAAGTGTTAAGGAAGAACGCGCCTCAAAAAGAGAAGAGGAAATCATCAGGCGGACCAAGGAAGAAAAAGCAAAATACGAAGAAAGAAAACTAGAGAGCGAACAACAGATAAAGGAGATTATCAAAGAGGAAAATATTCCGGATATCTGTGTATCAAAACTGTTTTTAGCATGTTTTTTCCCAAAGAGTGTTTTGGACGTCTTGATTTTGCTGGTGGGAATTGTCTTGATTTTTTGTGTGCTTCCGTGTGTGATATACTTTGTGGTATTAGGAGGCGGAGGCGGTGCAGTTTTAACCGGAATTTACCTTGTAATTACCCTGATTTTTTATACAGCATATCTGGTAATTAATAATTTGGTAAAAGAAAAGTATATGGTAGGTCTGAAAAAAATTAATGCGATTCGTACCGAAATGCTGAAACTGGAGCTGAATTTAAAAATGAAACTGCAAAATATCGAAAAGCTTCCGAACAGTGCGCTGAATCTGAAGGAATTTGAGGACAAAATAACATTTCTGGAGCAGGAAATCGAAGGTATAAGGCAGGAACAGAATGTTGCACTTCAGAACTTTGATTCGGATGAAAATCTGAAAAAGGAAATCGCAGATACTGTTTGGAACAGCTATCGGCAGGAAATGGACATGTTGACAAGCAGTCTTAGTGAGCAGGAAGCAGCCTATCAGGAGCAAAAACAGGAGGTGGAACTGTTTAAGCAGAGTATCATATCGGATAAACGTTATGAGCCTTTGGTGAATCTGGAACCGAATATTTTTAGAATCAGTGTAGTAGATGATTTGCTGTTTTACATAAAAACCGGAGCAGCGGAAGATATTGCCGAGGCGATGATAAAGCATAAGACGAAATAAAGTATGTGGTATTGACAAAGCATCGTTTTGGTAATACTATAATAGTAGGAGCAGTAATGCTCCGGTGTGCAAGCACCTAAAGTTGTAGACAATTGGAAGTCTAAAAAAATCCAAGTCCGTTATTGTATGCCTATAGGGTGTACGCGGCTGACAACCAGCAGTAAAGTTGTAGACAATTGGAAGTCTAAAAAAATCCAAGTCCGTTATTGTGCACCTATAGGGTGTACGCGGCTGACAACCAGCAGAAAACTTGCAGAAAAGCAGGGGATTCTTTCTCCTGCTTTTACTTTTCAACAGGAGGATAAGATGCCGAGGGCAGAGAATATACTTACAGAAGGAAATAAAAATAGACTACGAACAAGTATTATACAAGGTGCAATCAATTTTGAACAATATCTGAATAACAAGACATTCTTAATTCTATGTGATGATAATTCACAAACACAAATCAGATTTTTCCATGAAGATTACAAACATTTAACCGGAATATACAGTGATTTAGATAATGCAGAATTTTATGATAAATGTCGGCAGGGAATTATTAGTTCAGGAAATATTGATACACTTCAAAAATATGATTGGTCTACTTTAAAAAAGAAAACAGGAAAGATAGAGCATTTTCATGAGCTACTATATTCAAAAGCGGATAAGAGTTTATTATTAAATCAGTTAAAAACACATACTACAGTTTTTCCTGTGGCTATTCGAAATGATACAGAAAACATTTGTGTTGGATTTGTTGGTGATATTAATAGGGCACGAAGCTTAAGAAATGCAAAAAATTCACATGACACAGTCATTGAAAAACAAATCATTGCCGTTTTAGGGAAGAAAAATGGAAGCGAAATGTTTGAAGAGGTGGTCTATATGAAAGAAGGTTATGAAATAAATGAACATACATTTAGTAACCATGTCAAATATTTTACTTGACACCACCAAAATCTTGTAGTACAATACCACCTGTGTGTAAAGAAAAAGACTTTACAGGTGGTATATTTTATGGTAGAATCTTTTGAGGAAATCGTAGAGCTGTCCTTATTATATGATTTTTACGGTGAAATGCTCGGCGACCACAAAAAGAAAATATTTGAAGACTATGTCTTAAATGACTTATCCTTAGCGGAAATCGCAGAGGAGGAGGGCATTTCGAGACAGGGTGTACACGATATTGTAAAACGTTGTACCAAACAGCTCAAGGAGTACGAGGCAGCTCTTCATCTGGTAGAAAAGTTTCAGAACATGAAGAAGAAGCTGACGAAAGCGGCAGAGCTTTTAGAAACTCCGGATGGAGAAGCAACAAATTCTGCTAATATCGAAGCAGCAAGAACACTTATGAAAGAAATGTTAGCCGAGCTGTAGAATAGACAGACATAAACTAAAGGAGTACTGACATGGCATTTGACAGCCTTTCGGAAAAACTTCAAAATGTATTTAAAAACCTTCGCGGCAAGGGAAGACTGACGGAAGAAGACGTAAAGACCGCATTAAAAGAAGTAAAAATGGCACTTCTCGAAGCGGACGTAAACTTCAAGGTCGTAAAAGGGTTTATTGCCTCGGTTCAGGAACGTGCGGTCGGTCAGGACGTGATGAACAGCTTAACGCCGGGTCAGATGGTCATCAAAATCGTAAACGAAGAGCTTGTCCGTCTGATGGGGGATGAAAAGACTGATTTGACGCTGCTTCCGGGTGGACAGACAACCGTCATTATGATGTGCGGTCTGCAAGGTGCCGGTAAAACGACAACAGCGGCGAAGTTAGCCGGTCAGCTAAAGTCCAAGGGGAAGAAGCCGCTTTTGGTTGCCTGCGATATTTACCGTCCTGCGGCGATTGACCAGTTGGAAATCAACGCAAAGAAGCAGGGCGTGGATGTATTTTCGATGGGAACCAAACACAGCCCGGTCAATATTGCAAAGGCAGGTATGGAGCATGCGGCAAAGAACGGCAACAATGTTGTCATACTTGATACCGCAGGTCGGCTGCATATAGACGAAGCCATGATGGAAGAGCTTGTGGAAATTTCAAATGCCCTTCCGATTACCAATACGATATTAACCGTAGACGCCATGACAGGTCAGGATGCCGTCAACGTGGCACAAACCTTTCATGAAAAGCTTCCGTTAACCGGTGTTATTTTAACCAAGATGGACAGTGATACCCGTGGCGGTGCGGCACTTTCGATTCGTTCGGTCACCGGACTGCCGATTCTGTATGTCGGCATGGGAGAAAAGCTTTCCGATTTAGAACCGTTCTATCCGGACCGCATGGCGAGCCGAATCCTTGGCATGGGCGATATTTTAACGCTGATTGATAAAGCACAGGCGGACTTCGATGAGGAAAAGGCAAAAGAGCTGACCCGTAAAATGAAAAAAGCGGAGTTCAACTTTGACGACCTGTTAGACCAGATGCAGCAGATGAAAAAAATGGGCGGGCTCAGTCAGATTTTAGGGATGATGCCCGGCATGAGCAGTCAGCTGAAGGACGTAGAAATTGATGACGATATGTTTAAGGGCATGGAGGCTATCATCTGCTCCATGACAAAGGAGGAGCGTGCCAATCCTTCCGTTTTAAATCCTTCCAGAAAACGAAGAATTGCAAACGGCGCAGGTGTTGACATCAGTGAGGTAAACCGCCTTGTAAAGCAGGTGGAAGGTCAGAAAAAGATGATGAAACAGCTGTCCGGCATGATGGGCGGCAAAGGCAGAAAACGCTTCGGCGGAGGTATGAGATTCCCGTTTGGGGGCATGTAATTACGCTATGGTTTATCCGTCAGGATAATTCATGTATAGAAATCAAATATTTTAAGGAGGAAAAAACAATGGCAGTAAAGATTAGATTAAGAAGAATGGGACAGAAGAAGGCTCCTTTCTATAGAATCGTTGTTGCTGATTCCCGCTCCCCAAGAGACGGAAAGTTCATCGATGAGATCGGAACCTATGATCCAACCAAGCAGCCAAGCGCATTTGATATCAACGCTGAATCTGCTAAGAAGTGGCTGGAAAACGGCGCTCAGCCGACAGAAACCGTTGCTAAGCTGTTTAAGAAGGCTGGTATTAAGTAGTTCGGAGGCAATCTCGGAAAGGTGCGTATATATGAAGGAATTAGTTAGAGTAATCGCTACAGCACTGGTAGATCATCCGGATGAAGTAATTGTTACCGAAAAAGAAACAGATAAGACCATCGTTGTGGAACTGAAAGTTGCCACCGAAGACATGGGAAAGGTAATCGGCAAACAGGGACGTATTGCCAAGTCCATTCGTACCGTAGTAAAAGCTGCATCTACGAGGGACGACAAAAAGGTTATTGTAGAAATTCTTCAGTAACATCACTGTTTGGATGAACTTAAGAAAGAGACTGTTGCAACAGAAACTGTAGGCAGTCTCTTCTTTTTTTAAGCAAGGGGTAACCTTTGAAAGGAGCAGAAAAATCATGATAGAAAACAATCTGCTGCGTGTGGGTGTGATATCCAATACGCATGGTGTAAAGGGTGAAGTCAAAGTATTCCCGACAACGGATGATTTAGAGCGTTTCAAGCTGTTAAAGGATGTGCTTTTAGATACCGGCAAGGAACTGCTTCCCTTAGAGGTAACCGGCGTCAAGTTCTTTAAAAATCAGGCGATTTTAAAGTTTAAGGGTATTGATAACATCAATGACATTGAGAAATACAAGGGAAAAGATCTGCTTGTCACAAGAGAAAATGCAGTGCCGCTAAAAGAAGGAGAATACTTTATCTGCGATTTGATTGGGTGTACCGTTGTATCGGAAGATGGAACTGCAGTCGGAGAACTTACCGAGGTCATGCAGACGGCAGCAAATGATGTTTATGTCGTTACAAAGCCGGGTGGCGAAGAATTGCTGATTCCGGTGACCGATGAGTGCGTGAAGGAGATTTCGCCGGAAGAAAAGAAAATTACCGTACATCTTTTGGAGTGGATTTAGCATGAATTTTTATGTGATGACGCTGTTTCCGGAAATGATAGAAGCAGGTTTAAATACGAGTATTATCGGACGTGCCATGGAAAAGGGACTGCTTTCGCTTCATGCGGTCAACATCCGCGACTTTACCTTGGATAAGCATAAAAGAGTAGATGACTACCCTTACGGCGGCGGTGCCGGAATGCTGATGGCGGTTGAGCCGGTGGTGCGGACGTATGAGTATATCAAAGAGGACATCCGTAAACGCGGAGCAACGGAAGAACATCCGCGTGTTGTCTACCTGACGCCATGGGGGCATCCGTTTACCCAGCAGATGGCAAAGGAGTTTGCAAACGAAGAAAATCTGGTGTTTCTGTGCGGGCATTATGAGGGAATTGACGAGCGCGCGCTGGAAGAGGTTGCTACGGACTTTGTTTCTATCGGTGATTATGTACTGACCGGTGGGGAGCTTCCGGCAATGGTAATGATTGACGCCATTTCCAGACTCGTTCCGGGAGTCTTAAACAATGGAGCTTCTGCGGAGTATGAGAGCTTTTCTGACGGGTTATTAGAGCATCCGCAATACACAAGGCCGGAGGAATACATGGGAAAGAAAGTGCCGGAGGTACTGCTTTCCGGACATCACGCCAATATCGAGGCCTGGCGGAAGGAACAGTCTCTGCTTCGGACAAAAAAGTACCGTCCGGATTTACTGGAAAAAAATTTATAAAAACTGCTTGCAATATTTGTTGCAGTATAGTATAATACATCTTTGTGAGACAAGATGGTCCTCTGTGTCAAAGTGACAGTAAGAACGTCTTTAAATAGTTTAGGAGGTCACAACAAATGAACGAGATTATTAAGAACATTGAAGCAGCTCAGGTAAAGAGCGAAATTCCTGCATTTAACGTAGGCGATACCGTAAGAGTTTTCGCAAAGGTTAAAGAAGGAAACCGTGAAAGAACACAGGTATTTGAAGGAATCGTATTAAAGAGACAGCACGGCGGTGCAAGAGAGACCTTCACCGTAAGAAAGTCTTCCAACGGAATCGGTGTAGAAAAGACCTGGCCGTTACATTCTCCGAACGTAGAGAAGATTGAAGTGATTCGTCTTGGTAAGGTGAGACGTGCAAAGTTAAATTATCTGCGTCAGAGAGTCGGTAAGAGCGCTAAGGTAAAAGAGCTTGTAAAGTAATTAACGAAAAGTGACGAAGAAAAAAAGGACAATTCGTTTTGGATTGTCCTTTTCTTTTCATCAAAAATAAGGTATCATTTGTATAGAAGAATGTTTTTATGAAAGGCAGATGATTTTCTATGGACATGAATTTGTACAGTAAAAAGCCGAAATATAAGAAGATTTTGAAAAGCATTCTGATTTGGATACTGGAAATTGCAATCGTAATTCTTTCGGCATATCTGATTATCGAATACGCAGTGGAAAAAACAACTATGCTCGGTGCTTCCATGGAAACGACGTTAAAAGACGGAGACAAGATTATCGTAAACAAGCTGGCATATCTGAAAAACGGACCAAAACGTTATGATGTCATTGTGTTTAAGCAGAGCGGAAAGGAGCACAGCTATTATAATATCAAGCGCGTCATCGGCATTCCGGGAGATACGATTGAGATTACGGACGGTCTGGTTTATATAAACGGAACCAGACTTGAGGAGGAAATACCGGTGGAACCGATGCGTCTTTCCGGTCTTGCAGCGGAACCGATTACATTGGAGGAAGATGAGTATTTTGTACTCGGAGATAACCGGAACGCAAGTGAAGACAGCCGTTTTGCCAATATCGGACTGGTTGTCCGAGAGGATATTATCGGGGAAGCATGGCTAAGACTCAGCCCATTCTCCATTGTTGGAAAGATTAACAGAGAAGATTAGTAACTATTTAAATTCGGAGGTTTTTTAGATGCATTATCAGTGGTACCCGGGACATATGTCGAAGGCAAGACGACAGATGCAGGAGGACATAAAGCTTGTTGATGTGGTGCTGGAGCTTTTGGATGCCAGAATTCCGTTCAGCTCAAAAAATCCGGACATCGATGAACTGGCAAAAGGAAAAGCAAGAGTGATTCTGCTAAATAAAGCAGACCTGGCAGACGATAAAATAACTGTGAGATTCCAGAAATTTTATGAGCAGAAAGGATGTTTTGTCTGCTGCGTCAATTCCAAAGGTGGTACGGGAGTAAAAAAAGTAATGGATGTTGTACGTGCTGCCTGCAGGGAAAAAATTGAGCGTGACCGTGCAAGAGGAATGATAAATCGTCCGATTCGCGCGATGATTGTCGGTATTCCGAACGTCGGAAAGTCAACGTTTATCAATTCATTTGCGGGGAAAGCATGCGCAAAAACCGGAAATAAGCCGGGTGTGACAAAGGGAAAGCAATGGATTCGTCTGAATAAAGAACTGGAGCTTTTGGATACGCCGGGAATTTTATGGCCAAAGTTTGAAGACCAGCGTGTCGGACTGCATCTGGCCATGATTGGTTCCATTAATGAAGACATTCTGGATCAGAATGAAATGGCAATCAAGCTGTTGGAGTATTGTACGAAAACATATCCGGGAGCGGTTACCGGAAGGTATCAGGTGGAAGAATGTGAGAGCGGCTCGGAGCTTCTTAGCCGAATCGCAGAGAAGCGCGCCTGCAAAAAGAAGGGCGGAGAGCTGGATCTGGAAAAAATGGCGGGAAGCGTCGTCGATGATTTCCGCGGAGGAAGGCTTGGCAGGATAAGTCTGGAGACACCGGAGGAGAAAAACAGCTGATGAAAATTGCAGAACTAAAGAATATAATAGATACTACAGATGTAGAACATCTTCCCGAGGTGATGGAACGCTTTTCTACGGAAGAAAGCGCAGGAGCAAAACAGCAGCTTCTCAGGGCAAAAAAGCGTTACGAAGCCTATCGTAAGGAATGTGAGCGTACCGAAGCAATGCAGGTTTATGAACGCAAGTACAGCGATTATTCGGCTATCTGCGGTATTGACGAGGTTGGAAGAGGCCCTCTTGCAGGGCCGGTGGTAGCAGCAGCCGTTATTTTACCGAGACCCTGCAATATTTTGTATCTGAACGATTCCAAGCAGCTTTCCGAGGCAAAGCGCGAGGAACTGTACGACGTGATTATTACACAGGCAGTTGCTGTCGGTATCGGCGTAGTTTCTCACACAAGGATTGATGAAATCAACATTTTGCAGGCAACGTATGAGGCAATGCGACAGGCAGTCGGAAAGCTTTCCGTTGTGCCGGATTTGCTTTTAAATGATGCGGTAACCATACCCGGACTTCCGATGAAGCAGGTGCCGATTATTAAAGGGGATGCCAAAAGCAGTTCGATTGCCGCGGCAAGCATTGTTGCCAAGGTCACAAGGGACCGGATGATGGTGGAACTGGACCGTTTTTACCCGGGCTATGGCTTTGCCTCTAACAAGGGCTACGGCTCTAAGGAGCATATTCATGCAATACAGACATTGGGCCCTTCGGACATACACAGACGCAGCTTTATCAAAAATTTTTATGAGGGTTCTGACAAATAATTACTTGCTTATTTATCGACTGTTTTTTCTCAAGGAGGGAGCCATGAAAGAGCAGGACGTAAAAAACAAAACAGCAGTTGCGCTTTCTTATGATGCTTCGGAAACTGCGCCGAAAATTCTTGCAACCGGAAAAGGACATCTGGCAGAACGCATTATCGAAGCAGCAAAGGAAGAAAATATACCGATACACAAGGACGAAAAGCTTGCTGCAACGCTCTCAAAGCTTCAAATCGGAGATTATATTCCGAAGGAGCTGTACGGTGTAGTAGCGGAAATTTTGGTCTTTGTTGACCGTGTGGAGGGCATCAGACGGAATGGTAAAAAATAAACGCACGGTCGGTGCGGAGAAAGAAGCACTTGCAGAAGGATATCTGACCGGGCAGGGGCTTCGGATTCTGGATAAAAATTATTATTTCAAAGGCGGAGAAATCGATTTGATTGCAATGCATGGCGAATATCTCTGCTTTATCGAAGTAAAATACAGAAAGACGGCAGCACTCGGATTTCCGGAAGAAGCAGTCGGGCGTAGCAAACAGCAGAGAATGCGGTTCGGAGCCAGACGGTATTTGTATGAGCACGGACTTTCGGAATCCACGCCGTGCCGTTTTGACGTTGTTGCAGTTTTAGGACAGGAAATTACATGGATACAAAATGCATTTTAAGGAATAGGGGAAACAATGAGCCGGATAGATACCGTTGTGATAGAAAACAGAATAAATCGGCATACTTCATTACTAAGGAAAGAAATACCGTCAGCGGCGCCGTTTCTTTCTTTTTCATCATTTGAAAAGCTTCCTTTTCTACGGCACGGTTTTTCGACGAGACTCGGAGGCGTCAGTGAGGGAGCCTTTACTTCGTTAAATTTAGGTTTCCGGCGCGGTGACTTAGACGAAAATGTACGGGAAAATTACAGGCGTATTTGCTGCAGCATGGAAATTCCGATGGAGAGTCTTGTATTCACCGACCAGATACATGAAACAACGATCAGAAGAGTTACCTCTGACGATTGTGGAAAAGGAATTTTTAGAGAACGCGATTATTCCGGTGTGGACGGCTTACTTACCGACGAACCTTTTGTTACGCTGGTAGTGTTCGGTGCAGACTGCGTACCCGTTTTTTTTGCTGATGTGAAAAAGCATGTTATCGGTGTGGCTCATGCAGGCTGGCGCGGCACGGTGGCAGGTATTTCGGCAGCCATGGTAAAACGCCTTGCGGAAGAATTCGGCTCTGACGCAAATGATCTTTCAGTTGTCATCGGACCGTCCATCTGTAAGGACTGCTATGAGGTAAGTGAAGATGTGGCAGAGCGGTTTATGGAAAGTTATCCGTCACTTGTGCCGAAGGCAGTTTTCAAATCCAAAAACATAGAAGGAAAATATCAGCTGGATTTATGGGAAATGAACCGTCAGATTTTAATAGAAGCCGGCGTGCCAAAGGAACAGATTGAAGTAAGCGGGGTATGCACCTGCTGCCATAAAGAACTGCTGTATTCGCACCGCGTTATGGGAAATGAGCGCGGAAGCCTTGCAGGCTTTCTTATGTTGGAAAGGAAACAAAAATGAAAAAAGAGAAAAATTATCATGTGATTACCGGTGTGGTGGCTGGCTCCATTGCAGAAGAAATGGGAATGGAAGCCGGAGATAAGCTGTTATCCATCAATGAAAAAGAAATCAAAGATGTATTTGATTATCATTACCTGACAAACGAGGAATACCTGACGGTTCTGATTGAAAAGCCTGACGGCGAAGAGTGGGAGCTTGAAATCGAAAAGGAGTATGAGGAGGATCTGGGGCTTATCTTTGAAGAAGGACTGATGGATTCGTACCGTTCCTGCCGGAATAAATGTATCTTCTGCTTCATTGACCAGATGCCGCCGGGAATGCGGGATACTCTCTATTTTAAGGACGATGATGCCAGACTTTCGTTTTTACAGGGAAATTATGTGACATTAACGAACATGAGCGATGAGGATGTAGAGCGGATTTTGTTTTATAAGCTGTCACCGATTAATATTTCGGTGCATACCACGAACCCGGAGCTTCGCTGCAAAATGTTAAACAACCGGTTTGCAGGACAGGCACTGGAAAAATTAAAACGTTTCAAGGATGCCGGACTGGAAATGAACGGGCAGATTGTACTGTGTAAGGGTTATAATGATAAGGCAGAACTGGACCGCACAATTTCAGACTTATCACAGTACCTTCCGTACATGAAAAGTGTTTCGGTGGTACCGGTCGGTCTGACTAAGTTCCGCGATAAGCTGACGCCGCTGAAAAAGTTTACGAAAGAAGATGCCCGTGAAGTTATCGCCCAGATTGAAGGATGGCAGAAACGGTTGCTTTCCGAGCATGGGACCCGCTTTGTTTTTGCAAGTGACGAATGGTATTTAACCGCAGGACTTCCGATTCCTTCCGAAACATCGTATGAGGCATATCCTCAGTTAGAAAACGGTGTCGGAATGATTCGTTCGTTATCCGATGAGGTGGACGAGTATCTGGACACAAGAAGGGGCGATGACAGGAAGGTGAATGTAACACTGGCAACCGGTGTCCTTGCGGCTCCGGTTATCAGAGAGCAGATAGAAAAAATCAGAAAGAAATTTCCGAATGTGCAGGCGGAGGTTGTTCCGATTATCAATCATTACTTCGGTGAAGATATTACGGTGGCCGGACTTTTGACCGGACAGGATATCTTAGAACAGCTGAAGGACAAAAACCTTGGCGAAGCGCTGCTGCTCCCGTCCGTTCTGCTTCGCAGCGGAGAGGAAGTACTGCTCGATGATATCACACTTTCTGATATGGAAAAGGCTTTACAAACGAAAATCCGTATTGTACAATCAGAAGGAAAGTCATTGGTTGATACCGTAATTAATGAAGAAGCAAAGGGGTAACATAGATGAGTAAACCAATTGTAGCAATAGTAGGACGCCCGAATGTCGGAAAGTCCACGCTCTTTAACGCACTGGCAGGAGAACGCATTTCCATTGTCAAGGATACTCCGGGTGTGACAAGAGACCGCATTTATGCGGATGTCGGCTGGCTGAATTACCAGTTTACAATGATTGATACCGGCGGTATCGAGCCGGACAGTAAAGACCAGATGTTAAAGTACATGCGACAGCAGGCACAGACGGCGATTGACACGGCGGATGTCATTGTGTTTGTCGTAGATGTCAAGCAGGGACTGGTTGACTCTGATTTTAAGGTGGCAGATATGCTTCGCCGCGCAGCAAAGCCGGTTGTTTTATGTGTCAATAAGGTCGATGATTTCAATAAATTCATGGCAGACACCTATGAATTTTATAATCTCGGAATCGGCGACCCGTATCCGGTTTCCGCCATGAACCGGTTAGGCTTTGGTGAACTGTTGGATGAAGTAATAAAACACTTTGGAGAAGATGCAAAGGAAGAGACAGAGGATGACCGCCCACGAATTGCCATTGTCGGAAAGCCGAATGTCGGAAAATCCTCTATTATCAATAAGCTGCTCGGCGAGGAACGTGTCATTGTATCAGATATTGCCGGAACAACAAGAGATGCGGTTGATACTGCGGTGAAGTATAACGGCAGGGAATATGTTTTTATTGATACTGCTGGGCTTCGCAGAAAAAGCAAAATCAAAGAAGAAATTGAGCAGTTCAGCATTGTTCGTACCGTGGCGGCTGTTGAGCGCGCCGACGTCGTGCTTGTTGTCATTGATGCAACGGAGGGCGTTACGGAACAGGACGCGAAGATTGCAGGTATCGCTCATGAGCGCGGCAAGGGCATCATCATTGTCGTTAATAAATGGGATGCCGTAGAAAACAAGGATGATAAGACCATTTACAAGCATCAGGAAAAAATCCGTGAAATCCTTTCCTTTATACCGTATGCGGACACGGTATTTATCTCCGCATTGACCGGACAACGGATGCCGCGTCTGTTTGAGCATATCGAAACGGTCATTCAGAACCAGAACTTAAGAATCGGTACCGGCGTTTTAAACGAAGTATTGATGCAGGCAACCGCCTTACAGCAGCCGCCGTCCGACAAGGGAAAGCGTTTAAAGCTGTATTATATGACACAGGTAGCCATAAAACCGCCAACCTTTGTTATTTTTGTCAATGATAAGGAACTGATGCATTTCTCCTATACGCGTTACATTGAAAACAAGGTAAGAGAAGCATTCGGTTTTTCGGGAACATCGTTAAAATTTATTATCAGGGAACGTTCGGAAAAGGAATAGAATCTTTACTGTTTGGAGGAAAAACTTATGATAGGAGCTATCATCTTTTGTCTTGTTTTGGGATATGCCTGTGGCTGTATCTCCTCCGGCTATATTGTCGGTAAGGTATGTAAGGTAGATGTCAGACAGCACGGCAGCGGTAATCTTGGAGCTACCAATGTAATGAGAACCCTTGGTGTCGGAGCGGGAGCAATCACATTGCTCTGCGACCTCGCAAAATGTATGATTCCTCTGCTGCTCGTGCGCTATGTCCTGTTTCAGGAGTTTGCGGCATTTTCTTATGAAAGCCAGCTGCTTGTGCTTTATACGGCGCTTGGTGCAGTGCTTGGTCATAATTTCCCGTTCTATTTAAAATTCCACGGAGGTAAGGGGATTACCTGTATGGGTGCGGTAATGCTGATGTTTGACTGGAGACTTGCACTGTTCGGTATTGTTACTTTTGTGCTTATCGTTGCCGTAACAAGATATGTTTCGGTCGCATCGCTGTTTGAGGCTACTCTGTTTCCAATCTGGGTAGCACTGATGTGTGAATCGGATCTGCATATGATTCTGGTTACCTGTATTTTTACGATATCCGCGTTTTATACACACAGAGCCAACATAAAGCGTTTAATCAACGGAAACGAAAATAAACTCGGTGCAAAGAAGAAAGACTGAAAGGAGCATCTTGATTTATGAAAGTATCTGTACTTGGAGCCGGAACCTGGGGAACGGCACTTGCAATTTTACTTGCAGCAAACGGAAAAGAAGTGACGCTCTGGTCTGCACTTCCGAAGGAAATAGAAGCACTGGGAAGTGACAGACACCATATTAAAAATCTGCCGGGAGCCGAACTTCCGGAATCGGTTGTCCTTACTTCCGATCTGGCAGAGGCACTGGCTGCGCCTGAGATGATTGTCATGGCAGTTGCTTCGGTATTTGTCCGTGAAACGGCACACCGGATTTCCGGCAGTATTCCGGAGGGCATGATTATCATTAATGTGGCAAAGGGAATTGAAGAAGCATCGTTAAAGACATTAACCGAAGTGATAGAAGAGGAAATTCCTCAGGCAGAGGTAGCGGTTCTTTCCGGTCCGAGTCATGCGGAGGAGGTCAGCAGAAAGATTCCGACGACGATTGTTGCCGGTGCAAAAAAACGACGTGTGGCACAGAAAATTCAGGATACGTTTATGACAGAGTTTTTCCGGGTATATACGAGTCCGGATGTTATCGGTATTGAACTCGGCGGTTCGTTAAAGAATGTGATCGCTCTTGCGGCAGGTATTGCGGATGGCCTCGGATACGGCGATAATACCAAAGCAGCATTGATGACGCGCGGTATTGCGGAAATTTCAAGACTCGGCACGAAGATGGGCGGAAAGTATGAGACCTTTTCCGGGCTTTCCGGTATGGGGGATTTAATGGTAACCTGTACAAGCCTTCACAGCCGCAATCGAAATGCGGGATATCTGATTGGACAGGGAAAAACGGCGAAAGAGGCAATGGAGGAAGTCAATCAGGTCGTAGAAGGCGTATATTCTGCAAAGGCAGCGCTGAAGCTGGCGCAGAAATATGAAGTGGAAATGCCGATTGTAGAACAGATTAATCAGGTGTTGTTTGAAAACAAATCGGCAAAGGATGCAACACTGGATCTGTTTTCCAGAGACAAGACCGACGAGCATCATACAGTTTCATGGGAGGAATAAGGTGAAAGACAAATCAAGAAAGAAAACCGTTTGGAAGCGGATACTGATTGCGATTTTGACTCTTATTGCGGCGCTGATACTTATAGTAGGCGGATATGTCCTGTATGTAGTGTTAAGCTATCACCGCATTGAGGATGTACAGACGCTTACGGTGGAGCATACCGCCGAGACTGCAGAGCAGAAGAAAGTCATGGCGACCGGCGAATTATATTCCGTTATGACGTACAATATCGGATTCGGTGCTTATTCGGACGATTACAGTTTCTTTATGGATGGCGGAAAGCATTCCTAGGCATTGAGTGAAGACGCTGTTTATGAAAATATCGCAGGTTCTGTCGCTCTGCTTGATGTTTTTCAACCGGATTTCATCTTCGTGCAGGAAATTGATGTAGATTCCACAAGAAGCTATCATATTGACCAGAAAGCATTGCTTGCGGAAGCATTTTCGGAATATGAGACGGTCTTTGCCTATAATTATCTGAACTCTCCGTTTTTAATGTGGCCGCTTTATAAGCCGATTGGAACGATTACTACAGGAATGGCGACTTACTCCAGGTTTTCGTTGCAGGACGCAGTGCGCCGAAGTCTTCCGGTGATGGATAATTTCAATAAATATGTGGATCTGGACCGCTGCTATACGAAAACCAGAGTCCCTGTGGAAAACGGTTTCTTTCTCTGCCTGTATAATGTGCATCTGTCTGCCTATGGAAATGACGGCGATTTAAGAGAACGGCAGGTTTCCATGCTGCTTGAGGATATGAAGGCAGACTATGCAGAAGGAAATTATATTATCTGCGGCGGCGATTTTAATCATGATTTAAAACTGTCTGAAAAGGAAAGCGGGGTGTCATCCTGGGCACAGCCGTTTCCAAGAAGCATGCTTCCGGAAGAGTTTCGGTTTGCAATGGATTTCCTTTCGGAAGAGCGAATCCGTACTATGGTAAATTCCTCAAGAGACTCAGGCGAACCGTACGACCTGTATAAAACAGAAACCTATATGCTGGATGGGTTCCTGATTTCAGATAATGTGGAAATGGTCGAAACAAACACGGTCAGTAACGGATTTAAGTATTCCGATCATAATCCGGTAATATTGAATTTTATCTTAAAAGAGAAATAAACTGTTTTTGATTTTTCCTCCTTGCAGGTATAGAATCCTAAGACATCGGCATATACTGTAGTAACTTTTAAGCCGATGTCCGTGGTGAAGGGGACTTGCAAGGAGGATTTTTTATGAGCAGTTTCAATACAAATACATTTGATATTTACAAAGACATCAGCGAAAGAACAGGCGGTTCCATCTATCTTGGAGTGGTCGGACCGGTCCGGACCGGAAAGTCCACGTTTATCAAGCGTTTTATGGATGTGCTTGTTCTTCCGAATATGGCAAATCCGCATATGAGGGAACAAATGAACGATGAACTTCCGCAAAGCGGAAACGGGAAAACAATTATGACGACCGAACCGAAGTTTATTCCGATGGAACCGGCGGAAATTACGCTGGAAGACGGTTCCTCGTTTCAGGTACGTTTAATTGACTGTGTCGGTTACATGACGGAGGGAGCACTCGGACACATGGAGGATTCCATGCAGCGTATGGTTAAGACTCCGTGGTCACAGGAGGAAATACCGTTTGTAGAAGCAGCTGAAATCGGAACAAGAAAGGTCATTCAGGATCATTCGACGATTGGCATCGTTGTGACAACGGACGGCAGCTTCGGAGAAATTCCGAGAGAAAATTACATAGCCCCGGAGCAGCAGACGATTACAGAATTAAAACGTATCGGAAAACCGTATATCGTGCTGTTAAATTCCGCAAAGCCTTATGCGCGGGAAACAAAGCAACTGGCTGAAGAACTGGAAGCTTCCTATCATACATCGGTTTATCCGGTCAACTGTCAGCAGTTAAAGTCGGAAGATATTACAAAGATGATGGAATTGATGCTGGATTCGTTCCCAATTCGCAGAATTAACTTTTCCCTGCCAAAGTGGGTAGAAATGCTTCCTTCGGCTCATCCGGTTAAGAACGGAATCATTATGGCACTGAAGGAAATGCTGAAGGGCTATCACTGCATGAGAGATATTCCGAAGGAAAAGCTGGATGTAAACTGCGATTTTATTAAAAAAATTTCAATTGAAGAGCAGAAGCGTGCAGAAGGAATGGTAAACTGCAGCATTCGTATGCAGGATAAATATTATTACGAAATGTTAAGTGAAACGCTCGGCACCCGTGTGGATGACGAATATGATTTTATGAAGGTTCTGTATCAGCTGGCGCAGGCACAGAAGGAATGCAGTATGCTGGGAAAGGCATGGGAAGAGCTAAAGCAGAGCGGTTATGGCGTTGTAGAACCGGGCGTGGAAGAAATCAGCATATCTGAGCCTGAGCTTTTAAAACATGGCAATAAGTATGGAGTAAAGCTGAAAGCAACAGCGCCGTCCACGCATCTGATCCGTGCGAATATTGAAACGGAAATTGCACCGATTGTCGGCACGGAGGATCAGGCAAATGATTTGATTCGTTATATGAAGGAGCAGAGTGAAATCGGTCAGGAAGGTATTTTTGAAACGAATATTTTCGGAAAAACCGTGCGTCAGCTTATTGAAGACGGAATTCAGACAAAAATCAACAATGTAAACGAAGCAAGCAGGATAAAACTGCAGGATACGATGCAAAAGATTATCAATGAGAGTAATGGCGGGCTGATCTGCATTATCATTTAATCAGTATAGTGGAAAATATATGGTTTGAAAAAGGGATTGCTGTGGCAGTCCTTTTTTCTTTTTATAAAGAAATATAGAAAAAAACAGCGGTACTTTTACAAGGCTTAATAAAAAGTACGGTAAATATATATAAAATATTAAGATTTTGTTGACAAGAATTGTCTAGTTTGCTATAATATGCACGTAATAAATTTAACATTTGTGTAACAATTTAAAAAGAGAGTATAAATCCTATCAAAAATCCATAAGGTGGAGGCACGGATGAAAAAGATTGCAAAAACTTTTGTCTGCACGGCATTGGCAGGCATACTTACCATACAGGCTCCGTTATTTGCCGTAAAGGCAGATGTTATAGACGGAGACAGTTCTTTAGCTGGAATTACAGAAGCACTGGACAGATATTACAGCAATGTAAGTCAATCGGAGGGTACCGATACTACGGAACTTTATGCCGTAGCCTTTGAAGCACCGGAAAATCTGGCAATTGCAAATGTTACAAGCAGTTTAAATATTCGTAAAGGTCCGGGTACCGGATATTCGAAAGTCGGTATACTTGCAAAAGATGCCGCCTGTATTGTAGAATCCGTAGATGAAAACGGTTGGGCGAAAGTTACATCCGGTGCTGTTTCCGGTTATGTCAGTGCAAAGTATCTGCTGATGGGTGATGAGGCTGTTGCAAGAGCGCAGGAAATCGCTACACTGTATGCAACCGTAAATTCTAAGGTCACTGCCTTGAATGTCCGTATGGAGCCAAGTACGGAATCTACCGTAATTACAAAAGTAAAAGCCGGCGAGCAGATGCTCGTTTCCAAAGAAGTAGTCGTAAATAAGGATGACGAAACTTCAAAGCTTTGGGTAGAAGTATTTGTAGATGATGAAGATAATGAAAATTCCGTTGCTTATGTTTCGGCAGATTATGTTACCGTAGCGTATGAGCTTCAATGGGCTTCCAAGTATTCTCCGTATGGTCCGAATGTATCGGATTTACGTGTTTCTATCTGTGATTACGCAAAGCAGTTTATCGGTACACCGTACAAGTGGGGCGGAAATGACTTATATAAGGGTATTGACTGCTCCGGCTTTGTAAAAAAGGTGTATGCACACTTTGGCTATACAACACCTCGTGTAACCCGTGATATGGCAAAGAAATATAAGCAGATCAGCCTTGCTGAGGCAAAACCGGGCGACCTGATTTTCTACGGAAAGGTTTCTACCGGATATATCAACCATGTCGGTATTTATATTGGAAACGGACAGGTCATTCATTCCAGTACAAACTATAAAGGTGTTGCCATTTCGAGTGTATATTTTTACTCGATTTTAAAGGTATGCCGTGTCATCAATGATTAAAAATAGTTCGTGAAAATGTAACGGTTCACATCAAATGGTGTGGACCGTTTTTTATAGGTTGCAATCTTTTTTACTGTAAATAGTTGCAGCAAATAGTTTGCAGCAAATAATTGCTTGACCTTGGCAACCGGATCATTTTGTGATAAAATATATAAGATTATGGGCAAAGTTTTAAAAGAGTGAAAGTTCATTTTTAGCATAAGAAACGGAGAGTATCATGGAGATTGTTGCAATCATTGCAGCAGGAATGTTGGTTCTTGCAATCAAAGGAATTTATGACAGAAAAAATGCAAAGTTGCGTTTATATCAGCGTCTTAAGGACGAATGGGGAACCTTGCCGAAGGAGGAATATACAGAGGAAAAATATCATTCTATTCAGTACTATTATGAGAAAAAATATCAGTCGGAGCAGTCCGACCGTTTTTTTCTGGATAAAATTACATGGAATGATTTAAACATGGACGAAATTTTCATGACTATTAATGCCACCTGTTCCTCTATGGGGGAAGAGTACTTAAATGCTATTCTTCATGAGCTTCTGTTTGATTTGAAAGAACTCGAGGAACGGGAACGTGTGATTGCATGGTTTGCAGAGCATGAAGAAGATCGGTTGCAGCTTCAGATGGCATTATCGGCAATCGGCAAGCATAAGAAAATTTCTATTTACGAATATATGGACCGGATTTCTGATGTTCGACAGGAGTCGAATATCAAGCACTTTATCGGACTGGCGGGCATTCTGTTCGGTTTACTGCTGCTTCCGTTTTCGACAACCATTGGAGGGGCGTTACTTGTTTGCTTTATTTGCTCCAACATTCTGACTTATTATAAGCGAAAGGGTGAAATTGAGCCGTACCTTGCAGCAATGTCTTATACCATTCGTCTGCTTGATAATGCAGAAAAGATTGCATCTTTCAAGCTTCCGGAGCTTGCTGCTTATACGGGACCGATGGCAGAGAAAACAACGCATTTCCGTTCCTTCCGGAGAGGTGCGGGAGTAGTAACGCCTCAGAACGCTACCGGAGACATGATGTCGCTCTTTCTTGACTATTTCCGTATTCTATTCCACACGGATTTAATCAAATTTAACAATATGCTGTGTGAATTTCTGAATAAAAAGGCGGAACTTATTGAAATTTTTGAAACAGTCGGTTTCCTTGATGCCATGTGTGCCGTAGCGTCTTTCCGGGTATTTATGGGTGTTACCTGCATACCGGAACTTCATAATGACGGGAAGAAAGAACTTTGGGCAGAAGAACTGTATCATCCGTTTGTAGAGCATCCGGTGCCGGCAAGCTTAAAGACAGACCGTTCCATACTTCTAACCGGTTCGAATGCATCCGGTAAATCCACTTTTCTAAAAGCGGTTGCCATCAATGCCATTTTAGCGCAGACTGTGCATACAGCGCTTTGTAAGCGCTATATTGCCAGCTGCTTTCAGGTTATGACAAGCATTGCCCTGACGGACAACCTGTTTGAAAAGGAAAGTTATTATATCGTTGAAATTAAGTCGTTAAAGCGGATTTTGGACGCAGCACAAGCAGATCGTCCGACACTCTGTTTTGTGGATGAAGTTCTGCGCGGCACAAACACTGTGGAACGAATTGCAGCGTCATCAAGAGTACTCATTTCTCTTGCAAATTCAAACGCTGTCTGTTTTGCGGCAACGCATGATATCGAACTGACACATCTTTTAGAAGAGTACTATACTAATTATCATTTTGAAGAACAGATCAAAGACGGGCAGGTCGTGTTTGATTATCAGCTCAAGGAAGGGCGGGCAACAACACAGAATGCCATTCAGCTGCTCGGCATGATGGGATATCCCGATGAACTGATTTCGGCTGCCAGAAAAACAGCACGGCACTTTACCGAAACCGGAGAATGGGCATTATAGATGAAGAAGTATAGAACAATGGAGAGGACAGGAGTATCTTATGAAGGTGACGATTTATACCGACGGTTCTGCACGTGGAAATCCGGACGGTCCGGGCGGATACGGAACGATTTTAAGCTATATCGATTCTAACGGAAAAGAACATATCAGAGAGTATTCCCAGGGGTTTGTGAGGACGACGAACAACCGGATGGAACTGCTTGCGGCGATTGTCGGTCTTGAGGCGTTGACGAAGCCGTGTGAGGTGACCTTGTATTCAGATTCGCAATATCTCGTAAAGGCGTTTAATGAGCACTGGATCGAGGGTTGGATAAAAAAAGGTTGGAAACGTGGAAAAAACGAGCCGGTGAAAAATGTGGATTTATGGCAACGCCTGCTTGCTGCAATGCAGCCGCATCAGGTTGAGTATGTCTGGGTAAAAGGGCATGCCGGACATCCGCAGAATGAGCGGTGTGACGAGCTTGCAACCTCGGCGGCGGATTCGGACCGGCTGCTTGTGGATACAGGAGTATAAAAATAATAAAATACCGTGGGAATGTCATATTACCCACAGTAAAGGAGATAAAACGTATGGCAGAATATACGCCAATGATGATGCAATATTTAGAGACAAAGGAAAAATATAAAGACTGTATTCTATTTTATCGTCTCGGTGACTTTTATGAAATGTTTTTTGAAGATGCAGTTACCGTATCGAAGGAACTGGAGCTTACGCTGACCGGAAAAAGCTGCGGGCAGGAGGAGCGTGCGCCGATGTGCGGTATTCCGTACCATGCGGTCGACGGCTATTTAAACCGTCTGGTAAGCAAAGGTTACCGGGTTGCCATCTGTGAGCAGGTAGAAGACCCGAAGCTTGCCAAGGGGATTGTAAAACGTGAGGTAATCCGTATTGTCACACCGGGTACCAATTTAAATACACAGTCTATGGACGAAACAAAAAACAATTATCTCATGGGAATTTCCTATGTAGATCATATCTTTGGCATTTCTACGGTCGATGTTACCACCGGTGACTATTATGTGACACAGGTGGATGAGCTTCGTCAGGCAGTGGATGAAATTATTAAGTTCATGCCGTCCGAAATTATCTGCAATACGTCGCTTGTCGTGAGCGGTATGGATATGGAGGACTTAAAGAACCGTCTGAATATATCCGTCAATATTCTGGAGGACTGGTATTTTGACGAGGAAACGTGTGAGAAAGAATTAAAAAAGCATTTTCAGGTAGCTTCGCTGGACGGTCTTGGATTAAAGGATTACGATATAGGTACGATTGCGGCAGGTGCGGTTTTAATGTATCTGTATGAAACACAGAAAAACTCCTTAAGCCACATTACAAGACTGCTTCCGTATTCGACCGGAAAATATATGATTATCGACAGCTCCACAAGAAGAAATCTGGAGCTGACCGAAACACTTCGGGAAAAGCAGAAACGCGGTTCCCTGCTTTGGGTATTGGATAAGACAAAAACGGCAATGGGCGCAAGAATGCTCCGCACCTTTATTGAACAGCCGTTGATTAAGAAAAAAGACATTAACGAGCGTCTGGATGCGATTGAAGAACTCAATGCAAATGTTATAACCCGGGAAGAAATGCGGGAATATCTGGATGCGGTTTATGATTTGGAACGACTGATGAGTAAGGTGAGCTACCGTTCGGCAAATCCGAGGGATATGATTGCTCTTCTTACTTCGCTTCAGATGCTGCCACATATCCGTTTTCTGATCAAAGAATTAGCTGCGGAGGAATGGAAGCAGATTTACGAAGATATCGATACGCTGTCCGATATGGAGCAGCTCATCGACTCGGCGATTGATCCGGAACCGCCGCTTACTATTAAGGAAGGCGGCATCATCAAAACCGGATATAATGAAGAGGTGGATCGCCTTCGTCTGGCAAAGACCGACGGAAAGAACTGGCTGGCGGAACTGGAAGCAAAGGAACGGGAAGCAACCGGCATCAAAAACCTGAAAATTAAATACAATCGCGTATTCGGCTATTATCTGGAGGTGACAAATTCCTATAAAGAGCTTGTGCCGGAAACATGGATCAGAAAGCAGACATTGGCAAATGCGGAACGCTACACGACACCGGAGCTTAAGAAAATGGAAGAGGATATTCTCGGCGCCGAGGATAAGCTTTTTTCCTTGGAATATGATTTATTTACCGAGCTTAGGGATACGGTTGCCGCTCAGGTACTTCGGATACAAAAGACTGCCAAGGCGATTGCAAAGGCAGATGCTCTGGCGTCGCTCGCGCTTGTTGCGGAGAGAAACCATTATGTCAGACCATCCATCAACGAAAACGGTGTGATATCCATCAAAGGCGGAAGACACCCGGTGGTAGAACTGATGATTTCCAACGATATGTTTGTGGAAAATGACACATATCTGGATAACGAGGCGCATCGTGTTTCCATTATTACCGGACCGAATATGGCGGGAAAATCGACGTATATGCGTCAGACGGCACTCATTGTGCTGATGGCGCAGATTGGCAGCTTTGTTCCGGCGGAAAGTGCGGAAATCGGTATGGTAGACCGGATTTTTACCAGAGTCGGCGCTTCCGATGACCTTGCCTCCGGGCAGAGTACATTTATGGTCGAAATGACTGAGGTGGCAAACATTCTGCGTAACGCAACAAAAAACAGCCTTCTCATTTTAGATGAAATCGGTCGTGGTACAAGCACCTACGACGGACTCAGCATTGCATGGGCAGTCGTAGAGCATATAGCGGATGTGACAAAGCTTGGTGCAAAAACGCTGTTTGCAACACATTATCATGAGCTGACTGAACTGGAAGGACGTTTAGACAGCGTCAACAATTACTGTATCGCAGTGAAGGAACAGGGCGAAGATATCGTCTTTCTTCGTAAAATTGTACGAGGCGGAGCCGATAAGAGCTATGGTATACAGGTAGCCAAGCTTGCCGGAGTTCCGGAGGGAGTTCTGCGTCGTGCAAGGGAAATTGCGGATTTGCTGGCAAGCAACGATATCAATACGACGGCGGTATTACAGGAGACGGATTCTCCTGTTCATGAGGAATCGTCAGAGAAAAAAATACAGAAGAATGCTTCCGGAAAGAAGCATCAGGAAACACCGGATGGACAGCTCAGCCTGTTCGATACGCCGGATTATTCCGAAATCATTAGGGAATTACGTGAACTGGAAGTAGCGAAAATGACGCCGTTAGATGCGTTAAATAAGCTGTATGCAATGCAGGAAAAGGTGAAGCAGTTATTATGAGCAAAATAGCAGTACTGGATCAGGCAACCATCAATCAGATAGCGGCAGGAGAAGTCGTAGAACGCCCTTCTTCTGTAGTGAAAGAGCTTGTGGAAAACGCCATTGACGCAGGCGCAACCTCGGTTACGGTTGAAATAAAGGAGGGCGGAATCGGCTTCTTACGTGTAACGGATAACGGCTCCGGTATGGAAAAGGACGACATTCCGGTAGCATTCCTGCGCCATTCGACAAGTAAAATCCGTTCCGCAGTCGATTTGCTTTCCATCGGAAGTCTCGGATTTCGTGGAGAAGCATTATCGAGCATTGCGGCAGTTGCGCAGGTAGAGCTACTGACAAAAACGAAGGATGCATTTGTCGGCAGCCGCTATGTGATAGAAGGCGGTGAGGAAAAAGCATTTGAAGAAGTCGGCTGTCCGGCCGGCACGACGTTTCTTGTGAGAAACCTGTTTTATAATACACCGGCAAGGCGGAAATTTCTAAAAACGCCGATGACGGAGGGCGGCTACATCAGCGAACTAATGGAACGTATGGCGCTTTCCAGGCCGGATATTTCTTTTAAATACATGAATAACGGCAAGGTCGTTCTGCATACGACCGGCTCCGGTGAACTGAAAGATATCATCTATCATATTTATGGCAGGGACACTGCCATGGCATCGGTTCCTGCGCAATATGCAAAGGATACAGACGGTATTGAGATTTCCGGTTACATCGGAAAGCCTGTTCTGGCACGCGGAAACCGCGGGCAGGAAAACTACTTTATTAACGGCCGATACATCCGTTGCAGCATCATAGGCCGAGCCATTGAGGATGCTTATAAATCCTATATGATGGGGCATAAGTATCCGTTTACGGCAATGCATATTTCCATTCCTGCAAATCTGATTGATGTCAATGTGCATCCGTCTAAAATGGAGCTTCGCTTTGCAAACGGCGAAGCGGTCTATCATGCAGTATACGAAACGGTTCGAGCGGCATTGTCCGGAAAAAGCATGATTGTACCGGTATCTCTTTCGGAACAGGAAGAAAAGAAGGAGCAGGAAGAAATCAGGAAGCAGCTTGAACAGACGAGGGTACCGGAGCCGTTTGAGCAGAAGCGTTTTGAGATGGAGCGTAAGACATCGGAACCCTGTTTAAAGGACTATCAGCCGATTTTTAAGAATCCGCCTTCCGTGGTACGGGAAACGGCACCTGTTTACAGGAGCAGCCATGAAGCTTTACCGCCTGCTGCCAAACAGGAAGCTTTCCCGTCCGCTGCCAAACCGGAAGAACCGGTATCGGTCGGAAAGCCGGAACAGTTGAATTTCACAGCGGATTTGTTGGATAAAAAGCAGCAGAAGGAGTTTCACCTTATCGGACAGGTGTTTGCAACGTACTGGCTCATTGAAATGGAACAGCAGCTGTTTATCATCGACCAACACGCAGCCCATGAAAAGGTGTTGTTTGAACGCACCATGGAAAAAATAAAAAACAGAGAGGAAATTGTGACACAGACGCTGTTACCACCTCTCATTTTAAGCCTTTCCATGCGGGAAGCGGACTGCTTAAACCGAAACATGGAGGTTTTCAGACGGCTTGGCTTTGTCATTGAGGAGTTCGGAGGAATGGAATATAAAGTGACTGAGGTGCCGGCTGATTTGGTATCCGTAGACAGTCGTGAGCTTCTGATGGAAGTGATCAATACCTTGATGAGCGAGCGTGAATTCAAAGATTCTGATTTACTGCTCGAAAAGGTAGCGTCACTTTCGTGCAAAGCGGCAGTAAAGGGCAACCACCGGATGTCGGAGGCAGAAGCAAAGCAACTGATTTCCGATATGCTCACCCTGGACAATCCATATCATTGTCCGCATGGCAGACCGACCACAATTTCCATGTCAAAGTATGAACTGGAGCGGAAATTCAAACGAATTGTAAGCTAAGGAAGCAGGGAATGTTATATGTGCCGTTTTAGCGGCAGATTGTGAGGCAATATGACAGACGATGCAGTAAAAAAAACGTTGGTGATACTGGCCGGACCGACCGCTGTCGGAAAAACGAAGCTATCGATTTCGTTAGCGAAGGCATTGAACGGTGAAATCATTTCTGCGGATTCCATGCAGGTATACAGACGTATGAACATCGGAACGGCAAAAATTTCAGAAGCAGAGAAACAGGGAATTCCTCATTATCTGATAGATTGCCTTTCTCCGGAGGAAGATTTTCACGTAGTACGTTTTGTTTCGCTTGCAAAAGAAGCAATGGAACAGATTTACGCAAAAGGTAAGCTGCCGATTGTCGTCGGCGGCACAGGATTTTACATTCAGGCGCTTTTGTACGATATTGACTTTACGGAAAATGACGAGGATATGTCATACCGTGAGTATCTGGACAGGTTTTCAAAGGAGCATGGTGCAGAGGCGCTCCATCAGATGTTAAAAGAGGTGGATGAAAAGGCTGCAAGTGAAATTCATCCGAACAATATCAAGCGTGTGATACGTGCGCTGGAGTTTTATAAAAAAAGCGGCGGTATGCGGATTTCGGAGCATAACGAAGAACAGCGGAAGAAGGAATCCCCATATAATTTTGCTTACTTTGTGCTGACGGATGACCGTGCATTGCTTTATGAACGGATTGATGCGCGCGTGGATGAAATGTTAAAACAGGGGCTTGTGAAAGAAGTGCAGGAACTGTTACAGGACGGTGTGCCGCGTACCGGAGTTTCCATGCAGGGGTTAGGCTATAAGGAAATCGCAGCATACTTATGCGGGGAATGCACGTATGAGGAAGCCGTGTATCTGCTAAAGCGTGACACAAGGCATTTTGCAAAACGTCAGCTGACGTGGTTCCGCAGAGAGCCGGAGGTCCTTTGGATGAACCGGCAGGACTTTGGTAATTCGGAGCAAAGAATACTGGAAGAAATGATAAAAGCGGTAAAAGAAAGAAAAATAGGAGCATAAAAGATGGACGAACAGATTCAGATGATGTACAAAGATCTTGGTATTTCGGAAAAGGTATTAAACTTTTGCGGAGAAATCGAAAGCGGATTAAAGGAACGGTTTGAGAAAATCGACCGTATTGCCGAGTATAATCAGTGTAAAGTGATTGCGGCAATGCAGAAGAATAAGTTAAGTGACATTCACTTTGCGGCAACGACCGGCTATGGCTATAATGATTTGGGCAGGGATACGTTAGAGGCGGTTTACGCCGATGTGTTCCGTGCAGAATCGGCACTGGTGCGTCCGCAGCTGACCTGCGGAACCCATGCGCTTACCGTAGCGCTTGCGGCGAATCTTCGTCCGGGAGATGAAATTCTGTCTCCGGTCGGAAAGCCGTACGATACCCTGGAGGGTGTCATCGGAATCCAGCCGGCAAAAGGGTCGCTTGCCGAATACGGAATTACGTATTCCCAGGTGGATTTACTGCCCGGCGGAAGGTTTGACTGGGACGGTATTACGAAGGCAATCAAGCCGCAGACAAAGCTTGTGACGATTCAGCGCTCCAAAGGCTATCAGACACGTCCGACACTTTCGGTGGAAGCAATCGGAGTATTGATTGCCTTTATCAAAAGAATCAAACCGGACGTCATCTGTATGGTAGATAACTGTTACGGTGAGTTTGTGGAAACCATCGAACCGACGGAAGTCGGCGCAGACCTGTGCGTCGGCTCGCTGATTAAAAACCCGGGCGGCGGTCTGGCTCCGATCGGCGGTTATATTGTCGGCAGGGAAGAGTATGTGGAGCAGTGTGCCTATCGTCTGACGGCACCGGGACTCGGCAAGGAAGTCGGTGCGACGCTTGGTCTGAACCAGTCATTGTTTCAGGGGCTGTTTTTAGCTCCGACGGTTGTGGCTGGAGCCTTGAAGGGAGCAATTTTCGCGGCGAATATTTATGAAGCACTCGGTTATCCGGTCATTCCGAACGGAAGCGAGCCGAGATATGATATCATTCAGGCAGTAACGCTCGGTTCTCCGGAAGCGGTTATTGCTTTCTGCAAGGGAATTCAGGCAGCGGCACCGGTGGATTCGCATGTCACTCCGGAGCCTTGGGCAATGCCCGGCTACCATTCGGACGTCATTATGGCGGCAGGTGCATTTGTACAGGGTTCTTCCATTGAACTTTCGGCAGACGGGCCGATTGAACCTCCGTATGCGGTGTATTTTCAAGGCGGTCTGACATGGTATCATGCTAAGCTCGGTATTATGATGTCGGTACAGAAGCTGGCGGAAGCCGGTCTGGTATTGAAATAAAACAAAGTGGGAGGAGTGGAACAATGTCAAAAAATTCTTGGATTTTGTTGCTTTTGATGCTTTCGGGAGTCGTATTGGGAGGGTTTTTAGGATATCTGGCGCGTGATATTTCCTGGCTTTCCTGGTTAAATTATGGACAGACCTTCGGATTAACCGGGTCAGACGGCTCCGCACTTGTTTTAAATCTTGGTGTACTTACCCTGCAGTTTGGATTGCAGATAAAAATCACCATCGGAAGCATTCTCGGTATTGTACTTGCCTTTTTCTTATACCGCAGATTGTAATAAAAACTGAGCTGCGATAGAACGGACTGTCTATTCAGGTATCCTTGCTTTATCTTTCGGGAGAGATGGGGAAAGGACGTATCATGTATAAAACAACTATGAAAGAGCTGCCGTTGTCGGAACGGCCATATGAAAAGTGCGAAGCACACGGCCCGGAAAGCCTGTCGGATAAGGAACTGCTGACTGTGCTGATTCGTACCGGGACGAAAAAAGAACGTGCCGACGAGGTAGCGCTCCGGCTTCTTTCTGCCTGCGGAAAGGGCGGGTTGTCAGAACTCTCCGGAATGAATGCGGCACAACTGAAGAAAATCGGAGGTATCGGACGGGTAAAGGCACTTCAGCTACAATGTGTCTGTGAGCTTGCAAAGAGAATTGCATCGGGAAAACGTCTGCTTGGAACAAAAATTTCGTCACCGGAGGAAATTGCAGCATATTATGGGGCAAACTTAAGGTATCACCGGAAAGAAGTGCTTATTCTGATTGTTCTGGATACCAAAAGCAGAGTTGTGGCGGAAGAGGTTCTGTCGCTCGGTACAGTCAATACTTCCATAGCAGACCCAAGAGAAATTTTTCTGGCAGCGCTAAAGCACCAGGGAGTATCCATTATTCTGCTTCATAATCATCCAAGCGGTGATCCTGAGCCAAGCATCGAAGATATTAAGACAACCGAACGGGTTCGTGATGCCGGAAAGCTGCTCGGAATATTCCTGCAGGATCATATTATTATCGGACAGGATTCCTATGTCAGCTTAAGAGCTGACGGTTATCTTAATTTTTTGGGATAATGATTGAAAAGCTGGCTCAAAAGTGTTAAACTAAATTAGATTGCACTACTATGATAAAAAGGAGGTTTTTTTGTGGCAGCAAAAGTATTCGGAATTGATTTCGGAACAAGCACAATTAAAATATACAGAAAAAACGAAGGCGTTATTTTTGACGAAAAAAACATTATTGCACTCTGCAATAATAGTGTTATGGCAATCGGAGATGAGGCCTTTGAAATGTATGGCAAAGCACCGGATAATTTTCAGGTGACATTCCCGGTAAGAAACGGTGTCATCGCCGATATTGCCAACATGCTTTCTCTGTTAAACAAGGCATTTGAACAGATTTCAAATAAGCACGGAAAAATATCCGGAGCGGACATCATCGTTGCCTCTCCGACGGATATTACAGAGGTAGAAAAAAGAGCGTTTTTTGATCTTGCAGCCAGCTCTGTGGCTAAGCCGAAGAAGGTTCGTGTAGTTGAAAAACCGATTGCAGATGCCATTGGCGCAGGCCTTGATGTAATGAATGCAAGCGGCGTCATGGTAGTGGATATCGGTGCTGATACAACCGAAATTTCCATTATGTCTCTCGGCGGTATCGTATTAAGTAAACTCGTCCCGGTCGGCGGCAATAAGTTTGACGAAAGCATCATCAGCAATGTTAGAAAGAAGTACAATCTTGTTATCGGCAACAAAACTGCGGAAACCATCAAGAAGAAGCTTGCTTATGCTATGGAGCCGGCACATGAAACAATCAAAGTGTACGGAAGAGATGTTATGAACGGACTGCCGACGGAAGCAGAGATTGACTCGGAATTTGTTTACGAAACAATCAATGAAAGCCTTCATTCGATTGTGGATGCCGTGCGTATTATTTTGGAGAAAACTCCGCCGGAAATTTCTTCGGATATTATTGATTCCGGTATTTATGTCACAGGTGGCTCTGCCAGCATTAAAAATCTGGACAAGCTGTTTGAAAAAGAAACAGAACTTCCGATTAAGATTTGTGCAGACCCTGCCAATACAGTCGTAAACGGTCTCGGCAAGGTGTTAGAAGATTCAAAGTATGACTGCCTTGCGTTTTCATTAAAGCAGACATATTACGGCGGCTGAGTAAGACTTTAGGCTTGGAGGAAGTGTATGTCAAGACGTAGACGCAGAAGACGTACGGAAAAGAAAAGAATATCCATTATGCCAAAGCATGTTCTGTTTTTACTTGGATTTCTCAGTATAGTAATTATGTTTGCATCGTATAAGTTTCCAAGCCTGATGCTTCCTGTACGTGATTCCCTCGATACGGTAATCGTACCGATGCAGAAAGGTATTAACTATGTAGGCCGCTCCATTTCGGACCGTTTGAAACTATTTCAGGAAATTGAAAGTCTTCAGGCAGAAAACAAGGAATTAAAGGAGCAGCTGCAGCAGCTTCAGTATCAGACAGAAATGCTGGTAATGGAAAAATACGAACTGAACAGTCTGAGAGAGCTTTTTGAACTGGACCAGAAGTATACGGAGTATCCAAAGGTTGCGGCGCGTATTATTGCAAGGGAAAGTAACGGCTGGTATAATGTATTTACCATTGATAAGGGATACGAGGACGGAATCTTAAAGGATATGAATGTAATAGCCGGAAACGGGCTGGTCGGCATTGTAACTTCCGTAAGAAAAAATTCTGCTACCGTGCGTTCGGTTATTGATGACAGCAGCAAGGTGAGCGGAATGTTTTTAAAGACCTCGGATACCTGCATTATTTCGGGTGACTTAAGTCTTGTCATGTCGGACGGCTTAATCAAGGTTTCCATGATTCCGTTAAATGCCGATATCAAGGATGGGGATGAGGTTGTGACCTCACATATCAGTGATAAATTCCAACAGGGAATCTTAATAGGTTTTGTAAGGGACATTACGGTAGATTCGAGCAATATGACAAAGACAGCCTACCTGACTCCGGCAGTTGATTTTCAACATCTGGAGGAAGTACTGATTATAACAGAGTTAAAGGAATCCTATGAGTTAGACGATCAGGATTAGAAAGGAACAATCCGTGGTACGTATTTTAGTATGCTTGGTTCAACTTTTGTTTTGCTTTCTGCTGCAGAGTTCGATTTTTTCGTTTTTGCGGATTTCCGGTGTTGTTCCAAACTGTATGCTGATTCTGGTCATTGCCGTTGCCTATACAAGAGGACAGAATTCGTCCATCGTCACCGGATTTTTTGCCGGTCTGCTGACAGATTTATGGTTTTCGGATATGGTTGGGCTTTGTTCCATTTTATATATGGTAATCGGCTTTTTGGCGGGATATTCTAACAAAATATATGATAAAAGAGATTACATCACACCGCTTCTTATGGTAACGGTGGGAGAATTCGTATATTCCTTTCTCTACTTTGTACTCTGCTTTTTGCTTCGAGGAAAACTGGATATTGGAAATTATATGATTTATACCATTTTACCGAGAATAATGTATACTCTTCTTGCAGCAATTGCACTGTACCCCCTTTTCCTTGGAACACATTGCCTGCTGCAGAGATTAGAAGGACAGAATCATGATTAATTATCTGCTTGAAAAAATAAAAAGTATTCTGACTTCCAGACTATTCTGGGTTGCGATTGTTTATTCGTTTTTGACATTTGTATTGATACAGTGTATGTTTGAACTTCAGATTGTTCAGGGTGAAGAAACTTCGCAAAAAGAGGAGTACTTAAATGTCAAAGAACGCTATATTCCGAGCACCAGAGGACTGATTTACGACAAGAACGGCAAACTGCTTGCCTATAATGAGCTGTCATATTCCGTTCTTTTAGAAGACAGTGCGGTAGATTCCGGTAATGCCGGAAAAAATGCAATGATACATGAGCTTCTTACTATATTAAAGGAGCATGGCTATGAATTAGAATTAGATTTTGCCATTGAGTTAGATGAAAACGGTGAGCTTTGTTTTAATGTATCCGGCACGGCGGAGCTTCGTTTTAAGAAAAATGCCTACGGACTTCGTTCCGTCAATCTTCTGAGTGAGAAGCAGAGAGAAGCAACGGCGCAGGAGGTTTTTGATTTCCTTCGTTATGGAAATAAGTCAAGCGCCATGTTTCAGGTATCGGACGATTATACGCTGGAGGAAGCCCTGGAAATCATTACGGTGCGGTATCATTTCTTTACCATGGTGGACAAGTCTTCACAGCTTACGATTGCTTCCGGAATTGATGATGAAACAATTGCGGCAATCATGGAAGCAAGTGGGGATATTGCAGGCGTATCTGTGGTGCAGCGTACAAAGCGCGTATATAATTACAGTAAATATTTTGCACATATTATCGGATATACCGGCATGGTAACAGAAGACGATCTGGAAAGATTAAATGCAGACGGCGGCAACTATACGACTTCGGACTATGTCGGAAAAACGGGACTTGAGAAAGAAATGGAACAGGTTCTTTCCGGTACAAAGGGTCTGGAGCGAATTACCTTAAACAGTTCCGGTAAAGTAGTAAGCACGGAAGTTGTTTCCGAACCTGTCCCGGGAGAAAGCATCTATCTTACCCTGGATGCCGACCTGCAGGTTGCCTATTATTATATTATCGAAAAAAATCTCGCTAATATTCTTTGTCAAAAGATTGTACAGGATCTGGATTACGGTACCAAGGGAGAATCCAGTGAAAATATTACAATTCCGGTTTACGAAGTATATTATGCATTATTCAACAACCATGTATTAAGCCTCGATTCTCTTTCATCGGAAGATGCAACCGAGCTGGAGCAGAAGGTGTACGGTTATTATCTTAATAAACGTGATTCCGTAATCGACGGATTATATGACTATATGCAATACGGGAGTACAAAGCTTCGCAGCCGTTTAAGCGAGGAAATGCAGAGCTATCTGTCTTATTTTTATTCCCGGATGCAGGAGCTTAATCTGCTGCCAAAACAAAATATTAATACATCAGACAGTATGTATCAGGCATATCAGAACAATACCATCAGTCTGCCGCAGTTCCTTACCTATTGTATTAACAACAACTGGGTGAATTTAGAAGCTCTCGGGGTAGGAGACAGCTATTACAGTACGGATGAAATTTACGAAATACTGTTGGATAAGACATTTGATTCGCTGTTTGAAAATGAAGTATTTGACTTGAAAATTTATCATGATCTGATTTTTAACAATAAATTATCAGGAAAAGAAATTTGTCTTTTATTATTTGACCAAAATGTGTTAGAATATCAAGAGGAGGATATTACAAATCTTCGTCGCGGCAGAATTTCGGCATACGATTTTATCATAGAAAAAATCAGAAATGTAGAAATTACACCTGCACAGCTGGCATTAGAGCCATGCAGCGGTTCTGTTGTACAGACCGATGCAAAAACCGGAGCCGTCATAGCCATGGTAACATATCCGAGTTATGACAACAACATGCTGGCAAATAAGATTGACTGGACATATTATTCCACATTGCTTGCGGACAAATCAAATCCGCTTTACAACCGTGCGACCCAGCAAAGGACAACGACGGGTTCTTCTATTAAAATGATGACCTCGGTTGCCGGATTACTGAACGGTGCAGTTACTATCAACGAAAAGATTTTCGATGAAATTACATTCACCAAAATTGTACCGTCTCCAAGCTGCTGGTCGTCAAGAGGTCATAAGTATCAGGATATTTCCAGTGCAATTATGAACTCCTGTAACTATTTCTTCTATGAAGTTGGTTACCGCCTGTCTACGGATTCGTCCGGTAAATATGTCGACAGTCTTGGTATTTCCAAGTTAAAGGCGGCAGGAGAGTTGTTTGGATTTAACAGTACCTCCGGTATTGAGCTTGGAGAGGCGGAACCGGAATTTTCCACAGTCGATGCGGTTCGTTCTGCTATCGGATATGGTTATAAGTTTACTCCGACACAGATTTCCAGATATGCTAATACGCTGGCAACAAAAGGAGACTTGTATAAATATACCCTGATACAGAAGATTGTTGATAAAGATGGTACGGTTGTCATGGAGAGCGAGCCGGTCATTGAAAGCACAATTGAAAAGATTAAAAACTCAGAATGGAAGAAAATTTATGAAGGTATGGAAAAGGTAATTACAACCTATTCCGCGACATTGAGAGATGCTTATGCAAATCTTCCGGTTTCTGTTGCCGGTAAAACAGGTTCCGCACAGGTAAGTGAAAGTCTTCCGGCGCATGCAGTGTTCGTTTCCTTTGCACCAAGTACAAATCCGGAAACCAGTGTGGTTGCAGTTATTGCAAACGGTTACTCCGGCACATTTTCGGGACTGTTATGCCGTGATATTTACGGTTATTACTATAACGGAGAATTCAGAGAATATCTGGAACAGGCAGAAAAGGAGGAACTACAATGAGTACACCGGTTACAATCAAAGGAAATAAATACGGAGTCAGCGTACATTTGTCTGAAACCGCTTCCTATGAAGAGATTAAGGCAGATACGGCAGTTCGCTTTAAAGAAGCAGAAAAGTTTCTCGGAGATGCCAAGGTAGCAGTCAGTTTTGACGGCAGACCGATTACCGACGAGCAGCAACGGGAATTAATCGATATTATTCAGGAAAACTGCGGACTTCATATTATCTGTATTATGGACAATTCGCCGGAAACTGAGGAAAGATTCAAAAAACGGGTAGATGAAGCATTAATGGAGTTTGATAATGCATCCGGTCAGTTTCATAAGGGAAATTTACGTTCCGGGCAGGTACTTGAAACCGAAACAAGTATTATAATTCTCGGAGATGTCAATCCTGGAGCCAGTGTTGTTTCCAAAGGAAACATCATTATCCTTGGTTCATTAAAAGGAACTGCATTTGCCGGAGCCTCCGGCAGCCATAACTGCTTTGTTGTTGCTATGGGAATGCAGCCGATGCAGATACGGATTGCAGATATTATTGCACGTTCTCCGGATCATCCGGCAGAGGAAGAGACACATGAACCAAAGATTGCATTTTTAGAAGATGGTAATATTTATATTGAACCGCTTTCCAAATCGGTTCTAAATGATATAAAACTTTAATAAGCGGAGGATTTCATGGAATGGGAGAAGTAATTGTTGTAACATCCGGTAAGGGCGGTGTCGGTAAAACAACGACAACGGCAAATATCGGTACCGGTCTTGCAAAAATGGACAAAAAGGTAGTGCTGATTGATACGGATATCGGTCTTCGTAACCTTGACGTTGTTATGGGACTGGAAAACCGCATCGTCTACAATCTGGTGGATGTCATCGAGCGCAACTGTAAAATCAATCAGGCATTCATTAAAGTAAAGGGCTACAATAACTTTTATCTGCTGCCATCGGCACAGACAAGGGATAAGACAGCGGTAACTCCGGAGCAGATGAAGAATCTGACCGATCAGTTGAAGTCAGAATTTGACTATGTACTTATTGACTGTCCGGCCGGTATTGAACAGGGCTTTAAGAATGCAATTGCCGGCGCTGACCGTGCACTTGTCGTTACAACTCCGGAAGTATCTGCCGTCAGAGATGCAGATCGTATCATCGGATTGTTGGAGGCAAACGAAATCAAGAAGACGGAACTGATTGTCAACAGAATCCGCATGGATATGGTCAAAAGAGGAGACATGATGTCTGCTGCTGACGTTGTTGAAATCCTTTCCATTGATTTAATCGGTGTTGTACCGGATGATGAAAATATCGTGATTTCCACAAACCAGGGCGTACCGTTAGTCGGCTCCAATACAATGGCAGGAAAAGCATATATGAATATCTGCCATCGTGTGCTTGGTGAGGAGGTTGCATACCTTGACTTAAATCAGAAGAACGGCTTTTTCAGCAAGCTGTTCAAAAAGAATTAATAGGGGGCGAGTATCATGGCATTTAGTGATTTTTTTAAGAAAAAAGCATCCGGTTCCGTTGCAAAGGACCGTTTGAAGCTTGTTTTGGTTTCTGACCGTGCCGGCTGTTCCCCGGAAGTCATGGAACAGATTAAAAACGACATTATCGCAGTAATTTCCAAGTACATAGAAATTGACCTGGAAGGTCTGGACATTAAAATAACCCAGACACCTTCCGACGGAAATAACGGAAATGTACCTGCGTTATTTGCCAATATTCCGATTAAGGATATGAAGTCAAAAAAATAGACCGGAAGTAAGGATTTGAGGAATGATTAACAAACTGCGGGAATACAACTTTAAAAAGTACGATTTAACAATATTGATACTTGCGATTTTACTTGGGGTAATCGGTGCTTATATCTTAAAGGTCATGCCGGGAACAGAACGCTATTACTTAAAACAGCTTACCGGAATTGCCATTGGAGTCGGAATTGCTGTTTTTGTCTCGCTGTTTGATTATCATTTTGTTGCAAAGTTTTATATTTTGCTATACCTGTTTAATTTTGGACTTCTGTTCCTCGTAAAATTTACATCTTTCGGAATAGACAAGTACGGTGCAAAGCGCTGGCTTGGAATAAATGATGTACTTTCGTTTCAGCCGTCCGAGTTAACAAAAGTAATTATGATTATTGTCATAGCAAAATACTTTGACCTCTTGAAAAATAAGCTGGATAAATTGTATACTTTACTTGGAGCCGCTGTCATTATGGCAATACCTACCTTTCTGGTATTGATTCAGACCGACCTTTCCACAAGTATTGTTTTAGTGGTCTGTTTTGCTGCCATGGTATTTATATCGGGGTATTCTCTTAAAATTTTGCTTTGTGTGGCTGCTGTCGGGGTGCCGATTCTGTTTGGTCTGTTCTGGTATATTCAGCAGCCGGGGCAGTTATTACTGACGGAAAACCAGCAGAGCAGAGTGCTTTCTCTTTTAAATCCGGAAGCATATCCTGACTTGATTTATCAGCAGGCAAATGCCGTTAAAGCAATAAAATCCGGTGGTTTAATGGGGAAGCTGTTTACCGGTGATACCGGAGTACGCGGAACGGCTTATGTTCCGGTGAAGGAAAGTGACTTTATTTTTACCGGAATTGGGGAGGAACTCGGATTTGTCGGCGCAGCACTTGTTATTTTAATTATTTCGATTCTTGTATTCCGTATTTTGTTGATTGCGGCACATGCATCGGATATCATGGGCAGAATTATTGCAGCAGGCGGAGCAACGATTTTTATGGTACAATCCTTTATCAATATCGGCGTAGTGTCAATGATTCTTCCGAATACCGGAATTCCGTTGCCGTTTGTCAGCAGCGGTTTAAGCTCTGTGGTCGGAAGCTATGCAATACTTGGTATGGTATTAAATATTTCTATGAATACAAATAAGGAGACAAAGAGGGGGTATCACGAATGAATATTGGGTTAGTTGCACACGATGCCAAAAAAAAGCTGATGCAGAATTTTTGTATTGCTTATCGAGGAATTCTGTGCAAACACGAGCTTTATGCTACGGGAACAACCGGTCGCTTAATTGAAGAAGTGACAAATTTGAATATCCATAAGTATCTTGCCGGACACCTTGGGGGACAGCAGCAGATGGGAGCGCAGATTGAAAGCAATGAAATGGATATGGTGATTTATCTGCGTGACCCGCTTTCTCCTAAGGAACACGAACCGGATGTGAGCAGTGTTATCCGGTTATGTGATGTACACAACATTCCGTGTGCTACTAATCTGGCAACGGCTGAGCTGCTGATTAAATCTTTGGATCGCGGAGATTTGGACTGGCGTGAATTATATAAAAGCTGATGTTTTATAAATCACTTTTGATCATGAATGAAGCATTTCATTATGATATATGGAACTTGATAACAGACTCACTATAAAAGGAGGACGAAGTATGATTCAGATTATTGCAGGTGAAAAGGGAAAGGGAAAGACCAAAATTCTGATTGATAAGGCGAATGCGGATGTGCTTACTGCCAAAGGCAGCATTGTTTATTTAGACAAGAGTAACAAGCACATGTACGAGCTTTCAAATAAGATCCGTCTTATCAATGTAAAGGACTATTTTGTAGAGGATGGTAAGGAGTTCCTTGGTTTTATCAGTGGGCTGGTTTCTCAGGATCATGACCTCTCGACGGTTTATCTGGATGGATTTTTAAATATTACCGGTATCGAACTTGCCGACCTTCCGGATTTTCTTAAAAAGTTAGAACAGATATCGGGAGCATTTGAAGTTGATTTTATTATCAGCCTCTCCGCCGCACCTTCTTCTTTACCTGAGTCCGTAACATCTTACGTTTCGGTTGCTTTATAAGTCAGAAACGGATACATAACTTCGGGCTCCGTAAGCTGGCTGCCCGGGAGCCCGAAGTTTCATAATTCTACATATCGTTTTTAATTCTTCCACAAAAGGATAATGCGTATAAGCCGGAAATACCGACTGCTGCATAAATAATTCTTGAGACAAGACTCATATCTCCAAAGATAACTCTGACAAGGTCAAAGCTGAAAAAGCCGATTAAACCCCAGTTGATAGCGCCAATGATGACAAGAACTAATGCAATATAATCCAGTACTTTCATTTTGTATGCTCCTTTCCATAAATTAGAGTTGTATCTAATGGTTAGTATTCCATATTTTATTTGATATATTCTTCTTAACATGATAAAATAAAACTGTTTTTAAGATAAGGAAAGGCATAGGTCAGAACAGCTTTGGCTAAAACAGATATTATTAAATTCAGAAAAAGAAAAGATGTCAATATTGGTATTATCATATTTCTCTTTATTGCGATTTATGTTATAATAAATGTTTATATCTTTTTTACGAAATCCCAGATTCCGATATATGAAGTACAGACAGGCTCTATCTATTCCTCTGTACAAAAAACAGGTGTGATACTACGTGAGGAAAAGCTGTTTACTACAAATATTGCGGGATATATCAATTACTATTTAAGAGAAGGCTCCCGCGTAGCAAAAAATGCTACGATTTATTCGATTGACAGCAATCGGGACATGTATGATTTGCTGTCCGGAGACATTTCCGAACTGAAATTAAAAACGGAGGATATCGAAAAAATGAAGCGTCTGCTTCAGAAAGAATTTGCGGGAGAGGTAAACGGACGAACCCTGCAGGATACAAAAGCTGAGATTCTTTCCACCTATCAGAGAATTCTGGATGAAACTCTGATGGAGGAACTGAACGATATCGTAAAGGCAACCGGCATTACCTCCAACTTTCATGTAGTACATTCTGAGGACAGCGGTATTATTTCCTATGTTTCCGATGCCTACACAAATCTAACGGAGGAACAGGTTACGGTATCCTTGTTTGAAGAAGATTATGCGGCAGAATCATTATATACCATAGATTTGGTTGCTGCAAATTCCAATGTTTATAAACTAATTTATGGGGATGACTGGTCCATCGTTGTGCTTTTGGACGAAGCACTTTATTTACAGCTTTCAGGTCAGGATACCGTCACCTTTACAATCGGAGATGAAAAAAAGCAGATTACCGCGCCTGTCACCTGTTACCAAAAGGACAATGCTTACTTTGCAACCATTACCATGAGTAAATATCTTGCAAATTATACATCGGAACGCTTCCTTAAGCTCACCTTCGAAGTTACCTCTGTCGAAGGCCTTAAAATTCCCGAAACATCCATAACCTTTAAGGATTACTACCGGATTCCCGACGCTTATTTTGTCAAGGGAGGTAATTCTGGAGAAAGCGGTCTGATGCTTGAGGAGTTTAATCAGGAAACCGGTGAAAAGCAGTATACATTTTTCCAGCCTGAAGTTTTTTATTCGGCGGATGGTTTTACCTATGTTGATACATCCCAGTTGAGCGAGCATACCTATATCGTCACGCAGGATTTAACTGTGCGAACGATGCTGTATACTTTTATTAACAAGCTGGAAGGCGCATACAACATCAACAAGGGATATGCTGTATTTCGACGGGTGGAACGTCTGAAGACGGAAAACGGCTATTGCATTGTCAAAAAGAACTCAACCGCAGGACTGTCGCCATATGACCATATTGCACTGGATGCCTCCGGTGTAACAGAGGGAGCGGTTATTTACTGATACAGTCCGAAACAATATACAACATATAATAAAAAACTGCGAGGAAAGGCAGAAAATCATGAATATTAAAGACAATATGAAAGAAGTAGAACGCCGTATACATGCGGCCTGTGAACGATCCGGACGCGACGCATCAGAAGTAACATTGATTGCCGTCAGCAAGACGAAACCGGTTTCTATGATTTTAGAAGCAGTTTCGGCAGGGATGACAGAGTTTGGAGAAAACAAACCTCAGGAGCTGAGGGATAAAACAGAGGAGCTGGTACCGGAGCATTACCCTGAAATTTCCGGTTCTCTTCACTGGCACATGATAGGAAACCTGCAGACTAACAAAATTAAATATGTTGTCGGGAAAACGGTGCTGATTCATTCCATTGATTCAGTGAAATTAGCAGAGGCTGTCAGTAAGGAGGCTGTAAAAAAGCAGATATCCTGTGATATCCTCTTAGAGGTTAATATGGCAGAAGAGGATTCAAAGCATGGCTTCTCGGAGTCAGAAGTGATTTCCGCGGTCAGGCAGATTTCAGTACTTCCCGGACTTCGCATCAGAGGTTTGATGACCGTGGCTCCATACACGGAACTGCCCGAGGAAAATCGCTGTTATTTTAGAAAAATGAAGCAATTACTTATTGACATAAATTCAAAAAACATTGATAATGTCTTTATGGATACGTTATCTATGGGGATGACATCGGACTATGAGATTGCAGTGGAAGAAGGAGCAACCATGGTACGGGTCGGAACCGGAATATTTGGTGAAAGGAATTATCTGAACAAAGGGATAGGGTGATAACAATGGGAAAGCTGATACAGAATATATTGGATTCTTTAAAGCTGACAGATGAAGATGATGATTTTGAAGATGATGATCGAATGGAAGACAAACGTGCCAGAAGAGAGCCTGTAAGGCAGGTTGTTCCGGAAAGGGAAATGACTCCGCCAAGGCGTTTTGAATCCGGCAGACCTCAAAAAAGCGTACCACAGCCAAAGCAGGTATCTTCCTATGAAGAAGAGGAAGATTATGAGGTTTCCAGAAAGGAGCGTGTTTCCCGTATGGACAGGCAGTCAGTCAGTCGTATTGTACCTCTTCGTCCGGCTACTCACGGTTTAGAGGTTTGTATTATGAAGCCTACACGCTTTGAGGATTCTCAGGATGTATGCGATATGTTAAAAAACGAACGTGCTATTATTGTAAATCTGGAAGGGTTAGATATCGCTCTGGCACAGCGTATCATGGATTTCATTTCCGGCGCCATATATTCCTTAAATGCAAAAATTCATCAGATTTCCGGTTATGTATTCTGCATTTCTCCGGAAAAAGTGGATATCAGTGGCGATTACATGGATATGATTCAGCAGACAGGTTTTGAAGTACCGAATCTGACAAGAAAATAACCAATGAAGAGTGAAAAAGACGAACTGATTTTTAAGAGAAAGCTGATAGAAGCAGCTAAACTTGCATATGAATGCGGAATTGCAGTTACCTCGGATTTTTTAGGGCTTGCAGAGCAGAATCTGTTTCACGAAATACAAAGAGAACTGCCCGCAGTCGGTTATACCTGCTTTGGCGGAGTACCTGGTGCGGAGCGCTTCTGTATTCGTTTTGATGGTACGGTCGCAGTGTCCGGTTTAACACAGCTGGAGCTTACAGAGGAAATTGCGGCAGAATATCCGATTTCGTGTATCCGGGTTTCTCCATCGGCACCAAAATACAGTGAGGAATTATCTCATAGGGATTATCTTGGTTCTCTGCTTTCCCTTGGGGTAAACCGTAGTAAAACAGGTGATATTTATCTTCGTGGCGAAATTGCATTTGTATTCTGCACAGATAATATGGCAGATTTTCTTTGCAGGGAATGGCTGCAGGTGAAGCATACACAGATTCACTGTGAGACTGTGGTACCTGATTCAGAGGCTTTGTTGGCACCTACCTTGCAGGAAATTACAGGTACGGTGCCTTCTTTACGGTTGGATGCCTTAATTGCAGCGGCATTTCAAACCTCTCGCAGCAGCCTGACAAATTATATTGAAGCCGGAAAGGTATTTATAAACGGCAGGATGATAATGAAACCCGGTGTGGAAATCAAAGAGAAGGATGTTGTTTCCATTCGTGGCAAGGGAAGATTTTTTTTAGATGAAGTCAGAAACACAACAAAAAAAGGGCGCATCGTTGTGGTAATTCAAAAGTACATGTAGGAGGATTCATATTATGCTGACACCGATTGAAATTCAAAACAGAGTGTTTAAGTCCGGAGGGCTTGGCTATGACAAAAAGGATGTAGACAGCTTCATGAAAGAAATCTCGGACAGCTACGAAGAGTTATATCGTGAAAAAATGGAGCTTACTGATAAAGTAAACGTCTTAAACGAAGGTCTTCAGTATTATAAAACAATTGAAAAGACCATGCAGAAGGCACTGATTCTGGCTGAAAAAACGGCAGACGAGACAAAGATTGCAGCGCAGAAAACGGCACGCCAGATTGAAGATGAAGCGATTACAAAGTCTCAGATTATTTTAAGTGATGCGAAGAACGAACTGGAACGTCTGCATCAGCAGACTGTTCAGCTCTTACAGCAATATGAGGCATACAAAGCACAGTTTAAGAGTCTTGCAGCAGCACAGATTCAGCTTCTGGAGAGCGACAGTTTTCAGATAAATATTGCGACACTGCCTCAGCCGACATTTCCGGAATACAAATCCTCTGTACCTGATGAAGCAGCAAAAAAACAGACAGCGGATGAGGAGGAACTTCCTAATATTGATTTCAGCTTTGTCGATGCCGCTTCTGAGGAAAAATAAGGGGAGGACAGCCAATGAACCACTCAATGACCATATACTATCAGAATACTCCGTGCTATGACATTCTGCTGCAGAATAATTTTCATGGTCTGTATGAGTCTCTTTCTGCACTCTCTATGGTAAATCAGAGAATCTGCATTGTTACCGATTCTAAAGTAGACGCACATTATGGATGCTTTGTTGAGCAGTATCTCAAAAAATGCGGATGTGAACAGGTTGTTCGTTTTGTGTTTCCGGAAGGAGAAGAACATAAGACGCTCACTGTAATAGAAGAACTATATGAGTTTCTGATTCAGCATGATTTTGACCGTTCCGATGTATTACTTGCCCTTGGCGGAGGTGTTACGGGGGATATGACGGGCTTTGCGGCTTCCACCTATCTTCGCGGTATCCGTTTCGTACAGCTTCCTACCACACTGCTTTCTATGGTAGATTCCAGCATCGGAGGAAAGACCGGCGTCGATTTTAAGGGCTATAAAAACATGGTAGGTGCATTTTATCAGCCTTCACTTGTATTTGTAAACACCGGCGTTTTAGAGACATTAGATGACCGTCAGAGAGCTTCCGGTATGGGTGAAATCATAAAACACGGTCTGATAAAAGACAAGAATTATTATGAATGGCTTTCTTCTCATACAAAAGAAGTATTGGAATTAAATTCTGATGCTCTTTCCGAAATGATATACCGCAGTCAGCTCATCAAAAAAGCAGTTGTTGAAAATGACCCGAAGGAAAAAGGGGAACGAGCACTTTTAAACTTTGGTCATACCATCGGTCACGCAATTGAAAAAGCGCTGAATTTTCATTTGCTTCACGGGGAATGTGTAGCGCTGGGCATGGTAGCGGCCGCTTATTTGTCTTTTAGACGTGGCTTTATTAAGAAAGAGGAATTAGTTCACATGGAGTCAGTTTTGACCGCTTATGGGCTTCCTACGCGCAAAGAAGGACTTCCTGTGCAGGAAATTCTTGAAAACTGTCGGCATGATAAGAAAAAGAGCGGACAGATTATCCGGTTCATTTTATTAAAACAGATTGGAGAAGCCTTTATCACTACAGATGTTACCTCTGAAGAAATAAAGGCTTCCGTGAAATATCTTATGGAAGGAACGTTAGAGGTATGAAAAAAGTCCAGTATTTGTGGCACGCTATTGTTTTAGTATTGTTACTTGCACTCGATCAGTTTACAAAGCATCTTG
>JBJENV010000022.1:0-27622 GCA_051880375.1 Lachnospiraceae bacterium
TCCGTTGCCGATGCTGTGCTCAATCCGCACCTTTTCAATCATGCCTTTTCCGCCGAACACCGTATAGACCGCCTTTAAAAACAAAAGAATGAGTCCGCGGATATAGGTCTTGTTTCCGACATCAGATGCCGTTGTTAAAAATTCCACCGTTGCCCCGTCAGCCGGTATCTTGGAAAGCTCTCTTAAATTTCCGTTGACCGAGGCTACAATAATCGGATGCGGATAGCTTTCTGCCACATCCCTGCTGATTTCAAACAGACTTGTACCATCTGCATAGCTTTTAGTTTCACCATGTAATATAATATTCATATCTTTACCTTACCTTTCATCCTCTTCAAGTTATCTGTCCCGGCAGTCATTCTCTGCCTCTTCAATCAGACGAAGCTCCTTCTTCAGTTCCTGCACCCGTTCCTTTGCCTTTTTAGTTTCCTGCAAAAGAAGTCCGGAGAGCACCTGTTCGCGCATGCTCCTTTCTTTTTCAAGAAATTCCAAAAGCACCGGCACATCCTCTGCCACAAGCTCTCTTCCATAGGCATACCGGCACTCACGGTCATACCGTTCCGGTACTTCTGCCTTTACGGCGCGCATCATCACATAGAACTTTCCGTCCTCCTTTACCATACGCTCCGTTGTAATCTGATATCCCGTTGTATGTAAATAGCGGCGTACCTGTGCCACCTCCGACTGTGGCTGCAAAATCAGTTCCTTTGCCGATGCGGTCACCTGCGGATAGTCCGACAGAATTTTCATCATGAGCAGACCACCCATACCGGTCAGTAAAATCGTATCCGCCTCTCCGACAGACAGCGCCGCCAGTCCGTCAGATAAACGCAGGGCAATCCTGTCCTCCAGTCCGTAGCCCGCCACATTCTGTCTTGCACGCATAAGAGGTCCCTTGTTGACATCCATGGCAATGACGGACGGCGAAATCTCCTCGTTGCAAAGAAAAATCGAAGTATAGGCATGATCACAGCCTACGTCCGCCACCCGGTTTCCTTTTGTCACAAGCCCTGCTGCCGCAAGAAGTCGTTTTGATAGCTGCATAGAATAAAAACCTTTCTTTGCAATATTAGTCAAGATAGTCCTTCAGCTTTCTGGAGCGGCTCGGATGGCGGAGCTTTCTGAGCGCCTTTGCCTCAATCTGACGAATACGCTCCCTTGTCACGTTAAACTCCTTGCCTACCTCCTCCAGAGTTCTTGCCCTGCCGTCGTCCAGACCGAAACGCAGACGAAGCACCTTCTGCTCCCGGTCGGTTAGCGTATCCAGCACTTCGGAAAGCTGCTCCTTTAAAAGCGTAAAAGCTGCCGCCTCGGAAGGGGTCGGCACATGGTCATCCTCTACGAAGTCTCCAAGGTGGCTGTCCTCCTCTTCACCGATTGGAGTTTCCAGTGATACCGGCTCCTGCGAAATCTTCTGGATTTCACGGACCCGTTCTACCGGCATATTCATTTCCTTTGCAATCTCCTCCGGAAGCGGTTCCCTGCCGTATTCCTGCAGCAGCTGTCTCTGCACGCGAATCAGCTTGTTGATGGTTTCTACCATATGAACCGGAATCCGGATGGTTCTTGCCTGGTCGGCAATCGCTCTTGTAATTGCCTGTCGAATCCACCAGGTCGCATAGGTCGAGAATTTATAGCCCTTGCGGTAATCAAACTTTTCTACCGCCTTAATCAGACCAAGATTTCCTTCCTGAATCAAATCCAGAAACTGCATACCGCGTCCGACATAACGCTTTGCAATGCTGACAACAAGACGCAGGTTGGCCTCAGACAGACGCTTCTTTGCCGCATCATCCCCGTTTTCCATACGCTTTGCAAGTTCCAGTTCCTCATCTGCGGAAAGGAGCGGCACCTTGCCGATTTCCTTTAAATACATACGGACAGGGTCCTCTAAGCTGACGCCCTCCGGAATCGACAAATCAATGTTTGCCAAATCCTCCGGCTCTTCATCCGTAAGCAGCTCCGGTTCCAAATCATCTTCAAAATTTGTCATGCGAAGCACATCTACATTGTTGGCCTCCAGAAATTCATAAATCTTTTCAATCTGACCGGCATCTAACTCCGTATCCGCAAGGAAGTCATTGATTTCCTGATACTCCAATACATTCTTTTTCTTTTTCGCATATGCTAACAGTTCCTTCATTTTTTCAATAAACTTGTTTGTATTCTCTTCCATCTTTTCTCCATCCTTTTTCTGCAATGCTGCATTCCGGAACCTTACGCAGCATTTGCTTTCATTGAACATTGTAACCAGCATTCCGCTAAATATGCGGGGTTACCGCCTATTCGGGGATACGAAAGCTGTTTTTGTACCGGTTTTTTTCTGCAATCAGTGCCTGAAAGCGTTCCATATCACCCGATTCTACTGCTTTCCTGGTTTCCTGCTCGATTGCCGACTGCTTTACCCTGCGCACGGTATCTTCAAACGCTTTTTTCTGCCCTGCCGCGTCCATTTCCTCACGGAAGCTTGTCTGAAACAATCCGGCAGCCTTCGTCTGCTCCTCCTTATCCTCAAAATAGTTGATGATTCTGGCAGGACTTACCGTACCCTCCTGCTCATACTGCTCAAACACCATTCTTGCGATACTCTTAAAAAATCCCTCACTGAAGTCCTCCGGTGTAATGATGCCCTTCACACGATGAAACAGCTCCGGCTCGGAGCTAAGCCACGTCAGCAGCAGCTTCTGTGATTGCGTATATCCGTCCTCGGCCTCCTTTTTTACCTTCTGCCGCTGTTCTCCCTGTGCTCCGGCAGCTTCCCTCTGTATATTTGCCGCCGGAACAACCGTTCCGCCTACCACTATCATCTGTGAGCCGTATCGTATGACAAGCTTATGCAGCATATCGTAACTGATGTTGTACTTTCTTGCCACAGCCTCCTCATAATTGGCACGCTCAATATCATCCGAAAACTCCAGAAGCTTTTTGGCAACCTCATGGAAAAACTTCGTCTTCTGCTCCGGATCATCAAAGCTGTACCCCTGCTCCAGCACGCCAAGTTCAAAGAAAAAGCTGCCGGTTGCCTCGTCAATCCGTTTCTGATATTCCTCCGCGCCAAGCGCCTTGATAAATTCATCCGGGTCCTTGTACGGCTTCATATTGACAACTTTGACACTGATGCCCGCTTCCTTCAAAATCGGAATGGCACGAAGTGCCGCCTTGATTCCGGCACCGTCGCTGTCATAGGTCAGCAGAACTTCCTTGGTATATCTGGAAAGCAGCGATGCCTGCAGCCCCGTAAAAGCAGTTCCAAGTGATGCAACCGCATTGGAAAAGCCCGCCTGATGCAGTGCGATGACATCCATATAGCCCTCGCAAATCAGCATGTACGGCTTTCTGGACAGCTTTGCATAATTTAATCCGTACAGATTACGGCTCTTATCAAATATCTTAGTTTCCGGTGAATTTAAGTACTTTGGTGTACCGTCACCAAGCACGCGACCGCCGAAGGCAATCACCTTATTGTTGGCATCCATAATCGGAAACATGGCCCGGTTCCAGAATTTATCGTAACCGCCCCGCTTTTCATCAAAGGTCACAAGACCTGTTTCCTTTAAAAAACTGTCTTCATAGCCCTGCTGCTTTAAATATTTATAAAGCGTGTCACTGTATCTGCTCGAATAACCCAGCCCGAATTTTACAATGGTTTCCTCGCTTAAGGCACGCTTTTTAAAATAATCGTAAGCAATGCGCCCCTGCTCGCTCTTTAACTGGTAAAAGAAAAACTTTGCCGCTACCTTATTTACCTCATACAGACGGCTCTTAAAATCCGCCGCACGCTTTGCCTCCTCCGAGTATTCCATTTCGGGAAGCTTGACTCCTGCCCGGTCGGCAAGGTATTTTAATGCTTCCACAAACGTAAAGTTTTCATATTCCATCACAAAGGTAAACACATTTCCGCCGACGCCGCAGCCGAAGCAATGATACATCTGCTTGCCCGGATGCACCGCAAAGGACGGTGATTTTTCGTTATGGAACGGACACAGTCCCATGTAGTTCGCACCCTTCTTCTGCAGGCGCACATAGGACCCGATGACATCCACAATATCACTTCGCTGTCTGACCTCTTCTACTACTTCTTCCGGATAATACATCTGCTTCTTCCCTCACTGTCAATAAACATCCCATGCCTCCGGGATACGGATTTCCCGGAATCTTGTCACTGCATAGCGGTCCGTCATGCCCGCCACATAGTCACAAACAACCCGGTCTGCCGGTTCCTTCTTATGTTCTATCATATAAAGATACTCTTCCGGAAGCTTGTCCATATGCTCCAGATAGTAATGGAACAGTTCCTCAATCATCTGCTCCGCCTTTGCTTCCTGGCTTTTTGCCACCGGATTCGTGTAAACGCTCACAAACATATACTTCCGCAGTCCGAGCATTGCCTGCTCCACTTCGGAGGACATGAAAATGTCGGGTTTTCCGTCACTGTTCATGATAATGTCATGTACCAATGTGTTCAGGCGCTCCGTCAGGCTGTGTCCGAGTACCCTGGTGTACTCGGTCGGAATTTCCTCCTCCGTAATAATATGCCCCCGGATGGCATCGTCTATATCATGGTTAATATAAGCAATCTTATCGGCAAGCCGCACGATCTTTCCTTCCAGAGTGGAAGGATTCCCCTTCGTCTGGTGATTTTTGATACCGTCACGTACTTCCTTTGTCAGATTCAGCCCCTCTCCGTGACGCTCAATGAGCTCCACGACACGGATGCTCTGTAAATGGTGTTCAAAACCTCCCGCGCAGACGCGGTTTAAGGCACGCTCTCCGGCATGTCCGAACGGTGTGTGCCCGAGGTCGTGTCCGAGTGCAATCGCCTCGGTCAGATCCTCGTTCAATCTGAGTGCCTTGGCAATGGTACGCGCAGTCTGCGATACCTCAAGCGTATGCGTCAGTCTGGTACGGTAATGGTCACCCTCCGGCGTCAAAAACACCTGCGTTTTTGCGTTTAACCGGCGGAATGCCTTGCTGTGCAGAATACGGTCACGATCGCGCTGATAAATCGGCCGGAGGTCACATGCCTCTTCCTCCCGGTCACGCCCGAGCGAACAGTCGCTAAACGCCGCATACGGACTTAGAAATTCATGTTCTCTTTCCTCCTGCAATTCTCTGAGAGTTTTCATATCCACGCTCCTTTCACACCATCTGCACTCCAAAAAAAGATCCTCCTACTTATACTATTCGACAAAAAAAAGGTTATCCCTTTTTTTCGGATAACCTTTTTCGTCTAAAGTTTAAATCACCCTAAGAAAACGCTTCCCAGCCGGTACACGATGACTGCCATCACCCATGCTATCAAAAGCTGATAGAAAATAGTGGCAGCGGTCCACTTGACAGACTTCATTTCCCTCTGGATTACTGCAATTGTCGCTACACAAGGCGTATACAGCAGACAGAATACCATCAGTGCATAAGCATTTGCCGCACCGAAGCCATAGCCCGCAAGTACGGAAACGAACTCCGACATACCTGCAGCGGAATTGATATTAGCAATGCCGAACAGTACGCAGCAGCTTGAAACGACAACCTCCTTTGCTGCCAGACCGGAAATCAGCGCCAGAGCAATCTGCCATAATCCAAGCCCCGCAGGAGCTAATACCGGAGCAATCACCTTGCCGATTGCCGCACCGAAGCTTTCGCTCATGTCGGTCACCAGACCTGTCGTTCCGAAGTTCAATAAAAACCAGATAATCAATGATGCAATAAAAATCGTCGTGCCCGCCTTCGTCAGGTAATCCTTTACCTTTTCGCTCACATAAATAAATACGGTACGCGCATTCGGAAGCTTATACTCCGGCAGTTCAATCAGCAGGGAATAGGTCTGCTTCTTTTTACCGAAACAGTTCATGACCGCCGCAGTCGCAATGCCCACGACCATACCCAGCAGATACATGGAAAACGCCGCAATCATCGCCTTGTCCCCAAAGAACATCTCACTGAACAGCACATAAATCGGAAGCCTTGCACTGCACGACATAAACGGAGTAATCAACACGGTACGTCTGCGGTCACGCTCATCCTCCAACGCTCTGGAGGCCATGACCGCCGGAACGCTGCACCCGAAACCTAAAATCATCGGAATGAAAGCTCTGCCGGACAGTCCGAGGTGACCCATGAAATCATCCATAACATATGCGACACGCGACATATAGCCGCTGTCTTCCAAAAAGGCCAGCGCTAAAAACAGGATAAACACATTCGGGAGGAACGTCAGAATTCCGCCGACACCTGCAATTGCACCGTCCACCAGCATAGAAATCACCATCGGTTTCGTCCCGATGGAGGTTAACGTTACCGTTACCGCGGTCTGGAAGTATTCAAGCGCCATTTCCAGATAGCCCTTTAGGAAATCTCCGACCGTAAAAGTTAAGAAAAAGACAACTGCCATAATCACAAGGAACATCGGAATGCCAAGCACCGGATGCGTCAGCAGCTTATCCACACGGTCCGTCATCTGTGCCTTCTTTTCCTTGTTGACCAGACATTCTTCAATGATTTCTTCAATAAAGTCATACTTCTGGTTAATAATATCGTTCTCATAGCTGCGTGTTACGATGTCACTCACATCAATACCGCACTGCTTTGTCACTTCCTCATCCTTTTCGAGAAGCTTGATGGCATACCAGCGCTCATTCGGCACCTGAAGCTTTTTCTCATGCAGCCGCTCTATCAGTGCATCAATCTTATCCTCAATTTCATCCGAATAAACCACCGTATATTCGTCGTGATGGTTATGGGCATGCGTACTATGTACCTCTGCATTTTTCGGATGCTGATGCTCCAGTGCGTCCTTCGGCTTATCGCTGTGGTGGGCAACCGCATGCATCAGGATATCAAGACCGGTACGCTTTCTGGCTGACACCGGAATGACCGGAATACCAAGCATTTCCGGCAGACGGTGCAGGTCGATTTCCATGCCCCGCTCCTCGACAATATCCATCATGTTCAGCGCTAAAATAACCGGCTTTCCAAGCTCAATCAGCTGGAGCGTCAGATACAGATTTCTCTCTAACGCCGAAGCGTCTGCCACGTCAATGATGACATCCACCTCCGGGCTTAAAATATATTCTCTTGTCAGCCTTTCTTCCATGGTATAGGAGGTCAGACTATAGGTGCCTGGTAAATCCACTACCTTATAGCGGTGGTTATGATACTGCATCGCACCTTCCTTTTTTTCTACTGTTACTCCCGGCCAGTTTGCCACCTTCAGTCTGGCACCGGTATACGCATTGAACAACGTCGTTTTTCCGCAATTCGGATTTCCGACAAAACCTACCTGAAGTTCCTCTTTCATTGTCCTGCCCTTGCCTTTCCCTGCCTTACAGACTTTCGCCTGCAATACTTCTTTCGTCTGCTATCTGAATGGAACCTGCAATCTGTTTTCCGACGGCAAGTCTTGTTCCTCTCACATTAAAAATCACTGCACCACGCAGCTTTTTGTTTAAAACCGTAATGCTTGTTCCCTCCGTCAGTCCGAGAGCCGCCAGACGCATCTCCTGTTGCTTCGGAAGAGCAAGTTTCTTCACGCGGTAGCTTTTTCCCACTGTTCCGTCACTTAATGTCATTCTGATTCCCATGCCTTTCTGCATCTCTTTTGGAAAATATACAGCCGCAGTAATTCTGCCGGTATAATCCGTATTCTGCGGACAATTCTACCGAGCGGCGGTAGCCGTTCTTCTTTTTAAAATCCGAGGCCAAATACCGTACCCCGTATTCCTCTGCCAGAGCCTCCCCGATGTCATTTAGCTTCTGCGCGTTTTTTAACGGACTGATGGTAAGCGTGGTTGCGAAATAATCCGCGCCAAGCTTCTTGGCCATCACAGCCGCTTCCCGTAAGCGAAGCTCGTAACACCGAAAGCACCGTTCCCCGCCTTCCGGCAGTTCCTCTAAGCCCTTCGCCATCTGAAAAAAACGCTCCGGCTCATACGCTCCCTCCAGGAAGGTAACCGGATTTTTCAGAGGAAGCTCAAGAAGCAGACGCTTCAGTTCTTCCTTCCGTTCTTCATACTCTTTCTTAGGCGATATATTCGGATTATAATAAAAATCCGTAATACGAAAGTAAGGAGAGAGATACTCCAGTACATAGCTGCTGCACGGCGCACAACAGCTGTGCAGCAACAGGCTCGGCACATCCTCCCCTATTATAATCTCTTCGATTCGTTTATCAAGCTCTTTTTGATAATTTCTGTTCATTTTATTGCCCGGTGCCTTTCAACGTCTGAAGATACTCCGCAAGCACCTCAAACAGGCGCTCCATTTCGGCGTCCGTGCCGACGGTAATCCTTAAGTAATTCTGAATCCGCTCCTGCTTAAAGTAACGGACATAAATATGCCGTTCCCTAAGCATAGTGAACAGTTCTTCCGCAGGAACTGTCCGATGTGACGCAAACAGAAAATTGGTTTTGGACGGAAGTACCGTAAACCCAAGCTCCGTAAGCCGGCAGGCAGCAGCCTGCCTTGTTTTCATAATAGCCGCTTTCGTCTGCTCAAAGTATGCCTTATCTTTCAGTGCCGCCGCACCGCATAAAATAGACGGCAGGTTCATCGGATACGAATTATAGGAATTTCGTACCGCCTGCATTGCATCAATCAGTGTTCTGCTGCCAAACGCGAAGCCGATACGCATTCCCGCCATGGAGCGGGATTTGGAAAAGGTCTGTACCACCAAAAGATTGTCGTATTTCTCCACAAGCGGCAGCGCACTCTCTGCTCCGAAATCCACATACGCCTCATCCACAATAACAACAGAATCCTGATTCCGGCGCACAATCTCCTCAATGACAGACACCTCCTCCGCGATTGAGGTCGGCGCGTTCGGATTAGCAAGCACAATACCTCCGTTCGGCACAAAGTAATCCTCCTTACGGATACGGAAGTTTTCGTCCAGTGCCGGTCGCCGGTACGGAATACCGAACAGCTCCGCCCAGACAGGATAAAACGAATACGTAATGTCCGGGAACAGAATCGGTTGATTTTTGCGTGCTGCACCCGCAAAGCACGTCAGGAACGCCATACCGAGTACATCATCCGAACCGACACCGATAAAAATCTGTTCCTTTGCCACACCGTACTCCAAAGCGAGTGCTTCTGCCAGCTCCTTTGCATCCGGCTTCGGATACAAGCGGAGCTTCTCGGCAGAAAGCTCCCGAAGTACTTTCTCTACGCCCGGTGCCGGCGGATACGGGTTCTCGTTTGTATTTAACTTCACCATGTCGATTTCGTTCGGCTGCTCACCCGGTACATACGGTGATACCTCGCGAAGATTTTCTCTAAAGTTTCCCATGCTGTCCTCCATTCCCTATCGGGGCGTTCAAAACCGCCCTCTCATTCTCTCCTTAAGCTGCTTGCCTTTTCTGCTTATTTTGGCTGTTTTTCTCCGCAGCGGTTGCAGTAATCCATTCCGTAGAGCACGGTTGCCCCACAGTTTGGGCAGGAAAGCCTTGCCGGTGAAATTTCACGCTCTACGATTTCATACGGGCAGTCCGCATCAAAGTAAGTCTTCACCGGCTTTACCTCTCCCTCCAGAATTTCCGCCGGTGGTTCAGCCTCGTTGCTTGCGTTTCCTTCAATATAAATCTGCTTTTTCGGAAGAAGCTGAAACAGCCCTCTTAAAAGCACCTTTCCTGTCTTCTTTCCCATGCATTCCCTTTCTCTCTATTCCGCCACAAGAAAAATCGGATTGGTCATCGCCTGATTGGTGTAGTCGTCCTTTACCTGGAAGAACACCCATTTTGCACCTGCCGCAGAAATACGCACCTCACCGCTGTAATCGTAGCAGCCGTTTTCTGCCTCTACCGAAGGAAGCGGAAGTTCTTCCTTTCTTCCCCCGTTCTGCCATACCGTAAGCTTTGTAAGCGGACGGTTTGCTAAAATGGTCAGCTTTGCCGTAATTTCCTTTGCATCTACCGCAAACGGGGCTGTCTCGCCCATCTGCTTTCCGTTAATTTCCGCTATCAGAACAGGACCGTTTGTAACAAAGCTGTTTCCCTTCTTTAAATGCGCCAGCAGGTTCTTCGGTGTACGCTCCTCTGCCTTCACATACGTTCTGACACAGCCGCTCGTCAGATTCAGCTTTTCCCATGCCTGAAGCTTATCTAACTGAGGCTCTGTCATAGCAAAGAAATAGTCCGCTTTTTTCTTTAACTCCTCACTCAGTCCGCCGTATGCCTTTTTTACCTCCCGGTACATGCTTAACAGATAGCAGAACGAGTCCATCCAGAATTCCAGACTGACCTCATGGGTATCGCTTCCGGTCGTAGCCGCAAGAAAACGGTCATCCTCCAGAAGTGACAGCCAAAGCCTGAATGCCTCGTAATTTGTCGTTTCCTCCTCCATCGGATGAGAGCCGTTCCAGATTTCTATCGTATCAAAAATGTCGATGATGTCTGTGTATGCCGGATTGAAGGAAATCGACTTCTGCATGTCACGCGGATGATTTAACTGCGGATGCCCGCCGAGCGACCTGATTTCTCCGGTCAGACGGATAAACTCGTTTCTTAAGTATTCATCCGTGCGTTCCTCTTCCGAAGGGATTCGGTAAATCATATCCTCATCCACATTCAGTGCAAGCACATGCCCGTTGGTCGTGGAAATTTCCTTTGACAGAATCGGCAGGAAGTCCGGCGTTTCAAGCTTTTCCCACTCCCTGTGGTTAAACACATTGTGGTGGTCGGACAGGGCGCCGAAGGTAAGTCCCGCCGCCTGCATCGACATGGCAACCGTCCTTGGAGTATCGTAAACGTAATCGGTTCCCTGCGGCGGATACAGCGGACTGGAATAAACACTGTGGTGATGCAGATCACCCACATACCATCCCTCATTGTTCAAATTGATAAAACGATGCAGTCTGACGGTAACCTCCGCCGTACCTTCCACAGGCACATTTACCACACTTCTCTTAATTTCATACTCCGAGCCTTTGGAGACCATCATATAGTAGCGTCCTGCCGGAAGCTCCATCGAAAATTCACCGTTTTCTTCACTGAAACGGCGGAAGAAGTCCGGATTCCCGTTGGCAAAGGAAAACTCTTCCTCCGTCTCCGCCTCACCCATCGGAAACAGCTTGATTTCCGCAATCAAAGGGGCTGCTCCGTCTTCGGTTACGCTTACGCGAATCCGTCCGGTCTGGCAGGCGTACTTCGGGTGCTTTCTTTCTTCTCCAAGTCGTTTATAGTCCTTCAGCCGCTCCTCGCTGCCATCCTTCGGCGGCTGAAAAAGACCTCTGCCGCCGTTTGCGGTATAGGAGATGGCTGCATCCAACTCCTTTACTACCTTTCCAAGGTACTGATACGTCATTTCCTCTCCGTCCGCACCTCTTCTTGCACGTTCCATTCCACATATCATGGACCAAAGCTTTGATGTACTCATAGTTTCCTTCTCCTGCTTCTTTTGTATTTCAGGGATGTCATCCCGATTAATTCTATATGCTGATTTTAGTATACCTGTTTCCGGTTGTCAAATCCAAGATGCGTTAATTTTGCAGTCTTAAAAACATTCCGTACAAATCAAGCTTCCCATATCCCCACTCTCTGTTCGGATATACCATGTTTTCCTCCCGTCTGGCTCCGTTTGCAAACAGATCCCGCATCAGCACCGTATCCAAGGACAGATTCTCTGTCCGTACCTCTTCCGAACTGAGTTCCGTTGCATCTGTATTCCGTCTTCGGTATTCCAGAATATACTCAAAAAACACTGCCGCACAGCCCGAAGTATACGCCGCTGCAAGACTCGTTCCGCTCTTTACCGTATAGCCTCCTGCCTGCGGTACGGTAATATTCACTGCGGGAGCCGCAATCGTCGGCCGAATCTGACCATCCCCGGAAAAGCCTCTGCTTGACTCCGTGTAAAAGCCGCCGTTTCTTGCATTGTAGCCGGTCAGCGCAATCGGGAGCGGTGCATTTCCCGGCTCGCAGATTGTCACATAAGGGTCCGGCTCCAGAAAATAAGTGTTCTCATCCACAAACCCGGTTAACGGAAGCCACAGATTGTACTCACCGAGCAGCTCCTCACTTCCGTCAATCAGAATCCTCCAGATACCGGAGGAAGGGTGTGCAAAACGGAACAGCACAAGCCTCGCGTTGCTGCTCCTCTCCTGGCGTTCGTATTCCACAAATACGGTCGTTCTGTCAAAAATAAAGCTGTACCTTTGTGTATACTTTATTAAATTGGGAAGCTCTACCCGCTCCCCGGAGGGTGAAACAATTCCGATGCGTATATTGGAAATCGGGGAAGCCCAAAGCTCCAGCGTAAAGCCCTCCGGCTCCCTTCCTACCTGAAGCTCCACCTCTTTACGTTCCCTGCTCACTTGTCCCGAAAAATGATGTCTTGCATTTCCTTCGTTTCCTGCGGCAAGCACAAGGCATAAATCCAAATCATAGGAAAGGCTGGACAGGTATCTGGAAAATGGCAGACTTCCGGTATGATTTCCGGAAGTCGTTCCAAGACCGATGCAGACCACCAGCGGCTGGTTTCTTCTGCGCGCCAGCTCTACCAGATAGCGCACGCCCAGCATGAGGTCTGTTTCGCTGTAGGCCGGCGTATCCTCCGGAATAAAATAATATTCTCTCAGATACGGCTTGATTGGTTTTAACTTTACCACTGCAATCTCCGCCTGCGATGCCACTCCGTAAAAATTTCCTGCCGCATCCGGCTTTCCGCCCGCAATTCCCGCAAGAGCGGTGCCGTGTCCGATTTCATCCTTCGGCGCTTCTTCTGCCGCGATTGCCGCTTCATCAAACTCCGTGCCGTATATAAAATCAGCCGGCGGGCTGCCCGTCTGGTCATTCTGGTCCCAAATAGAAATCACCCGGCTTGTTCCGTCTGCACGAAGGAACGCCGGGTGCGTGTAATCTATTCCGGTGTCTACAAAACCAAGTAAGACACCCTGTCCGTAATAATCAAAGCCATTCAGACGGCGAAGCCGGCTTACACCGATTTCCTCTAAGTTTTCCTGCTGTAAAAGTCCGTATGCTTTCGGAATCTGCGCGTAATAATACTCCGCTCCTTCGCCCAGCACAAGGTTCGGGTCATAATAGTGGACAACGGCATAATTTCTGTTTACAATCTGATAACAGTTAATTCTGGAGTTCTCTAAAATTTCTCTACGGTCATAATAGCCAAAGATAAAATCCTTATAGTCGTTGGAAACCACTGCTTCCCTGCATGTCTCTCTGTCCGGCATCTTCCGGCTCCTTCAGGTTGCTTTCCCTACAGGATATGAAACCGTTTCTCTTTCTATTCGTGATTTGCAAGCAACGGAACCGGAGTTCCGGATGTACGCATGTCGATTCTCGGAACACCCTTTCCGGAAATGTAATCCTTCGTAATTGTTACGCGGCCGATGGCATCATCCTTCGGAATTTCATACATAATATCCAACATCAGCTCCTCGATTATGGCACGAAGCGCTCTTGCTCCGGTATCCTTCTCGAGTGCCTTTTCCGCAATTGCCTCCAGCGCACCTTCATCAAAGTCCAGTTCCACCTCATCCATGGCAAGCAGCTTCTTATACTGCTTTAAAATTGCGTTCTTCGGCTCCTGAAGCACCTGTATGAGCATTTCCTTGTTTAACGGTTCCAGTGAAAACACTACCGGCAGACGTCCCAGAAATTCCGGAATCATGCCGTATTCCCTTAAATCCTCTACGGTTACCTTGCAAAACAGCGTTTTGTCATCATCATACTTATCCTTTAATTCGCCTGCGAAGCCGATACCGGCAGTCTTATTTAAACGGCGTTTGATGATGCTTTCCAGCTCCGGGAACGCGCCGCCGCAGATAAACAGAATATTTTTTGTGTCAATCGTTGTCATCGGTACCATGGCGTTTTTACTCGTAGCGCCGACCGGCACCTCCACCTCGGCTCCCTCCAACAACTTTAACAGTCCCTGCTGTACCGATTCTCCGCTTACATCGCGGCTGTTTGTGTTTCGCTTTTTTGCAATTTTGTCAATTTCGTCAATAAATACAATCCCCTTTTCGGCACGCTCCACATCATTATCGGCGGCTGCAAGCAGCTTAGAAAGCACACTTTCCACATCATCGCCGATGTAGCCGGCTTCGGTAAGTGAGGTTGCATCCGTAATGGCAAGCGGTACGTTTAAAAGCTTTGCAAGTGTCTTTACCATATAGGTTTTTCCGCTGCCGGTCGGTCCGAGCATCAGCATGTTGGATTTTTCTAACTCCAAACCGTCACCGGTCGTATCATAAACCCTCTTATAGTGGTTATAGACCGCCACCGACATAACCTTCTTTGCGTGCTCCTGTCCGATGACATACTCATCCAGCTCGGCCTTTATTCTGTGAGGCGCCTTTAAGCGCCGGATATCAAGCAGCCCCTCCGGCACCTCTTCCTGTTTTTTCTCCTTTGGCTGCTTTTTCTTCACCTTCTGGCTTTGCGGAATATCATTTCCTCCGAACATAAACGGTGAAAAACTCATAAAATCAAAGCCCGGCATGCCACCCATTCCCGGCATCGTGCCGTTGTTCATCGAGTCAAAGGTCTTCTGCATACATTCCGCACAAATAGAAATATTGTTCGGCAGATGCATCATCTTTCCCGCCTTGCTCTCCGGTCTGCGGCATATATAGCAGATGCTTTCATATCCGTCTTCTTTTTCGTTGCTTTTATTTGTTTCGTCACTCATCCTTGTTGTCCTTTCTCCATTATCCAATCTTTTTTACTGCCATTCCGGCATTAATATGCGTTTTTGTTGATAAATCCTTTAAATACCGTTAAAAACAGAATCAGAATATCAAAGCCCGGATTCCAGTTCTCAATATAGTACAAATCGTAGTCGATACGCTTACGAATGGAAGTATCGCCACGGTAACCGTTGACCTGTGCCCAGCCGGTCATTCCCGGCCGAACCTGATGCTTTATCATGTAACGCGGAATTTCTTCCTTGAACTTTTCCACATAAAACGGTCGTTCCGGTCTCGGCCCTACAAGGCTCATGTCACCCTTCAACACATTCCAGAGCTGCGGCAGCTCGTCAATGCTTGTCTTTCGGATAAACTTTCCGATTGGGGTAACTCTTGGGTCGCGGAAGGTGGTCCATGCCGTTTTTTCTGCTGCCTCCGCCTGCACTTCCATGGAACGGAACTTATACATCATAAATTCCCTGTTGTGAAGTCCGACCCTCTTTTGTGCGTAAAATACAGGACCGGGGGAAGTAAGCTTAATGAGCAGCGCCACAATGCCCATCGGAATCACCGCGATAAGCAGTGCAAGTGTTCCGAGAACCAGATCCATTGCTCTCTTCATGATACGGTTTGGCAGGCTGGCAAGCGGCACCTTGCGGATATGAATGACCGGAAGGCCGTCCAAATCCTCCATATAAGGAATTGTAGGTATGACATTCTGATAATCCGGCACAAACTTTGTATGCACGCCGGACTTCTCACAGATACTCACAATTTCTCCAAGGTTTGCGTAGTCCTCGATTTTCATTGTAATAACAATCTCGTCCAATGTCATTGTTTCCAGATATTCCGGAAGCTTGCCAAGCGTTCCGATGACCGGAATTCCTTTATACTTTGTGCCCGTTTCCATGGAATCATCTAAGATTCCTTTTACGTGGTAGCCCCAGTGCGGGTTTGCAAGCAGGCGGTCGATATAGCCCTCTGCCGTCCTGCTGTAACCGACAATCAGCACATGCTTTAAGTTAAAGCCTCTGGTGCGGATGCTTCGTAAAATCCGCCGCAGCAGAACCCGGAATACAATATCTGCCGTAAAGTTGAGTACAACAAACACTCCGAGAAATTTACGGGAAACATTGACTTCCTTTAACCAGAACAAAATGGCAAGAATATAGAGGAAGCCAAAAGCATTTGCCTTCGTAATATTAAAAACGGTAAACAGGCTGCCCTTGTCACGCTGCGAACGGTACAGTCCGCTCGCCGCATAGATAAGAAAATATCCCGGCAGAATCAGCCACAGATATTCCATATATTGCTCAAACGACAAATATGCCCCTTCTACCTTAAACAGTTCAAAATGCGAAAGGAATCCGAAACGCAGCGGATAAGCAAGTGCATACGAGGCTGCCACAATGAGCATATCAATAATTACATGTAATCGGTTTAGGTTTTTTTGATGGTTCTTTATCATAAACTGTCTGAGATCCTTTATTCTTAATGTTATAGTGATTGTAGCATAAGTATGTCCCCTGCAACAAGCTTTTTAACGAAAAAAACAGATTTTCTTCACATTCTAAACACAAATGACTGATACGATAAAGACATTCCGGAACACGAAAGGAGAAAAAAATTATGGACGAAAACAACAACAATATCTACCGCTATAAATACGAAAACGGCGAAATGAGAGAGGATACCGATTCCTCTTCTGCAACAGGCAATACCAACACTTACGAGGATACTTACAACCGTGATGACGCTTACCGCTCCTACAATTACGGCAGTTACAGCTACGGTGACTACTCGGACAACACCGGCAGCTACTCCCAGAGTAACTATGGAGCTTCGGCACAGACCTATCCTGCTCCGAAGAAAAAGAATCCTTTTTTGAAGGCAGCCCGTTTTCTTGCTGCCGCAGCCTGCTTTGGCGTAATTGCCGGCGCTGCATTTTTCGGTGTCAACTATCTGGCAGATGAACTGCTTGGTACAGACGAGTCTATTGTAATCAATCAGTCCGCTGAAAACGGAACTGCGAACGGCTCCTACCTGTCTGACTCCGGCATCACCAATCTTACCATTGCAACCACCGAGCACAACAACGTGGCAGAGGACACCGGTGACAGCATTGTAGTTCAGGTAGTAGAAGAAAATATGGCTGCCACCGTTGCCGTAAAAAGCACCTTCACCAAAAATTATTACTACTTCGGTCAGTATTATCAGAAGGAATCTCAGGGCAGCGGCTCCGGTTTCATTGTCGGCATTAACGACACCGAGCTTTTAATCGCAACCAACAATCATGTCATCAGTGATGCCACAAAAATTGAGGTTACCTTTGCCGATGATACCACTCTGGAGGCTACCGTAAAGGGTACGGATTCCATTGCAGACCTTGCTATCATTGCTGTACCGCTCTCTACGATTGCCGATGAAACCATGTCGAAAATCCGAATTGCGACTCTTGGCAACTCAGATGAGGTCAAGGTTGGTGAAATGGCAATTGCCATCGGTAATGCGCTCGGCTACGGACAGTCCGTAACCGTCGGTTACATCAGTGCAAAGGATCGTGAAGTAACCGTTGACGGCAACACCATGGTACTTCTGCAGACCGATGCAGCCATCAACGGCGGCAACAGCGGCGGTCCTCTTCTGAATACAAAGGGCGAAGTAATCGGCATCAACTCCGTGAAGTACGCAGATACCAGTGTGGAGGGCATGTGCTTTGCCATTCCGATTTCCCGTGCCATCCCGATTTTAAACGAACTTATGAATCGTGAAACCTTAACCGAAGAGGAACAGGGCTATCTTGGCATAGAGCCTAAGACGGTAACAGATGAGATTGCCTCCTTCTATGGCTGGCCGACCGGCGTCTATGTTTCCAGAGTATTGGAGAACAGTGCTGCTGAAGCTGCAGGCTTATATATCGGTGACATTATTACAAGCATCAACGGTGTACAGGTCATCACCGCAGAGCAGTTAAAATCCGCTGTTACTTCCTACCGTTACGGCACTACACTGGAGCTTATCGTACAGAGAAATGTAAACGGAAAGTTTGAAGAAATTACTCTCTCCGTTACCTTAATGAAAAACCCGAACCTGAAGTAATCTCTTTCCTGAACAGAGAACTCCAATAGAACAAAGAGGCGGGACTGTTGCAGAAGTAATCTTATGCAGCAGTCCCGCTTTCTGATTTCCTGTTTCTTTCTTTTTTTACTTTGTCATTTCTTTATAGATTGGCAGTACCTCATCCACGCTGCCCTTCGCAATCAGTTGTCCGTGGTCAAGTAAAATTGCCTTCGAGCACAATGCTTTGACCTGTGACTCATTATGAGAGACAAAGAGAACGGTCGTTCCTTTATCGAATATCTCCATAATCTTCTGCTCGCTCTTTTTTCGAAATTTGGCATCTCCGACAGAAAGTACCTCATCTAAAATCAGAATATCCGGTTCTACTATTGTTGCAATGGAAAAACCGAGTCTTGCCCGCATACCCGAAGAATAATTTTTCACCGGAACATTGATGAACTCTCCCAGCTCTGCAAATGCCACAATTTCATCGTACTTATTCTTCAAAAATTCTTTGGAATAACCAAGCATGGAACCATAAAAATAGATATTCTCGGCGCCCGTATACTGTGCGTCAAAGCCCGCGCCAAGCTCTAAGAGCGGAACTACCGTACCATGCTTTACTACTCTTCCTTCGGAGGCCTTTAACACTCCGGCAATTACCTTTAACAATGTTGATTTTCCGGCACCGTTTAAGCCGAGAATCGCCAGGCGGTCTCCGCGCTCCAGAGAAAATGACACATTCTTCAGTGCCAGAAACTCCTTGTAACGCAGTTCGCGTTTCAGAAGCTTTATCAGATAGTCCTTTAAATCGTCTACCTTTTGTTCCGTGAGACGGTACTTCACACTGACATTCTCTACGGTCAATACAGTATTTGACATAACAACTTCGTTTCCTTCCTAAAGATGCAGGATAAACTTATCCTGATTTTTGTAAAATACAAACACGCCGATAAAAAATGTCACAACTGAAAACGCCAGCGAATACAGCGTTGCCGTCATATTCATCGGCTGTCCGAATACGGCATTCCGGAAATTCTCAATAACTGCATAAAGCGGATTGAACGTAAAAATCCAGCGGTTGGATGCACTGATGACATCCTCCGCACGATAGAAAATGGCACATGCATACATCAGAAGCATCAGTGCAACTCCCCATAAATACTCCATGTCACGGAAAAATACTGCAACTGTGGATAAGATCAGTCCGACGCCAAGTGTCATCACAAAAACAATTCCAAGCGGAATCAGAGCCTCCACAAGATGCCAGGTTGGCTTTACTCCCCTGACTGCTGCCACAAAAAACAGTACAAGCAGCGAAATCAAAAACATCACGTATCCCGAAATGACACTGGCACACGGATACATGTACTTTGGCACATATACTTTTTTTATCATACCTGCGTTGCCTCGGACGGATTTTAACGCCGCCTTGGTAGAATTGGAAAAGAAGGAATACAGCAGACGTCCCGTTAAAATATAAACCGGGAAATCTGCCGTTCCTTTTCCAAGCAAAGTAGAAAACACGACCGTCAGCACCATCATCGTAAGCAGCGGCTCCAGTAAGGTCCAGAGCACACCGAGATACGAGCTGCGGTACTTTAGCTTAATGTCCTTTTTTACAAGCTGATACAGAAGATATCTGTACTTTTGAAAGGTTCGAAATAACTTTTTCATTTTACTTTTCCTGCAAACGGTTAATTGCACTGAAAACACCGCGAATCGATGCGCGTGTAATATTCGAGCTGATTCCCACACCAAACGTTGTCATACCGGTTTCCGTATCTAACATCTGGATGTAGGCAGCAGCCTGTGCATTTTCACCCAGACCAAGCGAATGCTCGGTATAGTCGAGTACCTTATACGTATGCGCCGTTTCCCTGCGCAGACCGCAAAGTACTGCATCAATCGGCCCGTTTCCGGCTGCAGATAACTTCTTTTCCGTACCGTTTTCGGTATAAATAAGCTCTATCTGCGTTTCCAGTTCATCCGCTTCCGTATGCTTTTCCTCTACACTGATGCGCTTAAAATGTAACGGTTCCTTCTTATCCAGATATGCCCTCCGGAATTCGGACATAATCTGCTCCGGTGCCACTTCTCCCTGCGCCTCTGCGATTTTCTGAATGATATCGGCAAATTCCTTATGCATTCCCTTCGGAAGCTTGAAGCCGTAATAGGTATCCATGATAAATGCAACACCGCCCTTACCGGACTGACTGTTGATGCGGACAATCGGCTCATAAACACGACCGATATCCGACGGGTCAATCGGGAGATACGGAACCTGCCAAATCTGGCTGTTTCGTTCCTTCATTGCCTGCACACCCTTATTGATGGCATCCTGATGAGAGCCGGAAAATGCAGTAAATACAAGCTTTCCGGCATAAGGATGTCTTGCCGGAATCGGCATCTTTGTACAGCGTTCATAGACTTCAGCAATTTCTGCCACATTTTCGATTTCAAGCTCCGGATTGATGCCCTGTGAAAACATATTGTAGGCAATCGTTAAAATGTCCACATTGCCGGTACGCTCTCCGTTTCCAAACAGCGTTCCCTCCACACGGTCTGCACCTGCAAGCAGGGCAAGCTCGGTAATCGCAACACCGGTTCCACGATCATTATGTGGATGTACGCTTAAAATAATACTGTCTCTGTTCTTAAAATTTCGATTCATCCATTCAATCTGGTCTGCGTAGACATTCGGAGTGTTCATTTCCACCGTCGCCGGAAGATTAAAAATAATTTTCTTTTCCGGTGTCGGCTGCCAGATGTCCTGTACCGCAGTGCAGACCTCGAGCGCATAGTCAAGCTCCGTTCCGGTAAAACTCTCCGGTGAATACTCCAATATAATTTCACCCGGGAAATCCTTCGCATATTCCTGTACCAGTTTGGTTCCCTCAATGGCAATCTGCTTTACCTCTTCCTTACTTGCACGGAATACGACATCTCTCTGCAGGGTAGAGGTGGAATTGTAAATGTGAACAATGGCACGTTTTACTCCTTCAAGTGCCTCAAAGGTACGCTTAATTAAATGCTCTCTGCACTGAACAAGCACCTGTACCGTGACATCGTCCGGAATCATTTTACGTTCTACCAGCTGACGCAGAAAATCATATTCAATCTGTGAAGCGGACGGAAAGCCGATTTCAATTTCCTTAAATCCAAGCTTTACAAGAAGTTTGAAAAATTCCATCTTTTCTTCGACTACCATCGGTTCCACAAGTGCCTGATTCCCGTCACGCAAGTCAACACTGCACCAGATTGGTGCTTTTTCAATTTCTCTGTTTGGCCATTGTCTGTCCGGCAGAGATACTACCGGTACTCTCTGATAACGCTTATAGTTCAACATGGTTCCTCGTCCTTTCTATTCATTTACTTCTCCTGCCGATAACGGCTCCCCTGTTTCTTGCTCCGTAACCTGCACTGTAACATATACTTCATTGACAATATTCAGACCGCCAATCTCCGTTGTCTCCAGTAAAAGTGTATAAACACCCGCCTCCGTACAGGAGCTTACATCTATGTAAGGGGCCAGCCTTGCAATGGTTGTCAAGGTCAGCCTTGCCTTTTTACCTTTCAGGCGGAGCACAGAGGAAGAAACAGAATCTATGGAAACCTCCATTCCTTCCGGTATACCGCGAAGCTCGATTTCCTCCTTTGGAAGCTCTAACTCCTTTTCTTCGTATTCCGTTACCTGAATCGTAACTGCCAGTGTTTCCTCCTCAACAAGTCGCAGGCTGTGCAGGGAGCTGTCCCACAAAGTGGACAGATCAATATTTTCTTCTACGGTACCTGTCTTTCCGGTAATATCACAATATGCATTTAATAGATAGCCAAGCTTCTGTAAATCTTCTTCCGTACCTGCTATCAATATGGTTTCCGGCTGATAGGAAACACTGGTAACCTCATAGCCTTCTTCCTCCGTTCCTGCCGTATACACCCTGATTCCGACGGTTCTCGTCTTCAGTACCGGTATCGTAACGCTTGCTGTATCTGCACTGAGAGAAATCTTTGAGGAACCGATTTCATCCCCGTTCATGTCATACACAAAAAGGTCCGCTGTTGTGCGCATCTCCGTCGAAATTCCTTCCACATCCACGGAAAGCACAACCTCTTTTATTTTACTGATCTGTGTTTTAGAACCGGTTACGGTAATCATATTCGGACTGGATACCATATCACCGACCACATAGCCTTCTGCCGGCGTGCCCGTTGTAGCAATTTTTACGCGAAAGTCCCTCGTCGCCATGTCCTCTAATCGAAGCTTCATGACCTGATTGAACCCACGGACAATTTCCACCTCCCGCTCCGTATATCCCTTGACGGATACCTCAATCGGGACTGCATCGGTCACGGACACTTTTTCAAAGTCGGCTGTCGCCACAATATCTTCCTCCGTCAGTTTATCGATAATGGAACGTCTTGCCTCTACCACCACGGTAATGGTATCCCCTTCTACTACCTCCGGGATTTTGTCCTTTGCCGCCAGCGCCCCTTCGTTTAAAATAGTAACCGGAATATCTTCAAATTTTGCCGTATCTAACGGATCCTGTGAATTTATGACAACAACCCACAGCAGAAAAGCCATCACCAGCGACAGCAGTTTCAATCCGATGTTTCTTGTCAGTCTTTCTTTCATATGTTCCTCCTGTGCCAAAGCTCAGACTCTGTTATTCCGATTTACTGCTACTCCGCCCGCTTTTTGTCCGGCGCATAGACAGTACCTTTTTTACTTCCGGTTCTTTGCGCTTTTGAATTTCTGACAGCTTAGACCGCAGAAAATCTACATCCACATTATAAATCAGGCTTCCGCCTCTTGCGATGGACACCTTTCCGGTTTCCTCCGAAACAATAATGGTAAAGCTGTCCGTTGCCTCGCTGATGCCGACACCTGCACGATGTCTTGTTCCCAGGTCTTTGCTGAGACGCATATTATCCGACAGGGGCAGGTAACAGGTTGCTGAAACAATACGGTTTCCCCGCACAATAACCGCGCCGTCATGAAGCGGAGTATTATGCTCAAAAATATTGATTAAAAGCTGGCTTGTCAAAATGCCGTCGATTGGAATACCGGTACCCGAATACTCGTCTAACGGCACCTCCTGCTCCAGCACAATCAGCGCACCCGTCTTTGTCTTTGCAAGTTCAAAGGTTCCCCTCACCAGCTCATTTAGCGTTCCCTCGGAAAACTTTTCATTCTTATCCTTATTATCTCCGAACACGTTTAATGATACGATTTTTCTCTGACCGAGCTGCTCCAGTACCTTTCGCAGCTCCGGCTGGAACAGAATAATCACCGCTGTAATTCCGACACCGATGGTATTCATAAAAATCCACAGGATAACATCAAAGTTCAGAATGGTAGCTATTGCCCAGAATCCAAGCAGTACAGCCAGTCCCTTTACAATGACCCATGCACGGGTTGTCTTAATCCATTTAATTACAGCATAAAACAGTGCCGCAATCAACAGAATTTCGACAAAATCCATTGGCTTCATTTCCGGCAGCCGCATCCATGTCATAATCTTTTCCAATACCAGTCTGATGTTATCCATAACGCATCCGTTCCTCATTCAAAATTCTCTTACTGTTGCTGTTCATCCTCTTCTTCAAAAGGAAACTCCTCTTCCGCTGCAGCCTCCTCCGTTTCATCCTGTCTGCCAAAGCGGGTAATATTTCGCTGCGGCATAGCCACATCAATTTTCGGCACTGCCTTGACGTAGTAGTAATAGTCGTCGTCCTCAAACTGAACATGCTCCACCGAGGTATAGTCAAGCACCATCCGGAAGAACTGTGCGATATAAACAAGCAGCATGGAACCTACGGTTCCTAAAATCATTGTACCAATCTCCCCGCCAATGTCAAGCTGTAAATCGGCAAGAAGAAAACCGATAATGCAGACTACTGCACCGATGGCAATCGTAATTTCAAATACAAACTCAAAGCGGAGTTTTCTGAGCAGACACATTACAATAATGATCACGGCAAAAATAGCCGCCGTCACAAACATCTCCTTGTGACCTGCCAGACTGTCCACAACATCGATATAAAGGGCAAGCGTTGCATCCAGACTTGTGATGTCCTGCCTGAGCGCCGCCTCTTTAATCACCTTAAACACATAGTAAACAATGACGCCGCATACGGTCGGGAAGACTGCCATCGGCGTTGCAATCATACCTAATAAGAGCGGAATCAGATACGGGATATGAAACGGGAACAGAATCGGAATTGCCACAACCGCATACCCGTACTTTCCGGAAAATCTTGCAATAAAACAGTACAGCACCGCAAAAATGACAACCACAAGCGCTGCCAGAATCGGTGATGCGCAGTATACCTGAGCAATCGCCAGCACTCCGCAAAAAAGGATCAGAATCACCGGCGGAAGAAATGCTCCGAACAGCGCCAGCCCAAGCTCAATGACCGGACTTGCCAGCCGTGCATTGTAGTGCAGGCTGTTATTAATCGTGTGAAACGCAATATACGCCATGACAAAGCGAAATACCGGTTCAATCACCAACTGATATTTCTGAAAAAAACGTCGTGCCGCTCCACGGAACTCCAGTATTTTTGTGATAATGTCCATAGATTATTCTTCCTCCCTGACTTCTTCTCCGTCTTCTTCCTGATAAATGCTTCTTAAGCGCCGAAGCATACGGAAGTACTTTGCAAGCTTTTTTCTGGAACGGTCATAATAAAGCGAATAGCCGACCAGCGAAGCCATAATATAAACGGTCAGTATGATGATATAAATACCGAGAATGATTTTTCCGATACCGATGTAGTCGAGCCGGACCGCTTCTTTAATCAGATACTCCATCTGATAGGCGCAGATTAATGCCAGCACAAGCAGGTATCCTATCGTTACTGCAATGATATTATAAATCAGATGCAATCGCACATAATCGCGTCTGAAGTATTTACTCAGCTTAATGTCTTCTTTTCCTTCTTTTTTTTCATATATTGCAAGCTTGGTCATCAGCCTTACTTTTCTGTTGTTTACCATCTGCATGCCTCCCTGTAAAAATTCAAGACTGGCTCTGATACACTATCTCATTATTTAAGTATAACATAATTCTGGCAGAATATGAAGCAGTTTTTCTGTCATATTTCTTTAACATTCTTGCCACATACTTGTAATTTATTCCACATGCAAAGGGGAGGAACAGAAAAACTGCAGGCAACTCCGGTAGTTGTTGCCTGCAGTTACTATCTGCATTTTAAGTTGTATTTCGTTTTATTCTCCCTTAACTGCAAAGTCTACGCCGGTATCCGAAGGTACATCCTCATCAAACTTATAGTCCTTGCCTGGCAGAATGGCATTTAAAAGAATGCCGACCAGTGCGCCGATGGCAAGACCGGATAAGCTGATGGTCAGGCTGCCGAGCGTAAAGGAAATGGCGCCTGCCGCATTGCTGTACTTGATACCGATGGAAAGCACCAGAATCAATGCAGCAATAATGACGTTACGGCTCTTTGCAAAATCTACCTTTGTCTCTACGATGTTGCGGACACCGACAGCGGAAATCATACCGTACAGCACAAGCGATACACCTCCGCAGGTTGCTGTCGGCATGCAGCCGATGATTGCCGCAAACTTCGGGGAGAAGGAAAACAGAATGGCAAATACTGCTGCCACCCGAATTACAAACGGATCATATACCTTCGTGAGTGAAAGCACACCGGTGTTTTCGCCGTAGGTCGTATTGGCAGGAGCACCGAACAACGATGCAAGAATCGTGGCAAGACCGTCGCCGAGCAGTGTCCTGTGCAGACCCGGATCCTTGAAGTAGTTGCGTCCTACCGTGGAAGAAATGGCAGAAATATCACCGATATGCTCAACCATCGTCGCAAGCGCAATCGGCATAATTGTAATTACGGAAGTAATAAGTAAAGAGGCATCTCCATGTGCCAGAACCGGAAATACCGTTTCATTCCAGTGAATCGGAAGTCCAATCCAGTCGGCTTCGGCAACAGCAGTAAAGTCTACTCTTCCCATTACCGCCGCAAGCAGATAGGAACCGATGACACCGATAATAATCGGAACAATCTTTACCATGCCCTTGCCCCAGATATTACAGATAATAACAAGTGCAATGGCAACAATGGCAATCAGCCAGTCATCCGAACAGTTTACAACTGCAGACTGGGAAAGGGTAAGACCGATGGCGATAATAATCGGACCTGTCACAATCGGCGGGAAAAACCGCATCACTTTCTTTGTTCCAAACACCTTAATGAGCAGTGCCAGCAACAGATATAACAGTCCCGCGCATGCTACACCAAAGCAGGCATACGGAAGCAGCTCTTTATTCGGTTTACCATCCAGCATTGGTGCAATGGCGAAATAACCGCCCAGAAATGCAAAAGAAGAACCAAGAAATGCAGGCACCCTGCCCTTACTGAGAAGATGAAACAGAAGCGTTCCAAGACCTGCAAACAGCAACGTTGTGGAGACATCGAGCCCGGTCAGCATCGGAACTAAAATTGTTGCACCGAACATGGCGAACATGTGCTGCAGACCAAGCAGTAATACTTTCGGCGTTCCAAGACTCTTTGCATCATAAATGCCGTTTTCGCCGAGTGACACTTTGTTTTTCGTGTTCTTTTCACTCATAAACTTATCCTCCGTGGTAACTATGAAATTTTATAAATCCTTTCTCATAGTAATCTATGAAAGCCGGACAGTCAAGCAAAAATTTGCAAAGTAACGTTCAGACAGTAAAAGGCCGACAGTAACTGTCAGCCTCTTTTTTTATGCTTATAATAATTGAATTCCTTTTTCCTTTGCTTCTTTTACTGTATCCTCCGGCCAAATGGAAGACTGTACCTCTCCGATGTGCGCCTTATGTAAAAAGAACATACAGATGCGTGACTGTCCGATACCGCCGCCGACCGTATACGGAAGCTCCCTGTTTAAAATCGCTTTCTGAAACGGAAGCTCCGCCCTTTCCTCACAACCGGCCAGCCTTAGCTGCTCCCGCAGCGAAGCCTCATCTACGCGGATTCCCATGGAAGAAAGTTCGAGTGCAATATCAAGTACCGGATAGTATACAATGATATCACCGTTTAACTGCCAGTCATCATAGTCCGGTGCTCTGCCGTCGTGCTTCTCTCCGGAGGCTAACGCTCCGCCAATCTGCATGATAAACACAGCTCCCTTTAAACGGGCAATTTTATTTTCCCTTTCCTTCGGTGTATCGTCCGGATACATATTCTCCAACTCCTGCGTTGTTACAAACGCAATCTCTTCCGGGAGAATTTCATCAATGTAATCATACTTATCCGCAATATAGTGCTCTGTTTCACGAAGTGCGGAATAAACTCTGCGTACCGTCGCCTTTAACGTCTCCACATTTCTTTCATCGTGCAGGATAATCTTTTCCCAGTCCCACTGGTCCACAAAAATCGAATGCAGATTGTCCGTGTCCTCATCTCTGCGGATGGCGTTCATATCTGTATACAGTCCTTCCCCGTAAGCAAAACCGTACTGCTTTAACGCCATTCGTTTCCACTTTGCAAGTGAGTGAACAATTTCCACGGTCGCATCTCCCTGTTCCTTAATGCCGAAGGAAACCGGGCGCTCCACACCGTTTAAGTTATCGTTCAGACCGGTTTCCGGCTTTACAAAAAGCGGTGCGGAAACTCTTGTCAGATTCAGCTGTTTGGCAAGCTGACGTTCAAAATGATCCTTGACATGCTTGATGGCTCTCTGCGTTTCTTTGATACTGAGAGCCGACTGATACCCCTCAGGAATATAAAATTTCTCCATACTGTTCTCCCATCTGCCGGTAGTTCACAGCGTTACCGTTTTCCTATTAGTGTAACAGCTTTTTCTAAGGATGGCAAGAAAAATGTGTGTTTCATCAGCTTTGAAAGGTAAATTTGTTTTAGCACCTGCCAATTCCGAAAAATCTT
>JBJENV010000023.1:0-27555 GCA_051880375.1 Lachnospiraceae bacterium
CCGGGTCCACTGCCGATTGGCGGCTTGCCGCCTTATTGATTGAGTTAAAAGCTCAGTTTTATAAGTTGGTTACTTTATAACCGAAATGCGTATTTACGCAAACTTGTGAAACGGTCAATAAAGAGTAGTAAAAGTATCATTGCTATATAGACTCTGTACCAGACAAATCCTCTCCGACAATTGTTTATGGACAAGGCTCTATTCTGCTGTCATGGCAGAATTTGCATACCCGGAGAACATCAGAATACGATGCCAGGATTAACGCAAGTTGTGTAATTACAGCTTGCGTTTTTTTGCGCGATAAGCAAAGCCCTCATGCATCAGACGGATGTCAGAAGCTTGCTTCTGTAAATCCGTCTGATGTATGAGGGCGCGCAACGCGACTGAGAGAGCGGAGCTCTCGAAGTGCTTGCTTATCGCGCAACAGCGTGTGAGCGCAACGCGACTGAGAGAGCGGAGCTCTCGAAGTGCTTGCTTATCGCGCAGTAGCGTGAGGGCGCGCAACGCGACTTGTGCTTCATCGCGCAACAGCGCGCAACGCAACTGTGTACTATGATTGTATAATTTTGAGGTGTGAAATGGAAGAAGAGAACAGAGTGCTTGACCAAAACAGAGCGCCGATTTATGAGGCGTTACAGACCTTTCGGCAGATGCGTGTCGTTCCGTTTGATGTTCCGGGACATAAGCATGGAAGAGGAAACCCTGAATTGACTGCTTTCCTGGGGGAACAGTGTGTTACGATTGATGTAAACAGTATGAAGCCGTTGGATAATCTCTGCCATCCCGTTTCGGTAATACGGGAAGCGGAAATCCTCGCGGCAGATGCTTTTGGTGCGGCTCATGCCTTTTTAATGGTCGGAGGAACAACCAGTGCGGTGCAGAGCATGGTGCTGTCTACCTGTAAACGGGGTGACAAAATTATTCTGCCGCGTAACGTTCACCGAAGCGTCATCAATGCACTTGTACTTTGCGGCGCCATTCCGGTCTATGTAAATCCGGAGGTGGACCGCGGGCTCGGCATCTCGCTCGGTATGCAGCGGGAGCAGGTGGCAAAGGCGATTGCAGAGCATCCCGATGCCGTGGCGGTGCTGGTGAACAATCCGACTTATTATGGCATTTGCAGCGATATCAAAGCCATCGTAAAAATGGCGCACGATGCCGGGATGTACTGCCTGGCGGACGAAGCGCACGGTACGCATTTCTATTTCGGAGCAGGCATGCCGATTTCGGCAATGGCAGCAGGAGCCGATATGGCAGCCGTTTCCATGCACAAAAGCGGCGGCAGCCTGACACAGTCGAGCCTTCTGCTCATCGGTCCGAATATGAATGCGGGACACGTCAGACAGATTATCAATCTGACGCAGACGACATCCGGCAGCTACCTGTTAATGTCGAGTCTGGATATCAGCAGACGGAACCTTGTGCTTCGGGGCAGGGAGGTGTTTGCAAAGGTGGTTTCAATGGCGGATTATGCCAGAGAGGAAATCAATGCCATTGGAGGCTATTATGCCTTCGGAAAAGAACTGGTCAACGGAAACTCGATTTTTGATTTTGACCCGACGAAGCTCAGTGTACATACCAGGGATATCGGTCTCGCGGGAATCGAGGTGTACGACATTCTGCGCGACGAGTATGATATTCAGATTGAATTCGGTGATATCGGAAATATCCTTGCGTACCTGTCCATCGGAGACCGGCCGCAGGAGCTGGAGCGGCTGGTGAGTGCGCTGGCGGAAATCCGCCGCAGATACCAGAAGGACAGCAACGGTCTGCTCAGTCAGGAATATATTGAGCCGGAGGTTGTGACAAGTCCGCAGGAGGCCTTTTATGCAAAGAAGAGAAGTCTTCCGCTCAGGGAGAGCGCAGGGCTTGTCTGCAGTGAATTTGTAATGTGTTATCCGCCGGGTATCCCGATTCTGGCACCGGGCGAGCGCATTACAGCGGAAATTCTGGATTATATTGAATATGCGAAGGCGAAGGGCTGCTCGATGACCGGCCCGGAGGACCCGGATATTTTGAATATCAATGTGTTAGAGTAAGGAGGGCGTGAGGTTGGAACTATGGTTCAGTGAATTTCATACACCGGATGTTAAGCACAGTATCCGTCTCAACAGGCATTTGTACTCACAGAAAAGCGATTATCAGCAAATCGATATTTTTGATACGCCGGAGTTCGGCAGGGTACTGACGTTGGACGGAAACGTGATGCTTACGGAGCGGGACGAATTCATTTACGATGAAATGATGACGCATGTTCCGATGGCGGTGCATCCGAACATCAAAGACATTCTGGTGATTGGTGCAGGAGACGGCGGTGTTGTGCGTGAGCTTGCAAGATATGATCAGGTCAGACGAATCGACCTGGTAGAGATGGATCCTCAGGTATTGGAGGCGTGCCGCACCTATCTGCCCGAAAATGCCTGCCGTCTGGACGACAGCAGAGTACACATTTATTATGATAATGCGCTCCGCTTTATCAGACGCTGTACGGAGCAGTACGATTTGATTATCGTGGACTCGACGGATCCGTTCGGCCCGTCAGAAGGGTACTTTACCAGAGAGTTTTACGGCATCTGCTACAATGCCCTCAGAGAGGACGGAATCATGGTAAATCAGCAGGGAAGTCCGTTTTACAAGCATGATGCGGAGGCGATGCAGAGAAGCCATAAGCGGATTGCAAGCACCTTCCCAATCAGCCGCGTATATCAGGCACATATCCCGACTTATGCCGCGGGCTACTGGCTGTTTGGCTTCGCAAGCAAGAAGTATCATCCGATTGATGACCTGGATGCGCAGAAATGGCTCGCTCTGAATCTGCGGACGCAGTATTATACAACGAAGCTGCACATCGGAGCCTTTTACCTGCCTGCTTTTCTGGAAAAAATGCTGGAGGAGGTAGAATAGAAATGTTAAGCAAAAATACGGAAACCTTTATTGGGTGTGACTGCGGGTACGAAGAAGCGGACATCGTCCTGTTCGGTGCACCGTTTGATTCCACAACAAGCTTCCGCCCGGGAGCAAGATTTGGGTCTGCCGCGATGCGACACGAAAGCTTTGGGCTGGAAACCTACAGCCCGTATCAGGATAAGGATTTATGCGATTACCATACATTTGACAGCGGAGATTTGGAACTTTGCTTCGGAAGCGCAGAGCTTGCGCTGGCGGATATTGAGCAGAGAGCCGATGCGATTCTTGATGACGGCAAGCTTCCTTTATTAATCGGTGGGGAGCATCTGGTAACGCTCGGCGCGGTGCGTGCGGTATGCAAACGCTATCCGGACCTGCACATCATTCATTTTGATGCGCATGCGGATTTGCGCGACGATTATCTTGGCGCAAAACTAAGTCATGCCTGTGTGATGCGGCGTTCTTATGAACTGCTTGGCGACTATCGGATTCACCAGTTCTGCATCCGAAGCGGTGACAGGACGGAATTTCAGTTTGCAAAGGAGCATACCGATCTGCATCCGTTTGATTTTAGCGGACTTTGTGAACTGGTGCAGGAGTTAAAAAAGGCACAGAAGCCGGTTTACTTTACGATAGACCTTGATTGCCTTGACCCTTCGGTGCTTCCGGGAACGGGTACTCCAGAAGCGGGCGGCGTAAGTTTTTTGAAACTGCTTGAGGCAATACGTGAGGTCTGCACACTGAATATTGTCGGTGCGGATGTTAATGAGCTGGCGCCGATGCTCGATGGCAGCGGAGTCTCCACGGCGACGGCGTGCAAGGTATTACGTGAGCTGATTCTGGCTCTTCATAAATAAAAAGAACACAAGGAGGATAAATCCTAATTTCGCGTAGCGAAATTTGCCCGCGTGCGTGCGCAAATTTTACTTCGTAAAATTGATTTTCCTTCGGAAAAAATTTTTCATTAGAAAAATAGGAGGATTATTATGAGCAGAGTATTAGTTATCGGATGCGGCGGGGTTGCTTCCGTTGCCATCAGAAAATGCTGCCAGGTCAGCGAGGTATTTACGGAGCTTTGCATTGCAAGCAGAACAAAAGAAAAGTGCGATAAGCTTGCCGCAGACCTGAAAGGAAAAACAGCAACCAAAATCACAACGGCACAGGTGGATGCGGATGATGTAAAGCAGCTCACCGATTTAATCAACAGCTACAAGCCGGACCTTGTGATGAACATCGCGCTTCCGTATCAGGACCTTACAATTATGGATGCCTGTCTTGCGTGCGGCGTCAACTATATGGATACCGCAAACTACGAGCCGGAGGATACCGACGACCCGGAGTGGCGTAAAATCTATGAAAAGCGCTGCAAGGAGCAGGGCTTCTCGGCATACTTTGATTACAGCTGGCAGTGGGCATACCGTGAAAAGTTTGAAAAGGCAGGTCTGACCGCGCTGCTTGGCTGCGGCTTTGACCCGGGCGTGACGCAGGCTTACTGTGCATATGCGAAAAAGCATGAGTTTGATACGATTGATACGATTGACATTTTGGACTGCAACGGCGGCGACCACGGTTATCCGTTTGCAACCAACTTTAATCCGGAGGTCAACCTTCGTGAGGTTTCTGCACCGGGAAGCTACTGGGAAAACGGACACTGGGTGGAAATTCCGGCAATGAGCATCAAGAGAGAATACAACTTTGACTGCGTCGGCGACAAGGATATGTACCTGTTGCATCATGAGGAAATCGAATCCCTTGCGTTAAATATTCCGGAAGTAAAGAGAATCCGTTTCTTTATGACCTTCGGACAAAGCTACTTAACGCATATGAAATGTCTGGAGAATGTAGGCATGCTTTCTACTACGCCGGTGAACTTTGAAGGTACGGAAATCGTGCCGATTAAGTTTTTAAAGGCGCTGCTTCCGGACCCGGCAAGCCTCGGCCCGCGCACGCACGGCAAAACCAACATCGGCTGTATCTTTACGGGAAAGAAGGACGGCAAGGAAAAGACCTACTATATTTACAATGTATGCGACCATCAGGAGTGCTACCGAGAGGTGCAGAGCCAGGCAATCAGTTATACGACAGGTGTGCCGGCAATGTGCGGTGCGCTGATGCTTCTGACGGGACAGTGGAAGAAGGCAGGCGTTTATACGGTGGAGGAATTCAATCCTGACCCGTTCTTGGATGCACTGGACAAGTACGGACTCCCTCGCAGGGAGAATCACAATCCGGTGCTGGTGGATTAAATGAAGGGAAAGACAGAATCCCGTCCGGTGTTCGCCACGCTGGGCGGGAAGACACCAAAACAGCTTTTCTCAGGCCTACCGACACCGTGTTACCTGATAGACGAAGCAGCACTTCAAAAAAACGGGGAGCTTCTTGCGAGAGTTATCCGGGATACCGGCTGCAACATCCTGCTGGCACAGAAGGCGTTTTCCAACTATGATTTTTATCCGGTGTTAGCCGGCTATCTTTCCGGTACGGAGGCGAGCGGCTTATATGAGGCAAGGCTCGGTGCGGAGGAAATGCCCGGAAAAGAGGTTCATGTCTTCTGCGCGGCTTACCGCGATGAGGAATTTGAGGAGCTTTTAAAGTATGCGGACCATATCGTGTTCAATTCCGTGCAGCAGCTGAAGCGGTTTGGTTATCAGGCAAAACAGGCAGGCAAAAGCATCGGGCTTCGTATCAATCCGGAATGCTCTACGCAGGAGGGACATGAGATATACGACCCGTGTGCCGCAGGTAGCCGCCTCGGCGTAACGAGAAGCAGATGGGATTGTGAGATGACAGAGGAACTGCTTTCACTTTTGGACGGGCTGCACTTTCATACGCTTTGCGAGCAGGATGCGGATGCATTGGAGACTACCTTAACGGCGGTAGAAGAAAAGTTCGGTGATGTCCTTCCGAAGATGAAATGGCTCAATATGGGCGGAGGACATCATATCACCAGACCGGGCTATCAGATAGAGAAGCTGAAGCAGTGTATACGAAAGGCAAAGGAAACCTGGAACGTGGAAGTTTATCTGGAGCCGGGCGAGGCGGTTGCCCTAAATGCGGGCTATCTTGCTACCCGCGTGCTGGATGTGGTGAAAAACGGCGATGTCTGCATTGCCATTCTGGATGCCAGCGCGGCGTGCCACATGCCGGATGTCATTGAAATGCCGTACACACCTCCGCTATATGGTGCAAAGGAGAGCGGCAGCTTTCCGTATACCTACCGTCTGGCAGGGCCTACCTGTCTTTCGGGGGATGTCATCGGAGATTACAGCTTCACGGAGGAACTGCATACGGGTGACCTTTTGTTGTTTGGCGATATGGCAATCTATACGACCTGCAAGAACAATACCTTTAACGGAATGCCTCTGCCGAATCTGTGGAAATGGGGCAGAAACGGTGAATTTGTAAAGCTTACCGATTTCGGATATGAAGAGTTTAAAATGCGGCTGGGAAAGCGATAATTCCTTCCCGGCCGCATTCTGTCTTTAAACAAACTTCGGGAAAAGGCGCCGGACGAGTAACGGTAAGCCTTTTCTTTTTTGCACCTTTTCTGACGGTATGGCTTCATGAAGGGGGTTGTCCATAAATTCCTGATGGCTGTCGGTGAGCAGCAGTCCGGCGCCTTTCTTGCGGACATACGAGCCGTCCGGCTGGAGAAAGCTTGCTTTTGCCGTATCCGTAAGCTGGACGGACAGAATATGGAGAAGGGTGCGTTTTAACGTGTCGTCGTAAACAGGACAGGCAATTTCTACACGGCGGATCAGGTTTCGTGTCATCAGGTCGGCGGAGGACAGGTAAAGTCTGGCATCGTTACCTTTGCCGAAGCAGTAGATGCGTGCATGTTCCAGAAAACGTCCGACGATGCTCGTGACAAAAATATGGTCTGTTTCATCGATAATACCCGGACGAATGCAGCAGATACCGCGGACAATCAGCCGGATATCGACACCCGCCCTGGAGGCCTCTGCCAGCTTGTCGATGATATCCCGCTCGGTGACGGAATTTACTTTGATACAGATATATCCGTCAGTACCCTTTGCAATTTCCTCGTCTATCAGGCGGCAAAGTGTTGCCTTAATGCCTGCCGGTGCGACAAGCAAATCCGTATATTCTCCGTCCAGATTTCCTGTCAGCATATTGCGGAAGAAGGCCGTGGCATCCGCTCCGATTTTTTCATTTGCGGTCATGATGCTGAGGTCGGTATACATGGCATTTGTCTTTTCATTGTAATTGCCCGTGCCGACCTGAGTGATATAGCGGTACTTTCCCTTTTCCCTCAGGGTAATGAGGCAGATTTTGCTGTGGCATTTGTAGTTTTCCATCCCGTAAATCACCTTACAGCCGGCTTCCTCCAACATTTTTGACCAGGCAATGTTATTTTCTTCATCAAACCGTGCCCGAAGTTCCATCAGCACAACAACCTCCTTGCCGTTTTCGGCGGCACGGCACAGAGCACGCACGATTTTTGAAGAGGATGCCAGACGATAGATGGTGATTTTTACGGAAACAACATCATTCCTGTCGGCAGCCTCGTTGAGCAGCCGGATAAACGGATCGACCGAGTCAAACGGGAAAAACAGAAAACGGTCCTTTTGCCGGATCTGCTCTATGACAGAGGTGTTCGTCTCAAGATCTGCCGGCCATTTCGGTACATACGGTATATAGCAGAGCGGTTTGCAGAGCTTTTCCGGGAGTTTGCTTACCAGTTCAAATACATATTTCATGTGGAGCGGGGTAGTATCAATGTAAATCTGATGATTTTCTACTTCGATGATTTGCAAAAGCTCTTTCATAAAGGAATTGGAAACAGTGGAACCGAGCTCCAGACGTACAATGGAAAGGTTTGCGCGTTTCTTCAGAAGCTTTTTCACGTGGTTCCGGAAGTCGGTTTCCGTATCCTCAAACTTATCGGAATCAAAGCTGACGTCCGCGTTCCTCGTAACGGAGAGAATGCAGGCCTCTTCCTGCTTATACTGACCGTACAGAGTAGATGCCCATTGAAGAATAATGTTTTCCGTCCGGATGAACCGGCCTTCGGCGGGCAGCATAACAATCTGCGGAAGCACCTCGGGAATAGGAACGAAGGCAACGGACTTTTTATTGTTTTTGCTTCTGACAAGAGAAGCGATATATAGCAGCTTGTTCTGAAAATGCGGCGTAGGATGACGCATATCGACAATCTGTGGGGAAAGTACGGGCAGGATGTTTTCGTTGAAGTAGGCCGCTACAAATTTTGCCTCATTCGGTCTTAATTCATCATAGGCTACGTCCTTAATCCCCTTTTCCTCCAGTGTGGAGCAGACAGAGGCATAAATCATCTTTTTCCGTTCCACCAGTCCGGGAATGACCTGATAGATGCTGCTTAACTGCTCTGCCGGAGTCATTCCGCTTTTGCTGTCGATGGTATTCGGAGCGATATCGGAAATATCAAACAGGCTTCCGACACGAATCATAAAGAACTCGTCCAGATTCGTAGAAAAAATTGAGATAAATTTCAGACGTTCCAGAGCGGGAACCGTTTCGTCCTCCGCCTCCTCCAATACGCGGCGGTTAAAGCGCAGCCAGCTTAATTCACGGTTTTGCGTATACAGATATTCCTGCTTCATGCCAGAACCTTTTGACACAGATATCCCTCCCTTACTCCGTAATTGCTTACTGTAATACGTTCCGACTCAAATTGTTCCGCAATGGATTGCAGAATCAGGTAGCCCGGTATGATGGTATGGATACGTTCGGGGTCAACTTTCAAAATCGCGTCTGCGGCAACCTTGCTGTCGTCAAGAAACAGTTTGCCGACTTCTTTTAACTCTTCTGCCGAAATCGTATTTTCACTGTCAGAAACGAGCCCGATATGCTTTGCAAATTTTAAGATTGACCTCGCGGTGCCGCCTGTGCAGATCAGCTGTTTCTGCGGAATAAAGCCGTCAAATGTCTGCCGCTGCAGTTCCGCGTTGACTGCTCCCCTGATCCTTTTCACGGAGCCGTCGCCGGGAAGAATTTTTTTTACGCAGTTTTTATAGAGATTGAGCGAGCCGATGCGGTAGCTCTTAGAGAATAAAACCGAACCGGCGGCAAAAATGGTGATTTCCGTGCTTGCTCCGCCGATATCGACAAAGGTGCCGTCCGCTGCGGAAAGCTCGTGCATTGCCCCGATATATCCGAGCTGTGCTTCCTCCTCTCCGCTGATGACGTCAATGGGAAAGCCGGTTGCAGCGGTGATTTTTGCAACTGCTTCGTCGGTGTTGATGATATTGCGGAGCGAGGCGGTGGCAAAGACATAAATTTTTTCCGTGATGCCAAGCAGCTCTAATGTGTTTTTAAATTCCAGCAAGCCTTCATATGCGCGGTGAATCCCGTCTTCACTGATGCAGCCGTTCTCAACATAGCCAGCGAGACCTGCCATGATTTTTTCCTTGAACAGTATTTTAAAATTATGGTTCTCTGCCTCATAGACCGTGAGTCTCATAGAGTTGGAACCGATATCGATGATTGCGTATTTCATGTGTTCCTCCGAATTTCGTATTTTTCCTTAAATATATTCGTATACATTGTCTATAGTAGGAAAACTGTGTAAAATCCGCTATCAAGGCTGTGTAAAATGTATGTGAAATTTATTGAAAATAAATAGAGCCTGTCAAATGCACTGGGAGAAGAGGGAAAACGTCAAGGAGCCTTCCACTTTGGAATATAATATGTAAACAAGTTTTTTTGGTGGATGTATGGAAATTTATGTGGTACAGCCGGGCGATACGGTGGATACGATTGCGACAGCTTATCAGGTGGATGTGCAGCTGCTCATCTATGACAACCAGCTCGTCTATCCGTACGAGCTGGCGGTCGGGCAGGCATTGTTAATTGCAAACGGACAGCGGGAGAGGACAAGAGCGGTTCTTAGTAACGGCTATGCGTATACGTTTATCAGTAACTGGGTACTGGAAAATACACTGCCGTTCCTTTCGGAGCTGTCTGTTTTTTCTTATGGATTTACGGAGACGGGTGAGGTGGTCTATCCGCTGAATGATGACGAATGGATGGTTGAAAAAGCCCTGCAGAACGGAACCAGACCGATTCTTACCCTGACGCCCTTTAACCAGGCGGGAGTGTTTGACAACAATCTGATCAGCACCATGGTTGCCAATCCGGTGGTCAGAGATACGTTGATTGAAAATCTTCTGGTGGTGATGGAGGAAAAATTCTATCAGGGGCTGAATATTGATTTCGAGTATGTCAGGGCGGAGGACCGGGATTTGTTCACGGAATTTGTACGGATATGTACGGAACGGATGCATAGCGAGGGGTATCCGGTGTCGGTGGCGCTTGCCCCGAAAACCTCGGCGGAGCAGCCTGGAACATTATATGAGGGCATTGATTACCGGGCATTGGGAGCAATCGCAGACCACGTGTTTGTGATGACATATGAATGGGGCTATACCTACGGACCACCGATGGCAGTCGCACCGCTTCATATGGTAAGGCGCGTGGTAGAGTATGCGGTTTCGGAAATACCGCCGGAAAAAATCAGTATGGGTGTGCCGAATTACGGGTATGACTGGCCGCTTCCTTATATCAGGGGCACGACAAAGGCGCGGAGCATCGGAAATATCGAAGCCGTGCGTATTGCGATTGCACAGGGCGCGGAAATACAGTTTGACGAAATTGCACAGTCTCCGTACTTTCACTATGAAAGCGACGGCATTCAGCATGAGGTCTGGTTTGAGGATGTGCGCAGCCTGCAGGGAAAGTTTGATCTAATCAGGGAATTCGGGCTGCGGGGTCCCGGCTACTGGCAGATTATGCAGTGGTTCCGTGCAAACTGGCTGCTGTTACATGATAATTTCTATATCACAAAGGAGTAGTGCGTTCAAATATCTGCTTGCACAGACGGCAAAAGTGTGCTACAATAAAGAAAAAACGAACGTTTGTTCTTACACAGGAGAGATCTTATGTACTTTCCATACGGCGAAAAAGAAACGGAATATTTAAAATCGCGGGATAAAAAGCTCGGGGAGGCAATCGAGCGCATCGGTCACGTGTACCGGGAGGTGGACACGGATTTGTTTTCCTCGGTAGTGCATCAGATTGCCGGACAGCAGATTTCAAACGCAGCGCTCGAAACGGTCTGGGGACGGTTGAAGGAAAAGCTGGGAGAGGTTACACCGGAGAATGTCCTTAGCTGCACCAGAGAGGAACTGAAGGGGTGCGGGATTTCCTTTCGCAAGGCAGACTACATCAGAGAGTTTGCCCAAAAGGTGATGAACGGGGAATTTGAGATAGAAGCGTTAACTGCCATGACGGATGCGGAGGTCGTGGAGCGTCTTTCTTCCCTTCGGGGCATCGGTGTCTGGACGGCGGAGATGCTGTTGATTTTCTGTATGAAACGCCCGGATGTTGTCAGCTTCGGGGACCTTGGAATCCAGCGCGGAATGCGGATGCTGTATCATCACAAAAAAATCGATAAAAAGCTGTTTGACAAATATGCCAGACGGTATTCCCCTTACGGAACCGTGGCAAGTCTGTACCTTTGGGCGATTGCCGCCGGGGCATTATCAAAAGAATAGCAAGGGAGCCATCAATCATTACGAATTTGATGGCTCCCTTTAACACATGCTGTCCATTGGACTGTACCTCTTTTACTATTTTTCTTTTTTTTCGACCTGTTCTATCATGTTCCTGAATTTTTAATTACCGTTGAATTCTTTTGGAATGTACCCATATTTTAATGGTTCTGTCTGGGCTATCATTCGTTTCTCTTTTTCATTCTGCTTCAAGGCTTCCGGCGCATCATAGAATTTTGAACTTTAAACTGAACTTTCTGGTGGTCCGTACCTCACTTTCTGAATACTATGCGGTAAATCGTTATGGTCCCATTGGACTGTACCTCCTTTTCCTCTTATTTTTTTCTTCTCTTTTTTCTTTCTTCGCTTTTCTTGACTTTATTATATCTGACAAAAATAGATTTGTCAACTATAAATTTAAAATAATTAAAAAATAAATTGATTTTAATTAGATAAAAAGAATAAAATAACATAAATAATCAGAAAAATAAAAAGAAATATTCGAGCGGAGAGTACGGTTGACATTCCATAGGAAATGAGTATAATGGAAACAAAAAAAGGAGAAAACGTTTCCAACATGAAAGACAAAATTATTGAAGAGTCAATCAGAAGCCTTCACAGCGAGGGGTTAAGATTTTCGGTGGATACTCTGGCTGAGAAACTGAAAATTTCAAAGAAGACCATTTATAAGTATTTTCCCAATAAGGAGGCGCTGGCTTTGGCATTGTATAAGAAGTATTATATGGAGGCAGAAAGCCGCGCAAAAAAGCTGTCGGAGGAAAAGGGCGCAGCTGCCTGTTCGGATTTGCTGTATTTGTACTATGATGCCAAAACGATGATTCGTAGCGAGATTTTTAATAAATACAAGCTGAATGACGTGATAGCTTCTTATGCCGAAGAACAAAACGATATGCTTTGGACAACGGTTTGCGCTGCCTTCGGCGGGAAACTTTCGGAAGAGGACAGAAAAACAATCCGGATGATTGTGGACGGTACGTTTGAAAAGCTTTGTGACGTTCATGAAAAACCGGATCAGGTAATAGAAAGGTTGGTGGGATTACTATGTTAATCGATGTTCTTCGACTTATTGCGATTCTTTGTGTGGCTTCAGCCTGCGGTAAACTGATTTCCAAGGTAAAGCTGCCGGCAATTTTAGGATGGCTGATTGCAGGTATTGTATTCGGACCTTATCTTGCGGAGATTGTAACTCTGGATATGACAAATGCGTTGTGGTACCGGATTTTTATCAAATTTTTCGAGTGTTTTGCCGGCGTAATGATTGGACGGGAAATCATTTTCCGAAAACTTGCAAGCTCAGGAAAGCAGATTATCGGCATTACCGTTGTACAATCCATCGGTACTTTTATGGTAGTGTCTGCCGTATTTGCGGTGGTTTTTCTACTAAAAGGCTTTCCTGTGTATCTGGCGTTTATTTTCGGCGGAATCGCACTTGCAACGGCACCGGCACCTGCCTTGTCCATTGTCAATGAATATCACACCGACGGTCCTGTCACAAAAACGCTGATACCGCTTGCGGCGATGGATGACGTAATTGGCGTTATCGTGTTTTTTACGGTAATTTCGATAGTCGGTAGTATGGGCAGCGGTGCGCAGACCTCCGTCTTTGCAATCGCCGGTATTGTTCTGCTGCCGTTTGTTATCGGGGTAGCGACGGGAGTATGCGCATCATTCCTGATGAAAAGAGTCAACAGCAGTCGGCTGTGCTTTGTCCTGCTTTTATTCTTCCTTTGCCTGTCAACGGCAGCCGGTCTGCTGACAGACTATTTCCTGTATCATTCTTTTCGTTTGAACTATCTGCTGATTGGCATGGCTTTTAGCGCCACGGCTGCCAATCTCCTGCCTGAGAAGAAACTGGAGGAAATCCTGAAATTGTATCAGCCGTTGCTTGGTCTGTCACTTGTGATTGTCATTGTCAATCTTGGCATGCCGTTAGATTATCGCCTGATTGCCGGAGCAGGACTGTTTACCCTTATCTATATTCTTTCCAGGGCGGTGGGAAAAATCGGCGGTGCGTATCTGGGCGGTAAGTGGACGAAAGCAGAGCCTGCGGTTACAAAGTACCTCGGCTTTACGTTGCTGCCGCATTCCGGCGTATCTCTGGTTTTTACCGGGATTGCGGTTTCTACTTTAACATCGATTGACGTGTCTTATGCTTCCATTGTGTCGGGAACGATTGTAGCAGCGGCAATTATCAATGAAATCATTGCCGTTATCGTGGCAAAGTTTGCGTTCCAGTGGGCAGGCGAAATAAAAGAAAATGTCATAAAAACGTCACTTAAAACAGGAGTAGAAAAATAATTCCGAATATGGTATACTGTCTGTAAAGGGCAAATCTGAATTACAGGAGACTGCCGCCCGTTACGGTAAGGAGGAAGTTGGAATGAAGCAATTAAGTAACTTAACGAAGGTAATGTTTTGCATTGTAGCAGTATTGTTAGTCATCACGGTTGCACTTGGTATTGCTACTGCAGTCAAAGACAGTAAGGAAAACAAGGATAAGCAGGGGACCGAAAACGTTACGCCACAACCGACTCCTACAAAAGCACCGGACGTAGAAGGGAATACGGGAAACGGTCAGGATGAGGCTACACCGGAACCAACCGCACAGCCGGAGACAACTGTGACGCCTGCGGCTACACCGGAGCCGACGAAGGCACCGGTTTCGGCAACCGGGCACAAAATAGCGCTTGACCCGGGACAGCAGAAAAACGCAAACAGCGATAAGGAACCGGTAGGCCCGGGCGCGACGGCGACAACCGCGAAAATGTCCTATGGTGCAACCAGCGTAACAACAAAGAAGAGAGAATACGAGTGGACGCTGGAACTTACATTGAAAATAAAAGAAGAACTTCAAAACCGTGGTTATGAGGTGTTCTTAACCAGAGATACTGCAGATGTGGATATCAGCAATGCAGAACGCGCGAAGCTTGCAAATGAGAGCGGCGCCGATATTTATGTCAGCATTCAGGCGGATGCAGCGGAAAATACCGCAGCAAGCGGTATTTATGCGCAGATTCCGACAAAGACAAACGCATTTGTCGGTTATATGTATGATAGCTGTAAGGCACTTGCAACAACACTTCAAAAGGCTCTGATTGCAGAAACCGGAGCAAAGGATCGAGGTCTTGTGGAACAGGATACCGTAGCGGCTATCAACTGGAGCCAGATTCCGGTTACCGTACTCCAGCTTGGCTTTATGTCCAATAAGGACGAGGACACCAACCTGTGGTCCGCAGATTATCAGGCAAAACTCGTCAAGGCAATCTGTGACGGTATTGACGAATATTTTACGAACCAAAACTAAATGAAAAAACGGAATGAAATAAAAACAGAATGAAATGATATCGGGATGCCGGAGACTTGTGGCTGACATAAGTCTCCGGCATTTGAAAGGAGAATTGTTTATTAGCATGAGAAACATTCAGCTTGTCATAGAATATGACGGCTCGCGTTACGATGGCTGGCAGAAGAGTGCGTCTTCCTCCAAGGGGACAACGATACAGGAAAAAATCGAAGAAGTACTGACAAAAATGGAAGAAGAGCCGGTGGAGGTCATCGGAGCAATCCGAACCGAAGCGGGGGCTCATGCGTACCGTCAGGTTGCAAACTTCCATACGAACTCCAAAAAGAAAACGTATGAGATCAAGCAGTATTTAAACCGCTATCTTCCAAGAGATATTGCGATATTGGAGGCTCTGGAGGTAAACGATCGCTTTCATGCGGCATTTCTTGCAAAAGCATTTGTGTTTGAATACAGGATTACCATTGGCGAAGTACCGTCGGTTTTTGACCGGAAGTACAACTATTACTGCTTTAAGAAACCGGACGTTGCAAAAATGAAGGCGGCGGCAGCGCAGATAGTCGGGAAAAAGGATTTTAAGGTGTTTTCCGATAATAAACGTATGAAAAAGTCCACGGTAAGAACGATTTCTTCCATCGATATTTATGCGGATGAAAAGGAAATTACAGTGACCATTACAGGAGATGATTTTTGGCCGAACATGGCACGTAATATTGTCAGCACGATTTTGGCGGCAGGTCTTTCGGAAATAGAATCGGAGGAAATTCCGAATCTGATTGCTTCGGGCGAAAGGGAGCACATAGAAAGAACGGTAGACCCTAAGGGACTCTTCCTTGCTGATGTAAAATACGAATAGAAACCGAAGGGAGTGTGGAACTCTATGGAAAAGTACAGAATCAAAGTAAAGGGAATCGTAACGAACGGAAGCGACTATCTGATGTTAAAAAAGTGGTACGACGACAGAATTGACGAACCGTATCAGTGGGAATTTCCGGAGGGAATGATGGAATTCGGAGAATCTCCGGAACATGCCGCAGAACGTATTGTTTCTGAGGCTGCCGGAATAACGGCAGAGGCGGCAAAACCGCTGTATACCTGGCAGTATATGCTTGGCGACACGTCTTATGTCGGTATCTGTTATCTGCTGTATGCCCGGACGGAGGAGGCAGTAATATCGGAGGAATATACGGAAAATGCATGGGTCAATCGTCTGGAGTTTGCCGACTATATTACAAATCCGAAGATGTTGGCGGATATAGAACGTGCCGAATTGTAACAACAGAGAGGGAGAGAAAAGCATGGAATTGCTGATTCGAGGCGGACATCTGGTGGACCCGGCGGCGGGAAGGGATGGTCTGTTTGATATTCTTGTGCGCGACGGTGTGGTCGCAGAGGTAAAGGCATCAGAACCGGAATGCTGCGAGGCAGAGAATGAGAACGAACCGAAAACAGTGCAGCATACGGCGGATCGTGTCATTGATGCAGCAGGAAAGTATGTTATGCCGGGCTTTATTGATTTGCATGTTCACTTAAGAGAACCGGGACTGGAGTATAAAGAAACCATTGCGACCGGCGGGAAAGCAGCTGCCGCAGGCGGTTTTACCAGTATCTGCCCGATGCCGAATACAAAACCGGCAACGGATTCACCGGAGAAAGTAAAAGCATTGTTAAAAAAAGCAGAAACCGATTCACCGGTGCATGTTCTTCCAATCGGAGCTATCACTGTCGACCAGAAAGGTGAGGTGCTTGCAGATATCGGGGGAATGGCAAAAGCAGGAGCCGTTGCGGTCAGTGAGGATGGAAAGTCGGTCATGAATTCCGCTGTTTATGCAGAGGGCATGAAGGCAGCGGCAGAAGCGGGGATTCCGGTTTTTGCACATTGCGAGGATATTAATCTGGTACGCGGCGGCGTGATGAACGCCGGGATGCGGGCGAAAGAACTTGGACTGCCGGGCATTACAAACGCTGTAGAGGATATTATTGTGGCAAGGGATATTCTGCTTGCGAAGGAAACCGGAGTGCAGCTGCATCTGTGTCACTGCTCTACACGGGACAGCGTCCGCCTGCTTCGTGCGGCAAAGGAAGAAGGACTCCCTGTGAGCGGAGAAACTGGTCCGCATTATTTTACAATGACGGATGAGGAAATTCCGGGGGACTTCGGAAACTATAAGATGAATCCGCCTCTTCGTGCCAGGCAGGATAAAGAAGCGTTGATTGCGGGACTTACAGAGGGTGTCATGGAGGTTATTGCGACCGACCATGCACCGCATTCAAAGGAGGAAAAAGAGCAGTCCATGTTAAAGGCACCGTTTGGTATCGTCGGACTGGAAACTGCATTTGCACTCACGGTTACCGAACTGGTAAGAAAGGGACATCTTTCCATGGCACAGCTTGTGGCACGTATGAGTACGGCACCTGCGGGTATTCTTGGCATTCCGAAGGGAACACTTGCCGAAGGCAGCTGTGCGGACATTGTCATTGCGGATATTACAGAGGAATATGAAATTGATCCGGAAAGCTTTTTCTCCAAGGGCAGGAATACTCCGTTTGCCGGGAAGAAGGTCTATGGAAGGGTTTGCTGTACCATTGTGGACGGAACTGTTGTATATGAAAGAAATGCGGAAGGAGCATAAGATACCATGATAGAAAAACTGATTGAAAAAATTGAAGCAACAAAAGCGCCGATTGTCGTAGGTCTTGACCCGATGCTGGCGTTCATCCCGAACCGGATTAAGACAACTGCCTTCGGGGAGTACGGTGAAACGCTGGAGGGAGCTGCGGAGGCAGTCTGGCAGTTTAACAAGGGAATTGTAGATGCAGTGGCGGATCTTGTCCCGGCAGTAAAGCCGCAGATTGCCATGTATGAGCAGTTCGGACTTCCGGGTCTTATGGCATTTCATAAAACCGTGCAGTACTGTAAACAGAAGGGGCTGATTGTCATCGGCGATATCAAGCGCGGCGATATCGGCTCGACTTCCGCAGCATATGCAACCGGACATATCGGTAAGGTAACCATCGGTTCCAATACCTTTGAACCGTTCGGTGAGGACTTTATCACGGTCAATCCGTATTTCGGAATTGATGGTGTGAAGCCGTTTGTTGATGTATGTAAGGAGAACGACAAAGGCTTGTTTTTACTTGTGAAAACATCCAATCCTTCCAGCGGAGAGTTTCAGGACAGGATTATTGATGGCAGACCGTTGTATGAGCATGTCGGTGAAAAGGTTGCAGAATGGGGCGCTGACTGCATGAGCGGTGAGTACAGCAATATCGGTGCAGTTGTCGGTGCGACATATCCTGAAATGGGTAAGGTGCTTCGTGCATTGATGCCAAAGACCTTTATTCTTGTGCCGGGGTACGGCGCACAGGGCGGTAAGGGTGCAGATCTGGTACATTTCTTTAACAAGGACGGTCTGGGAGCTATCGTCAATTCTTCGCGCGGCATTATCGCTGCCTATAAGCAGGAAGCCTATGAGAAGTTCGGAGAAGCAGGCTATGATGAGGCGGCAAGGCGTGCAGTGCTGGATATGAGGGAAGATATTTATCACGCAATCGCAAACAGATAACGTTATTTTTTACGGCGAAGCTTATAAAAAAGCAGCAGGGCGAGGGCAGGAATCAGGAGAAGCAGAAGGATGAACTTATATTCCTGATAATAGTACTGTACATCGCCCCAGCTGCTTTTTAGAAAATAGCCAAGGCCGATGAGCACACAGTTCCAGACCGTAATGCCGAGCAGAGAGTAGGAAAAGAATTGGGAATACGGTTGCTTTACACTCCCGGCAATAAAAGCGATATAGGTGCGGCAGAGCGGGATAATTCTGCCAAAGCAGACCGCAAAGGCACCGTAGTGCTCAAACTTTTCCCTGGAGGCATCAATGCCTTTTTTTGTTTTCGGAAAGCAGGTTGTCAGCTTATCAAGCAACCTGGAACCGCCGAATTTGCCGATAAAATAGCAGACCGAAGTGCCGAGAATTCCGGCAAGGACGCTGAGCGGAATCAGCAGGAAATAGGAAAAACCGTAGGTATGCGCAAACGCTCCGGCAAACGGCAGGACGATTTCGCTGGATACCGGAAAGCACGCATATTCCAGCAGTATAATAAAAAATAAGGCAAACATGCCATAGTCGTTTAAAAGAGAGGCAAAGGTATCGATGGGGCCCTCCAATCCGTTCCGGTCGTCGAGCAGCAGCGGCTGCGCATGGCAGACAGGCATAAAACTGCCGGAATCTAAGGTTAGTTTCGTTGGGATAAGTATATTTTAGCCACAAGACCATTATGCAGGAAAGAGAGAAAAAAAGCGAATTCAGATTTCGTTAAAATGGCTGAGTCGGAAAGGAGCAGAAAAACAGGAATGATTAGAATCGCAGTGTATGATGTCAGAGAGGATGAAAAAGAAAAACTGAAGCAGATAGAGGAACAGCTTGGAATTGAGATGTATCTGACTACGCAGGGACTGAATACAGATACGGTGACATTAGCAAAAGGCTGCAGCGGTATCAGCGTTTTGGGACATCACTATATCGGAGAAGAGGTGCTGATAAAGTGCAAAGAGGCAGGCATTACACATTTGTCCACGAGAACCATCGGCTATAATCACATTGATGTAAAACGTGCGAAAGAGCTGGGCTTTCGGGTAAGCAATGCGAGTTATCCTCCGTACGGAGTTGCTGATTTTACGGTGATGCTGATGCTTCTTGTGCTCCGTAACTATAAACCGGCGATGTGGCGTCAGCAGGTGAATGACTACTCTTTAGCAGGGCTTCAGGGACGTGAACTAAGACACATGACGGTCGGAATCATCGGCACAGGAAAAATCGGCAGCGCCATTATTGAAATGCTGCACGGCTTCCGTTGCCGCATTCTTGCCAATTCCGTTGTGGAGAATGAAGAAGTAAAGCAATATGCAACCTATGTGGATTTAGAGACCATTTATCGGGAGTGCGACATCATTTCGATTCATATCCCGCTGACCGATAAGGTACGCCACATGATTAATACGGAGACGATTGCAAAGATGAAGGATGGAGTCATTCTGATAAATACGGCAAGAGGCGAGCTGATGGATATCCGCGCACTGACGGAAGGCATTGAGAGCAAGAAAATCGGTGCGCTGGCGATGGATGTCTTTGAAAATGAGCAGGAAATTTATCATCAGGATTTAAAGAATGATATCATAAAGAATCGTGACATGGCGTATTTACGCCAGTTCCCGAACGTTGTGCTCACGCAGCACATGGCATTTTACACAAATGCAGATGTGGAAAGTATGATAACCTGCGGCATCGAATCCCTGGTCTGCTTTGCCAAGGGCGAGCCGTATGCGTGTGAATTGTAAAGATGTTTGAAGCGTGATTATTTTGAGAGGCAGGGGGAAACAGTATGCATAATCAGTTGACGGAAAGCGACATTCAGAAGATGAAAGAGGAAATCGAATACCGTAAGCTTGTAGTACGGAAAGAGGCGCTGGAGGCGGTAAAGGAAGCACGTGCGCAGGGTGACTTAAGCGAGAATTTTGAATACTATGCGGCAAAGAAGGATAAAAACCGGAATGAGAGCCGTATTCGCTATCTGGAAAAAATGATAAAGACCGCAGAGGTTATTCATGATGATTCTTCGGAAGACGAAGTCGGTATGAACAATACGGTAGAACTTTACTTTGAAGAGGATGATGAGGTGGAAACGTACCGCATTGTCACGACAGTACGTGAAAATTCCTTAAAGGGTATGATCAGTGTGGAATCACCGATCGGACGCGCTGTTTTCGGGCGCAAGGTAGGAGAGCGTGTGAAAGTGAAGGTCAATGATTCCTATGAATATGATGTCGTGATTCGTTCCATTACAAAGACTGTGGATGATTCGGAGGACAAAATCCGAAGCTATTAAAGAAAAGGAAGTGTTTCAGGTGCTGAAACACTTGTTACAGCACCTGAAACACTTCCCCAATGGTACAGAGCTTATCGATCAGGCAGACAATCACTGCTTCGCGGCACAGCGGAATTCGGCGGATAGAGAGCGGCCACATGTGCGTGCGGATAATGTTTTCTTCCTTGTCGGTAAGCTTTGTGATTTTTCTGGCATTTCTTAATGCGGCAACCGGATGATAAAAGCCATGAAGCGGACGATTTTCGTCCTTGATGTGCCAGTCGTATAAAAAGTAATCATGCAGTAGCGCGCCGCGAATCAGGCTGTGGTTGTCGGTTTCTATACCTAACCGGTTCAGACGGGTGGAAAGCCAGTAGCTTCCCTTTGCAACACTGCATACGTGGCGGTAGGTCGAAGTGTGGCCGTGCTGGATATATTCCTTCATGGAAGAAAGCGAAGCGTCAGCCTCTAACCTTTGAAATTCCCTCAGAAAAAGGTCACGTTCCCGTGCAGTGTAGTGACGTCTGCTGTTCTGTTTAATTTTTGCGCGAAGCTTTGTGGTCAACATCAAGACATTCTCCGTTTTTTTTAATTGAGTTCTGCGAAAGAGTTCTCTTTCATTTTTCTTACTTTATCATGATACTATGGATTCGTCAAGAAAGGAATCGGTTACGCGAAACTATCCGAAATAATGTAATTGTACAAACTGCACAAAAATAGAAGAATATTTGAAAGAATATAAGTTAATATTCATAACAAATAAAAACGTTACGATAAAAATTTGAGCGAAAACTTATAAAATATCATAAAATGAAGCAGCTTTTGAAGGTGAAAATGCGATGACATTTTCGACTAAAAGAAAATGCGAAAAGGAGAATGTTCAAAATAGACAATTTTTTTGCTATTTTTTCTGTTGAAAGTGTACAAAAACCACAACGAAAAACTGTATAAGCTTAATAAAAACGTTTTTATCTATTGCAAACCGCTATACTAAGTGATATGATACTTCCTGTAAAAACGTTTTTCTTGCCGGAGAAGGCCGGCAGGCAGCATTTTATCAGTGTGCAAAAGTGCACAAGAATGGAGGTATTTATGAAATCATTAAAAAGAGTATTAAGCTTCGCGCTTATCCTGTGCATGGCAGTCGCTATGCTGGCAGGCTGCTCTAAATCATCGGGGGACGACGGAAACAAGACGCCGACAGGTACGACAAACAACGGTACGGAAAACAATGGAACACAGGGAAACGGTGACAACAGCGGTTCGCAGACAGTAGCAAAGGAACCGTTATACAAGTCCTTGGACAAAAATATCAGCGGTGATATTTCGATTATGTGCTGGTCCGGTGACAGTGTTTACTATGAAAACATCGGCGCGATGAACTGGGCTCCGGAAGACATTACCAGCCAGAACGTAGCAGCAATTTACGCTATGGCAAAGGAATTTAACAAAATGTATCCAAATGTAAAGATTAACCTTTGGGCAAAGGCTGACGACCCGAACGGCAATGATACAAGCTGGTATCAGGAAATGGAAAACTTCAAGGCAGAGCACGGAAAGTATCCGGATGTTTATGCTTCCACAGACCTTGCAGGCGATGTAAGCAAGGGTCTGGTTGCAGACCTTTCCGTATTTAAGGATGATGTATTATATCAGTCCTTCAATGAGTCTGTTATGAAGACCATGCAGTATTACGGCTTCCAGGCAGGACTTCCTCAGTTCCTTCAGCCTTGGGGTGTCTATGTAAATAAGGCGCTTGCAGAAGCAAATAACATTGAAGTTCCGAATTATAACTGGACGATTGATGAATACACAGAGTTCGTAACTTCCGTAGACGGCAGCGACGGCTTCTGGGGTGCAATGGATACACCGCTCAGCTTTATCGCAACAGGTACTTCTACCATCAATAAGCAGATGGCAAACTATTCCGGTACCGGCGACAGAGTTAACATTGCTTCGAACGAAGTAAGCAGCCTGCTTTCCTACATTCCGAAGTGGGCGAAATCCGCAATCTGGGCGCAGAACGGACTTGGCAATGTTCCGAGTGAAGTAATGGATGACGGCTGGTGGTGGGGTTACCGCTTCTTCTGCCGTAACTACTGCCTGACCTACGACGGAGATCCTTGGATGCTCGGTGCGGCAGCGGTTGCAAAAAATGAAGACGGTACATATCCGGTTAACGCAGTAGAGTCCACAGACTGGGATATCTACCCAAGACCAAGTACGGATTATGAGCCAAACACCGTAGGTATTTGCGTAGACCCGATGGCAATTCATAACTATGCAATGGATGACGGCAACCCTGAGTGGAGCGATGCAGAAAAGGCAAAACTGGAACTGGCATATGCGTTCGGCTCCTTCTGGTGCGGCGCTACCGAAGCAATGCAGGCAAGAGCAGATCAGCAGTACAGTGACAACGGTACCTTAAGAACCTGCTTAAACGATTCCTTCCCGTTAGTAACAGGAGAAGCTTTTGATGCGCAGATGAATATCTGGTATTCCACAAATACACACGCAAGATATGCAGATAAGGATTTGATGCCGGGCTTCCACTATGTTCTGGAGATCTGGGAGAAGGGACAGTTCTGGGATATCTCCGATAAGTGCTATCCTTACTACATTATGGTAGACGGAACACAGACAACCTGTCTCTATGAGTGGTTAAATGCAACGCAGGTTGATGTTGCAGGTGCCGGTAGCACAGACGCAAACTGGCTGGATAACGTAAAGGCAAGACTTGCAGACTGGAACAAGAATATTAATACTCGTTTTGTCCAGGCAGAAACGGCAATTAAGGAAGGCTTAAAGAATTACTACGGATTTACCGATGCAGATTTTAAATAAGTAAGGAATAAAAGGAAAAGGGGAGGCAAACACCTTCCCTTTTTCCGAAATAGCGCAAAAAGGCGCAGATGGGAGCTTGGATATGAATAAAAAGAAGGCAGCAATATTCCTGCTAATTGCACTGATTGCAGTTGGAGTCTGTGTATGGCTATTTCACAGGGACAATGCAGAATATGTGAGCGCCGCCGACAAGGAAGATGTAAGATGGGCGTATGAACTTCTTTCCGGTTCCTTGACGTCTGCGGAGGTCATGTACTGTGATTATCTGGAATATGCGCAGGAAAAGAACGGAACCGGTACCTATACCGCAAAAACGGAACAGGATACCGTTATTGATTACAAAGAAACGAAAACCTATCATGTAGTTGCCGAAACAGACGGCTGGTATTACATTCAGCTGGAATACAAACCGATGGGAAGCTCCCTGTCGGATTTCTCCGTGGACATCAAAATCAACGGGGAACAGGCGTATTACGAAATGAAAACCATCGCACTGCCGCTTTACTGGCAGGATGAAACGAAAGATTTTCCGAAGGACAGCTATGGAGATGAATCTGCACCAAAGCAGCTTCGTATGGAAGAGTGGCAGACAACGTACCTATATAATAACACCTATTCTTCTGCAACGCCGTTATTGTTTCCTCTTCGCGCGGGAGAAAATGAAATTGTGCTGACCAATGTATCCTCCGACGGACTGGGGCTTGGAGCACTTACGATTACGGAGCCGGATTTGTACACTCCGACCTATGCGGAATACCGGAATGCTCACGCAGATGCACCGGCTGCACTGGCGGACGGCTTCTATGACATTAATGCCATTGAATACACAAAGAAAAACACAACACAGGCTATTTTGGAATATGAAAACAACCCGGCACTGACACCGCATGACACAAAGCAGAAGGTACTAAATACCTTAACATGGACAGAGGCCGGTACAGAAATAGAGTATACCGTAAAGGTAGAGAAGGACGGCTGGTATCAGCTTGCCTTTCATTATAAAAACGAAAAGAAGGAATTTGATGCATTTGAAACCATCAGGATTGACGGAGAGGTTCCTTTCAGAGAATGCTACAGCTATTTGTTTGCACCGACCGGAACTAGCTGGACAAACGAAGTGCTGTCGGATGAAAACGGGAAACCGTACTATTTTTATCTGACGGCAGGCACACATACGATTTCCATGAAGGCAGAGTCTGAGCCGGTCATCCGCTCGTGGAGATATGCAAGACTGATGTCGGAGCATGTATCGCAGTTCGCTTTGGAAATCACAAAGGTGACCGGTTCGGAAAAGGATAAGAACCGTACCTGGAAAATGACAAAATATATTCCGGAAATTGCGGATTATCTGAGAGCCTATGAAATCCTGATTCAGGAAATCCGTTATACGCTGCAGGAATACACACCGAAAGGAATTAACGGCGCACTGCTCTCGGATTTTGACAAGGCAATGCAGTTTATTGACCGGATGTCGGAGTATCCGGATGAAATCGCTCTTTACACATCGGATTTGACCGGAAGAGACAATTCGGTGCTCGTTTCCTTAAGTAATTTTACTTCGGAAATCTGCAAGCAGGATTTTACGCTTGATATGATTTATGTATACGGTGACGCTGAAATTCCGAAGGAAAGAGCCGGTATTCTTGCTATGACAGGAAACTGGTTCAAAACGCTTCTTAATTCGTTTACGACAAACAAGTACAGCATTGAAACAGACGACGATGAGGTATTGACCGTCTGGGTAAACCGCGCAGTAACACATGTGGATTTGCTCCAGAAGTTAGCGGACACCGAATTTACGCCGAAAACCGGAATTAAGGTGAAAGTTTCGATTATGCCGGATGCCAATAAGCTGACGCTTTCCGCAGCGGCAGACCAGACGCCGGATATCGCGCTTGGACTTACCTCCTATATGCCGTTTGACCTCGCCTGCCGTGGAGCGCTGTATGACATGACACAGTTTGAAGACTTCTGGGAAGTGGCAAACCGGTTTGTTCCGGGCGCATTTGTACCGTATGTATACAATGAAGGCGTGTATGCCATTCCGGAAACACTGGATTTCCATGCGCTTGTTTACCGCACGGATGTGTTTGAGGCATTGGATTTACAGGTTCCGGATACCTGGGATGATGTCATCGGTATCCTGCCGGAACTGCAGCGTTACGGAATGAACTTTTATCACAATATTTCGTCCGGTGTCGGGTACAAATGGTTTTATCAGACAACACCGCTGATTTTCCAGAACGGAGGAAGACTCTACACGGATGACGGACTCCGCACGGCAATTGACGAACCGAATTCGGTCAAGGGCTTACAGGCGCTTGGAAACCTGTTCATTGCCTACTCTCTGGATACGCAGGTGAACTCGTTCTTCAATTCCTTCCGGTATTCGATTCTTCCGGTCGGTATTATTGACTCGAACGAATACATTCTGTTAAAGAACGGTGCACCGGAGCTGGAGGGACAGTGGGCACTGTCAGCTTATCCGGGAACCGTACAGGAGGATGGAAGTGTCTGTCGCTATTATGTGGCAAACGGAACCGGCGGGATTATTTTTCATGACACTGACAAGCCGGAGGATGCATGGACATTTTTAAAGTGGTGGACGGCGCATGACACACAGGTAACCTATACTTATACGCTCCGATCCACTTACGGAAAGCAGTTCTTCTGGATGCCGTCCAATGTAGAAGCTCTGGCAGACGCACCGATTGACCAGAAGGATAAGGAAGTAATTTTAGAGCAGGTACAGTGGTTAAGAGATGTACCGAGAACGCCGGGGCAGTATTTACTGGAGCGTTCCATTTCGGATATCTGGAATACGATGGTGCTTGACGGTACCTCGGCACAGGTGGCAGTAGATGAAAAGACGATTGATATCAACCGCGAAATCAAGAAAAAGATGAAAGAGCTTGGCTATTATGATGACGAGGGAAATCTGTTAAAGCCGTATGTCATCCGGGATATTGACTGGATTAGAGAACAGATGGAGCGGGCAGGAAAGGAGGCAGAGGAATGAAAAAGAGGAAAAAATCACTGGTTCATACCGAGGGATTTAAAGGAGCCGTGTTGTTAGCTCCGTACGGTATTGTATTTTCCATGTTCATTCTGATACCGGTTGCCATTGCCATCGGTCTGTCGTTTACCTACTTCGACGTCATCAATAAACCGACGTTTACCGGCCTGTTAAATTATATTACCCTGTTTACGCAGGATGAAGTATTCTTAAAATTTGTTCTTCCGAATACGTTCCTGTATGCACTTGTGGTAGGTCCCGGCGGTTATGCGCTTTCCTTCCTGCTTGCATGGATGTTAGCACAGATTCAGCCGATTCCGAGAACGATTTTTGCACTGGCAATTTATACGCCGTCCATGCTCGGTCAGGTATTTATCGGCGTTGTCTGGAAGACGATTTTTTCCGGTGACCAGCGTGGTATTATGAACAATATCCTGATGGAACTGGACATCATCGACCAGCCGATTCAGTTCCTTTTAACGAAAGACTACTTTATGGAAATCATGATTTTCGTATCGCTCTGGTCGGCGATGGGAATCGGTTTCCTCGCAATGATTTCCGGTATTTTAAATATCAACGAGGAACTGTATGAGGCAGCGTATGTGGACGGTATGAGAAACCGTTTTCAGGAAATCTTTTATATTACGATTCCTTCCATGAAGCCGCAGATGCTGTTCGGCGCGGTCATGGCCATTGTGAATGCCTTCAACATGGGCTGGATCGGAGTTACCCTGTCGGGAGCCAATCCGACACCGGAATATTCCGGTCAGCTCATCACAAACCATATTGACGATTACGGCTTTATCCGTTACGAAATGGGTTATGCGGCGGCAGTTTCTGTTGTGCTTCTGCTGATTGTTTACCTGTTTAACAAGGTATCACATAAGCTGTTCAGCGAAGATTAGGCGGTGGTAAAATGAAGAATAAAAAGAGAAGAAGACGGAGCCGCTTAGGTGGTGCCAGAATAAATCCAAAAACCTTTTCGGCAGGACAGATTAAGTTTTATCTGATTTTACTGCCACTTGCAATCTTTATGATTATCCCGGTTG
>JBJENV010000024.1:0-27150 GCA_051880375.1 Lachnospiraceae bacterium
GTCCATTGGGAAGCAAGATAATAATCTTCGTTTGTTTTCTTTTTCTTTTTCAACATTATCTTCCACCTCCCGAATAACGAATTCTTGGGTCTAAGAATGCCAGTGCGATATCAGAAAGCAGGATACCGACAACAACTAAAACCGCCTGAACCATTACGATGGCTCCTGCAAGATACATATCCTGTGCCTGAAGCGCCTTAAAGAGCACCGGTCCCTGAATCTGCATGTTTAATACCATAGCTGTTACCGTCGAGCCGGAGAACAGGCTGGAGAGAACTCCGCCGAGTCCGGAAACTGTCGGGTTAATGGCTGCTCTGAAGCAGTACTTCATAACAATCGTCCGTTCCGAAACACCCTTTGCTCTTGCCGTCAGGGTATACTGTCTTGCAACCTCATCCAACATCTGTGCGCGCACGGAACGAATGATGCCGCACGTACCGCTGGTACCGATAACGATAATCGGGATAATCATTCTTTTTAAGAATTCCCCAAAGTTATATAAATGAACACCGTTTTCGAGCATCTCCTGTGTAAACAGACCGACGTTTGCATTTCCGGTCCATTTATAAGACAGATACATCAGTACAATTGCCAAAATAAAGTTTGGTATCGCCGCCCCCAAAAAGCCGATAATCGAGGAAATATAATCTCCTACGGAATACTGATGGGTAGAAGCATACACTGCTATCGGCAGAGATACCGCATACTGGAATACCATAATAATCGCCGTAACCGCAATGGTCAGTCCGAGCCTGTCATCTACAACATCCCAGACATCTCTGCCGTAAGCGAACGAATATTTCCAGTTGTGATGCGAACCATATATTCTGTAATAGGTGGAATCCGTCGGAGTCCATATAATGTCTTTAATCCATTTTAAATACTGTTCATGAATCGGCAAATCCAATCCATAGTCTGCACGAAGAGACGCTGCATAATCTGCATCTACATATTCTCCTTCTGTTGCAAGCGCTGCAATATGAGCGGATACATAGTCCCCAGGAGGAAGCTGGATAACGAAGAAAACCAAAACCGAAATTAAAAATAATGTCGGAATGAACATCAGAACACGCTTAACGATGTACTGAACAAGGTCCTTTTTGAAGAAATCGCTTACGGCCTTCATAAAGGTTTTCTTCGGGCTGTTTTCATGCATGCTTTCTGATTTGTACGCATTTTCTTCCATTAGAAATTCCCTTTCTCCAAAAAACCGGAGGCGTGGAAACTGGGTTCCCCGCCTCCGGAAGTCATCATTGATTTACATATGATTAAGTCGGTAAAAATTACTCAGCCTTGAACAGTGTCCAGTAGTGAACGATGTTTGCATACTGATATAAGTCATCGCTTACCAGGTTATCCGGATAGTTCTTAATTTTGGAGCTTACCAGACAGTAGGAACCTTCTCCCTTTAAGTATGCAATGGACCAAAGATTTTCCTTATGAATCTGATAGATTTCCAGTGCATAAGCATCTCTTTCTTCTGCATCCGGAGTCGCTGCCCACTTCTCATAGATTTCTACTAACTTCGCCATGTCGCCGGTAGGCTTTACGCCCTGCTCGCCGTTTGTTGCATAGTAAGCGCCGTACTCACCGTACCACTCTGCTGCCTCCTGAATCGGAACGAACGGAGCCACTCTGGACTTTAAGGACAGACCACCGATGGAGGTGTGCGGTCCAATGATTGCATACCAGTTATTGTTATCGATTTCTGTATCAAATGCGGATACTTCCAAATCCTTAGTTGCACACTTAATACCTGCTGCATTGTAGTACTGCTCTAAAATCGGATATGCAGCATCATTACCGGAATCCGTGTAGGTGTAGAAGGTAAGGATGAAGTCGGAACCGTCGGCAAAATCATAGAAGCCGTCGCTGCCCATCACAAGACCGCACTCCTCTAAGAGCTTCTTTGCACTTGCTACATCGTATTCTGTCCACTTCTTTTCCCATTCCGGATCATAACCGAAGTTACCTTCTGACGGAGCACACTGACCCGGCTCTAAGAAGCCGTCCGAAAGAAGACCGGAAACCTGCTCACGATCTACACAGATGGACATCGCCTGACGGAACTTGATGTTCTGGAACAGATTAGCATAATTTGCATCTTCACAGGTGTAGTTAAAGGTTACCTGATAGGAACCCCAGTTGGTACCTGCGAACGTACGAAGCACTGCCTTATCTCCAAGGTCTGCAAGGATAGAAGAAATATCCTGCATTGCTACCTGAATCAGATCTAATTCACCGGAACGGAACATTAACTGATCCTGACCGTCTTCGGAGGTCTTGTTGAAGTGAATGGCATCACAGTACGGAAGTTGCTGACCCTTTGCATCTACCTTCCAGAAGTATGGGTTACGCTCCATGATACAAAGTGTATCATCCTTGGAGTTGTTGCCTTCCTTTGTAGTTAATACATAAGAATTCAGTGTAGGAATACCGGATTCATTCCAGAAATAATAGCTGACAGCCTTACCAAGATCCTTAACGGTAGCCTTGTCAATGCCCTTAGCCTTAGCGTTTAAGAGAACCTGTTCATCGCTTAAGCCGGTCTTCTGCCAGTATGGATTCTCTACATAAATGGAATCCGGAATCATGTCAATTAAGTAATGGGATGGAGCCCAGCACCACTTGAAGTCGCCGTTTTCAATAAAGTCAGCCGGGTACTTTGGATTTACGAAGGTCCATGTTACGGTATAATCGTCAACCTTGGTCAGGGTTGCCCATGCATCTTCACCGTTTACGGTTTCCTTCAGAGCTGCCCAGCTCTTCTTGGTATCGTAGTTGGTTAAATGGCACATATAATACCAGAAAGTGATATCATCTGCATTGAAATCATCACCGTCGGACCACTTCATGCCTTCTCTTAACTTAAAGGTCCATACCGTGTAATCTGCGTTATGTTCAAAACTCTTAATGACATTCGGATAATAAGTACCATCCGTATTGTAGTGGATAATGCTCTCTAATACCGGTCTAGATAAATCCCAGCTTCCGCCGCCGGAAAGAAGGTTAATCACACCGCCATAGGTACCGATTTCCAAAGGTGCTCCGGTTGCATCCACCTGCTCTACGAAAACATCAGATGCTACAGGAAGTCTGTCTGCGGCATCTCCGGAAAGTGTCGGAGAACCTGTGAACTTCATTTCTTCTACAGGAACTGGTGTCGGTGTCGGTGCCTTTGTAGGTTCTGTCTGTGCTGCTGTTGTAGGTGTAGGCGTTGTATCATTTGTGTTTTCCTTATTACCGCACGCAGCCAGAGAAACTACCATTGTGCCTGCTAAAAGCAGAGCCAAAAGTCTTTTCTTCATAAATACATCCTCCTTAATAAATAAGCTCTAATAAAAATAAAATTGCCATTGCCTGACCATACGGCATGGATTTTATCTCTATTTCTTTATAGAACTGCTTGGATTCCCGTCCCATTGCCGTACCGTAGGAAACCTGACCGACAATACCGTCGTCTCCGATATAGGAAAGTACAGGCTTCAGTGCCTTTATCGCACAAAGCTCGTATTCCTTATCAATCAGGCCGTCATGTACCGCTTTTAAGATGCCGTAAGCAAAACCGCAGGTTGCGCTTGTTTCGACATAGGAGGTAGGGTCATCTACCAGCGTATGCCACATTCCCGATGCATCCTGAAACTTTTTAAGGCTTTCCACCTGATTGTGTAAGGCCTCTGTTAAAAATCTGCGGACGCAGGGTTCGCACTCGATAATGCCTAACAGCTCCGGAATTGCTGCAGTCGCCCAACTGTTGCCGCGGCCCCACAAAGCTTCTGCAAAATTGTGGTTGCCGTGAAACGTCCATCCATGAAACCAAAGACCGGTTTTCTTATCGGACAGATACTTAATATGTAAAAGGAACTGGTATTTTGCTTCTTCTACCCATTCCTGTTTACCGAAAATCACGCCGCATTTGGCAAGGAACAATACCGACATAAACAAGGTGTCGTCCCACAGTTCCTGATCGTTCCGCGTATCCGAAGTCAGATGCTGGAACCCGCCTTCTTTCGTTTTTGGAAGTCCGTTCATCAGCCACTCTGCCCATTCTACGCAAAGCGCTCCGTATTCTTCCTTTTTTGTATGCTCGTACACATAGGCAAGCGCCAGCATCGGTGCCGTCGTATTTACGTTTTTCGCCGGAAGTCCGATTCCCATCTGGCGTTCATAATACTTTAAAAGAACCTCCAGATAGTTCTGCTTTCCGGTCCGTTCAAACATCTTCCACATTCCGAAAAGCCCGACACCCTGTGTCCATTCCCAAAAGCGGTACTTATTGATGTCGTCCCCCGCAAGGTTCTTCGTCTGCATATTCTTAAGGAATGTGTCATCTTCCTCATAAAGAACCTTTTGAAAGCTTTCAAACAATAAATCCAGCTTTTGCTCTATCACCTGACGCAGGGAGCCTTCCCGGTAGGCCCGGAGAAATTCTTCGTTGGTGTTCGGTACATTCATTTTTCTTCCCCTTCTGCACAAGAATCAAAGTGTTGGTAATTTTTTAGTAATTCTTTGTGCATTTTGTTCTCTATTCCCTCAATTTCATAGTATGATTATATCAAAACTTACAAACTTCTTCTACGCACTATTTGTCTTATTTTCTTAAAGATATTGCATTTTTTGCTTTTCTATGGTATAAATTTAGACAAAGTAGCGTTTTAGCTACACTTTTTTCTTCGTCATTTTGTATAATACTTTACCGATTTCTTTCATTTTAGGCCTTTCCTTTCAGCAAAATCGGCTCACATTTGTAATGTAAATGTAAATTTCATTTCATTTTACGGTAAAAGGAGGAAACTATGTTAATTGATAATTTGTTTTCTTATGAAAAGGGCACGATTGAAAAATTTAACAAGCCAAGTTCGGAGTTGTATTACTTTTTTGATTATGACGACCGTTCCGCCAATGTCAATATGGATTTCCAGCATTTTCACCGCTTCTATGAAATTCATCTGCTGCTCGGCAAGGAAGCTGCCCATATCATTGAAGGTACCTTATACAAGCAGAAAATGTTTGATCTCGTTCTGCTGCCGCCGTCCAAGCTGCACAAATCCCAGTATCCGGAGGGGCCGGCAGTAAAACGTCTGGTCATCAATTTCCGTTTTCCGGACGAACCCCAGCCTGCGCTTGCTAAAGAGCAGAAAGAGCTGTTTTCCATTTTTTACTCTCCTGTTCCGATTTACCGGTTTGACCGCAACGTTCAGGAACAGCTTGCCGCGCACTTAAACACTATTTTCCGTCTGCTCAAGGGAGATTCCCACACAAAACTTTTACAGCTTCATTTGGAATTTCAGCAATTTTTGCTGTGCATTTACAACAACCGCGAGAAAAATACCTACAATCAGACGGAGGATGACTCCCTGACCGCAAAAATCTATTCGATTACCTCGTATATTCACGCGCACTACTCTGAGGATTTGTCGTTAGAAAAGCTGGCGAAGGAATTTTTTATCAGTACCTGCTATCTGTCCCACCAGTTCAAGGCAATTACAGGCTTCAACATTACGACCTATATTCAGATGACCAGAATCCGCAACGCGCAGCAGATGCTGCTCGAAGAAGATATGAAAATTACGGAGGTGGCTACCGCCTGCGGCTTTAACAGCTTTTCTCAGTTTAACCGCGTCTTTAACAAGTTCTGCGGCGTATCTCCAAGCAAAATGAAGACCGCCGCAGAAAATAAAACCTATGAGGAATACAGCAGTATTCCGATTATCAATCCTTCTTAGCCTCTACCTTGAAGGCACTCAGTTCCTCGTTCAGCGCAGCTGCCTCCTGCTTTAACGACTGAATGACTTCATTCAGGTTCTCTACCGATTTTTGTGAAGCTCCTGCGGTTTCCTCTACTTCACCGGATGCCGCAGAGGTTTCTTCCGAAACCGCAGAAATACTTTCGATTGCCTGCAGCGTATTCTGCTTTGCCTGTTCCATATCAGCAACCTGTTCTCCGATGTTCTGAAGACGTCCTGCAATCTGTGCGACATTTTCTCCGATTTCCTTAAACTCCGTCATGGTATGCAACACAGCTTCTTCCTGCTGTGACACAATGCTTTCCGCACGTTTTGCCACCTGTACGGTATGCTCTGTCTTTCCAAGGATGGAAACAATGATTTTGGCAATTTCGCTCGCACTTTCTGCCGACTGCTCCGCAAGCTTTCTGATTTCTTCAGCAACTACCGAGAAGCCTCTTCCCGCTTCTCCTGCACGCGCCGCCTCAATCGAAGCATTCAGGGAAAGCAGATTGGTCTGCTCCGCAATGTCATTAATGGTTGCAATGATGTGATTGATGGTCTGGGTTTCCTTGGCCAGATCTTCAATATCAAGAATGACGCTCTGTGTCACTTCTGTCGTTTCCGCTGCGCGTTCCTTCAGATTGCTGACTGCATTCATTCCCTTGTCTACCGAGCCCTGTGCCACACTCGCCATCTGTTCAATCGCAGATACATTTTCTCTGACAACGCCGATTTTTTCTGTCAGCTTTTCCGCTTCATCCAGACACTCAGCCGAATCCTCCGCCTGCTGCACAATTCCCTTTCTGATTTCCTCCACGGACCTCGTCGTATTGGTAAGTGCCACAACAAGATGTTCCGAGGAATCCGCAAGCTCCGTTGCCGAATCATTTAACGCCGTTGTCGTTGTCGATACCTTATTTATCAGCTTTTTCATATTATGCATCATCCGGTCCGCCGCATTTGCCAGCATTCCGAACTCGTCCCTGCGTTTGGAATGAATCCGCACCGTCAAATCGCCCGCTGCCGCCTCCTCAAATACAGAAGCCGTCCGCTTAATGACTTTACCGTAGCCGGTCGATACCAGAACACCGAGAATCAGGGAAAACAGCCCTGCGATTGCCGTAACCAGTATGGTCGTAACACGGATATTCGCGGCTGTTGCGACAATTGTGCTCTCCGGTATCCGCCCGCAGATCATGGCACCGCTGTCGGAAATCTTATCATAAATATACAGATATCCGACACCATCATATTCGTAATGCGCACACCCTTCCGTTTCTCCGGAGCCAAGAGCATTTCTGTAAAAGCTCGTATGAAAGAAACAGGAAGTTCCGTCGCGTATGACACCGTCCTTCGTCGTTTCCGTGCCGTCCGGAGCCACAAGTGCAAACACGCTTTCCTCTCCGAGGTTTATCTGACTAAGTGCTTCCATTGCAATTTCTGCGCGGACATCCACCGAAACATAGCCAAGACATTCCTGCATAAAATTATAAAACGGTTCCGTATAGGTAATGCAGTAATCATTCGGTGAAATCTCCATTCCGTCAATGTAGGAGTGGGTGCCGATCCAGCCTGCATTCAAACCCCAGCTGAGAAGTGACAGCCGTTCTATTGACTTATCATACTCCTCAGCTGCCGTGGTTCCGATAATCATATAATTTCCATTGGAGGACAATGCCCTGCCCTTATACGGAAGAACGGAAAGGTCGCCGACAATCCCGTCAGAGTTCGCCAGTTTCTTTAATGCAGAAGAAATCTGCGTACGTGCCTGCTTTTCCTCATCGCTTCCGCTTTCGTATGCACCACCGTAATAAGACATCATTACAGGCTCTGCAATCATTTGCTCCGCCTTCATTTTTGCCATGGAAAACACAAGCTCAAAGTAACTTCCTACCGATTCCACCGTAGATAAGGCGCTCTCCTCATAATTCTTTTTCAGTGCCGATGCCGCATTACTGTAAGAAGCTGCTCCCAAAAGCACTATAAACAGAACCGGCACCAGAAAAAACGCAGTCAGCCTGACGCGAATACCTATTCCCCTTTTCATCTGCCTTCTCCTTTCCCCAAATGCAAAAACTTCGCTTTACAGTCCTGTTTTTTCCGCAATATAGGCTCTTGCCATCTTTGCATACTTAAACGGATTTGCCTTCGCAGGGTCCTGCTCTGCCTCGACTAACAGCCAGCCCTCATACTTCATTTCATCCAGTGCTTTGAATACCGAATCGAAATCCACGCAGCCATCGCCCGGAACCGTGAATGTTCCTTCTCTGACTGCCTTTAAGAACGACCATCTTCCCTCGGTTGCCTTCTTTAATACATCCGGACGGACATCCTTTAAATGAACGTGTCCGATACGTTCCGGATATTTCTTTAATATCGTAAGCGGGTCCTCTCCGGAGAAGGTAAAGTGTCCGGTATCATAGCAGAGGAACACTAAATCCTTCTCGGTATTGTCAAGCAGACGTTCCGTTTCCTCAATCGTCTGGACACCGGTTCCCATGTGATGGTGGAAGCAGAGTTTGAAGCCTCTGTCCTTTGCAATCTTTCCGAGGCGGTTCATACCGTCGCACATTCTGTTCCACTCCTCATCGGTAAAGTGTACCTTGTAGTCAAAAATAGAAAGTTCTTCCTTACCCTGCACGGAATAGCTCTGCTCAGATACATTAATGCGGTCTGCGCCCATTGCCGCAAGGTAATCCAGTTCCTTCACAAATTCCTTTTCCGTCTCTTCAAACGGCTTTGTTGCAAGGAAAGAAGAAAACCACTTGCTTGCGATTCTCATACCGCGCAAATCCAGTGCTTCCTTTAATACGGCGGTATCCTTCGGATACTTATTGCCGACCTCACAACCCGTAAAACCTGCCAGTGCCATTTCGCTGACACACTGTTCAAATGTGTTTTCTCCGCCAAGTGCCGGCATATCATCGTTTGTCCATCCGATTGGTGCAATTCCTAATTTAACTTTGTCCTTCTGAAACATACTCTTCTCCATTCCGCGCCTTCTCCCGGCGCTCACTGTTTATTTTTATGTGTAACCTTTTTTGTATAACATATCAAACTAATATGCCCTTGCGTTTTCCAGATGCTCCATCCGGTTTTCGTAGCACTGATGGATTGCCTCGTTTGTGGTGCTGTCGCCAAGTCCTACATGCCACCACGAAAGGTAGCCGTCTGTCATGGTTTTCGGAAGCACCTTGATGTCAATGAGAACCGAAACCGTATCGTTCTTTGCTGCCTCTATCGCTTCCTCCAGCTCTTTCATCGTCCTTGCCGTATAGCCCTTCAGCCCATAGCCGCGCGCAATCATCGCAAAATCCGTCGGAATCAGTCCGCCGGTCTGCTTTCCGCTTTCGTCACGATACCGGAACATCGTTGCAAGGCTTCCGATACCGTTGCTCATCTGCAGATTATTGATGCATCCGAAGCCACAGTTATCAAACAGCAGCACGGTAATCTTTTTCCCTTCCTGCAGGGAGGTTGCCATTTCCGAGTGCATCATCATAAACGCTCCGTCACCAACCATTGCGTAACACGGCTGCTCCGGCTTTGCAAGCTTGGCGCCGAGCGCTGCTGAAATTTCATAGCCCATGCACGAGAAGCCGTACTCCATGTGATAGGAATCCTTTTCCTCGGTTGTCCACATACGCTGCAAATCGCCCGGAAGGCTTCCCGATGCACCGACGACAATCGCATTTTTCTCGATATGCTCCCTGATTGTTCCGAGTGCCGCCGTCTGCGTAATCACTCCGCCTGTTGTCTTCACGAATTCTTCCAGCACTCCCGGTTCCATTGCGGCAATCAGCGGCTTGTAGCTTTCGTTATATTCCGTCGTGGTAAGGAACTTCATTTCCTTCTCCCATGCATCCTTTGCAGCCTTGATTTCTGTCCGGTATGCACTCCGGTAGCCGGACTTATCCAGTGCCGTGGAGAGCAATTCAACCGAAACTTTTGCATCGCCGACAATCGAAGCTGCATCCAGCTTCAGTGCATGGAAACGGGATACGTTAATCATCGCAAACTCTACGTCAGGATTAGAAAACAGTTCCTTAGAACCGGTTGTAAAGTCGCTTAACCTTGTACCGATACCAAGCACGAAATCCGCTGCCCTCGCAATCGTATTTGCCGAAAGATTTCCGGTAACCCCGAGACCACCCATGTTGAGCGGATGTGAGGTTTTTGTCACACTTTTTCCGGACTGTGTTTCACAGTACGGAATATGATACTTCTCGCAGAATGCCACAACCGCATCCCCTGCTTCGGAATAGCGGACACCGCCGCCTAAAATCACCATCGGATACTTCTTTGTTTTTATCAGCTCCGCCACGGCGGCAACCTCTTCCGCATCCGGTACGGCTCTTGCAATTCTATGTACTCTCTTTTTAAAGAATTCTGCCGGGTAGTCATAACGCTCTCCCTGCACATCCTGCGGTATCGAAATGCAGACGCCGCCGGCATCCTTCGGGTCTGTCAGCACGCGCATTGCATTTAAAAGCGCGCTCATTAACTGCTCCGGTCTGGCCACACGGTCCCAGTAACGGGATACCGGGCGAAACGCATCGCTCGTTGTAATCGACATATCGTGAAGCTGCTCCACCTGCTGTAACACCGGGTCCGGCTGCCTTGTCGCAAAAGCATCCCCGGTAAATACAAGAAGCGGTACGTTGTTTACCGTTGCATCCGCAACCGCTGTTACCATATTCGCCGCGCCCGGTCCGATGGACGAAGCGCATGCAATGATTTTTCTGCGGTTATTCTGTTTTGCAAAGCCTGCCGCCACATGCGCCATACCCTGCTCGTTTCTGCCCTGATATACCTTTAAGCCGCCCGGATTTTCCTCGAGCGCCTGTCCAAGTCCGAGTACGATACCATGACCGAAAATGGTAAAGATACCGTCTACAAATTTTTCTTCTTTTCCGTCTAATGAAACATACTGATTGTCGAGAAACTTCACAATCGCCTGCCCGACGGTCATATTGATTCGCTCCATAGCCATAATTCCTTTCTTATTCTGCTTCCCCGTATCCGAAGCTTCCTCTTTTCCTGCTGACGTTACTGTTCCAGCAGCCATGTATGCGCCGGATCATTATCTCTTGTCGTCCATGGATTATTGTCCAGATGACGAATCATCCAGCAGTAATACATGTTATAACCCGGAGCCGCCGTCTGCGGATGTGTCAGTCCGCCCGGAATATTGGCAGCGCTTCCGTCCGCCACTTTAAATACATTGTCACCGATAAATGCTCCGCCGAAGCCCTGCGGATGGTCAAACTTATAATAATAAACCTCCGGCTGCGGATGACTGTGCGGAATATAGCTTGACCAGCGTCCTGCCTTTGTAATGACCTCACCGATTACCATGTTGGAGTACGGTGCGTTCTGGTAATCAAAAATCGTAAGCACCTCCCGCTTTGCCGTGCCTTCCCACTGGGTTTCTCCCATCACTTCAATCTTGCACTCCTTCGGAGTATAAAATTTGCTTTCAAACCCGTTTCTGTTCTTCGTCATCTGAACAAGCACTTCACTGTCCGTTTCCGCAGTTACCGTTGCCATCTTTCCTTTACAGATATGTAAGCAGTACGGTGCTTCTTCAAATACGTTCTTTCTCGCTGCCCGCTCGCTCCTTCCTTCAAAGGAATAGGTGACGGTGCCTTCCAGCAGCAGAATCGCTGCTTCCTTCTCTGCCTCCGCAACCGTTACCGTCTCACCCGCAGACAAACGATACACCGTAATGTCCATCATCATATTCGAGTTTACGCCGTCTATCCTTGAGACTGTTTTAACACCGTTCTCATCAAACTTCAAGTAATCGAACATTCCCATGGAAATTTTTACGCCTCCTTTACGCATTCCTTACTGTCTTGCTATCATTTCACCGTATTGTTCTTTTTCTTCTTTAATGAACTGCTTCACGCTCTCCACATCCGGCATATCCTCGGAGCAGGCATGACTTGCAACGAGCATCGCCGCCGAAGCGCTTCCGAATTCCAGGGCATCCATGATATCCCAGCCCTCAAACAGCCCGTACAGAAATGCCGAAGCATAGCCGTCACCGCCGCCGAAGGACTTTAACAGCTTCACCGGGAACGGCTTAATCGAATAGCTGTTACCGTCATCGGTATACGCCGTAGAACCTTCCTTACCATGCTTAATGACTACGATTTTGACTCCCTGTGCATGCCAGTAAGCCGCCGACTGTTTATCGTCTCTTCCGGTTTCAATCAGCGCCTCGGTCAAATCCATCTCTTCTCTGGAGGCTAAAATGACATCCGCCTCTCTTGCCACCGTGGAATAGTAAATTGCGATCTCATCTGCATTCTTCCAGTTGTAAGGGCGGTAATCCACATCAAAAATAACCTTTGTACCGTTTCTCTTTGCGAAGCGCAGTGCCTTTAAGGCTGCTTCCCTGGAAGGGCTTTCGGCAAGCGCCGTTCCGGAGATTAACAACGTTTTGCTCTGCTTTATGTATTCCTCATCAATATCCTCGACCGACAGCTTCAGGTCTGCAATACCGTTTCGGTACATCAGGATACTGCTTTCTGTCTCACTTAAAATTTCGGTAAACGTAAGCCCCAGCTTTTCTCCGTTCTTTGCGCGTGTGACATGCGAAATGTCAATGCCCTCGCTTTTGAAACGGTTCTCAATAAAGGTACCGAACTGGTCATCCGATACCTTCCCGATAAAGCCTACCTTCTTACCGAGACGGGCCATACCGACTGCAATATTCGCCGGGGAGCCGCCCAAATACTTTTTAAAGGTTGTACTCTCGGAAAGCGGTTTATAATAATCCGTCGGATTTAAATCAATTGCCGCACGACCTAACAGCACAATATCAAATTTTCTTGTTTCGTCTAATGTCAGATATCCCATAGAAAACCTCCTGTTTATCATTACGATGTTTTTTCAGCAGCTCGCATCCTGCCTTTCCGTTCGAGCCGAAAATCAGAATATGGCGTTTCACATTTTCATATGCACCGAGCATCATCTGATGACTTAACAAAAAATAATCTGCTTTTTCTGCGGTCACTACATAATTTCTTGCTGCCTGCTCCACCGCCAGAAATGTTGCCGTTGCCACATTAATTTTCCGGATACCGTGGCGGATACAGTTTTTAAAATCCTCCTCGCTGATTCCGGAGCCGCCATGCAGTACCAGCGGAACCGGCACCAGTTGCTTTGATTGCTTTAAAACCTCAAAGTTTAACTTCGGCTCCTTCTTGTAAAGGCCGTGCGCATTCCCAATAGATAACGCTATAGCATCCACTCCTGTTTCTTCATACAGGCGTCTTACCTCCTGCGGGTCAGAATAAATCATCTCCCCTTCTGCCTTTCCGTCCTCTGCACTGCCGAGCTGTCCAACCTCAGCTTCCACCGCCGCACCGTACTGATCCGCCAAAGCTTTTACCTGTCCGGTCAGGCGGATATTTTCGTTCATCGGATATCTCGAAGCATCTATCATCACGGAGGTGAATCCAAGCTGTAAAGCCTGCATAATGTAAGAAATGTCTGTTCCGTGGTCAAAATGTACCGCAACCGGAACCTTCGCATTTTCTGCCGCTGCAAGCAGAAGCGGTGCAAACACGGGAAGCGGAGAATAAGGAAGCCTGACCTGCGCCACCTGTAAAATCATCGGAGAACAAAGCTCTTCAGCCGCAGAAACCGCACCAAGCACCATTTCCATATTGGCAACGCTGAAGGCACCCACGCCGTAATTTCCCTTTTCCGCTGCCGCAAGCAGCTCCTTCATGGATACTAATGACATGTTGTCTCCTCCTTTGCTTGTTTTTGTCATATTATTGTTAACTCTTTATTAAGTTATCATTTTTACAATAAAAAGTCAACAAAAAAACACCTCTATTTCTCCGGTTCCACAAGCTCCAGAGCAACGTTGTTCTGCGCACACAGGTCCACAAAGCCCTTATCCGTCCCGGAATCTGCAATAATACGTTCCATATCGCCGACAGACGCAAATGTTAAAAGAGAAGTCTTTCCGTATTTGCTGGAATCTACCATCAAATATACATGCGAAGAGTTTTCGATTGCCGCACGTTTGATTTCAAACTCCATCGGAGAAGAATTTGTAATGTCGCCGTTTGGCGCAATTCCCGCAGCTGCAATAAATGCCTTCTTAATATTATAGCGTTCCAATACACGCCCCGTATCTGCCGCAACAAAGGAATTTGTTCTGCGGTCAAGCGTACCCGGAAGACAGATTACCTGCAAATCCGGATATGGAATTGCGCGCATAATGGCATTCAGATTGTGCGTCAAAATTGTAATATTCCTGCGGCTTTCCAGAAAATCCACGAGGTACATCGTTGTAGTTCCGGAATCGATATAAATGATATCGCCGTCTTCCACTAGTTCTGCCGCAGCCTTGCAGACAGCCCGTTTTTTTTCGCTGTTTTTCATCTTTCTTTCCTCAAACGGAACCAGACTGTTCTGACGATTACTGCATACACCCCCGTAAACCTTTTTGATGGAGCCTTTGCTGACAAGCTGTGCAACATCCAACCGTGCAGTATTCATGGAGATTCCAAACTCCCTGCACAGCTCTTCCATAGAAACAGTATCCTTTTCCAGAACATACTGTTCCATCCTGCGCAGCCTGAACGTTTTCATACCCATAATACTTCCTCCTTATTACCCTTTTTATATAAACTCTTTGGTATTTTTCTTTGTTTTCATAGAATTTGCAGAATAACATAAGTACATTTTATCACATTCCTTGTGATTTTCAACGACTTTCTTAAAAAAAGTTCTATTTTTTTGTTGAACTTCACGAATAAGCGTGCTATAATGTATCCAGACTTCACAAAGAGTTCACAATTTTATTATAAGAAAAGAGGTATATTATGCTGAACATAGGCATTATCGGTGCCGGCCGTATCGGTAAGGTACATTCTGAAAGCATCACCTATCATGTAAAGGATGCAACCGTTGTTGCAATTGCTGACCCGTTTATGAACGAAGGGACAAAAGCATGGACCGAGGGTCTTGGTATTCCTAAAATATCCAAAGACTACCATGACATATTAAGCGATGCTTCCGTTGATGCAGTTTTAATCTGCTCTTCCACGGATACCCATGCGGATATTGCCATAGAAGCAATCAAAGCAGGAAAGCATGTATTCTGCGAAAAGCCGATTTCTCAGGATTTGGCTAAAATCAAAGAGGTTATGGAAGCCTTAAAGGGTTCCAATGTCAAGTTCCAGGTTGGTTTTAACCGCAGATTTGACCATAACTTCGAAGCTGTCCGCAATGCGGTTGCCGATGGCAAAATCGGTGATGTACATATCGTAAAAATCACTTCGAGAGACCCTGATGCCCCGCCAATCGAATACGTTAAGGTTTCCGGCGGCATGTTCCTTGATATGACGATTCATGATTTTGACATGGTACGCTATTTGTCCGGCAGTGACGTAGTTGAAGTTTATGCAAACGGTACCTGCCTCGTAAATCCTGCCATCAAAGATGCCGGTGACATTGATACCGCCATCATCACCATGAAACTTGCAAACGGCGCACTTGCCGTTATCGATAACTCCCGTAAGGCAGATTACGGCTATGACCAGCGTGCCGAGGTATTCGGTTCCAAGGGACAGGTTGCCGTAACAAACGACACCGGTTCTACTGCAGTCATCAGCACAAATTCCGGTGTTACCGGTGAAAAACCGTTGTACTTCTTCTTAGAGCGTTACATGGCTTCTTTCTCAAAAGAAGTTTCCCTGTTTGTACAGGCATGCTTAAACGACGGAAAAGTTCCGGTTGACATCAACGACGGTCTGCAGCCTGTGTTAATTGCAAAGGCCGCAAAGAAATCTCTGGACGAAGGACGTCCGGTGAAACTGTCTGAAATTGCATTTTAGTAAATTACCCTACATTTGTTATTCTCCTGGCGCCCAAAAAAACTTGTTTTTTTGGGCGTCTCCCATTGTGATAACCATTCTTTTGTGATATACTTATCAAAAATGGGAAACGCTATTTTTATAAGGAGGTAATTTCAATGAAAAAGTTTTGGAAGTTTGTCGGTGGTATTGCATCCATGGCTGCTGTAGCCTTCGGTGCATACTGCGTCTATAAAAATGTGATTGCCAAGAAGGACGAAGAAGATTTTGACGACTTTGACGACTGCTTTGAAGATGACGAAAAAGCAGATGATGCAGACCGTGAATATGTTTCCATCAATATTACGGCAGAAGACGAGTCCGAAGACGGAGAATCCGAAAACGCGGAAAAATCCGAGGAAGAGACAGAGGACACAGCGGAAAGCGCTGAGTAGTTTTTGATTTATTTCAAAAAAACAATAAAAAATGCGTCATTTTGATAGAATTCATGACCGGCCCCTCTCGGAAGGAAAGCTTCTATCAAAATGACGCATTTTATTTTTTTGCTATTTGCGAAAATTTCTCATGAAAAAATCTGTTTTGTAATCTCCTGTCCGCTTTTCGTTGCAGCGATACCGCCCTGCGCAGTCTCTCTCAGCTGAGGCGGAAGCATCCGTCCTACCCGGTACATCGCATCCACCACTTCATCCGGAGGTATCGGCAGCTTCATGCCGCCCATGGCAAGGTCGATACAAGTCAGTGCGTTGACTGTCTGCGAGGCATTTCTCTGCGCACATGGAATCTGTACCAGTCCGGCAACCGGATCGCACACAAGCCCCATACAGTTGACAAGCGCAAGCGACACTGCCTCTATAGACTGCTCCGGCGTTCCGCCGCACAGTTCAACGCCTGCCGCTGCTGCCATCGCCGCCGCAACACCGCACTCTGCCTGACAGCCGCCCTCTGCACCGGCAACCGTCGCATTTTTCATAATGACCGTGCCAACTCCCGATGCCGTCAGTAAGGCATCTAACATTGCTTTTTCTTCTATCTTCCGTTCTTCCCGGATAGCAAGCAGCACTGCCGGAAGAATTCCGCACGCTCCTGCCGTCGGTGCCGCACAGATTCGCCCCATGGACGCATTCACTTCACTTCCCGATAATGCCATTGCCATTGCCTTATTGATAAACCCGCCGCAAATAGTCTTCCCTGATGCCGCATGATTCATCTGACGCATGGCAATACCGGAAATCAGATTTCCTGCGGTAGAAAGCTCTTTTGTCAGCGCCTTTTCTGCTGCGCGTTCCATGACCTTAAGCCGTTCTTTCAGTTTTTCATAAATCTCCTCCCGGTTTCTTCCAAACTGTTCCATTTCATTTTCCAGTACAATCTCCGAAAGCAGCGTTTCCTTTTCTGCTGCCAGCTGCAGCAGTTCCTTCAAATTATGATACATATCCGTTCTCCCATCTGTGTACCCGTTCAGTGAATGACCTTGACCGTGTGAACATCATGAAGACCTTCCAGCTCCATAACGACTTCCTCCGGAATGTCCGAATCCGTTTCAATCACGCAGCACGCCATGGCACCCTTTTCCTGTCTGGTCAGACGCATCGTTGCAATGTTGATTCCGTGGTTAGCAAGCGAACGGGTAATATGATACAGCATGCCCTTCGTATCCTTATGCATCAGCAGCAATGTCGTCATATTTAAGGACATTTCCAACGGGAAACCGTCAATTTTGCAGATTTTAATCTGTCCGCCGCCAATCGACGAACCAACTACCTCTCTTATTTTTCCGCTTGTCATGGAAAATGTCATGCAGACCGAATTTTCGTGTGCTCCGCTTAACTCCGTTTCATAAAACCGATAGGTTAAGCCCTGCTCCTTCGCCAGACGGAACGCATCCTTCAGCCGTTCATCATCTTCTCTTAAACCAAGGACACCCGCAACCAGTGCCACATCTGTACCATGGCCCCGATACGTTTTTGCAAACGAGCCGTGCAGGCCGAATTCCACATGGGTAAATGCCTGTCCTACCAGTTCTGCCGCCATCCTTCCGAGTCTTGCCGCTCCCGCGGTATGGGAGCTTGACGGACCGACCATAATCGGTCCGACCGCTTCAAATATACTGATTTCCACTCTGATATTCCTTGCCTTTCCCAGCCTGATGACAGGCGTTTTTTAGACGCCATGCCGCAGGCATTTCAGTTTTCACATTCGTAGGACAGAGTTTCGTCCTGCAGGGAAATCCACTTCAACAATGTCTTTTCCTTCTGTACTACCGCTTCGGTTTCTGCTCTGCTTTCTGCAAAGTCAAACAACAGCAGCTGATGTTCGTAACAGTCCGAAGCTATCCTTCTGGTAACAAGCAGATAAAGCTTATCTCCCTTTCTACCGCAAGAATACACGAAATTCTGCGGATAGTCAAATACAATCTGAAGACCGGCTCCGTTCTCCCCCGTTACTATCAATTCCCGGAATTCCTCTCCGTCATACAACAACTGAGGCTCTATTCCCTCTGCATCGGTCACAACATTAACTGTCTCGCCAAATGCCTGTATACACAAAGGTTCTATCGCAAGACCGTTTTCTATACTGTTACTGCCGGAACCGGAATAGCCGTATGAATTCTCCTCATCAACTTTATTTTGCTCATTCAGAGCCTGATCCGTCTCCGGCAGAGGTACCTCTTCCGGGCAGGCAGTTTCCACCGCTTGCGAGGTTTTTTCTTTATTGTTATCCGAAAAGCTTTCCATTCCGGAGGTATCGTAGCTGCCTTCCATGCTTCCTGCACCTCCGGAAAGCAGAAGAGTTCCGCTGCCGAATAAGAACACGACTGCCAAAACAGCTGCTATAACACCTCCCGCTATTTTGATTTGCTTACTGTAAATCAGAATAGACCGTCTGAAACGATTCTTTACCTCGCACTTCATTGGCTCTGAAGCTGCACTTTCTTCGAATCCCGCCTCTTTCGCTTCTATCCTCTGCATTGTCTTTGCAATCAGTTCCTCTGAAACAATAATTCCTTCCGTGTCTGCCTGCTCTCTCTGCTTCTTTGCAGCCTTCCGAAGGAGCGCGTCGATTTCCGCATCCGTTATCTCCTGTTTCTTCATGTTTTGATTTTCATCTGTCATACAAACCGCCGCCTCCTTTCATCAGCATCTTCAGCTTATCCTTTGCCCTGGACAGCCTGCTTTTTACCGTCCCGACAGGCACAGAAAGCACCTGTGCCGTTTCCTCCAGAGACAGTTCCTGATAAAAGAAGCACAAAATGACCTCTTTGTACTGCTCCGGCAGAGAAAGCACCGCATCCTGCACTGCCTTCAAATCTATCTTCTGTTCCACCTGTTCGTACGCATCCGGACTGTGTAGTGACTGTTCGGTTTCCTCACTCATCATTTCCACCCGCCGATTCCACGCACTTTTTAAGTAATCCTTGCAGGAATTAATCGTAATCCGAATCAGCCACGTTTTTACACTGCTTTTTCCCTCAAAACCCGCATATCCCTGATACGCCTTTAAAAACACCTCCTGAAAGATGTCCTCGGCTGTCTGATAATCGCCGACATACAGGTAGGCAATCCGCAGGATTTCGTTTCCGTACTCCCGCATCCAGCACTCCACCTCCGGTGGCGAAGCCGTTTTCTGCTGTTTCATATATTCTGCCTTTCTTCTCTTATTAGACGATGCTGCTATAAAAAAGTTCCCGTTACCTTCTTTAACAAGAGTCTAACATAACATCGTCCGCATTGCAACGGCATACCGGTTATACGGACTGGTAGACAAATTTGAGCTTTAACCGTTTGCCAAATGAAAGAACTTGTGATAGAATAGAACCGCTTTACCAAGCGTATGTATCAGTTCAGAAATGAGGTAAACCAAAGGTTATGGAACAATATGCACAGGAAATCAATAAACGGCGTACCTTCGCCATCATCTCCCACCCGGATGCCGGTAAAACGACACTGACTGAAAAGCTCTTGCTTTACGGCGGCGCCATCAATCTGGCAGGCTCGGTCAAAGCCAAAAAGACCGCAAGACATGCCGTTTCGGACTGGATGGAAATCGAAAAGGAGCGTGGTATTTCCGTCACCTCCTCCGTGATGCAGTTTAATTATGACGGCTACTGCATCAACATTCTGGATACGCCGGGACATCAGGATTTCTCGGAAGACACCTACCGCACGCTGATGGCGGCAGATTCCGCCGTTATGGTCATTGACGCCTCGAAGGGCGTCGAAGCGCAGACCATTAAGCTGTTCAAGGTATGCGTCATGCGCCATATCCCGATTTTTACCTTTATCAATAAGTTAGACCGTGAGGCAAAAAATACGTTTGAGCTGTTAGACGATATCGAAAGCGTCCTCGGTATCAAAACCTGCCCGGTCAACTGGCCGATTGGCTGCGGCAAAAACTTTAAGGGTGTCTACGACCGCAGCACGCAGATGATTACCCGTTTCTTTGCGGCAAACAGCGGTCAGACCGAAGTGGAAACCATCGAAGCGTCCCTGGGTGACGCCAATCTGGATGATATTATCGGCAGAGAGAACCATCAGAATCTGGTAGATGAAATCGAGCTGCTCGGCGGCGCCGGAAGCGAATTTGACATGGAAGCTGTCCGTGCAGGCGATTTGACTCCGGTATTTTTCGGTTCGGCGCTCACCAACTTCGGCGTGGAAACATTTTTAAAGCATTTCCTCACGATGACGACACCGCCGCTTCCGCGTAAATCAAACGAAGGCATGATTTCTCCGACGGAAAACGACTTTTCCGCATTTGTATTTAAGATTCAGGCAAATATGAACAAAGCGCACCGCGACCGTATTGCCTTCATGCGTATCTGTTCCGGTAAGTTTGAGGCAGGCATGGAAGTCACTCATGTGCAGGGCGGTAAAAAAATCCGTCTTTCCCAGCCTCAGCAGCTCATGGCACAGGAGCGCAAAATCGTCGAGGAAGCCTATGCCGGCGACATCATCGGCGTCTTCGACCCGGGCATCTTTTCCATTGGTGACACGCTCTGTATGCCGGGCAAAAAATTCGAATACGAAGGCATTCCTACCTTCGCGCCGGAGCATTTTGCAAAAATCCGTCAGGTCGATACGATGAAGCGCAAGCAGTTCCTAAAAGGCGTCAATCAGATTGCACAGGAAGGTGCCATTCAGATTTTCCAGGAATTCAACACCGGCATGGAGGAAATCATCGTCGGCGTTGTCGGTGTCCTGCAGTTTGATGTCTTAAAGTTCCGTCTGGAATCGGAATACGGCGTGGAAATCCGCATGGACCAGCTGCCATATGAATACATCCGCTGGATTGAAAACACGGATATCGATGTTGCTTCGCTCAACGTCACCTCGGATACCAAGAAGGTCAAGGACTTAAAGGATCGCCCGCTTCTTCTGTTTACACACGAATGGAGCATCCGCACCGTGCAGGAGCGCAACAAGAGCCTTGTACTGTCGGAATTCGGACGAGAATAAGCAGAATTCACTCTGCTGCACTGTAAAAAATAAGGTCAGCGTTTTGTGCCGTAACCCGCTTGCAAACACTGACCTTTTTCATATTATCTTTTCTCTTTGTCCTTTTATCTTGCAAACAGCTTTTCTATCAGCCTCCAGCCTTCTTCCATCACATTGCCGCTTATCGCTGCTTCTGCTTCGTTATAAAAGCCCAGTTTCTTAAGCTCCCGCTCGCTGTCATACAAAAGATACGGCACCGGCTCCGAGGAATGGGTACGGATTTCAATCGGCGTCGGATGATCCGGTGTAACTAACATCCGGTACGGCTCGCCCGAAGCGTCCATCTGCTCCTTCACAATGCGGATGACGCGGGAATCCAGATACTCAATCGCCTGAATTTTCCGTTCGATACTGCCCTGATGCCCCATTTCATCCGGTGCTTCCACATGGATATAGGCAAAGTCATAGCCGTCCTTTAACAAAGCATCCACTGCTGCCATTGCTTTTCCCTCATAATTGGTATGAAGTGTGCCGTCGGCACCATCTACCCGGATGACCTTCATTCCTGCGCCGATAGCAATTCCCTTTAACAAATCCACCGCGGAAATCATAACGCCGCGTTTCCCTGTCTTTTCCTCAAAGGAAGTCAGGCACGGTTTGGTTCCTGCTCCCCAGAACCAGATGGAATTTGCCTTGTTTAAACCTTTCCTTGCGCGCTCTTCATTAATCGGGTGATTGTTTAAAAGCTCATAGCTCTTTTCCATCATATGGCGAAGAGCTTCCTCCTTCGGAAGATACTCTCCAATCTGCTTTCCTAAAATATCGTGCGGCGGTGTTAACGGTACAACGCTGCCTTTATCCCAAATCGTCAGATGTCGGTAGCTTGTGCCCACATAAAACTGGTACACCTCGCTTTGAAAAGCATCCTTTACACACTTTAAAAGCCCGGCAGCTTCCTCGGTGCTGATTTCGCCTGAGCTGTGGTCCAGTATTTTTTTATTCGCATAGTCCGGTTCCTCTTCCGACAGCGTTACAATATTGCAGCGCATCGCAATATCCGTTTCTTTCATATCGACGCCGATGCTCAGTGCTTCTAACGGTGAACGCCCGGTATAATACTTTTTCGGGTCATAGCCAAGTACCGCAAGATTCGCGGTATCGCTTCCCGGACTCATTCCCTCCGGTATCGTATGGGCAAGCCCGATTTCACTCTTCCCTGCAAGTTCATCCATCATCGGCGTATCTGCCGCCATAAGCGGTGTTTTGTTTCCAAGCTCCTTTATCGGGCGGTCTGCCATGCCGTCCCCCAGCACCACGATATACTTCATTCCGCTTTCCTTACCTTTCTGCGCTTTTTCTTATGCTTCAAATTCCGTGCGGATTCGATTCAGCACGGTAACCTTCCTTGATTTCTGAATAAATTCTCTCTCGTTCAGCTTCGGAGTGATAAATGCAAATTCTTCCGGTGCGGCACCCTTTACCGCCTTAACCTCCGACACCGCTCCAAATGTCTGCTTCGCCAGCTCCCTTTCTGCGGCAGGCACACGGACGAAGAAGCTGCTCTCCGCTTCCATCCGGTCGGAAAGCGCCAGCTTTTTGCTGCTCCAGATGGTCATGATGTTCTTTCCCTGATGCTTGACTGCATCAACTACATCCGCTACCACCGCACTTGCCGTTGGCAGCTTTCCCGCACCGCTTCCGTAAAACATCACATCCCCTAGCATATTGCCGCGTACTAAGATTGCATTGAATACGCCCTGTACGCTGTAAAGCGGATTGTCTGAACGAATCATCCTCGGTGCAACCATCGCAAAGAAGGAATCCCCGCTGCGCTTGCCGGAAGCTAACAGTTTAATCTCCGCGCCAAGCGCTTCGGCATACTGAAAATCCACATCGGTAATCTTTGTGATTCCTTCCATATAAATATCTTCGTAATCCACCTGCATACCATAGGCAAGCGAAGCTAAAATAGCAAGCTTTCTTCCGGCATCGTAACCCTCGACATCCGCCTCCGGCTTCCGCTCTGCATAGCCCTTTGCCTGAGCTTCGGAAAGTGCCGCTTCAAACGTTTCACCTTCTCTGCTCATCTTTGTCAGGATGTAATTCGTTGTACCGTTGATGATACCGGTGATTTCCATAATCTCATCTGCTGTCAAAGACTGGTTTAACGGACGAATAATCGGAATTCCGCCGCCGACGCTTGCCTCAAATAAAAAGTTCACCTTTTTCTGACGTGCGATTTCAAGAAGCTCCGCACCATGCTTTGCCACCAGCTCCTTATTGGACGTGCAGACGCTCTTTCCGCGAAGCAGACATTCCTTTACATAGGAATACGCAGGTTCCACGCCGCCCATTGTCTCCACGACACAGCCAACTTCAGCATCTGCCGCAATCACGGAAAAGTCATGCACCAGAACCTCCTCTACCTTCGCTCCCGGAAAATCGCGCAAATCAAGCACATACTTTACCGTTACCTCTTCTCCGGCGCGTTTTGTAATGTTGTCATGGTTCGTCTCCAGCACCTCGACTACACCGGAGCCAATCGTACCGTACCCTAATACCGCTATCTTCATAGTTATCCTCCATTCTTACCGCTTCTTATGCAGCAGACTCCTCTTTATTCAAACCCAAGAATTTTTAAATAATGCACTCCTTCAACCGCCTTGATATGGCTCATTAAAAGCTCCGTATCATCCGTTTCCGGTAAAATTTCTATGCTTAACGTAATTGACGCAATGCCGCCGGTCGGAATCGCCTGATGAATGGTCAGTACGTTTGTCTTTGCTTTTGCCAGTACGCTGAGCACCATGGAGAGAAGTCCCGGCTTATCATCCAGCTGTAGCATAAAGGTCAGCGTCCGCCCTCTTGTATTTTCATGAAACGGGAAAATATCATCTTTATATTTATAAAAAGAGCTTCTGCTTAATTCCACCTGTTCCGTTGCCTCCTGCACAGTCATGGCACGTTCAGAGTCAAGCAGACGCTTCGCTTCTACTACCTTAAGCAGGACTTCCGGAACTGCTCTTTTCTTCACAATAAAAAAGCTTTCATCATCCATCAGAGTTCCTCCTTCTTTCAATGTTCGTGTAGCAAATACACTTGTCCGTATGTGGGATATATTATCACATTCCGACACCGATTGCAAGAGAAAGAAGTAAAGAAAATAAAAAGAGTATTCCATACGGCAGCGGTAAACTGCCGGAATACTCTTTCCTAACGATACAACAATTTGTTATTGCTATTTTACTTCTTTTAAACCTTCCAACAGGTAATCAATGGCTTCCTGCAGCTGATTGTCTTCTTCGTGTTCAATCGTTACCTTCTGCTTCAATTCGTCTGCCAGTTCTACAACAATATCCGGCTCCACACCGATGCCGTGGATGCATCTGCCGCTCGGAGTGTAATATCTTGCAATCGTAAGCTTGACCGCCGTGCCGTCAGAAAGAGGGAAAATAGACTGTACAATGCCCTTTCCGAAGCTTGTCGTTCCGACGAGCGTACCAAGCTCATAATCCTGAACGGCTGCCGCAAAAATTTCCGAAGCGCTTGCACTGTTGCCGTTAATAAGAACGGCAAGCGGAAGTTCAAATGTCTCTTCATCCGTGGAACGGTATTCTTCTTTATCGCCATACTTATCCTCTGTATAAACAATCAGTCCCTTCGGCAGCATATAGTCTAACATATCTACGACCGAAGACAACAGACCGCCCGGATTATCTCTTAAGTCAATCACAAGTGCTCTCATGCCGTCTGCCTTCAAGGCTTCTACCGCATTCTTAAACTGGTCTACCGTCACCTCATCAAACTCGGAAATTAAAACATAACCGATGTTATCTGCCAGCATTTCATATTCAATCGTCGGAACCTCAATGACGCCGCGGGTAATTTCCAATTCTATCGGATCGCTTACGCCTTCGCGCACAACCGTAACCGTCACCTTTGTATCCGGCTCACCCTTCATCATGGCAACGACCGAATTGATATCCATGCCGGTAACGTCCACATCGTCAACTTTATATATGATATCGCCCGGAAGCATGCCCGCATTGTATGCCGGACCATCTACAAACGGCTTGATAATCGTTATAATCTTCGTATTCACGTTCTGGCTGACATATGCACCGATACCACAGTAGATGCCGTTTGTGGACTCCATTAACGCCGCATACTCTTCTGCCGTATAGTAACAGGAATACGGGTCGCCAAGCGCCTCTAACATTCCCTTATAAGCACCGGTCTGCAATGCGTCAACCGTTGTTTCATCCATGTAATACCATTCGATTAGGTTCTCCAACAGTTCCAGCTTACCGGTAAAAAAATCCGTAATAAACTTCTCTTCTCCTGTCGTTGCCGAAGGAGTTGCTACTGTATCACTGTCTGTCGTACTGCCTTCCTCTGCTCCTGCAGCACCATCTGTCTGACCGGCTGTCCGGTCATTTGCTTCCACCTTTAAAATATTGCTATCATTCGGTGCTTCAGAGCCTTTTGTGCAGCCGCCGATAAAAATCATGACTGCTACCGCAAGCAGCACACCAAAGGAGCCTGTAAGCATTCCTTTCAAAAATTTTCTGTCCATACCGTTTCCGCCTTTCTTACTGTATTTATTTATTATAGCTGATATACTTCAACGGGTCAACTGCCACTCCGTTAATAAAGACTCCGAAGTGCAGATGAGGTCCTGTCGAAACGCCCGTATTTCCTGCCAGCATAATCACCTGCCCGCGTTCTACATAGTCTCCCACTTTGACATATAATTTATCCGCATGCAGATAGGCTGTAACCAGACCGTTTCCGTGATCGATTTTAATGTATCGTCCGCTTGTTCCGTTATAAGAAGCCTCTATCACAGTGCCCGCAAGTGCCGCAACTACATTTCTTTCTGTTCCTGACAAATCTGCCGCACCGATATCAATTCCACGGTGATAGGTGGAAGCTCCGGCGGTCGGTGCACCGCGGTAACCAAACTCTGAGGTAACTCTTCCGCTTGCCGGCAGCGGCCACAGCATATTTTCAATATCCTGATTGCGCTTCATCTCCGCAAGCTCCTGCTCTTTCCGGGCACGTTCTTCTGCTTCGCGCCTGAGTCGTTCCTCTTCTTCCTTTCGCTTTCGCTCTTCCTCGGCAATCCGCTCTGCTTCCTTTTTCTCCAGTTCCTGAATGTTTGCTCCTTCTTTGACGATTTCATCCCAGTAGGTAAACAGCATTTCTTCGTCAGTACCGATAGAAGCAGCCAGTTCTGCAAGTTCTGTCGTCTTTACGGTAATCAGTTCATCCAGCGCAGCAAGCTCTGTTTCACGCACATCTTTCAATGCACCGAACTTTTCCAGCTGGGCCGTCAGCATCGCCTCTGTTTCTTCCACCTGAAGCTTCGTCGCATTGTAGCGTTCCAAAAGCTCATTGTCGTACTTTGTGATTTCTGTACGGTATTCCATCTCATTGAACATATCCGCAAGAGTACCGTCTCCGAGAAGAATGTCCAAAAATCCGGTTTCTCCGTTCTCATACATATAACGGATACGGCGTTTCATGGTCTCGTACTGCTCCGCTTCCTGCTGCTTTACAGCTGCAAGCTCTTCCTGCGTTTTTAAAAGCTCCGCTTCACAATCCGCAATTTCTTCCTCTAATGCATCAATGCTGTCAAGCAACTCCAGATACTGAGCATCCAGGCTTTCGATATACGCATTCATATCGTCCTTTTTCTTTTTTAATTCGTTAAGCTTTGCAGCCAGCTCATCTTTTTCCTTTTCCAATTCTTCTTTTCGTTTCTTTGCCTCATCAATTTCATCCTGATACGACTCTGAGCTGTCCGCTCTGGCCAGAAGAGACGTTCTGCCGAGCAGTGCCGCACCCAGACCAAGCAGTACAAAAAGCATGAAAGAAAAGACCGTTGCCGTCCACGCAAAGGCATTTGTTTTTTTCTTCATATGTGACTCCTTCACTCTTTAGCGAATTGATATTTTCCGAATCTGATGTCTAGAGGTAAAATAGCTTGTAAAAAAGCATAATCCAACGCCAAACAACAGGGCCAGCGGAAAAAACTGTTTCATCATCTCCATGCGGTCTAAGAAATTCAACTTATTAAAAATGGTTTCAAACTGCGCTCTCAACGTTTCAATGACCTTACTGTAGAGCACATACAGC
>JBJENV010000025.1:0-26357 GCA_051880375.1 Lachnospiraceae bacterium
GCTTAGTGATCGTACTGGAGAAACTTGTGAAGCCTTCAGTCCGGAAGGCTCCCGTGGGGGCCTTTCGTCATATATAGGAATAGAAAGAGGGGGATTGTGCTTTTTTGGAAAAATTATTTAAGACATATGACGAATTGCTTGATTTTTTACAGGAAGAGAAAATGTTGGCAATTGGAGACAAAGAAAAAGCAAAACGTATTTTGACTAAAACGAGTTATTTTTCTTTGATATCCGGGTATAAGGATATATTCAAAAATCCTGCTACACGGAAATACTGTGAAAACGCATCTTTTGAAGAAATCTATTCACTATATCAGTTTGATGGAGAACTGAGAAGTGTTTTCTTGAAATATATTCTGATAGCAGAGCGGAGCGTAAAAGCGTCCCTTGCTTATCACTTTTCCGAAGTCTATGGGGAAAACCAGGAACAGTATTTAGCGATAGATAATTATGACTTACATAGCAGAAAAAATCGGGATGGAATAGAGAAACTGTTAAGTGTTTTATCTCTTCATCTGGCGAATAAAAATGATTACGTTTATATCAGACATTATCAGCAAAAATATCATAATGTACCCTTATGGGTAATGGTACAGGTTCTGACTTTGGGGCAGGTCGCGCACATGTTTGATTATCTGAAGGGGACAGTACCTATCAAAGTATGCCGTGATTTTCATGGAATAGAGAGAGTAGAATTGCATACATTTTTATCTGTTATGACGAAATACAGGAATGCCTGTGCACATGGAGAACGTTTTTTCAATTATGTTACAAAGGACAGCATTAAAGATACATTAGTACATAAAAAGCTTGAAATACCAAGAGAAAATGGGCGGTACATATTCGGTAAAAATGATTTGTTCTCAGAAGTGATTGTTCTCAAATATTTATTGGATCAAGAAGATTTTCATGATTTCTATTACGATTTGAAACGTTGTATTTCAAAAAGAAAACCCGAGAAACGAATTCTGAATATGATGGGATTTCCCGAAAACTGGAGGCAGGTACTTCGATTGAAAGTATAAGTAAAAGTACTGTTCGCACTGAAGAAAGTGTGGTAAAATAATGATATCCGATTAGTGACGGAAAATAAAAAACAGAAGAAAGACAGGAGAAACAGAACATGAAACGAATCGTAATATATGAAAGCGTCACCGGATTTACAAAACAGTATGCGGAGTGGATTGCGGAGGAATTGCAGTGTAAAACGGCAGAACTGAAAACGGTAACAAAAGAGAAACTGGCAGAGTATGAGCAGGTCATTTTTGGCGGCTGGGTCTGTGCCGGAAAGGTAAACGGATATGAAAAAGTCAAGTCGTTTGACTTGGCGAATCTTGTAGTTTATGCGGTCGGGATGTCACCGGCTTCCGGAAAGACAGAAGAGAAGCTTGCAAACGACAATAAAATCGACCGGAGCCGTTTTTTCTATTTTGAAGGCGGTTACCGTCCGGAAAAAGTTGGCTTTTTCTCGCGCATCCTGATGAAGATGCTAAAAAAGTCGTTAGAAAAAAAGGCAGACAAGTCGGAGGAAGATGTTTATATGCTGGAAACCTTTGACGGGGCGGAACGTGCAGAGAAAGAAGCAATCAGACCATTGCTTCAGTTTTGTGAAACGGAGGAATAAGTAATGTTGGAAATCGGAACAAAGGCACCGGAGTTTTCACTGCCGGATCAGAACGGACAAATGCATACATTAAAGGAATATAGAGGAAAAAAGCTCATTCTTTATTTTTATCCGAAGGACAATACGCCGGGGTGTTCCAGGCAGGCGTGCGGCTTCGCGGAGCTGTATCCGCAGTTTACGGAGAAGGGAGCGGTGGTGGTCGGTATCAGCAAGGACAGCGTCGCATCCCATAAGAAATTTGAGGAAAAGTTCGGGCTACCGTTTACATTGCTTTCTGACACGGAGCTTCAGACAATTCAGGCATACGATGTCTGGAAGGAAAAGAAGCTGTACGGGAAAACCTCAATGGGCGTTGTGCGCACGACCTATCTGATTGACGAAGAAGGAATCATTCGCAAGGCATTCGGAAATGTAAAAGCAACAGAGAATCCGGCACAGATGTTGACGGAAGTGTAGAGGAAGCCTATGGTATATTTATCACAATTTGAATTTCCGGATGCGGACCGTGAATTTGATTTCATTCTAGGACAGAAGCGCACCTGCTATGACACCTATTATCCGTTCAAAATTCTGTCGGCACATCAGCTGTCAGTGCTGAATTTTGAACCGGTTACGATTTTGTACGGCGGAAACGGCTCCGGCAAGACAACGGCATTGAATGTTATTGCGGAAAAGCTTAACTTAGAGCGCGATGCCCTGTATAACCGGTCTGCGTTCTTTGAGGATTATACCCGATTGTGCGATTATGTGGCGGAGCGGATGATTCCGGAGGACAGCAGGATTATCACAAGCGACGATGTCTTTGATTTTATGTTAAACGTAAGAAGCCTCAATGAAGGAATCGACAGCAGAAGAGAAGACCTCTATGATGAATACAGAAGGCTGACGGACCCAAGGCAGCCGAGGTTTCAACTGCATTCCATGGAGGATTACGATGAGTTAAAAAAGGTGACGGCGGCAAGGCGGAAAACGCAGTCAAGGTACGTCAGAGACAATCTTGGCGAAAACATCAGAGAGCGTTCCAACGGAGAAAGCGCGCTGCTTTATTTTACGAATAAGATTAAGGAAGACGGCTTGTATCTGCTTGATGAGCCGGAAAACAGCCTGTCTCCCGAAAAGCAGCAGGAGCTCGTAAAGTTTTTAGAGGACTCGGTGCGTTTCTTCGGCTGCCAGTTTGTGATTGCCACGCATTCTCCGTTTTTCCTTGCAATGAAGGATGCCAAGATTTATGACATGGATGAGGAAAAGGTCCGTATCCGGAGATGGACGGAGCTTGCCAATGTCCGTGCATATTATGACTTTTTTAAGCAGCATGAAAGTGAATTTGAATCGTAGAAACAATGCCGGAAACAGGCTTTTTATGAAAGCGCGTTCCCGGCAGTTGTGCGTTTTAACGCCGGAAAAGTGCCACTTAAGGAAAGAATGCTTGCTCTGACAAAATGAAACTGCTACAATGAAAAAAACGGAGAGCAGTTTCAGATGATGCCAGGCTGATTCATATAAGTGGCAGCATGTTCTCGGAACAGGGAGGAGTATGAAATATACGATACATCAGATAAAACACGGTGAGGATGAAATGATTCTCAATTATCTTGAGATGAATGAAGAGGTTGCCAGAGCCGTGGCGTTTATGCGGTCGGATGAAAAACGAATCATCGGCTTTCAGGGGAAGGAGCAGGTTGTAATAAAACCGGACGATATTTTGTATCTGGAGAGTGTGGACGGAAGAACCTTTGCTTATACGGAGCAGGAGGTTTATCGGATCAGTTACAGCTTATCACAGGCAGAGGCGGCGCTTGGCAGTATCAGCTTTTACCGGTGCAGCAAGGCGATGATTCTGAATATTGATTGCATTGTCAGCCTAAGGAGCCTTCCGTCCAACCGGATTGATGCGGTGATGAAAAACGGAGAGCATATTTTGATTTCCAGAACCTACGCATCAGGATTCCGGAGAAGATTACGAGGGGAAGGTGAAGAACGGTGAAAAAGAGGAAACAAGGGATGACGACACGCTTTGAGCGTTATCTGGCAACCGAAATCGGCATCGAATTCAAAGCCTGTCTTTATTTTTACTGTATTCTGGTGTTCTATTCGGTATTCCGCATTTTGAATGGAAGTCTGGAAGCGAGTATTCTTCACATGGCGGAAATGATTTTCACTGCCTATGTGATGGGATATTTGCAGGTGTATCTGCTTTCGAACTTTGATGAGGGAGAGCAGTTTTCGGGCAGAAGCTTCGGGTATTCCGTTCTATGCTCACTTCTTTATACGGCAGTTGCATGGATTTGCGGCTGGTATGGAAAAAGCGGATTAGTGCTCGGACTGTTTTTTGTATTTATGTTTTGTTCCTATGTCTGCGTGTTTCTGATTTATAAGCTGAAACGCGATATTGATACAAGAAAGCTGAATGAGGATTTGAGAGCGTTTCAGGAGAGAAAGCAGCAAACGCTTCAGGAAGGAGAGAATCATGGGGAATGTGATTGAAATCAGTCATCTTACAAGAGATTATGGCAGAGGAAAAGGTATTTTTGATGTGTCATTTCAGGTGAAAGAAGGGGAAGTGTTCGGATTCCTTGGTCCGAACGGAGCAGGAAAAACAACCACTATCAGACATCTGATGGGATTTATCAAAAACAAGTCCGGAAAATGTACCATAAAAGGTATGGATTGCTGGAAGGATAGTGCACAAATTCAGAAGACACTTGGATATATTCCGGGAGAAATCAATTTTTTTGATGATATGACAGGAACAGAATTTTTGAAATTCCTATCAAACTACAGAGGAATTACAGAACTGGAAAGACAGAAGGAACTGCTTGACAGATTTGAGTTGGATCCAAAGGGAAAGATAAAGAAAATGAGTAAAGGAATGAAACAGAAGATAGGTATTGTTGCTGCCTTTATGCATCAACCGGATATTTTGATTCTGGATGAACCGACCAGCGGACTGGACCCATTGATGCAGAATCGTTTTATCGAATTGATTGCAGAAGAGAAAGCAAAGGGGAAGACGATTCTTCTCTCCAGTCACATCTTTGAAGAGGTAGAGCGCACCTGCGATCGGATCGGAATTATCAGGAGCGGAAAACTTGTGACGGTTGATTCGGTGGAAACCTTGCGGGAACGTCATATGCACACCTATACCGTTACTTTAACGACGCCCAAGGAAGCTGCTGACTTTGCAAAAGACTTCGGAGGAACATCTTCGGGGATAACTGCAACAGTCGCTTCCAAACAGAGTCTGGAACATATTTTCATGAATTATTACGGGGGTGACAAAAATGATAAATAGTACATTATATTTGCGTGAAATGAAAAAGAGTATAAAGATATTGCTTATCTTTGCTGCTATTATTACAATGTACGTTTGCATTATCATCGGAATGTATGATCCTAAGATGATGGAAACATTGGACAGCTTCTACGAGATTATGCCTGAAATTATGGCAGCGGTCGGCATGAGTGCAGGGGCGGCCAGCCTCCTCGGGTTTATGGTGTCTTACCTTTATGGGTTTATTCTGCTGGTTTTTCCAATGGTATTTTGTATTCTGCGAGGAAACGGTCTGATTTCAAAATATACGGACAGTGGGGCAATGGCAGTTTTGGTAGCGGCACCGGTCAAGAGAAGAACGATTGTGCTTACACAGCTTGCGGTTCTGCTGAGTGGCGTGTGCCTGCTTATATTCTATGTAACCGGATTGGAATTGGTGTTCGCTAACAGCAAATTTCCGGGAGAACTTGACTCTGTCGAACTGATTCAGCTGAATACGGCTCTTCTGTTTTTACAGCTGTTTATCGCCGGAATCTGCTTTTTGTCATCCTGCCTGTTTTCAGAGACAAAATACAGTATTGCTTTCGGCGCAGGGATTCCGGCATTTATGTATGTACTGCAGATGCTTTCCAATGTGGGTGAAAAAGCAGAGGCAGCAAAGTATTTTACCTTTTTTACTTTATTTGATGCCGGAAAAATTGCAGCCGGAGATGCAGGAGCATTTTCCTGTTCCATTGTGCTACTCATTGGAGCTATCGCAATGTTTACATCAGGTGCCGTAATTTTCTGTAAGAAGGATTTATGCGTATAGAAAATATATAATCACCGAAATATATCATCCGAAGCGGTTTTCATTGACAGAAGCCTCGGATTGTGTTAAGCTTTCCACAAATGAATATCCCATGAGGGAGTAGCAAGCGCATCTGCGTAGCAAGTCAACATACTGACCAATCGGTCTGGCTTGCTTTAAACTGCGAGACTCATGTATAACTGTTTGGCTATACATGGAGTCTGTCTTCTTGTGATGATGAACCGGGTATGGCATAACAGCTGTACCCGGTTTTTTAAGTTATAGGAAATTTCGATTATTTCCTATAACTTAAAAAACGTTCCGCTAAGGATGCGTATGTACGCACGCAAAGCGAATGCTTGCTGTTTAAAACACAGGAGGAAATGAAGATGGAATGGAGTTTTGTATTTTTCTTTAACAGCATTTTGCTGGGAGTGGGGCTTGCGATGGATGCATTTTCGGTATCGCTTGCCAACGGACTGAACGAGCCGAACATGAGGAAAAAGAAAATGTGCGGGGTAGCGGGTGTTTTTGCACTGTTTCAGGCGGCGATGCCGATGATTGGATGGATTTGTGTCCATACGGTAGTTCAGTATTTTCAGACCTTTGAGCTGTTTATTCCGTGGATTGCGCTGCTTCTGCTCGGTTACATAGGCGGGAAGATGCTGTGGGAAGGAATAAAGCACAAGGATGACGAGGAAGAAAAGGCAGAGGTTGGCTTATCAGCACTGCTGGTGCAGGGAATTGCAACTTCGATTGACGCTTTTTCCGTCGGCTTTACGATTTCGGAGTATGGACTCTTTATGGCACTTGTCTGTGCGGCAATTATTGCAGTGGTGACGTTTGTCATCTGTGTTGCCGGGCTTGCCATCGGAAAGAAGTTTGGTACGAAGCTTTCGGATAAGGCATCGGTATTTGGAGGCGTCATTTTAATCGTCATCGGACTGGAAATCTTTATTACGGGCGTATTTTAAAACGTTTCAGGAAAGCATGAAGTATTTCATCTCGCATCCGGCGGAAATATGGATTGCTTTTCTTTTTATATGGTGGTATGATTAGTTATACAAATCATACTTGTGGAGGTAAGCTGATGGAATGTCCGAACGGTAAATATGCGTGGATGGTAAAAATAGGTGAGAAGGGTCAGTTTGTGATTCCGAAGGAAGCGAGAGAACTGTTTGACCTGCAGCCGGGAAATGAGATATTGGTGTTAGGAGATGCTGAACGGGGAATTGCAATTCTGCCAAAAGCAATGCAAAGAGAGTATATGACAAGAATTTTTTCCGAAATGGAACACGGAGAAACGGAGGTATCGCATGAGTAAAATTGTTTTCTTTTGTATCCCTGCACACGGACATACCAATCCTACTCTGGGGGTGGTAAGAGAGCTTACAGACAGAGGACATCAGGTGTGGTACTATTCTTATAACGTGATGCGTGAGAAAATCGAGTCCGCGGGAGCAACCTTTGTTTCCTGCGACGACTACGATATGGAACAGAAGCTTACGCCGAAGGATGCTGTTCGTATCGGAAAAGACCTGGCGTTTTCAACGAAAATTTTGGTGGATACCACATTGGCTCTTAATGACAAGGTGTGTGCGGATATGGAGCAGCTGAAGCCGGATTGTATTGTGGCAGATTCCATGGCGGTATGGGGGAAGGCTGTTGCAATGAAGTTTGGGATTCCGTTCGTATCCTCGACTACAACCTTTGCGTTTAATCAATATTCTGCAAAAATTATGAAACGAAGCATGGGAGAACTGATTCAGATGATAGTTTCCATGCCAAAGATAAACAAGGATATCAAACGTCTGCAGGAGAAAGGCTACCCGGTAAAGAGTGTTCTGGATATCATTCAGAATGATGATAATACGCATACGGTGGTTTATACGTCACCGGAGTTTCAGCCTTGCTCTGATACATTTTCGGATAAATATGCGTTTGTCGGTCCGTCGATACGACCTGCTACAAGTGAAATCGAGAAGAAAAAGGACAAACTGGTTTACATCTCCATGGGTACGGTCAACAACGATATGCTGCCGCTGTATCGCAGGTTTATTGCAGCACTCAGTAAGCTGGATGTCCAGGTGATATTGTCTGTCGGCAATCTGGTTCCGATGGAGAAATTCGGGAACCTGCCGGAGCATATCTCGGTTTTTCCGAGTGTCGACCAGATTGCGGTACTGAAAAAAGCGGATGCATTTATTTCCCATTGCGGAATGAACAGCGTAAATGAGAGTCTGTATTTCGGAGTTCCGCTTGTTATGCTGCCGCAGACCTCAGAGCAGGGCGGCGTTGCCGAGCGGGTAGCAGAACTTGGCGCGGGAATAAAACTGAAAAAAGACAATGAGGCATCTATCCTTGAGGCAGTAAACACGGTGCTTACGGATCATTCCTACAGAGAAAAAGCGAAAGCCATTTCGGACGGATTCCGTCGCTGCCCCGGGGCCAAAGGTGCCGCAGATAAGATTCTGAGTGTATCAAAACAGACATTAGCAAAGTAGGGATGAAAATGAAAAAGGAAGTTCTAAAGGTGGAAGATATTCCGGCTGTTTTATGGGGAAAGTCTTCAGACAGAATCTATATTTATGTTCATGGGAAAATGAGTCAAAAGGAATATGCGGAGCGCTTTGCTGAAATCGCGGAAGAAAAGGGCTATCAGACATTAAGCTTTGACTTGCCGGAGCACGGAGAAAGAAACAGCAAAGCCTATCGCTGCGATATCTGGAACGGAAGGAAGGATTTGAATGCAATTGCCGATTATGTATTTGGAAAATGGGATACGGTATGCCTGTATGCCTGTAGTCTGGGGGCATATTTTTCCCTGAATACATATAACAGCAGAGCGTTTGAAAAGTGCTTGCTACAGTCACCGATTGTAGATATGGAATGGCTGGTAAAGCAGATGATGCTTTGGTCAGATGTTTCGGAGAAACAACTGGAGAGGGAGCAGGAAATCGAGACGGAAATTGACACGCTTCGTTGGGACTATTATCAGTACATTTTGTCACATCCGGTGAAAGAGTGGAAGATACCGACATCAATTTTGTATGGCGGTCTGGACCATTTACAGCCAAGAGAGGCTTTGGAGGCATTTGCAGAACGATTTGATGCAGAACTAACCATTTCCGAGAAAAGCGAGCATCCGTTTATGGGACCGGAGGATGCACCTGTTGTGGACCGATGGCTGTATGCAAATATATAGAAGGGAGAACCGTTCACAATGTCAACACTTCATTTCGTAACAAAAGAACCAATCAACAAGGGCTGGTCAGGCGATAAGAAATACTGTGTCACCGATGAAAAAGGTACGCGGTTTCTTCTGCGTATTTCCGATATGGCGCAGTATCATGCGAAGCAGTCCGAATTTGAGATGATGAAACAGGTGGCAGCTCTTGGGGTTCCCATGTGTGAGCCTGTTGAGCTTGGTACCTGTGAGGAAGGCGTTTATTCTGTCCAAAGCTGGATTGACGGCGTTGATGCAGAAGAAGCCGTAGATACGCTGTCTGATACGGAGCAGTATGCATACGGTCTTGAATCCGGCCGCATCCTGCGAAGGATTCACACCATACCGGCTCCGAAAACAAACGCCGACGGCAGTGAAGTGGAGGACTGGGAGAGCCGCTTCAATCGGAAGATAGACAGAAAGATAAAAAGCTATAACGAATGTCCCATCAAGTATGAAAACGGACAGGCGTTCCTTGACTATATCAGGGAAAACCGTCATCTGTTAGCAGGCAGACCGCAAGGTTACCAGCACGGCGACTATCACATCGGTAACATGATGATTGGCAATGACGGAAGGCTGTACATCATTGATTTTAACCGCAATGACTACGGCGACCCGTGGGAGGAGTTCAACCGCATCGTCTGGTGTGCACAGAAGGCTCCGCTGTTTGCGTCCGGTATGGTAAACGGATACTTTGACGGCGAGGTTCCGCTTGAATTCTGGAAGCTGCTTGCTCTTTACATTTCGAGCAACACGCTGTCTTCCATCTACTGGGCAATACCCTTTGGACAGAAAGAAATCGATACCATGATAAACCAGGCGCGGGATGTGCTGTCCTGGTATGACAATATGCGTAATCCGATACCGACCTGGTCGCACCTGATGCCGCCTGCAGAGAATGAAAGAAACAAAATAGAAAATTAATTGAAATTTGTTATGAAAAAGTTCCAACCTTTTCGAATTTGCGTGTCTATCTAGGTGAAAGCTTTCAAAGAGGTGAAAACAAGTGAACAGACAAGACGTAGAGAAAACCATAACAGAATACCTGAAACCGATTTTCGGTTTTGCCGTGAAGCGCTGCAAAAGCATTCACGATGCGGAGGATTTGTCGCAGGAGATTGTGACAAGGGCATTTCGCGCTCTTCTTGCGAAGGATGATATTGAGGATGTGGGCAAATTTATATGGACGGTTGCGCATAATACGCTCAGCAATTATTACCGCGATACAGCGAAAAGCATGTTTGGTGTTTCCATTGATGAGGTAGCGGAACTGATTGCGGATCCGTTTTCTGAGATGGATAATGAGGACAACACAGAAGCCATCCATCGTCTCCAGACAGAAATTGCTTACCTTTCCAAACTGCAAAGAAGAATCGTGATTGCTTATTATTTTGAAAATCGCAAGCAGGCGGAGATTGCTGGAGAACTTGGAATACCTCTCGGAACTGTCAAATGGCACTTGTTTGAAGCAAAAAAAGAATTGAAACGAGGTATGGACACGATGAGAAAAGCAAGCGAACTAAAATTTAACCCTATTAAATTCAGCTCCTACGGCATGAACGGGTCTGTCGGAACAAAATCTATGGAGGAATTCTTCCGAGGGGCACTGGCGCAGAACATCTGTTATTGTGTACGTAATTCTGCAAAAACGGTGGCAGAGATTGCTGATGATTTGGGTGTATCCCCTGTGTATGTGGAAACAGAAGCTGAATATCTGGAAGAATACGGATTTTTGCTGCTGCAAAAGGATAAGTATATTGCTAATTTTTTGATTGAGGAACCGACAAAGGAATTGCTAATGATGCAAAATGAAATGTATCAGCGGGCAGCCGGATTGTTTGCAAATGATTTGTTTGATGAACTTACAGCCTCCGGGCTTCTTAATGATCCGGGAATTGTCTGCCATCAGACCGATGCACCGCTTTCGTTTACGGAAACAGCGCATGCGGATGATAACTTTATCCTGTGGGCGCTGATTCCTTATATCGCTGCCTGTTCCGGTGAGAAGCGAATGGATACGGACATTCCCTTTGAAGAGGTGGCAACCATGCGTCCGGATGGCGGGCATAATATTTTTCATGCTTCTGTTACATCGCATGATTTCGTATTGCCGGATGACTATGTACATATGAAGAATTGGTGCGGACCGATATTAAATGGAAACGGTCGGCAGATTCTCTGGCAGGTTGACTCCGAATGGTCGGATAGAGAGAATGCCTTTGAAAGACATGCCTTAGAGGAGCATAACAAGGTACTTACTCTATATCATTTGGAAAAAGAAAATACTCTTTCAAAACTGGATTACGCATGGCTTTCAGAACGGGGATATGTAAAGGTCAACGGTGATTACGATGGCTATTTCAAATCGGCATGGCAGATGGTAATTCTGGATAACAAAGAAATTCAGACAAAGCTGCTTGCTATCGGAGATAAAATCAAGGAAAAGCACAAGGAAGAATTGGAAAGGTTAAAGGCACCTTATGTCAAGGCAGTACTTGCATCCGTTCCGGCACATCTGAAAAAAGTGAAAGAGTATGAATTGCAGTTTATATTCCATTCGGACGGCTGTTTTTTGCTTCACTGTATTACAGAACTGTTAAGAAACGGTAAGCTGAAAGAGCCTAGCGAAGGGCAAAAGAAGGCACTTAGTACTCTATTAATTAACGCATAAATCAAAAACGCCGCAAAAGATGTTTTGTATTTTTAGGAGCCGAAATGAACCTTTTGATACCGGTACCCGTCTATATAAGTGAAAACCGGTTTTTATCACTTATAGACTAAAGAAGGTGAAGATATGGACGAATTTGAAAAACTGTTGGATGCAGAGAGGGTATCGATAGAACGCTTTGTGAGATTTCGACTGAACTCTAAAGCAGATGCAGATGATGTGCTTCAGGAGGTCTACCTTGCCGCCTGTCAGAAGTTTCCGCAGCTAAAAAATAAGGATTCTTTTAAAGCGTGGCTCATCAGTATTGCCAGAAACAAATGCAATGATTACTTCCGGAAGAAAGCGGCACTGTTTGAACTTCCGCTGGATGAACTGACAGAAAAGGAACTGTCGGGCAGCAGACATGGTATTTCGGAAGTGTACACCGTGAGAGAAACTTTGAGCCTGCTGGGGGATAAGGATAAGCAAATTCTTTATCTGTACTATTGGAAGGAGATGCCTCAGGCGGAAATTTCCAAACGGCTGAATATCCCTATTGGGACAGTGAAAAGCAGACTGCATACGGCAAAACAAAACTTCAAAGACCAATATCCATATCACACCAATGTATCGAAAGGAGAATACAGTATGAAAAAGTTGCCTGAATTTATTCCTGAATATAGAATTGAAGCAAGTTCCGAGGCTCCCTTTGCGGTGAAATGGGAGGAGCTTATGGGATGGTTTCTTGTTCCGAAGCCTGGTGAAAAACTGTCCTGGGGGATGTATGATATTCCTTCGCGCAAGTGCAGCCATGTATGTGATATGCAGGTGACCGGCAGGGCAAAGGTACACGGAATCGAGGGCGTGGAACTGACGGCAAGAGAAGCCTCATATTCTGGAAAGAGCGATGTGGTAAACCGCACATTTGTGGCACAGCTGACAGATACCCACTGCCGTTATCTGGCAACGCTCCGGAATGACGGAGATGTTCGCAACTATATCACGTTCCTTGATGGTGATGAATTTATGGCGAACTGGGGATTTGGCGAAGACAACTGCGGAAATGAAACGAATCTGACACCGAAGGGTGATATCCGGAGAACAGGAACGCATGTTACGAGTGCCGATAAGAAGTTCCTGCTTGATATCGTAGGAAGATATACCGTTACCATAGGCGGCAAAAGTTATGATACCGTCTGCGTGATGGATATTGAAACCTATGATTGCGGAGTAGCGTCGGAGCAGTTCCTGGACAGGAACGGTAAGACGATACTTTGGCGCAGGTTCAACCGAGATGACTGGGCAATCGACCGTTACAAAATGAAATGGAGCGAGCAGCTTCCGGAAAACGAACGCCTCACCATAAACGGCATTACCTACGTTCACTGGTACGACTGCATCACAGATTATATCCTTTAAGAAACGGCAAGGCAGGGCGAAAAACTCTGTCTTGCCTGTTTTTTTGGAAAGAAATGTCCGGGTTCCGTATTGACATGCTTTTCTGCTTGTGATACTATGAACAAAATTTTCTGAATGATTTTGTATTGCCGGGGAAGGAGAAAAAGCATGATATTTGAAGAAAAGAAAATAAACTTAAAGAACGGAAAAACAGCAGTTTTGAAAACTCCATGTGTAGAGGATGCGGAAAAAATGCTGAACTATATCAAAACAGCCTGTGGAGAAACGGAGTTCCTGTTGCGTTATCCTGAAGAATGGGATATTAGTGTAGAGAAAGAGGAAGCATGGGTAAAACGCTTGATTGCATCTCCCGACACGTTGGCAATCACCTGCTATGTTGACTGTGCTGTTGCCGGAAGCTGCGAAATCAATTTTAGAGGCGGTATGAAAACATCGCATCGGGCAACGGTCTCCATTGCTATTCTAAAAGATTTCTGGAATCTTGGTATCGGCTCCGCCATGTTTGAAGAGCTTATTGCTGCGGCTTTGAAAAGAGGAACAGAGATTATGGAACTGGAGTTTGTCGAAGGAAATGAACGTGCAAAGCACCTGTATGAGAAATTTGGGTTCCGTGTCATATCCGAAAAGCCAAATGCGCTCAAACTCAAAGATGGTACTTATTTGAAAGAATTCTATATGCAGAAATACTTATAAAAGTGCTGTGCGTTTATAAACGTAGGGAACATAGGATGAAGACGATATGCGGACTGGATTGCAATGTGGTTTATCAAAGACGAAAGGGAGGAGTATCATGATACATAATTTTTCAGATTTCTGTACCGCACTTTCAGAATGCGGCTTCTCTATGGGAGGAGGTAACGCGAAGGGAATCTATGCCCTCATTCCGTATGGGTGGGAAGAGCAGGAAGCCATCGATTCACCGGTAAAATGGCACACCGGCGACCCGGAAACCGACCCGTGGGAATGGCGTATGCGTGTGCTGGAGGAACGTGACGATATTGCCTATTCCAAGCTTTTCTTTCGTACAAGCGGATATATCACAAAGGAATGGTACCCTTACTTCTATGCAGTCCGCAGGAAAGGCGAGACCTTTGAGGAGGCATACGAAAACGGTACCGTAAGCCAGATGGCAAAGCGAATTTACGATATTATCGCCGGTGGCGAGGTCGCGTTTCATGAGATAAAGCAGCTTGGCGGCTTCTGTCGTGAGGACAACGCACAATTTGAGCGTGCAATCGTCGAGCTGCAGATGCGTATGTTTATTACCATGTGCGGCAGGGCACAAAAAATAAACCGATACGGCGAAGGCTATGGATGGAACAGCACGGTATTTACAACGACAGAAGGTTTTTGGGAAAAACGCGGATTTTCTCTGCCTGACCTTGACCCTGCGGAGAGCTGTGAGAAAATTAAAGCGCAGGTACGAAAGCTGAACCCGGAAGCGGAGCAGAAGAAAATCGACAAATTTATCAAGGGATAAGTCATGTATCACTATTATATGTTTTATAAACCCGTCGGCTGTGTCACCGCAAGACGTGATGACAGGCATCCGACGGTCATGGATTACTTTAAGGAACTGAATAACGAGAGCCTTTCTCCGGTAGGGCGTCTTGACCTGGAAACGGAAGGACTGCTTTTTATTACGGATGACGGCGAGTGGAACCAGAGGATGACGCACCCGGATTACAAAAAGGAAAAGTGCTACGAATTTTTCGTGCTGGGAGGACTCACGGAAGAGAAAAAGCAGCAGTTGGAGCAGGGCGTTACGATTGTCGGTTCCGGGCAGCCGACGGCACCGGCAAGGGTAACGGTAACAGGAAACTCCTGTTTAAAGGACGTATTGCCGCTGCTTCCGGAACCGCTTCGGGAAAAGTATCGGCACAACCGTCCGGAGCATCCGGTCACCAAGGGAACCATCGTGATTACCGAAGGACGAAAACGCCAGATTCGCCGGATGATGAAGGCGGTCGGCTGTCTGGTAATTTATCTGAAGAGGATTTCGATGGGCGGTTATGTATTGGATGAGACGCTGAAGCCGGGAGAGTGGAAGGAAATATACAAGGAAGAAGGAATATGAGAATGCCAATTTTAGGGATGGAACAGCCGGAAATCATCCAAATCGGAGATGACTTGCGGTTAAGAAAATATGACGGCAACCACGACTTTGCCTTGGAGTGGTATCAGGATGAGGAAACGGTATATCTTGTCGACGGGAACCGGGTGCCGTATTCTGTAAACAGATTAAACAAAATGTACGAATATCTGAATGAGCACGGTGAACTGTACTTTATTGAGGTTCTGGAAGAGGACGGCTACCGGCCGGTCGGAGATGTGACCTTTTGGAAGGATGATATGCCGATTGTCATCGGTGACAAAAAGTATCGGGGCAGGAAGCTTGGGCAGAGGGTAATAACAGCTCTGGTAGAAAGAGGAAAGGAGCTCGGCTATACCAGCCTGCATGTGGAGGAAATCTATGAGTATAACACAGCCTCCAGAAAATGCTTTGAAAGCGTTGGATTTTCGGCATATGAGAAAACCGAGAGAGGAAACAGATTCGTATTAACTATCAGGGATTTAACGGAGAGTAAGGAGTAGGACAGCAATGAAAACAAAAGAAGCAGCAAAAAAAGCAGCTATTCTGTTTGCCGTTCTGGCAGCAGCTTTATATGCTGTCAATATTCCGGTCTCAAAGCTGTTGCTTCTGCATGTGCCGGAAACCATGATGGCGGCATTTTTATATCTGGGAGCGGGAATCGGGCTTTTCCTTTACGGGCTTGTGGAACAGAGACTTGGAAAAGGAGAAAAGCGGGAACGACTGACGAAGAAGGAACTGCCGTATACGGTGGCGATGGTCGTGCTTGACATTCTTGCACCGATTCTTTTGATGTTCGGTATTGCAAGAACTAATTCGGCAAATGTGTCGCTGCTTGGCAACTTTGAAATAGTGGCAACCTCGCTGATTGCCTTCGTCCTGTTTCGTGAAGCGGTTTCTAAAAGGTTGTGGGTTGCCATTGCACTTGTGACCGTTGCCAGCGTAATATTAAGCTTTGAGGGAAACGGCGCGTTTGTATTTAACGAGGGTTCTCTTTTTGTACTCGGCGCATGCGTCTGCTGGGGCTTTGAAAATAACTGCACCAAAAGAATCAGCAACAAAAGCTCGGTGGAGATAGTTGTCATCAAGGGCTGCTGCTCCGGGCTGGGAAGTCTTCTTATTGCGTTATTGCTGGGTGAAAACATTCCCGCCCTCGGCTGGGTGCTTGCGGTTCTTGTACTCGGTTTTGTTTCTTACGGACTCAGCATCCACTTTTACATTATGGCACAAAAGGACCTGGGAGCGGCAAAAACAAGTGCTTATTATTCCATTGCACCGTTTCTCGGCGTACTGTTCGGAATGCTTCTGTTAGGAGAAACACCGGGTATGCAGTTTTATGTGGCGTTAGCAATTATGGTGGTTAGCACTGTACTTATGGTAAAGGATACGCTGTCTGCCTAAAGAAGACTCTTAATTTCTTCCGTCAGCCTTGCAGCCGCCTTGTCATGCGTTACAATCGAAGGATGCCAGTCGGCGGAGTAGCCGTCTTCGGCATTCTGCGGTTCAAATCGCATGGTACGAATATGAGTATCACCGGTTTCGTCCGTATAGTTTTTTACAGCAAGCTGCACATACGGAAACAGGCGGTCGCCCATGATACCTAGTGTGCAAAGCAGCAGGGCATCCGGATTTTTTTCACGAACCTTTTTTAAGAATTTTGTGTATTCCGTTGCGTATTCTGTCTGACGTTCCGCTGTCTCCTTTGTATAGCTGTCATCGTTTGTTCCAAGGTTGATGACAATGACATCCGGCTGGCGGTCTGTAAAGTTCCAGAGAATGTCGGACGGAGTAAAGTCGCTGTTTTTGCTCCAGGAATAGCCAAGCTTATCATAGTGCGGCGGTACCAGCTGGTTTGTGAGTTTGATATCGTTTTCCGTATAGCCGGAAATGATACCGTAGCCGCTGAAGGAAACCATGCTGTAATCGGCAGAAAGCGCCTGCGCTGTTTTGTAAGCGTAGGCTTTTGTGACGTCTTCGGTTGCGGTTACAAAATGATGCTCTGCCACAGGGTCGTCTACACCGTAGCCGCACGTAATGGAGTCACCGACAAACTCAAGAAACAGCTTCTTTAATGCAGTCGGTTTGATTTCGGTGCCGGTAACCGTAATCTTATCAATGGAAATTGTGGACATCGGCGCTTCCGAAAGCTTTACGATGGAAACGGTAATTTCTTCGGCAGTTTCACTTTTCCACACTTCATATTGTTTTGTTTTTTCATTTACCATATCATCGACAACGCGGGTACCGTTGACGATAACGGCGATTCGTGCGCGGCTGTCCGAAAACATCGGGTTTCCACTGTTGTTGTCTCCGGAAATGGTGACGGAACAGTGCGTTCCGGTGAAGGAAAATTCCGCGCCTGTGCCGGAAAGTGCGCAGAAGAGTCTGCCATTATGATAATAGGTGCGGCCGAGCGGCTTTACGTGTTTGGTATTTGCTGGATAGCTGGTTTCAGTATTCGTATCAATGCGATTTTTCACTCTAATTCCTCCGGTTTTGGTTTTATTCTCTTTAGGTAAGCTTATCTTTTATAAAATTCTCTGACTTTTTCAGCCTGTGCTCCCATGTTGATCAGCAGCGCATCTGCAATGACAAGTGCAGCCATGGCTTCCACGACAACTACTGCGCGTGGCACGATAATCGGGTCATGACGCCCTTTGATTTGGATGGTAAGAGGCGTACCGTCCTGCTTTACCGTATTTTGTTCGGAAAAAACAGAAGGCGTCGGTTTTATGGCGGCACGGAATACAATATCGCTTCCGTCGCTGATGCCGCCTAAAATACCGCCGGCGTGATTGGTCGCTTTGCGGACTTCCCCGTCCACGGAAACGAAAGAGTCGTTATTTTCCGTACCGCAGGATTGTGCGGCGGAAAAGCCGGAACCAAGCTCAAAGCCTTTGACCGCACCGATGGAGCAGATGGCTTCGGCGAGCCTTGCATCGAGCTTGTCAAAGACCGGTTCTCCGATACCTGCAGGCAGACCGGAAACAACGCATTCAATGATGCCGCCCATCGAGTTACCGTGCTGCATGGCGCAGGACAGTTCTTCCTCGGCAAGTTCGCCAGCATTATGGTCCGGCATATACAAAGGACTGCCAAGCTTCGCCTTGCGAAGTGTTTTTAAGCCATCCGCGGAAATCCGGTCAAGGAGAGGTCTGTCAGAAACGGCGCCTTGCGCAAGCAGCGTGGCATAGTCGTTTGTCCTGCAACAGACAGAGCCGATGGATTTGGTATAGGCACAGATTTCAATGCCAAGTGTTTTTAAAAATTCAAGAGCGACGGCACCGGCTGCGACGCGCCCCAGAGTTTCACGACCGGAGGAACGTCCGCCACCACGGTAGTCACGAAAACCGTATTTTTCATCAAAGGTGTAGTCGGCATGTCCGGGACGGTAGTAGGAAGCGATTTCGGAATAGTCAGCAGAATGTTGTGTTTCGTTCTGCGCAAGCAGAAGAATCGGCGTTCCGGTTGTTTTTCCTTCGAAGACACCGGACAGAATGCGGATGCTGTCGGCTTCCTTGCGAGGAGTCGAGTACTTCGTCTGTCCGGGTTTGCGTAAGTCAAGATAGGGCTGTATCAGGTCTTCGGAAAGCAAAATGCCGGCAGGACAGCCGTCTACGACAGCGCCGAGTCCGATACCGTGCGATTCACCGAAGGTAGTAACACGAAATAATGTTCCGAATGTGGAACCGGGCATAGGGAATACCTCCTTCTTTTTATTCACGGCAAAGGCAGAAAGGAAGAACTGCTTTGCCGGATGTTCTGCTAAAAGTATAGCGAATCAAAGAAGAATATGCAAGAGAGAATGTAAATGATACGGTACAGATATATTGTAATGTAGTAGATAGTTTGCATAAAAAAGGAGGCCGCGCAGATACGCAGCCTCCTTTTGCTGCACCCGGACAGGTGCCTGACCTTGTGCTGTTAACAGCAAGGATTGTTGTTACATCTGCATTCGCAGTTGGAACCGCCGAGAACGCCGTGTCCGCCGCAGAATACAAGCAGGATGATGATGATAAAAATGCAGCTGCAGTCAGAACCGCCGAGAACGCCGTTACAACCACAATCACAGTTTCCGCCACCAACTACGCCACAGTTTCCACAACCACAGAACAGTAAAAGGATGATGATAATCCAGCAGCAGTTATCGCCGCCACAGTTAGATAAGAAGCCCATTTTGGAACCTCCAAATTGTTGATTACAGTTTATAGTATGTAACACGGTTTGTCTGATTTCCACATTTTTAAATAAATTTTGCTTAGAAAGTCGTTGCCGCTTTCACAGTTTTTTCACACAATGGTCAAGGAATGTTCTGAAATCATATGTATACTGTTCGTAAGGGCGGACTTCGGGTACAGTTTTCGGAGTCCGCCGATGAAATAGTTTAAGGAGGAGAAAAGCAGTGATTGAGGTAAAAGACCTGGTAAAGAAGTATGAGAATCACCTTGCGGTGGATCATCTGACCTTTACCGTGCCTAAGGGCCAGATCCTTGGCTTTCTTGGACCGAACGGGGCAGGAAAATCAACGACAATGAACATCATTACAGGTTACATATCGGCAACCTCGGGAAGTGTTGTCATCAATGGACATGACATTTATGAGGAGCCGGAGAAGGCAAAGAAATGCATCGGCTATCTGCCCGAACAGCCGCCGGTTTATATGGATATGACGGTGAAAGAATATCTGGAATTTGCAGCCGAACTGAAAGGAATTGCAAAGAAAGAAAGGGCAACCCAGATAGAACAGGTCATGGAAAAGACGAAAACAGCCGAGGTTTCGGAACGTATGATAAAGCATCTTTCCAAAGGTTATCGTCAGCGTGTCGGTATCGCACAGGCAATTTTGGGAAATCCGGAGGTCATCATTTTAGATGAGCCGACGGTCGGACTTGACCCGATGCAGATTATCGAAATTCGTGATTTAATGAAAGAGCTTGCAAAAGAACATACAGTAATCCTAAGCTCCCATATTCTTTCTGAAATCAGTGCTGTTTGCGATAATGTGATGATTATCAATAAGGGAAAGCTGATTGTCAGCGATACGGCAGAAAACCTTCCGAAGCACCTGAATGCAAAGAATGCCTGCAGTCTTCTGGTGAAAGGCGGGGCAGAGCAGACGGCAGGTATTCTGTCACAGCTTCCGCATGTGCTTGAAGTAGAAGTAAATTCTGAGGAAAACGGCATGACGGCGCTTACCGTATCTGCTTCTGCGGAACATGATATCCGGGAACAGATTTTCTATGCGATGGCACAGGCGTCTTTACCGATTTATGAAATGCAGATGAAGTCCATGAATCTGGAAGATATCTTCCTTGAATTAACAAAGGACGAGGAAGGAGGAGAGTAGCTATGTTGGCAATCTATAAAAAAGAATTACGTGCATACTTTAACGGAATTATCGGCTGGCTGTTTATTGCCTTCTTTCTCGCGTTTATCGGTCTTTATTTTTTCCTGTATAACCTGTATTACGGCTATACCTATTTTGGATATGCTTTATCAGCAATTACCTTAGTCTTTATTCTGCTGGTGCCGATGGTTACGATGCGGATTGTGGCAGAAGAAAACAAACAGAAGACCGACCAGCTTCTGCTTACCTCGCCGGTTTCGGTAGAAAAAATTATTGTCGGAAAGTATCTGGCTACGATAACGCTGTTCGCTATCGTGATGCTTGTTTCCTGTCTTTATCCGCTCCTTATGACGCTGTTCGGAAACGTCAATCTGACCATGGCGTATGCAGCTATTTTCGGATTTTTCCTGCTCGGCGCGGCTTATCTTGCTATCGGAATGTTTATTTCCGCGTTGACGGAAAGCCAGGCATTTGCTGCGGTATTGACCTTTATCGTTGTCCTTGTGACCTGTATTATGGATGGAATAGCAAGCCTGTTTTCTACAAGTGCCCGGACGGCATGGCTGGTATTTGCCTTTTTATTATTACTCGTTGCCCTTATCATCTGGCTTGCAATGAAAAATACAGTGGTTACTGCCCTGTTTACACTTCTGACGCAGGGAGCGCTGTTTGCAGTTTACCGCTTTGAGCCGACGATACTGGATGGTGCAATAGTTAAGGTATTCGGCTGGTTTTCTGTAGTAGCGCGCTTTGACGATTTTGTCAGCGGCATATTTGATGTTTCTTCCATTGTTTATTATATAAGCATTATCGTGCTTTTTAATTTCCTGACGGTACAGGTGATTAAGAAGAGACGCTGGAGCTAAGGAGGCAGACCATGAAAACGAATTTCAGTACAAGAAAGTTCAAGGGCGGTGCCTATGCGACAGTGCTTTCCGCAGTAGTCATTGCTATCATTATTGTAATCAACCTGATAGTTAACAGATTAAATATTACGTTTGATTTGACTTCAGACGGCAAGTATTCCCTGACAGAGGATACACTTGCGATGTTAGATACCTTAGAGGATGACATTACGTTATATTATCTTGCTCCAAGCGGTGAGAGCTATGACTGGTTTGATAAGATTTTTGCACAGTATACAAAGCATTGCGACAACATCCGGCTTGTGCAGAAGGACCCGGTAATGAACCCTCGTTTTGCTGCGCAGTATACCGACGAAACTGTAGAAAAATTCAGCGTGATTGTAGTAAATGAAACAAACGGTCGTTCCCGTTATGTCGCATGCAGCGATATGCTGATTACGGAATACAGTTTCAATTATTCCAGCTATCAATATGAGAGCTCACTGACCGGCCTTGATGTGGAGGGACAGATTAATTCTGCAATTGGCTATGTAACGATGGAGCATCTGCCGACGGTGTATGAGGTTACGGGCCATGGCGAGCAGCAGCTTGGAACAGAGACAGTCTCCATGCTGGAAAAGGCAAACATGGTAGTGAAGAGCGGAGCTGATGCACTGACACTGTTAACCTTAACCGAGCTTCCAGACGATTGTGATGTTTTATTTATTCAGACGCCGAAGAATGATTATACCGAAGAGGAAGTCGCGCTGTTGTCCGATTATATGCAGGCAGGCGGCAAGGTGATTTTTGCATTGAGCTATCTGGATTCCGAACATCCGAACCTGATGGGACTTTTAAACAGCTATGGAATTGAGCTTACCGACGGAATCCTTCTGGAAGAAAACTCAAATTATTATATGCAGGCTCCGTATATTTTGGTTCCGACAGCGGTAAGCAATGAATTTACGACAAATGTGTATTTGAGCAAATACGTTCTGGCGCAGACCGCGAGTGGTCTGTTAAAGAATGAGGAAGTGAAGGATTCGCTGGAATTCACAGGAATACTGACGACATCTTCCTCTGCTTACAGTAAGCCGGTGGACTTTACTTCATTTTATAAGGAGGACGGTGACCCGAGCGGAAAGTTTTATCTCGGTTTATATGTAAATGATACAGAGACGAATGCGGAAGCAGTGGTATTCTCTTCTTACTTCCTGTTCAATGACAGTTTCGCAAATAATTCATCCTTTGGAAACATTAATCTGTTAATCAACAGCATCAACGTGCTTGCTGATATGGAAGCGACAACAACGGCGGTTCGAACCATCAGTCTGACGGATGAGGAAACCTTGATTGTAACGGATGCACAGCTGAATCTGATTGGCTTAATTGTTGTCATTTTGCTGCCGCTTGCAATATTGGTGACCGGTATTGTGCATGTTGTTTACCGCAGAAAGCATTCGTAGGAGGAAGGACGAATGAAAAAGAAAACAAAACAGCTACTTTTACTGGTTGCAGTACTTGTACTGATGATTGGAGCTTATGCAACGACCATATTTCTTCAGAACAGAGCAGAGGAAAAAGCAGCGGAACAGGAGAAGGAAACGGAACCGCTGCAGGATGTAACGGAATTTAGTGTGTCAGACATTGCTTCTTATCATTATATGAGTCCTCAGACAGAACTTGGTTTCCTTGTTACCGAAGAAGGGTATGTGAATGACGAAGATGAAAATTTCCCTGTCAATTCGGCATGTGTGGAAGGACAGCTTACTGCCATCGGAGATTTGACCTGCCTACAGGTCATCGGAAACGGGGAAAAAGAAGATTTTGGCGTAACCGAACCTCAGATTACCATACAGGTCGTTTTAAAGGACGGAACAAAGAGAAGCTTTGCCGTCGGTGATAAGGCATTGTTTGATGATAACTATTACCTGCTTGACGTGGAGAAGGATACGGTTTATCTGATTGACAGTACCATCTATTCGGAATTTACCATCGCATGGTCGGCAATGGTTCAGAAGGAAAGCACCGTCAGCGTTTCTACCGACCAGATTTTGGATGTTACGGTAGAGTCTGCAGTGTTTGAACCTTTTTATGTGACTTATGACGAGCTGCAGGAGGTTCCGTGGAGCTTTACCACATCGCAAGGGACCTTTGCTGCGGATACGGATGCAATGCTAGATAAGCTTTCCATTTACAGTACCTATGTGTTCAAAACGGTGTATGAATATGATTGTAAAGAATTTGCACAGTATGGTCTTAAGGAACCGCAGACGACTCTGACAGTACGCTATTACGTGAAGGATGCGGAAGGTAATCTGACGGAGGAAATTCGCAGTCTTGTCATGGAATTCGGAAATCAGGCGGAAGACGGAACATATTATGTACGAATGAATGGTTCGTCGTTTGTATACGGCATGAGCGAAACCTATACCGAGAAGCTGGCATCGTTTGATGCCTCGGAGCTTAAGAATCAGGAAGAGACGACAGAATAATAAACACTAGATATAGTGTCTGAAAAAAGAATCTCAAAAAAAGTAAACTAGATATAGACATTGCACCCGGAATGAGATATAATAACTAAGGACATCGTTTCGGCATGATTCTGTCATGCCGAAACGGTGTTAGTGAAGAGAAAGGGTGCAGGTTATGGACGTAGTTAAGAGGGACGGACGGATTGTCGATTACGACAGAAATAAGATTTTAGTTGCGATTCGCAAGGCGAATGCGGGAGTGGATCGTAAGGAGCGCGTGGAGGAATCACGCATTGAGCAGATAATTGCAGGCATTGAGGCAATGAATAAGCCGAAAATGCAGGTGGAAGAAATTCAGGATATTATCGAAATGAAGCTGATGGAGGACGGCAAGTATTCGCTTGCCAAGAACTACATCATCTATCGTTATACAAGAGAGCTTGTTCGTAAAGCCAATACAACGGATGATTCGATTATGAGCCTGATTCGCAACAGTAATAAGGATGTAATGGAGGAAAACTCCAACAAAAACGCGGTGATTGCTTCTACGCAGAGAGATTTGATTGCCGGAGAGGTATCCAAGGACTTAACCAGACGACTTCTGCTTCCGGAGAAGATTTCAAAGGCACATGATGAGGGTGTGCTGCATTTCCATGATGCGGATTACTTTGTCCAGCCGATTTTCAACTGCTGCTTAATTAATATCGGCGATATGTTAGACAACGGTACGGTGATGAACGGCAAACTGATTGAAAGCCCGAAGAGCTTTCAGGTTGCCTGTACGATTGTGACGCAGATTATCGCTGCAGTTGCAAGCAGCCAGTACGGAGGGCAGTCGGTGGATGTTCGCCACCTTGGAAAGTATCTGCGTCTCAGCCGTGAAAAGTACCGCAAACGGTATGAGGAAAAGTTTCAGGGAAGCGTATCGGAAGAAATCATTAATCAGTTTGTGGATGACCGCCTGCAGGACGAGCTTCGTTCCGGCGTGCAGACCATCCAGTATCAGATTAATACATTGATGACAACGAACGGACAGTCTCCGTTTGTCACCTTATTTTTAAATCTGGACAAGGACGATAAGTACCTCGAAGAAAATGCGATGATTGTAGAGGAAATTCTTCGTCAGAGATTAGAGGGTATTAAAAACGAAAAAGGTGTTTATGTGACACCTGCATTTCCTAAGCTGATTTATGTTTTGGATGAGCATAACTGCTTAAAGGGCGGAAAGTACGACTACATTACCCGGCTTGCCATCCGCTGCTCGGCAAAGAGAATGTACCCGGATTACATATCCGCAAAGAAGATGCGGGAAAATTATGAAGGAAATGTTTTCAGCTGCATGGGTTGCCGCAGTTTCCTGACACCTTGGAAGGACGAAAACGGAAATTACAAGTTTGAAGGCCGGTTCAATCAAGGTGTTGTTTCCTTAAATCTTCCGCAGATTGGTATCATTGCAAACGGCAATATGGAATACTTCTGGCAGCTTCTTGAGGAGCGTCTGTCGCTTTGCTTTGAGGCTCTGATGTGCAGACATCATGCACTGGAGGGAACGCTTTCCGATGTCAGCCCGATTCACTGGCAGTACGGTGCGATTGCACGCTTAAAGAAGGGTGAAAAGATTGACAAGCTGCTGCATGGCGGTTATTCGACAATTTCACTGGGATATATCGGACTTTATGAGGTAACAAAGCTGATGACCGGTGTCAGCCACACCGAACCGGGCGGTAAGGAATTTGCCATGAAGCTGATGAAGCGTCTCCGCAATGCGACCGATACATGGAAAGAAGCGACCGGCATTGCATTCGGTTTGTACGGAACACCGGCAGAGTCACTCTGCTACCGTTTCGCGCGTATCGACCGGCAGCGTTTTGGTGAGATTAAGGACATTACCGATAAGGGCTATTATACAAACTCATATCATGTTGATGTACGTGAGAAGATAGATGCGTTCCATAAGTTTGACTTTGAGGCACAGTTCCAGGTCATTTCTTCCGGCGGAGCAATTTCCTACGTTGAGATTCCGAATATGCGCCATAATCTGGAGGCGTTGGAAGAACTGGTAAAATACATCTATGATAACATCCAGTATGCGGAGTTCAACACAAAGTCGGATTACTGTCATGTCTGCGGCTATGACGGAGAAATCAAGATTAATGAAAATCTGGAATGGGAATGCCCGCAGTGTGGCAATAAGGACCATGCAAAGATGAATGTCACGAGAAGAACCTGCGGATATCTCGGGGAAAACTTCTGGAATGTCGGCAAGACAAAGGAAATTAATGCGAGAGTACTGCATATTTAAGAGGTGACTTACTTTGAATTACGCGGATATTAAGCAATATGACATTGCAAACGGTCCCGGTATTCGTATTTCTCTTTTTGTGAGCGGGTGTACACATCATTGCAAGGGCTGTTTTAATGCGGAAGCATGGGACTTTGATTACGGCAGACCGTTTACGGAGCAGACGATAGAGACCATCTTAGAGTATATGAAACCTTCCTATATTAAAGGGCTTACGGTGCTTGGCGGGGAGCCGATGGAGCCGCAGAACCAGCCATCCGTGCTGAAGCTTTTGCGCCGGGTAAAGGAGGTTTATCCGGAAAAATCGATCTGGCTGT
>JBJENV010000026.1:0-81379 GCA_051880375.1 Lachnospiraceae bacterium
GCGAAAGCAAAATGGGATAACGAAAAGGCTTCGGTTGAGCGCGTTCAGAAGCTAAGAGAACAGTTAGAGGATTTGAACAACGAGATTGCACTGGCAGAGCGCAATTACGATTTGAATAAAGCGGCAGAGTTAAAGTACGGTAAGCTACCGGAATTAAAGAAGCTGCTTGCCGAGGAGGAAGAGAAGGTCGCAAAGGAAGGCCACACGCTTGTGCATGAAAGCGTTGATGAGGAGGAAATAGCAAAGATTGTTTCCCGCTGGACCGGCATCCCGATTGCAAAGCTGACCGAAAGTGAACGTAACAAGACGTTGCATCTGGATGAAGAACTTCATCGCAGAGTCATCGGACAGGATGAGGCGGTACAGAAGGTGGCGGATGCGATTCTTCGTTCCAAGGCAGGTATCAAGGACCCGACCAAGCCAATCGGTTCGTTTTTATTCCTCGGACCTACCGGTGTCGGTAAGACCGAGCTTGCAAAATCACTTGCGGAAGCATTGTTTGACAACGAGCAGAATATGGTGCGTATTGATATGAGCGAATACATGGAAAAGTATTCGGTATCCAGACTCATCGGAGCGCCTCCGGGATATGTCGGTTATGAAGAGGGCGGTCAGCTTACCGAGGCAGTCCGCAGAAAACCGTATTCGGTTGTTCTGTTTGATGAAATCGAAAAGGCGCATCCGGATGTATTCAACGTGATGCTGCAGATTCTCGATGACGGCCGTGTGACCGATTCACAGGGCAGAACCGTAGACTTTAAGAACACGATTCTGATTATGACCTCGAATATCGGTTCGCAGTATCTGTTGGACGGTATTCAGGAAGACGGTACAATTCGTCCGGAAAACGAAGAGCTTGTGATGCAGGAGCTTCGCGGACATTTCCGTCCGGAATTTTTGAACCGTCTGGATGAAATCATTCAGTTTAAACCGTTATCCAGGGAAAACATCAGTGGTATTATCGAACTGCTGCTTGCTGATTTGAACAAGCGTCTTGCGGATAAGGAAATCCGGATTCGCATGACCGATGCGGCAAAGGACCTTGCCATTGCCGAAGCCTATGATCCGGCATACGGGGCAAGACCGTTAAAGCGGTATCTGCAGAAAACGGTTGAAACCATCAGTGCAAGGCTGATTTTGTCGGATGCGGTTGCAGCAGGGCAGACGATTGTACTGGATGCCGTGAATGGGGCATTGGATGCACATGTGGAGTAGAATGCTCTGTTGTGGCAGAACGCTAATGTTTTAATGAGATTTTAATTGACATTTACCTCCGTTTTGACTATGCTTTTGGTATAGTAAAAAACGGAGGTATTGTTATATGTTGCCACAGAGCTTAGTAAAAGAAGCTTTAAGGAAAGCATTATCGACCGGAGCGGATTATGCGGAGGTATTTGCGGAACACACGGACAGCAAAAATATCAGCATGGTTGCTTCCAAGGTCGACAGGATAGAAGATGCCGTCATTTCCGGCGTCGGTATCCGGATTTTTAAGGGAACCAGATGCGTATCCGGTTCGGCATCCTCACTTGCGCCGGAGGCAGTTCTTGCGTGTGCACAGAGAGTAGCAGATGCACTGGCAGGAAGTGCGGTGATTCAGGATATTAAGCTTAGAGAGCGCCGTTTCGGTGATATCCATCCGGTCAAAGTCGTACCGAGAAGTGTGGAAAATTCATATAAGGTGGACTTTTTAAAGGAAGCATATTTTGCCGCAAAGGAATATCATTCGAATATTTCCCAGGTAACCGGAACCTTCCTTGACGTAGACCACAATATTATGATTGCAACGAGTGAGGGTCTGTATGCGGAGGACCGTCAGATTCGTTCCCGTATTGCCATCAATGCCATTGCAAGCAAAAACGGTGAAAACCAGACCGGAAGCTGCAGCCCGGGTGCAAGAGTCGGTATGGAGCTGTTTGAAAAGTTCGCTCCGAAGGAAGTCGGTATCGAGGCAGCAAAACAGGCAATGACCATGATTGATGCAGGCTACATTGATGCGGGAGTGATGCCGGTAGCCATTGAGAACGCATTCGGCGGCGTTATTTTCCACGAGGCATGCGGACATTCGCTGGAGGCTTCGTGCGTGGCACTCGGTCAGTCGCAGTTTGCGGGTAAGCTCGGGGAGCAGATTGCAAATCCGAAGGTAACTGCCATTGATGACGGTACGATTCCGAATGCATGGGGTTCCATCAACATTGACGATGAGGGTACTCCGGCACAGAAGAATGTACTGATTGAAAACGGTATTTTAAAATCCTATATGATTGATAAGTTAAACGGACGTCGCATGGGCATGGCATCGACCGGTAACAGCCGTCGTCAAAGCTATGCGTTTGAACCGACCTCCCGTATGACAAATACCTATATTGCTGCAGGAAATGATGAGGACGAGGATATCATCGGTTCCATCGAATACGGCCTGTATGCAAAGAAGATGGGCGGCGGTTCGGTGAATCCGGTTACCGGCCAGTTCAATTTCTCCGTTGCGGAGGGCTACGTTGTGCGTAACGGTAAGATTTGCGAGCCGGTTCGCGGCGCAAGCTTAATCGGCAAGGGCTCTGATATTCTGATGAATATTGACATGGTAGGTAAGCATTTAGACCGCGGACAGGGTATGTGCGGTGCTTCCTCGGGAAGCATTCCGACCGATGTCGGTCAGCCGCTCATTCGTGTTTCTTCGATTACAGTAGGAGGTCGCTAATATGACATATCAGGAATTCAAACAGGCAGTCATTGCAGCTGCCGAAAAAATGCAGGTGGCCGAATACGAGCTTTATTATGTAGAATCGGCGGAAACCGGTGCTGAAATTTTTAAGACAGAGGTAAAGGGTTTTACGGTAAGTAACAGGCTCGGTGTCTGCTTCCGCTGCCTTGTGAACGGAAAGATGGGCTATGCATCCACGGAGAATTTAACCGAAGAGGAAGCGGAGTCCCTTGTCTGCCGTGCGGTAGAGAATGCGGCAACGATTGAGAGCGAGGAACCGGTATTTATTCATGAGGCGGGCGATACTTATCAGGTCTGTGAAAAGAAGGAAAGTAAGGAACCGGCTGCAAGTGACATTGTAGACTTTGCACTTTCCTTACAGGATACCCTTTACAAGACGGATGAGCGTGTGAAGGACGGTTCCCAGTCGGTAGCGGCCTTTGCTACCTCCAAAAAAGCACTCTACAATTCCAAGGGACTTGATTTAGAGGACAGTTCCGCATTTTCCTATGCTTATGCCATGGCTCTGGTAGCGGACGGTGAGGACATGTATGACGGTATGGATGTGGTTTCCGGCAACATGGACGATTTTAATAAGGAAAAGCTTGCAGGGGAAGCCGTAAAAGAAGCAGTAGAAACCATCGGTGCAGCTTCGGTACCGAGCGGAAAGTATACCACAGTATTCTCCAATAAGGTAATGGCAAGCCTGTTGTCAACCTATGCTTCCGTATTTTCCGCGGAGGCAGCGCAGAAGGGCATGTCACTGCTTGCAGGAAAGGAAGGAGAAAAGATTGCAGCGGACATTATTACACTGACGGATGACCCGCTGTATCCGGAAGCACTGGTGAAGAGTACCTTTGATGCGGAAGGTGTTGCTACTTACAAGAAGAATGTCATTGAAAACGGTACATTCCTCACCCTGCTTCACAACTTAAAGACAGCGGCAAATGCAGGAGTAAAGACAACCGGAAACGGATTCAAGGGCTCTTACGCTTCTACGGTCGGCATCCATCCGTACAGCTTTTATATCAATCCGGTGAAGGGAAGCTTAGAGGATCTGTTTGAGGAAGCAGGAAACGGTGTTTATATCACCTCTTTAGAAGGCATGCATGCAGGTGCCAATCCGATTACGGGCGATTTTTCGCTGGCAGCCTCCGGCTTTACGATTGAAAACGGCAAAAAGACAGCTCCGGTCAAGAACATTACCGTATCGGGCAACTTCTTTACCCTGTTAAAGGAAATCGTAACCGTCGGAGAGGATTTAAAGTTCAATCCGTTTGCGCTTTCTGCAAGCCGCTGCGGTTCTCCTTCGGTACTTGTAAAGGATGTAACAATAGCAGGTAAATAAACTGCAAAAGTGCAGAGAATGCGGACAAAATCTATTGTCTTAAGCAGGAAACTGTACTATAATCAGAGTACAGGTTGCTTTTTCAAAAATAAAGAGGCAACGAAAAAGGAGGATAAGCATGAAAAAATCATTGAAATCCGTACTTGCCGGATTCATGGCATTGGCAATGGTGATTACCACGCTGATGTCAGGAACGGTAACCGCAAGAGCAGAGGAAACCGAAGATATGACCGGTAAACTGGTTGTACTGCACACAAATGATGTGCACGGTTATTTTGAAGCGGATGTGGAAAAAGGTCATCTTGGTATTGATGCGGTAGCAGCTGCAAAGACTTATTATGAGAGCCTTGGCGCAAATGTATTACTGTTAGATGCAGGTGACTTTGCACAGGGACACACATTAGTCAGCTATTACGAGGGACTGAGCGCAGTGGAGTTTATGAACGCTGCAGGCTATGATGCAGCCAGCTTCGGTAACCACGAACTGGACTATGGCTTTGATGAAATGCTTGCCATTGCAGCCGCAGCCAACTTCCCGATTCTGGATGCTAACATCTTAAACAAGGAAACAGGCGAGCCGCAGTTCAAAGCAAACACAGTATTTGAGTTCGGTGAATTAAAGGTCGGCGTATTCGGTCTGGATACTCCGGAAGCACAGACAAAGGCAAGTCCTGCCAATGTAAAGAAAATTACATTTTTGGATAATGAAGAACTGTTTGCGTGTGCACAGGCACAGGTGGACGAGTTAAAGGCAGCCGGCTGTAATTACATCATCTGTATCGGACATCTCGGTGTGGATGAGGAAAGCACCGGAAGACGTTCCACCGATGTCATTGAGCATGTCACGGGAATTGACCTGTTTGTGGACGGACACAGCCATACGGCATTTGAAGAGGGCAGCAAGGTAAACGATACACTTGTCGTAAGTACCGGTAATTACTTAAATAACCTTGGTGTTGTTGTATATGACGGAACAACGACAACCGCTACCTTAATCTCCGCTGCAGAATATGCAGGAGAAAGAGATACAGAGGTTGGAGCTTTGGTTCAGGCAAGAGCAGAAGAAGTTGCAGCGGCTTATGACGCATTATTCGCAACAACAAAGGTTGATTTGGTTGGCGATAAGCCAACGGTCCGCAGTCAGGAAACCAACCTTGGTAACTTTGCAGCGGGTGCTTATCTGTATGCAGCCAGTACTTTTGCTGCTGAGCATGAACTTGGTATTACTGTAGATGGTGCAATTTCTAACGGCGGCGGTATCCGTGCAAGCATTCCGGCAGGCGAGATTTCCATGAACACCTTAAAGACCGTGTTCCCGTTCGGAAACAGCGTTACGATTCTCGGTGTGACAGGTGCAGAACTGTTAGAGGCTCTGGAAGCAGCATGCTTTGCATGTCCGGAACCGGTTGGTGCATTCCCTCAGACAGCAGGCATTGTATTTACTGTGGATACTACCGTACCTTATGAGAACGGTGCACAGTATCCGGATTCCACTTACTATGCTCCGGCTAATCCTGGCAGCAGAGTAACCATTACAAGTGTCGGAGGTAAGGAATTCAGCTTAACCGATACCTACTACATTGCAACCAATAACTTCACGGCAGCAGGCGGTGATACCTATTATGTATTCGGACAGGCTGATTATGTGGTACAGACCGAAATTGTTGATTCGGATGCCCTGATTGCGTATGTAAACTCCATGGACGGTGTGATTGGTGATGAATTCAAGGCACCGGCAGGTAACATTACCCTGATTACACCTCCGGCATATACAGAGTACATCGTAGCTGCAGGCGATTACTTAAGAAAGATTGCAAAGGATTTCCTCGGCGCAGAAAAGCTCTGGAAAGAAATTTATGAGGTAAATAAGGACAGCATTTCTAATCCGGATTTGATTCGTGTCGGACAGAAGCTGTTAATTCCGGCAGCACAGTAACCGGATAGATACGTGATACATAGTTTTAGGTGATTTATAATGTACCGCAGGCAGAATGGCATTTGCCGTCCTGTCTGCGGTATTTTTATGCATTTCCGGAAGACAAAAGAGCAATATAATACAAATTATAGCACTCCGGACAATGGCGGATACGAGAAAAAAACTTTATAATAAGAGTATCACAGGTACACTGGAGAAGGTGTGCGGAAACGGAGGGTGTATGCAGTACGGACATTTTGATGACAAAAACAGGGAATATGTGATTGACCGTGTGGATTTACCGACTTCATGGACAAATTATCTTGGGGTGGAATCGATGTGTACGGTAATCAACCATACTGCCGGAGGTTACACATTCTATAAGACGCCGGAATATCACAGAATAACAAGATTCCGTCCAAACGGCGTTCCGATGGACCGTCCGGGACATTACGTTTATCTCAGAGATAACGAAAGCGGGGACTATTGGAGTATTTCGTGGCAGCCGGTCGGGAAGCCGCTTGATAAGGCAAAGTACCGATGCCGGCATGGCATGTCGTACAGCGTGTTTGAATGCGATTATGCGAAAATCAGGGCAAGCCAAACGCTTTCCATTCCGCTTGGGGAACATGTGGAGCTTTGGGATGTCGTGATTCGGAATGAAGATACGAAGCCGAGAAGCTTAAGTGTTTTTAATTATCTGGAATTTTCGTTTCATCATATTATGATTGACAATCAGAACTTCCAGATGAGCTTATATTGTGCAGGTTCCTCGTATGAGGACGGCATTATCGAGTATGATTTGTTCTATGAGCAGTTCGGCTATCAGTATGTCACCGCAAATTTTGAGCCGGATGGCTACGACTGCGTCAGAGACTGTTTCCTCGGTGCTTACCGGACCGAGGATAATCCGGTGGCGGTGGAGAAGGGAGCCTGCAGCGGCTCTACAGAGCTTGGAAACAACCATTGTGCGGTACTTCAGAAAAATCTGACGCTGGCACCGGGCGAGGAGGTACGTCTGCTATTTTTCTTAGGAGAAGGAAACCGTGCCGAGGGAAGACGTATCCGCGAAAAGTACAGCAGCACGGACGCGGTGGACAGGGAATATGAAAAGTTAAAGAATTACTGGGACGAAAAATTTGCAAAGCTTCAGATTCATACGCCGAACGAGGGCATGAACACGATGATTAATACATGGACGCTTTACCAGTCGGAAATCAACGTTATGTTTTCTCGTTTTGCTTCGTTTATCGAGGTGGGCGGAAGAACAGGGCTTGGCTACCGGGATACGGCGCAGGATGCGATGACCGTGCCGCATTCCAATCCGGAAAAGTGTCGCCAGAGAATTGTGGAGCTGTTAAAGGGACTCGTTTCCGAGGGGTACGGTCTGCATCTGTTCCAGCCGGAATGGTTTGAACAGGAGAGCGGAGAAAAGCCGTTTGCTTCACCGACGGTAGTGCCGACAAAAAATAAGGATGACATTGTTCACGGCATCAAGGATGCCTGTTCGGATGATGCGCTCTGGCTGGTATCTTCCATTGTGGAATATATCAAGGAAACAGGCGAGTTTTCGTTTGCCGATGAGCGCGTAACCTATGCAGACGGCGGTGAGGATACGGTGTATGAGCATATGAAGACCATACTTGATTTTTCGACACGTCAGGTCGGGGCAAACGGCATCTGCAAAGGGCTGCGCGCCGATTGGAACGACTGCTTAAACCTTGGCGGCGGAGAGAGTGCAATGGTATCGTTTCTGCACTACTGGGCGTTGCAGAACTTTACAGAGCTTGCCGAGTATCTGGGACGCGAGGCGGATGCAGAGCATTACCGGAGTGTGGCGGAGCAGGTAAAGAAGACATGCGATGAAGTACTCTGGGACGGCGACTGGTATATCCGCGGTATTACAAAGAACGGACGCCGTATCGGAACAAAGGAGGATAAGGAAGGCAGGGTACATCTGGAGTCCAATGCATGGGCAGTCTTATCCGGAGCAGCAACGGGAGAGCGCGCAGTCCGGGCCATGGACAGTGTGGACGAGTATCTGTATACGCCTTACGGACTGTTACTGAATGCGCCGTCGTATACGGTGCCGGACGATGACATCGGGTTTGTGACGAGGGTTTATCCGGGTTTAAAGGAAAACGGCGCAGTCTTTTCCCATCCGAATCCGTGGGTATGGGCAGCGGAGTGCCGGCTTGGAAGAGGTGACCGTGCCATGAAGTTTTACAATGCCCTTTGTCCGTATTATCAAAATGATAAAATTGAAATCCGCGAAGCGGAGCCGTATTCCTACTGCCAGTTTATTGTGGGGCGGGATCACACGGCTTTCGGGCGCGCAAGACATCCGTTTATGACGGGTTCCGGCGGATGGTCCTATTTCTCCGCAACGAGGTATATGCTGGGTATCCGTCCGCAGTTTGACTATCTGGAACTTGACCCTTGCATTCCGGGCGAATGGGACGGATTTTCGGCGGTTCGGGAATGGCGCGGTGCGACGTATGAAATTACGGTGGAAAATCCGGAGCATGTCATGAAAGGGGTAGCACGAATTTATCTGGACGGTGAGGCGGTAGAAAAGGTTCCGGTGCGCAAGGCAGGAAGCACACACAAGGTAAAGGTAATTATGGGAGGAGGAAACGTATGATTCGATTTGGAACAGGTGGCTGGAGAGCCATTATCGGAGATGAATTTATTCGGAGTAATATTGAACTGCTGGCACAGGCAATGTGCAACAAAATGAAAGCAGAACAGGTGACGGAGCAGGGCGTTGTCATCGGCTATGACAGGCGGTTTCTGGCAAAAGAGGCAATGCAGTGGGCAGCACAGGTATTTGCTGCAAACGATATTACGGCATATCTGGTCAACAAGTCTTCGCCGACACCGCTTCTCATGTTTTATGTGATGAAGCATGAGCTGCCGTATGGCATGATGGTGACGGCAAGTCATAATCCGGCAATTTATAATGGGATCAAGGTGTTTACGAAAGGCGGCAGGGATGCTGATGAAACGCAGACAAAAGAAATTGAGAGCTATATTGCGCAGCTTGCGCCGGATGATGTAAAGCGTGTGGAGTATGAGGAAGGACGCGTGGCAGGGAAAATTCAGGAAATTTACCCACTCAACGAGTATCTGGATGCGATTATTGCGACCGTTGACATGCAGGCTATCCGTGATGCGGGACTTCGCGTGGCGATTGACCCGATGTACGGCGTCAGCGAGACATCCCTGACGACCATTCTGCATACGGCGCGCTGTGAGGTGGAGGTCATTCATGACCGGCATGACACGCTGTTTGGCGGGAAACTGCCGTCCCCTTCGGCAGCAACCTTAAAAAGCCTGCAAAATTGTGTGCTCGACCGGCACTGCGACATCGGACTTGCAACGGACGGGGATGCGGACCGCATCGGTGTGATTGACGACAAGGGAAATTTCCTGCATCCGAACGATATTCTTGTGCTGCTGTACTATTATCTGGTAAAATATAAGGGATGGCACGGACCGGCAGTCCGTAATCTGGCGACGACTCATCTGTTAGACAGGATTGCAGAGGATTTCGGAGAAAAATGCTATGAGGTCCCGGTAGGGTTTAAGTATATTTCCGCCAAAATGAAGGAAACCGATGCCATTATCGGAGGAGAATCCTCCGGAGGCCTGACGGTGAAAGGGCACATTCAGGGCAAGGACGGTGTATATGCAGCAACCCTTCTTGTGGAGATGATGGCGCTTACCGGAAAGAAGCTGTCGGAGCTTGCAGCTGAAATCACGGAGCGCTACGGCGAATTGTTCCGCGAGGAAAGAGACTATGCGTTCAGCCGCGAAAAGAAGGTAATGATGGAAGAGAAGCTTCTTAAGAAGAAGGAGCTTCCGGTATTTACATCGGCCATTGACCATGTATCTTATTTGGATGGCTGTAAGGTATATTTTAAAAACGGTGGCTGGGTCGTTGCCAGATTTTCCGGTACGGAACCGCTGCTCAGGATTTTCAGTGAAATGCCGAACAAGACGGAAGCAGAGGCGGTCAGCGCTGCATTTGAGGAATTATTGGAGCTGAGAGGAAAAGAGTGAAACGAAAAAAAGAACTTTCTCTAAAATGGAATATGATAGGGACAATGCTGCTTTTCTGGGTACTGCCACTCATGCTGTTGATTGGCGGAATGCTCTACATGGTTTCCTCCATGGTAAGCAGACAGATAGAAAAAACAGTCCGCGTATCGACCGAAAAGGCGGTGGAAATCTGCGAGCTTCAGATTGAAGAACTGATTACGGCCTCAAAGAATGCCTCGTATCTGACAACGATTAAGGACAGTTACGCGCAGTACCGGGAGGACTTTGACAGTGGCAGGCTGTATAATGCCGTGACGGGATTTTTGAACCAGCAGTACAAGTACAACCGAAGTCTGCTCTGCACGATGCTATATTTTCTGGAGGAACCGCAGAACATCTATTATACCTATAATACCTATCAGGATAACAACAGCAGAAACAGTGGTTATTCCAGAGTACTGTATTTTCAGGAGCATCTGATAGAGGATGTGATCGGACAGAGTGCCGGGCTTGACACCGGCGTGCGTCTGCTCGTAACGCACGGACGACTTTACCTGATACGAAACCTGATGGAGTCACTGTTTTCCCCGTATGCAATGATTGTGGAGGAACTGGAGCCGGGAACGGTTTTTGACAGCTTAAACAGTGTCTGGGGCGTGACCGGGTATGAGATTTACATTGACGGAGAGCCGGTGTTCGGAAATGAGGTCAGCAAGGGCTTCTTACCGGAACTGCTTGAGAATGTAACAAAGGAAAGCGTTTTTTTACAACAGAAGGATTCCGCTTATTCCTATAAGGTCATAAACAGTCATGGACAGAAGATTGCTTTTCTGCTGAAACTTGATACAAGAACCATTATCGATGATTTGTTTTTGCTGCGTTATGCGTTTGCATTTGTGTTGATTCTCATGGTACCGCTGACCGGTATGGTATTCCGCTTTTTTAAAAAGCAGGTGACCGGGCCGGTGGATGAACTGGTGTATTCGGCAGGTGAAATCGCGGCAGGAAATTACGGTCATCAGATAGAAACGGAGGCCGGGAGCCGGGAGTTTGCGAGTCTGAACCGGATGTTTAACGAAATGTCGTTAGAGTTAAAGCATCAGTTTGAGCAGATTTATGTGGAGGAGTTAGCGCTGCGTGATGCAAATATCAAGGCATTGCAGTCTCAGATTAATCCGCATTTTCTGAACAATACGCTCGAAATTATCAACTGGGAAGCAAGGCTGAACGGAAACGATAAGGTCAGCGGAATGATAGAGGCACTTGCTACGATGTTAAATGCTACCATGAACCGGAAGCAGAAGCGGTTTGTGACGCTCGCGGAGGAAATGACCTATGTGGATGCTTATCTGTATATTATTGAGCATCGTTTCGGAGACCGTTTTGAAGTTGTGCGTCAGATAGAGGACGGACTGATGGACATTGAGGTTCCGCTGCTTATTATCCAGCCGATTGTGGAAAATGCCGTGGAACACGGAATGAACGGTGCGAAGCAGGGACGTGTGGAGCTGCACATTTTCCGGAAAGAGGATATGCTGTACATTGAAATTAAGAACATGGGTAAACTGAGCGATGAGGATAAGAAAAAAATCGCACATCTGCTTTCGGATGATGAGGTCGGAGAAGAGGAAAAGCATATCAGTCTCGGTATCCGCAATGTCAACCGTCGTTTAAAGATTATGTATGGCGAGGAATGCGGGCTTACTATCAAAAGTGACAAAGAAAATGCAACTGTGAGCACAATTATCGTCAAAATATACAATGATACCAAGAATAGTCAATAAAGAGCAAGTCTGACAATTTTGTTTTGCAGGCAGGTACGGTATGATACATACAGATGAAGCGGGAAGAACAAAGGGGTTATATCGGGGAAGGTTCGCTTCATCATAATAGAAAACGGGAGGTAGTAAAAATGAAAAGAAAAAGACTGATTTCCTTACTGCTTGTCTGCACGATGATATGCTCCATGGCAGGCTGTAAGAAGGAGGAAAAGGGAAAGGACAGCGTGGAGCTTGAGGTAGTGACCACGTTTGCCGGACAGGACGGAAACGCCCAGAACTATAAGGCAAGTTACAAGGCATGGGAACAGAAGACAGGAAATACAATAGTAGATATGTCTGCAACTTCGGATGACTCCTTTAAAACAAGAGTCATAACCGATTTTGAAACAGGTTCTGAGCCGGATGTACTGTTCTTCTTTACCGGAGCAGATGCGAATGATTTCATCAAGGCAGGCAAGGTAGTATCCATTGAGGATATCCGGAAAGAATATCCGGACTACGCATCCAACATGGATGACGGCAGAATACCGACGTCGCTTGTGGACAATAAGGCATATGCAATCCCTGTCAACGGTTTCTGGGAGGCAATGTTTGTGAATACCGATATCCTTGCAGCGGCAGGTGTTTCGATGCCGGGAGCAGATTATACCTGGGAGCAGTTTAAAAAGGACTGCCAGAAAATCAAGGATGCAGGCTATACCCCGATTGCTGCAGCACTTGGTCACATTCCGCATTACTGGTGGGAATTTGCTATCTTTAATCATACAAGCCCAAGCACACATCTGTCGGTTCCGACCTCAGTAGACAGTGCGCAGGGTAAAGCATGGGTAGCAGGCATGGAAGATATTAAGTCATTATATGAAGCCGGTTATTTCCCGGAGAATACATTATCTGCGACAGATGATGAAACCTTTGCCATGTTTATGGACGGCAAGGCAGCCTTCTTAATTGACGGTTCGTGGAAGGTAAACGGTATTGTAAGTGCGTGTCAGGCAGATGCAAACGATCCAAGTACATTGGATACTGCGAAGCTGGCAAAGTATGATGTGACGTTTGTACCCGGCAACGGAGACAGAAAGGCAAGCGACTTAATCGGCGGTCTGTCCATGGGTTATTATATTACCAAGAAGGCATGGGATGACCCGGATAAGAGAGCGGCAGCAGTTGATTTTGTTACTCATATGACATCGGATGAAGTGGTTCCGTTGTTTGCACAGCACACCGCAAGTGCATTAAAGAACGCACCGAAGGTAGATGAAACCATGTTTAATGCTCTGCAGGTGAAGGCAATGGCAATGATGGCAAAGTGTACTTCCCTGACGGGAGCCGTACAGGACATTTTTAACGGTGAGTGCCGTGTTTCCACCTTTGACGGTATGCCGGAAATCGTAACCGGAAGAGTAGGAGCAAAGGAAGCCGTGGAAGAAGGCTTAAAGGTTTATAACGCTCAGTAATAAGTTTAAAATTTACCATTAATAAAATGGCGGGAGGGGGTTCCAAAGGCAAAGGTATCGCTTTTGGAACCCTTATTTTATCCCGAAAAGGAGCACAAATCGTAAGAAAAAGAAAGGAGGCAGATATGGGAGCCAATATTTATAAGAATAAAAAACCGTTGTTTTTGTTTTTAATACCGGCCTTTTTGTTTCTTGGCGTATTTTTGTATTATCCGTTTCTGCGCAATATTCTGGACAGTTTTATGGAAATTAAAAAGCTCGGTGTTCCGGGAGAAACCTTTCAGGACCCGTGGTATTCCAACTATGTCGAGCTGTTTCGGGACGCAAATGTCAGAACGGCATTAAAAAATACACTGATTATGATGCTTGTAACCATTGTAGGTCAGGTAGGCATTGCACTTTTGCTGGCGCTGATGGTGGATAATATCCGGCATGGAGCAAAGCTGTTCAGAACCGTGTATTTTTTCCCGATTGTCGTTTCCGCAACGGCACTGGGGCTTTTGTTTAATCTGGTATTTCTGCGTGATAAGGGAATGTTAAACCAGCTTCTTGAGCTGTTTGGAAGAACGGAGCTGATTGACTGGAAGAGTGAAAAGCTGGCGCTGATTACCATGATGCTTCCTGTCATGTGGCAGTATGTCGGTTTTTACTTTGTCATTATTGTAACCGGACTGAACAATATATCCGAGGAACTGTATGAGGCGGCTGCTATTGACGGAGCATCGAAACTGCAGAGAGTGTTCCATATTGCAATTCCATTGATTCACAATGTCCTTTGTACATGTGTGGTACTGGCGGTGACCGGTGCTCTAAAGGTATTTGACCTGCCGTGGACCATGTTCCCGAAGGGAATGCCGCTCAAATCCACATTTTTAACCGGAACCTATATGTATTATCAGACGATGGAAGTAAAAAATGTAGATTACGGCGCAACGCTTGCCGTAATGATTGTTGTGCTTGGCGTTGTGATGTCAAAGCTTGTGAATGCAATCTTTAGAGAAAAAGAGTATTAGAGAGGAGGGTGGCCATGAAAAAGAAAAAAATTTCCCTGTCTTCCGGGGTGCTGTATCTGATACTGACCTGCTGGGCATTGACGACGGTTTACCCGATTTTCTGGGTCATACAGAATTCCTTTAAAACAAGAACCAAAATACTGGAGGATTCGTTTTCTCTTCCGTTTGGGGATTTGTTTACGCTGGCGAATTATAAGCGGGCATTTCAGAACCTGGATATTGCAACGGCATACAAAAACAGTATTTTCATTTCTCTGTCGGTCTGCTTTGTCGTTGTATTACTGGCAGGTATGGCATCATTTGCGCTTGTACGGTATCACTTCAAAGGAAAGAACCTGCTCTATTCGCTCGTGGTTGCCGGTATGATGTTTCCGGTGTTTGCAACGATTATTCCGGTGTTTACGATGGAAATGTCGTGGGGCATCGTCAATACGGGCAGCTGGTGGCTGTCCATGCTGTCGGTGATTCTGCCGCAGGTGGCAGGAAACCTGTCGTTTGCGATAGTGGTGTTGACCGGATACATGAAGGGACTTCCGCTGGAATTGGAGGAGGCGGCGTTTATGGAGGGCTGCAATGCCTTTCAGATTTTCTTTCGGGTAGTGGTTCCTCTGACCAAGCCGTCCTTTGCGACCGTGGCAATTTTCTCGTTTTTGTGGAGCTATAACGATTTGTTTACGCAGATGTTCTTTCTGCGCCGTTCCGAAACGCGGGCAATTACCAGACTATTAAATGAACTGACTTCCCAGGAGGGCACGGATTACGGTCTGATGGCGGCTGCCGTGACGCTCGTGGTTGTTCCGGTGATTCTTGTTTATGTATTTTTGCAGAAATATATTATAAAAGGGATGACAGCAGGAGCAATTAAGGGGTAAAATAAAAGAAAGGAACTTATGGGGACATCGAAGGAGGGGACTTTTGATGTATGGAGTAGTAATTATTGATGACGAGCCGATTATTGTAGAGGGGCTTTCGAAAAGTATTCCCTGGGGGAATTGGGGGTGTCAGGTTGTAGGAACAGCAGCCGACGGAGATGAGGGGCTGCAGGTCATCAGAGAAAAGAAACCTGATATTCTGATTTCGGATATCTGTATGCCGACGATGAGCGGGCTGGCAATGATTGCTGCACTAAAGTCGGAATACCCGGAAATGGAAATTACGATTTTGTCCGGATATCGGGAATTTGAATATGCAAGAGAAGCGATTCGTCTCGGTGTCACAAGGTTTTTGATGAAACCTTCCAAAATGGAAGAGCTGCGGGAAGCAATGGATGTGATGGTGGCACATTTACAGCAGAAGGAGGCTTCTCACGAGCTTGCTTTCACAGAGCATGCAGATACGGGAGAACTGGTGGAAGAGGAGGCTTTGGAGGTCTCGACAGCAGGCAGTTTTATCATCAAAAATGCGATAAAATATATGGAAGAGCATTATATGGAGAAATTAAAACTGTCGGATGTGGCAGACCACGTGTATGTGAGTCAGTGGCATCTAAGTAAGCTGTTAAACGGTTATGCGGGTCAGAGCTTTTCCGATATGTTAAATACGATTCGTATTGACCATGCAAAGGAACTGTTAGAAGATCCGTCTCTTCGAATCAGCGATATTACAGATATGGTAGGGTTTCTTGATATTGCGCATTTTTCAAGGGTATTTAAGAAACTGACAGGAGTTTCCGCAGGGGAATACAGAAACCGGAAAATTTCTTGACGTTCCATAGAAAGTATGCTACACTTTGAAGCGCGGAAGTGTTGAACGAAAAGGTAATACATGAAGATATATCATGAAAATGTCATGCCGGGCACGGTCATGGCATTTTTTGTTGTACGCCAAAGGCGCGTTCTAACAAGATGAGATGCTGTTGTTTGGCACGGGTGATAAAAAATGAAGCATTAGGAAAGAGGACAACTATGAAATTTGACGAAATGGAATTACAGGCACCGATTTTACGTGCGGTGCAGGAAATGGGCTTTGAGGAAATGACACCGATTCAGGCGGGTGCGATTCCGATTGTGATGGAAGGACGGGATATCATCGGTCAGGCACAGACCGGAACCGGAAAGACGGCTGCATTCGGCATTCCGTTATTGCAGCTGGTGGACCCAAAAGACCATGCGCTTCAGGCACTGGTACTTTGTCCGACAAGAGAGCTTGCCATTCAGGTGGCGGAGGAAATCAGGAAGCTTGCAAAGTTTATGCACGGTGTGAAGGTACTTCCGATTTACGGCGGACAGGATATTTCCAAGCAGATTCGCTCCTTAAAGGGCGGCGTGCAGATTGTCATCGGAACGCCGGGAAGAGTGATGGACCATATGCGCCGCCATACGTTAAAGACGGATACCGTGCGCATGATTACGCTTGATGAAGCAGACGAAATGTTAAATATGGGCTTTCGTGAGGATATCGAGACCATTCTTAAAGAGCTTCCTAAGGAGCGTCAGACGTTGCTATTTTCAGCGACCATGCCAAAGCCGATTTTAGACATTGCAAAGACCTATCAGAAGGATGCGGAGCTTGTCAAGGTCGTAAAGAAGGAACTGACGGTTCCGAAAATCGAGCAGTATTACTATGAGGTGCGCCCGAAGAATAAGTTAGAGGTGCTCTGCCGGCTGCTTGACATGTATGACCCGAAGCTCTCCCTGGTGTTCTGCAATACGAAAAAGCAGGTGGATGAGCTGGTGTCCGCCCTGCAGCTGCGCGGCTACTTTGCGGAGGCGCTGCACGGTGATTTAAAGCAGGTACAGCGTGACCGCGTGATGGAAACGTTCCGGAACGGAAAGACGGATATTCTGGTAGCGACCGACGTGGCGGCGCGCGGTATTGATGTGGATGACGTCGAAGCGGTATTTAACTATGACATTCCGCAGGATGAAGAATATTATGTGCATCGTATCGGCAGAACCGGACGTGCGGGAAGATGCGGGCGCGCGTTCAATCTGGTGGTCGGTAAGGAGCTTTATAAGTTAAGGGACATTATGCGTTACTGCAAGACGAAAATCCAGCTGCAGCCGATTCCGTCGTTAAACGATGTGACGGCAATCAAGGCAGAGAAGATTTTAGACCGAATCAGTAACGTGATTGCGGAAGAAAACTTAGAAGATATGATTCGGCTGCTGGAGGAGCGTATCAACGAGGAGGAATATACGTCCCTAGAGGTTGCGGCGGCCTTCTTGAAGCTGGAAATGGGCGGCGGAGACGAAACACTGACGCAGGAGAAAGGGATGGAGTTCGGTGATACCGGAGCCGAGGCAGGCATGGTGCGTTTGTTTATCAATCTCGGCAAAAAGCAGAGGGTACGACCGGGGGATATTCTCGGTGCGATTGCCGGGGAGACCGGTATGCCGGGCAAGTTAATCGGGAGTATTGACATGTATGACAAGTACACCTTTGTCGAGGTACCGAGGGAGTATGCCGCCGAGGTCATTGATGTGATGAAGAATGCCAAGATTAAGGGTCAGAGCATTAATGTAGAGCCGGCAAACAAGAAATAGAATACCATTTAATGAGTGGGAGACGTAAATGAACTATAAAGTCAGTGATTTATCAAGAATATTGGATATATCCTCCAATACTGTCCGCCGGTACGAAGGCATGGGATATCTCTCCCCTGACCGGCTGGACGCCAACGGTTATCGGGTATATGGCGCCAGTGATGTAACCAAAATGATTATTATCAACCATTACCGGAAAATTGGTTTCAGCCATGCGGAAATCGCCAGTATCCTGAAGGGGGATTATCACCGGAAAATTGAGATGTATGAGGAGCGCCTTGCAGCTATGGATAAGGAATTAGAGTTTCTGAACGGTATTCGCCATATGTTAAAGGATGACCTTGTACTGATGAAAAAAATCGAAGCAGTCACGGACGGCTTTTACCGGAGAGACTGTGTGCCGATGAACTATGTTTTGTATAGTGAGAAGGGGGAACTGTTAAAGGAAGAGGGTAGGCTGGATACGATTCAGCAATTTTTTTATAATGCAGCAGAGCTCCGCTATATTTACATTTTTAAAAAAGAAGAAATAGAACAGGGGATTCTTTCCTGCAATGAGGGCATTGCAGTGAAGGATGTCCACATGGAGCGCTTTGGTCTGAGACTAAATGAGTTTACAGGCATTTATGAAAAGAAGTACAGTATTATGAAGGTTGCCAGGCTTCCGCTGAATTTTGCGGAATGTGAAGCAGAGGAAAAAGACAGGCTGTTCCATGAGGTTTTTGACGATATGTTAGACTACGTGAAAGAAAACCGGTATATTCTGGATGGAGACAGTATCGGTATTAAAATTTCCATGTCATTGGAAGAAAACATGGAGGAACAGTATATTCTTGTCAGTCTTCCGGTTTCCGGTAACGTATAAGAGAAACAGAAAATTTGAAAAATTTATTGACCTTGACACTGTGTCATAGTGTATACTATTGCCTGTGAAGAGGTCAATTTTTTGTGAATTTTGCATAAAACAATATAAAAAGTTTTGGCGATAACAGCAAAGAATGAGCCTCTGAAAAAAAGAAAACAAGGAGGATTCAAATGAAGAAAAGGGGTTTACATCGTTTTCTGGCAGCAGCTTTAGCTGGTATAATGGTTCTGACCGGTTCAGAATTCGGCTCAGTGGCCAGCGCACTTGCGGCCGATGGACAGAAAATCGACGTTTGGGATTTTGGTGGCGTCGAGGAAAAGGATACTGCGTTTTATAACAACAATATCAAAGCAGCAGACTGGGATGCTTACGAAAATCTTGGAAGCGGTGGAACGTTTTCCACGGACGGAGAAGTGGTATTTGGTGATTTGACGCTGAATTATAAGGCAAATGACCGTCTGTTCTCCGGAATTGCAACAAAGAACTACGGTACGAACACTTTAGCCCAGACCGAGCATGAGGACGGTTATGCGGCAGACGGCATGTACTATTGCAACGGTTCGGGTGGTGATACCAGAAGATACATGATGATTGCCAATGTTAAAGCCGGCGACAAGATTGTTGTTTATATGGGCGCACATAATGCGGCAGATGATAATCTGATATTTGAATATCTGGGCGAGGATGGCGAACAGAAAGAGATGCAGCCATTCGGACAGAAGATTTTTAAGAAGTATGAGTTTGTTGCCCAGTACAGCGGTACCTATAAAATTTGGACCGCAGGTACAGCTAAAGCAGGTTTTAACCGTATTGTCAGATTCCCTGGTGTGGAAGTGACCGGTTCCATTGATAACAGCGGTTTTGATCTTACAGGAACAACACTTAGTTTTGTAAATAATTCAACAAATGCTGAAACTGTAGCAGAAATAAAGGATGACAGATACACGGCAGTTCTTGCACCTGGTTATGAGTACACAGCCGTATTATCCGGTGCTACCGGCATCGGATTTACAAGCGATACTACGCTTGTGACTGTTGCGGAGGCTGATGTATTAAAAGGTATCTCTGATGTGAAGCTCGTAGTGGAAAAGAAGACTATCTACGAATATACGGGTAAGCTGACCGGATTTGCAGCAGACTATGATATCTCCAGACTGGCTGTGAAGTTGGAAGCACCTGCGGATACTACATTCAATGACGTTGACCTTACAATTAATGAAGACCTTACTTTTAATGCACTCCTGGAGCCTGATGTAGTATATACTCTGGTTCTCTCCGGTGTAAATGATTACGAAATCGTAAGTGCGGCAACGGTAAAGGACAATCAGAGTCTGAAGCAGAACATAGAAGTGGCTGCAAAGCCGCTGTATGACGTAAAAGGCGGTTTCCTCGGCTGTGCTGCCGGAGATGTAACAGCAGTGAAATTTGTAAACGTAGAAGATGGCTATGAATATGCTGCTGAAGTATCCGGAAATGGATATTCCGCAAGCTTAAGAGCCGGTGCTTACTGCGTGGAAATCACTTCTGCCGCATATAGGACATCTACCCATGTTGTTGTAGACAGCAAGGAAGTAGAAAAGGATATCATGGCAGTCCTTATTGAGGAACCTGTACTTACCTTAGAAAGAGTAGAAAAGATTTACGTTGGTTATGAGGACAAAACTCCGAATTATGCTACCGTAGGGGAAGCAGTTGCAGCGGCAGCCGCTATGAATCCAACGAGTGAAGCAGAGAGAATTACGATTTCCATTGCTCCGGGTATTTACAGAGAGCAGATTACCGTAAACACACCTTATCTCTCTTTTGTAAATGAAAGTACGGAAGAGGTCCTTCTTACCTGGTACTATGGTATTGGCTATATTTACTATAGTGCAGGGGATGTTTCCGGTCTGTATGATGCGGAAAGAGCATATGACAAGTATGAAAAGAATAATGCGGAAAAGTGGGGCTATGCCGTAATGGTGAGCAAGACCGCAACTGCTTTCCGTGCAGAGAATATTACCTTTGAAAACTCCTTCAACCGTTACATTACGGATGAGGAGATCGAAGATGGCGTAGAAGCAGTTACTATCAGCTTTGACCGTAAATACGGAGCAGAGGTTACTTCTAAGGCAGCGACGGAGCGTGCGGTTGCAGCTTATGTGGCAGCAAATGAAGCGGAATTCTTGAATTGTACATTTTTAGGCAGTCAGGACACTCTTTACACAGCGGCCGATATCTACTTTAAGAACTGTTACATTGAAGGTAACACAGACTTTATTTTTGGCTCCGGTGATGTTGTATTTGATGCCTGTGAAATCAGCCTGTATGGTTACAGTAGCGGCGGGCAGCAGGGCTATATTACAGCAGCAAGAACAGATGATATTACAACAAATGGTTACCTGTTCCGTAATTGTGTAATTACAGCAGATAACCTTCCGGTAATGACGGGTTACCATTTTGGCAGACCTTGGAGCGCAGATGCCATGGTGACCTTTGAAAACACAAAGGTAGCTTCTCCGGATTTAATCAATGCAGCAGGCTGGACACAGATGAGCGGAAATGTTCCGGAGAAGGCTGGTTTCGGCGAATATAATACAACCGATCTTTTTGGTGCAGCAGCGGATGTTTCCTCAAGAGTAGAAGGTACAGTGAAGAAAGAAGCAGCAGCGTTTGATTATGAAGCATATTTGGGCTTCGTTCCGGTTTATGCGGTTGAGGCCTCCGCAGAAGTAGCCTTTGCAACAGCGCCTTATGTTGTGGACAACGGTGATATCAATGCTCCTAAGCCGGGGCATACACTGACAGCAGCGTACTCTTTAGGCAGGGAAAACGATGCGAATGATGTTTCTGTGATTGCATGGTACAGAGTAAAAGACGGTGTTGAAACTTTAGTTAAGGTTTCTTCGGCAGTGGTAGATGATACTTATCAAATCACAAGCGACGATATTGGTGCTAAGATTAAGGTAGTTGTAACACCTGTGAATATAAATAATGTAGCAGGGACAGCTGCTTCCTATACAGTAGAAGAAACCGTTCGTGACGGTTATGATAATCCGGATGCTTCCAAAGCAGAGGCTGTTCTTGGTACAGGCATTAACGTATATCTTGCAGGTGACTCTACCGTGAAGGATTACTCCGGTAAGGGTATGAATCAGTCTGCAAATTCAACAGAAGGATCCTGGGGTGAATACTTCGCTGAGTTCTTTAATGGAGAATTAGTAACTGTTGTAAATTATGCTAACGGCGGCAGAAGTACAAGAAACTTTATCAACGAAGGCTCTTTGGCAGCAATTGCAGAGACTATGAAAGAAGGGGATTATCTGTTCATCCAGTTCGGTCACAACGACTGCTCCAACGGCTCCGGTTACTTAGAAGACAGATATGTTCCGCTTGGTGAGGCAGATGCGAACGGCATTTACCCGGTAACAGCAGGTAAGGAGGTCCCTACACCGGATTCCCTAAAGGGAAAGTATGGGGATACCTTCTATTCCTATGATTGCGGCGGCACCTTTAAATGGTATTTGTTACAGTATATTAATGTGGCAAAAGAAGCAGGTGCAATTCCGGTTCTGGTAACTCCGGTATCCAGACTTGCGTTTGACACAGAAGGTAATATTCAGGCGAAGCATGATTCTACAGATACTACCACGGGTACACAGGTAACCTCCGGTAACGCATATGTTACGGCAATGAAGCAGCTAGCAGAGGAAGAGGGCGTTCTCCTGATTGATGCAACAGCCCTTACAGAGGAAATGTATGAAGCAGCGTACAAGGCAGATGCCACAGCAACCGGTAACTTCTCCGCACTTGCCAAGCAGGCGCTCTGTACCGGAGATAACACACACAGCAGCAAGTTAGGTGGATTTATCAGTGCAGCTTATATTGCTCAGGCAGTACAGAATATGGACTGCACTCTGGCTTATGCAGTGCAGGCACCTCGTCAGGTAATTGGTGAAAATCCAAACGGTACAAATGAGTTTATCATAAGCGGAAGCGGTAAGTTTACAGCATATTCTGCAAATGAAAAGGGACTCTTCACGGAAAGCAGCGCATACTGGACCACAGTCGGTCAGACTCTGACAGATGAAATTGCGCTGGAGGCAGAGAAGATGAGCGGTGCTTATACAAAGTCTACAATGTGGGTCATCGGTGACTCTACGGTTTGCGGATTTAACGACAGCTATTACTATCCGCGTTATGGTTACGGTACACAACTGCAGGAATACTTTGACACAGAAAAATTTGAGGTTCAGAACCTTGCTCTTTCCGGCAGAAGCTCCTTAAGCTTCCTGACAGAGGAAAACTATAAGACATTAGTTGACGGAATGCAGAAGGGTGATGTTCTTGTCATCGGCTTCGGGCATAACGATGAAAAGACAGAAACAGCAAGATACACAAATCCGAATGGTGATTATACAGTAGAAGGCAGCTTTGCAAACAACCTGTATGAGAACTACATTAAGCTTGCAGAGGCGAAGGGAGTTACTGTAATCCTTTGCACACCGATTGTAAGACGTACGGCAACCGGCGAATGGAAGGATTCCGAACTGCATATTACAACAACTGTCGGCGAGTTTGAAGGCGGCGATTATGCAGAAGCAATCAGAAAGCTTGGTGAGGATGTAAACGTGGCAGTTGTAGATATGACAGCCATGACCAAAGAATTGTATGATGCAATCGGAGTGGAAGAGACACTCTGCCTGCATGCATGGCTTTCCTCTAAGCCGGGCAGTGTGGATAATACACATACCAATATCTGGGGTGCAAAGTACAATGCATACCTGTTTGCAAAGGCAGTAAAAGAGCTGAACATCAGCGGAATTTCCGAGAATGTGACGAACATTGCCGCAGCGCCTGCAAAGGCAGAGTGCCTGGTATCCAATCCGGATTACGTAGAACCGGTATATGACAGCAGCAATCTGGCGCAGAGCGAGCTTTGGACAGATTACGGTATTTTCAAGGGTACGGTATTTGGTGACGTTGGCGGGATACCGAGCGCAGCAAACCAGACGCTGGAAACTGACGCAAATGGCAACATGCATATTGCTGTAGCAAACAATAAGGGTAAGATTTCCGGATCGACGGACGGTATTGCAATGTACTACTATAAGCTTCCTGCTGATGCAAGCTTTACCTTATCCGCAGACATGACAATCAACGCTTACGACACCAATAACCAGGTTGCTTTTGGTCTGATGGTAAGAGATGCCATGTATATCGACACTAACTCTAAGGATTACAATGGCGACAGTGTCAATGCAGCGTTCTTAAGACTTGCTGATATGGCTTCCGGCATTGGCGCGTATAATGGCTATGCAAGAAAGGATGGAAAGCTGGTTTCCGGAGGTACTCTTTCCAGAGCATACGCCGTGGGCGAAACCGTGAAACTGACGCTTTCTGGTACAGAGGACGGCTATGCAACTTCCATTGGAGAGGAAGAAACCATATCCGGCGGCTTTGACTTTAAGCTGACAAACTTTGATGATCAGTATGTTTACATTGGTATGTACGTTGCAAGAAATGCAGATGTAACTTTCAGCAATATCAAATTAGTGGTAAACGGTAAGGAAGTCAGTGTGATGGATGCAGGCACGCAGCCTGCAGCTCCGGATGACGGAAATGAGGAAATTCCGGTAGCGCCTACTAACCGGTACATTGTTAAGTGGGGGGATACGTTAAATGCCATAGCAAAGGCTCATGGCTGTAAGCTGGCTGATATTCTGGCTTTAAATACTTTTAAAAATCCTGACCTGATTTTTCCGGGTGATGTAGTTGTTCTTCCGGTGAAGTAAACAATTGAAATGAAGTATCAGAAAGGCTCTGGCAGAAAATTCTTGCCGGAGCTTTTCTTTTGTCTTGATGTTTTTGCAACACTAAGCTATAGTTATAGTATCAAAAATAGAACCGGAAAAGCGGTGTTATGACTGGTTTATCAGGCGCACATAAAAAGTGTGCGAAGTAAGAAGGGAGAGAATTTTACGGTGGAGTACACAGGATACGAACTGCTTTGGCTGTTTTTCCTTTATTCCTTTTTGGGATGGATTCTGGAAACGGTTTTTGCAGCGGTAAAACAAAAGCATTTTGCAAACAGAGGACTGATTAACGGCCCGTTCTGTATCATTTACGGTATTGCAGGCACAGCCATGAGCATTGTCTTAAACGGACTTCCTTTGTTCTGGATGTTTGTCGGAGGCGCCCTGCTCGCAACGGTCATTGAGTGGACGGCGGGTCATCTGATAGAACGCCTGTATCACGAAAGATGGTGGGACTATTCCGGCTTAAAATGGAATCTGGACGGCTATATCAGCCTTCCGGTTTCCCTGCTCTGGGGTTTGCTCGGTGTAGTCGTACTAAAATGGGGAAGCTCCTTCTTTCTTGTTCTGTTTCATGCGTGTCCGCTGCTGCTTGTAAAGATTGCATTATGGGTCATCCTGGCAATTATGCTGTTAGATATTATGGCGACGATGGTGCTACTGTCCGGCAGAAGCAAAAATGCAGAGCGCTGGGCAGCTGTGGACGGAAGTCTTGACCGGGTCAGCAACCGGCTCGGAAGATGGATTTTCGGTCATGTAGACAGACGTATCCACAAGGCATATCCGACGGCAAAGCCGAAGGAAGCGGCGGAGAAGCACCCGGAAATCTTTGCATACGGCTGCAGCTTTTATAAGATTGTCCTGCTGTTTTTTATCGGAGCATTTTTGGGCGATATTACGGAAACGATTTTCTGCCGGATTACCGCGGGGGTCTGGATGAGCCGGAGCAGCGTAGTATGGGGACCGTTCAGCATTGTCTGGGGACTTGCGATTGCTGCGGTAACGGCACTCCTGTACAATTACCGGAACCGTTCGGACGGCTTTTTGTTCTGGACGGGCACATTCCTTGGCGGCGCCTATGAATACATCTGCAGTGTGTTCACGGAAATGGTATTCGGCACAGTCTTTTGGGACTACAGTGACATACCGTTTAACTTAGCCGGAAGAATTAACCTGCTCTACTGTTTCTTCTGGGGAATTGCGGCAGTTGTCTGGTTTAAAAAGCTTTATCCGAAGATTTCGGTTTTAATTGAGAAAATCCCGCGTGTTTTCGGAAAGGTAATGACATGGATTTTAATCGTATTCATGGTTGTTAATATTCTTGTGTCCTGTATGGCAATGCTTCGTTATGACGAGCGCAGCAGGGGAATCCCGGCGGAGAGCGGCTGGCAGCAGACAATGGACGAACGCTTTGACGACGTGAGAATGAAGCGGATTTATCCGAATGCCATTAAGGTTGAGGAGGAGTAAGGTATGGGAAAAGAAGCATGGAGAATTGAGAAGGAAAGACTGGTAGAGCAGTATCACGAGCAAAACAAAACAGTAGTCAAGGGACAGACAGTGTTTGTCGGTTCCTCCCTGATGGAGATGTTCCCGGTAGAACAATGGACAAAAGAACTGGGAGCGGACGCACCGGTGGTTTATAACCGGGGTGTCGGCGGATATAAGACAACAGACCTGCTTCCGATTCTGGACACCTGCGTTCTTGAACTGGAGCCGGCGAAAGTTTTTATTAACATCGGGACGAATGACTTGAGCGATTCGTCTATTCCGATGGAAGAGGTCATGAACAATTATCATCTGATTTTAAGCAGGATAGAGGAAAGACTTCCTTCGGTAAAGATTTATATCATGGCATACTATCCGGTCAATTATGAGGCAGCGGCAGAGGAAATGAAGCCTTGCCTGCGTATCCGCAATAATGAAAAGATTGCCCTGGCAAATGAGGAACTGAAAAAACTGGCTGCGCGTCACGGACAAACGTATATTGACGTCAATGCTCCGCTCAAAGATGAGAACGGAAACCTGAAGGCGGAATATACGATAGAGGGAATGCACATCAAACCGGAAGGCTACCGTGCGATTTTCCCGGAAATTATGAGGTACGTGAGGGAGTAGTGTGAAGCAAAAATGCGTCTGCGGAATGGAGAGTAAGATGGAGGATTTTATTTTAACGCAATATGAAGTAAGAAAATCGAACCGGCAAAAGACGGCTTTTATAGAGTATATAAAGAGCCGTCTTGCCAGGTCCGGGTATGATCCGGAGACGGAGATCAAAATAGAAGAAAAGGGGAAGGGGCTTTTGAAAAGCCGCAACATAGTCGTAGGAGATCCTGCAAATGCAGAGGTCTTATTTGGTGCCCATTATGATACCTGTGCCTGGCTGCCGTTTCCAAACCTGATGGCTCCGACCAATCCGCTGCTGTTTTGGGGATATCAGGTGGTGCTGACGGTTATGATTCTGCTTCTGGCAACAGTGATAGCGTTTCCTATCGGTCTGATTTTTGATAATGCAGAGGTAACCTACTTTACGTTTTTAGGAGCGCTACTTCTGATTATGCTTCAGCTGATGTTTGGATTCCGGAACAGGCATACAGCCAACGATAACACCTCCGGCGTCATTACCCTGACCCGCATTTTGGAGACGTTGCCGCAGGAGGAGAGAAGCAAAGTCTGCGTGATTTATTTTGACAATGAGGAGAAGGGGCTGTTTGGCTCTGCCTTCTTCTATAAGAAACATAAAAAACAGATAAAGGACAAGCTGCTGATTAATCTGGACTGCGTGGGTGACGGCAGGAATATCGTCACCATGGCGGATAGAAGAGCAAGAAAAGATAAGAATTATTCTTTGCTTGTGGAAGCGTTTGAGCAGGAAGAGGCAAATGCGGATGTACGTTATGTCTGTCGCAAGATGAAATTTATGATGTTTCCGTCGGACCAGATGAATTTTAAAAAAGGAATCGGTGTATGTGCACTGAAACCGTCTCCGATTGGTATGTATGTGGGAAGAATACATACGTATTTTGATACGAAGTGCAGGGAGGAGAATATCGACTATCTGACAAGGGCAATCGGAGAGTTTGTGAGGAAATTGTAGAGGGTATTACATAGATACAATGGGAAAAAGGAAGTGAAAAGAATGGCTTTGACAGTTAGTGAAATCAGAGAGCTGCCGGTGGCTGAGGCATTCCGGCTGGTGGCGGGAGCTTCGGGACTGAACCGTAAGGTGGAGCATGTGAATCTGCTGGATTTTGAATATGATACCTGGGAGCCGGATGCCCGGACACCTGACGGTATTTTCGATGAAAAATCCATCATTATTACAAGTCTGCTGTTTGCAAAGGAATGTCCGGAAAAGATTATCCGCGTTGTGCGCCAGCTTTATGTAGACGGGGTAAGCGCACTGGCAGTAAAGGCCGTTTATTATAAGGAGCTTCCGGAGGCTGTTATCCGCTTTGCAGATGAAAATGCATTTCCGATTTTTCTCTTTGACTCGGAAAAGAATTTTTCAGAGAACGTTGTGGTAGGGCTGACTATGGCAATTGAGGAAAATGAGAATATAGACGGACTGGAGGAGAAGGTAGCCTTCCTGCTGCAGGACAATCTGGGAAAACTGAATCGGTATAAGCTTCTGGAGGAGCTGTTTCCAGAGCTGGAGACGCCGTTTCAGTGTTTTTACTTTTTCCTGAAGGATATGCATACCGGTTTTTCCTACCGCCGCAAGCTGCTGAAACTGCGAAGCAGGAAGAGCAGGAAGCTGGTGATACTTCCGTATCAGTATGGAATTCTGGTAACTGCTTTTGGAAATGTTGCAGTAGGAATCCGGGAACTTGAGACAGAACTGGAGCTTACGTCAGGACAGTATGTTTGCGGTGTCAGCCGGAGCGGTAGCCGTAAGGAGGAGTTAGGCTGTAGGATTCAGGAAAGCCTGTATGCCTGCAATTATGGGAGAAGCCGGGGAAGAGAATTCTGCTGCTTTGATGAAATCGGTATCTGGCAGATTATTTTACCGAACAGGGAAAATTTCTGGATGAAATCCTACTGTAACGGGATCGTGGAACGTTTGAAGAATTATGATGCGGACGGCGGCTGTGAATTATACGATACGATTGTGCGTTATGTAAACAACGCTTACAGTATTAACCGCACGGCAGAGGAAATGATGCTGCATAAAAATACGGTGCGCTATCGTGTCAGTAAGGCGAGGGAAGCGCTGGGACTTGAGAAAAATGAGGCGGAATTTCATGTGACTGTTTTTCTGGCGGTGCAGTTTGATCAAATAAATTTGTAAAATGTACAAAAAATAAGATTTCTTTTTAGAAGAAATACATAGCAGTATCCGGGACGGCGCATTATAATACTAGCATAAAAATAAGATGCAAAGGCGCATAGAAAGTGAACCAGACTTTTCTATGCGTCTTTTTCTTTGCAGAAAAGAGGACGAACTATGTTTGTAAAGAACGGAACAGGAGTTTTAAAAGAGGTTCTGGTGTCCAGACCAAGTTATCTGAAGCCGGCGCCGATTAATGAAATAGCAAAAAAATGGGAAAATACTACGATGAATATTGAAAAAATGGAGGCGGAGCATAGAATCTTTACAGAGGCCTATGCAAGGGCAGGCGTCACGGTAGAGTATCTGGATGCCGATGAGGAAAGACCGAATGCCGTATTCGCGAGAGACTTCGGCGGCTGTGTCAGGGAAGGCTATATTCTGGGTAATTTCAAGTTGCCGCTTCGATATAAGGAGCATACCGACTATGAAAAGCGCATGGAAGAGTTAGGAGTTCCGGTGATTGCTAGAGTCAAAGAGGGCTTATTTGAGGGAGGAGACTTTGCCTTTCTTAATGAAAGAACGATTGCTATTGGAATGGCAGACCGCACCAATGAGCGGGGTGTGGAGGAAATCCGCAGCCAGCTTGCAGAGTACGGTTATCAGGTTATAGGCGTTTCGCTTCCGGCACGATATCTGCATTTTGATATGTGCTTCAATCTGGTGGATGACCATCTTGCTGTTGCATATGAGGAGGGATTGCCGGAGGAGTTTCGGCATTTTCTGAAGCAATCGGAGATAAAAGTGATTCCGGTTCCGGAGCAGGCAATTTTTGAGCATGGCTGCAACCTTCAGGCACTCGGGAAGCACAGGGTCATTTCCCTTGCAAAAAATAAAGCCGTGAATGAAGAGCTTGCAAAAAACGGTATGGAGGTTATTACTCTGGATATTACGGAGATTTTAAAAGCAGGCGGCGGTCCGCACTGTATGACATTCCCTTTGGTGCGTGAGTAACGTCTGGGACAGAAGAAACGGGAGGAAGCAGGATGAGTTATTTTTTCTTAGATGAATATGAAAATATGGAGCCCTATATTCCGGGAGAGCAGCCGAAGGATAAACAGTACATAAAGCTGAACGCGAATGAGTCGTCTCTTCCGCCTTCTCCGAAAGTGCTGGATGCCATATCAAAGGCACAGATTAATGGCATGGCACATTATTCCGACCCGCACTGTATGCAGCTGCGAGAGGCAATCGGCAAAGTCTACGGCTTTCCTGCAGACCAGGTATTTGTGGGGAACGGGGGCGATGAGGTACTCGGCTTCTGCATGATGAGCTTTTTTAAGCCGGGAATGAAGGTGTGCTTTCCGGATATCACCTACGACTTTTATCGTACGTATGCAAAAACCTACCGGCTGGACTATGAACAGATTCCGGTACAGGAGGATCTGACGATTTGCGTCGAGGATTATGTGAATACGGACAGGGATGTCATTCTTGCAAATCCGAATAACCCGACCGGTCTGGCGCTTTCTGTTCCGGAGATTGAACGTATTGTGGCTCATAATCCGAAACGGATGGTCATTATCGACGAAGCTTATGTGGATTACGGAACGAAATCCTGTCTTCCGCTTGTACAAAAATACTCTAATCTTGTGGTTGTACGGACGTTTTCAAAGTCAAGAAATATGGCAGGAGCCAGAATCGGCTTTGCCATCTCCTCCAAAGATATCATAGAGGATATGAATAAAATCAAGTTTACCTTTAATCCGTTCAATATGAGTTCCCTTGCTATTGCAGCAGGAACGGCGGCAGTACTCGATGAGGACTATTTTAAGAGGTGCTTAAAGACAGTGACGGATAACAGGGAGTACTTTGAAGAGGAGCTTGAGCATATGGGGTTTCAGGTCGTGCGGACCTGCACGAATTTTACCTTTGCAAGGCATGACGGCATCAATGCCGGTGAGATGTGCAGAAAACTGAAAAACAGGGGAATTCTGGTACGTCATTATGCGGACAGCAGAGTGGAAGAGTACTTAAGGATTACCATCGGAACAAGAGAAGAAATGGAGATTGTGCTGCAAAATATCAGAGAAATCATGGAGAATACCTATGCGCGTGTTAGTTAGCGATTATGAGGAACAGATGGAGGCGGATTACACTCTCACGATAGAGGCAGTAAAGGAAATTCTGCCGGATGCAGACGTGATAGTGGAGCCTTATGGCACGGAGCGGTTTTACCAGGAGTTCAACAGAGCGGATGGATGGATTACCGCCTTTGTTCCTGTCGAGCGGGAGCTTTTGCAAAAAGCAGAGCAGTTACGCTGTATCTCCCAGAATGCTGTCGGCTACAGCAATGTCTGCATGGAGGATTTAAAGGAAAGGGGCATTGCGCTCTGCCATATTGAGGAATATTGTACCAGGGAGGTTGCGGAGCATGCGGTTGCCCTGATGCTGGCACTGAATCATAATTTGTCGCGCTATGCGATAGCAATTCGCGACCGGAAGCAGTGGGATTATAAGGAGGCACCTGCACAGCGGACCCTGAATCATAAAACGTTGGCTGTTTTTGGACTGGGACGTATCGGAAGGGTAACGGCAGAGCTGGCGAAGGCACTTGGCATGAAGGTAATGGCTGTAGACCCTTACGTATCAGAGGATGTCATGGAAAAGCTTGGAGTCACAAAGGCAGAGAAGAGCGAAGCATTGAAATATGCGGATGTGCTGATTAATCATATGGCACTTACGGAGGAAAACTATCATTATTTTGATGAGGAAGCATTTCGCTGTATGGAAAGAATGCCGTTTTTTATCAATGTCGGAAGAGGAGGCTGCGTGGATGAAACTGCCTTAGAAAAGGCACTGGAGCAGAAACGGATTGCCGGAGCAGGTCTGGATGTTTTGGAATCGGAGCAGGTAGACGTAAACGACTGTCCGCTCTCCAAACGGGAGGACGTGATACTGACACCGCACAGCGCGTTTTATTCCGTGGATTCTGTTACCGGATTACATACAATCAGCGGACATAATCTGGCATGGTATTTAAGCGGACAATATGACAGGATACAGGGACTGGTCTATCAGCCGGATAAAAAAGGGGGATAAAAAGTTATTAAAAATCAGTAATCAATTTGACACTTTTTATATATATTCGAACAAAAGTTTGCTATAATGAATTTGTTACCGTCCCTATACTGGCGACAGGAAGGGGGTGACGTTGTGGAATTACTAGTTTCTTTTATCCTCTCCATTATGGCAGGTGTAATTGCCTATTACATATGCAAATGGCTTGATGAAGAGGAAGAACGGTAATAAGCCTGATGGTCCGGTCTTGCCATCTGAAAGAATAGGACAAGAAAACCCACGAGCTGCCACTCGTGGGTTTTCGTTTTTGTGCCGTTATGGACACTAGTTTCTTTTGCCTACTTCAATCATAACATGGCATATACAATATTTCAAGTAAAATTTTGTACGATGCTCCGCATGCCAGAGGATAATTATAAAAAGGGCGGAAGATTTCTCCTCCGCCCGATAAGCTTTTCAGATTAGCCAAAGTATCTGTTTAACAGACCTTCAAATGCTTTGCCGTGTCTTGCCTCATCTCTTGCCATCTCATGAACGGTATCATGGATTGCGTCAAGGTTTGCAGCCTTCGCACGCTTTGCAAGGTCGGTCTTGCCTGCGGTTGCGCCGTTTTCTGCTGCAACTCTTAATTCTAGGTTCTTCTTAGTGGAATCGGTAACAACTTCGCCAAGAAGCTCAGCAAACTTTGCTGCATGTTCAGCCTCTTCAAAAGCTGCCTTTTCATAGTACATGCCGATTTCCGGATAGCCTTCACGGTGAGCAACTCTTGCCATTGCAAGGTACATACCTACTTCGCAGCATTCGCCTTCAAAGTTTGCACGTAAATCCTTTAAAATGTCCTCGCTGACACCCTGAGCTACACCTACAACATGCTCAGCTGCCCAGGAAAGACTGTCATCCTGCTTCTTAAACTTTTCTGCGCCAACGTGGCATACCGGACATTCTGCCGGAGCCTCATCGCCTTCGTGAACATAACCGCATACACTGCATACCCATTTTGCCATAATTGTAATCTCCTTTTTGTTTTAATGATATAGTATTGAGTTTCTTTAAGTTTAATAATAGTAATTATTACTGATATTATAATACTAAAGGTTCTCTGCTTTGTCAAGAACTTTTTTCAGATTCTTTGCTTTTGTACATTCTGGGCATTGTCCGAAAAACAGTACTATATGCCCCTCAATGGTTCCGTCAAACGAGGCACCTGCAAGTGTATCGATGTGATGCAGGGATTCCATCGGAAGGTCAATCACACGTCCGCAGCCTTTGCATAGGAAGTGATAATGCGGTGACGGATTGCCGTCAAAGCGGTCCGAGCCGTCTCCGCAGGTGAGGCGGAGAATCTGTCCTTCCTTTGCCAGTTTGTTTAAATTACGGTAGACTGTACCGAGACTGACATTAGGATAACGTTCTCTGACATTGGCATAAACCGTATCGGCAGTGGGATGCTCTTTTGTACTCATCAGGTAGTCAAGGATTGCCTGCCGCTGCCTGCTGAATTTTGTCACTGCCATGTAATCACCTCCTTATATAATAGGAATTATTACTATTATAATAGCATAACATGAAAATCTTCGTCAAGTTCTTTTTGAAAGAAATAAAAATAAGCATCGGAAAACGCAAAAAGAGCAGGTTGCTTTTGAAAAAACTTCATGGTATATTCATAACGAAATGCAATTTGCGGAACATGACCTGGATGGGGAGGCGGCTATGAAGCTGAAAAAAAAGGAAGAAAACTCTTATGAAATAAAGTACAGTGAAGTGATGATTTCAAAGGAAACGATGCGGTTATTCAATCTTCTTTTCTGTGTCATCGGTTTTGTCTTTATTTTTATCAATATAAAATCAAAGGATGTCTTTATGGTATGGGTGAACGGAGGACTTTCTGTCTGCTGTCTGCTTTCACTGATACTGAATTATCGGAATCATCCGAAGATAGCATTGATGATTAATTTTACCAGTATTACGACGATTGTGATTTCTTATATGTTTAACGGAGGAGCGAATGGATTCAGCATTTTATGGATGCTTCTTTTACCGTCCATCTTTTTGCTCGCACTGCCGCTGCGGGAAGGGCTGGGAATCAGTATAGCTTTGTGGCTGGTTCTGATTGCATTTTTCTGGACTCCGTTAAAACGATATTGCTATCCGTACAGTGATACCTTTTTTCTGCGTTTTCCTATCGTACTTTTATCGGCTATTTTAATATCTTTCTTGACAAAAACAAGTATTCGCAAGGTTCAGGAAAAGCGGGATGAGCTGTTGGAGGAAAACATATACTACAGAAATCATCTGCAGGAGATGGTAAATGAGCAGGCGGAGGAAATCAAACAAAAGGCAGGGGAACTGTCAAAGTTTCAGCACGGTATTATTCTTGGTATTGCCAATATTGTGGAAAGCCGTGATGGCGGAACCGGGGCACATATCAGGCGTACCAGTGAATTCGTCGATATGCTGGCAAATGCACTTTTGGAACGAAAAATGTATCCTGAAATATTAAATGAGGAATATGTTTCTGTCCTCAGTCAGGTGGCTCCGATGCATGATATCGGGAAAATACATATTCCGGATGCCATTCTTAAAAAACCGGATAAGCTGACCGAAGAAGAGATGGACATCATGAAGGAGCATGCGAGAGAGGGTGGTCAGCTGATTTTAAAGACGATGCAGGACATGACGGACCCGGATGTTGTGCAGATGGCCTATGATGTTGCAACGTATCACCACGAGCGCTGGGATGGCACCGGCTATCCGGAGGGGCTTGCCGGTAATGAGATTCCGCTGTCGGCACGGATTATGGCGCTTGCCGATGTATTTGAGGCGCTGACAGTCGAACGGGAGTATAAGCCGGCATTTTCGATCGACAGTGTATTTGAGATGATGAAAAAGGAGTCCGGAACGCACTTTGATCCGGAGATTACGAAGGTGTTTTTGGAGCTGAAACCGCAGTTGTCTGCCAGACTTAAGCAGTTAAACAAAGAAAGAGAATAAGAGGGAAAAGAATAAAAAGAAAGAATAGACAACGGATGAAATAATCAAAAAAACCTCCCGGGAGAGCAGGAATACTGCCAACCGGGAGGTTTTTTAAACGAAGTGCTTTGCTAAAAGCACCTTGAAATCATGTCATTAGATTTCATGTATCTTTCTCTTTACATAGGTGGTATGTAAAATTTCATGTGCCTTGTGGCTGCCAGGCTCACCAAGATAGGTTGCGTACAGCTCCTTCACATCCGGATTCTCGTGTGAGAAACGGAGGGTGTTCTGCTCATCCAGAGAGTAGAGTGCCTTTGCACGCTCTGCACGGATGTCGGTGAAGTTACGAACCATTGCAGGAACCTGAGGCTGTCCGCCGCCGTTGACACAGCCGCCCGGGCATCCCATGATTTCGATGAAGTGGTAGTTTGCTTCGCCGTTCTTTACACGGGTTAAGAGCTCCTTCGCATTCTTTAAGCCGGAAGCAACGGCAACCTTGACATCCATGCCGGCTACATTGTAGGTAGCTTCTTTGATGCCTTCGGTACCGCGGACCTCGGTAAAGTCAATCGGAGAACCGTCCTTCTCACCGGTCAGCTTCCAGACTGCGGTACGAAGAGCTGCTTCCATAACACCGCCGGTAGCGCCGAAGATGACTGCGGCACCGGTACCGGAGCCGAGAGGAGAATCGAATTCTTCTTCCGGAAGGTTTCTGAAATTAATGCCGAGACGGCGAATCAGTCTAGCAAGCTCTCTTGTGGTAATCGAAATATCTACGTCAGGAACACCGGCAGCGTTCTGGTCGTCACGGCCGATTTCAAACTTCTTTGCGGTACACGGCATGACACTGACACTGACAATATCCTTCGGATCAATTCCCATCTTTTCTGCATAGTAGGTCTTAACAACCGCACCGAACATCTGCTGCGGAGACTTGCAGGACGAAAGGTTTTCCGTCATATCCGGGAAGTAGTGCTCACAGTACTTAATCCAGCCCGGCGAACAAGAGGTAATGAGCGGTAATACGCCGCCGTTCTGTACGCGGTCCAAGAACTCGTGGGATTCTTCCATAATCGTAAGGTCAGCAGAGAAGTTGGTATCAAATACCTTATCAAAGCCGATACGGCGAAGGGCTGCAACCATCTTGCCCTGTACGCTGGTACCCATCGGATAGCCGAATTCCTCGCCGAGGGCTGCACGGACTGCCGGAGCGGTCTGTACCACAACGTGCTTGGTCGGGTCTGCAATTGCCTTTAAGATATCGTCGGTGAAATCCTTCTCATATAAAGCGCCGGTCGGACAGACAGCGATACACTGTCCGCAGGAAACGCAGCTGGTATCTGCAAGGCCCATGCCGAATGCAGAAGAAATTTCCGTCTTAAAGCCACGCTCGTTTGCTCCGATGACGCCAACGCCCTGTACCTTCTCGCAGACTGCGATACAGCGGCGGCAGAGGATACACTTGTTGTTATCACGAACCATATGTGCAGCAGAGGTGTCCAGTTCGTATTTGTTCTTTTCACCGTCGTAAGCATCCTCGATGTCTACGCCGAGGTCGTTACAAAGCTGCTGAAGCTCACAGTGTCCGCTGCGCACGCAGGAGAGACACTTTCTTTCATGGTTGGAAAGAATGAGCTGTAATGTCTTTTTACGGGAGTTTAACACCTTTGGAGTATTCGTAAATACTTCCATGCCCTCGTTGACAGGATATACACAGGAGGCAACAAGGCTTCTGGCACCCTTTACTTCTACAACGCAGATACGGCAGGCGCCGATTTCGTTAATTTCTTTTAAGAAGCAGAGGGTAGGAATGTCGATACCGGCAAGTCTGGCTGCTTCTAAGATGGTCGCACCCTTTGGTGCGGTCACGGTCATGCCGTTTATTTTTAAAGTAACTGTATCCATTTTGTCCTCCTTATTTCTTGGAAATTGCACCGAACTTACACTTCTCCATGCAGGCACCGCACTTGATACACTTATCCGGACGAATCACGTGAGGTTCCTTTACGACGCCTTCAATTGCACCGTTTGGACAGGTTCTTGCGCAAAGTGTACATCCACGGCACTTATCCGGGTCAATGACATAGGAGAGAAGCGCCTTACAAACGCCGGCAGGACATTTCTTGTCAACTACGTGTGCAATGTACTCGTCTCTGAAGTAACGCAGGGTGGACAGAACAGGGTTTGGAGCTGTCTGACCGAGACCGCATAAGGAGTTTTCTTTTATGTAATAGCAGAGTTCTTCGAGCTTGTCGATGTCCTCTAAGGTACCCTGACCCTTGGTGATGCGGTCAAGAATTTCGTACATACGCTTTGTACCGATACGGCACGCTGTACACTTACCGCAGGACTCGTCTACGGTGAACTCAAGGAAGAACTTTGCAATATCAACCATACAGTTGTCTTCGTCCATGACAATCAGACCGCCGGAGCCCATCATGGAACCGATGGAAATCAGGTTATCGTAGTCAATCGGAATATCGAAGTGCTCTGCCGGAATACATCCGCCGGAAGGACCGCCGGTCTGGGCTGCCTTAAACTTCTTGCCGTTCGGGATGCCGCCGCCGATGTCTTCGACTACTTCGCGGAGTGTGGTACCCATCGGGATTTCTACAAGACCGGTGTTGGTAATCTTGCCGCCGAGAGCGAATACCTTGGTGCCCTTACTTCTTTCGGTACCCATGGAAGCAAACCACTCGGCACCGTTTAAGATAATCTGCGGAATATTTGCATAGGTTTCTACGTTATTTAATACGGTAGGCTTCTGAAACAGACCCTTTTCGGCAGGGAACGGAGGACGAGGACGAGGCTCACCACGGTTACCTTCAATAGAAGTCATGAGAGCGGTTTCCTCACCACATACGAATGCACCTGCGCCAAGACGGAGGTCGATGTCGAAGGAGAAGCCGGTGCCGAAGATGTTGTCACCGAGCAGACCGTATTCTCTTGCCTGACCGATGGCGATACGAAGACGTTCTACGGCGATTGGGTATTCGGCGCGGACATAAATGTAACCCTGGCTGGCACCGATGGTGTAGCCGGCGATTGCCATAGCTTCCAGTACAACATGCGGGTCACCTTCCAGAATGGAACGGTCCATGAATGCACCCGGGTCACCCTCGTCGGCGTTACAGCAGACGTACTTCTGACCGCCCTGCACGAGGTTCTTTGCTAACTGCCATTTCTTACCGGTTGGGAAACCGCCGCCGCCTCTGCCGCGGAGACCGCTGTCAAGCAGTGTCTTGATGACATCATCCGGTGTCATTTCGGTTAATACCTTACCGAGAGCTTCGTAGCCGCCGGTACCGATGTACTCATCGATGTTTTCCGGATTGATGACACCGCAGTTACGAAGTGCGATACGATGCTGCTTCTTATAGAAATCAGTGTCGTTTAACGGCTTTACGCCGGCTTCTGTTACGGTTTCGTTATAGATGTATTTGGTAACCGGGCGGCCCTTTAACAGGTGCTCGCTTACGATTTCAGGAATGTGCTCCGGCTGTACCATGGAGTAGAAGGTACCTTCCGGATAGATAATCATAATCGGGCCGAGTGCGCAAAGACCGTGGCAGCCTGTCTGGACAACGGCAACCTCATCGGTCAGACCGCACTTTGCGATTTCTTCCTGCAATAATTTCATAATCTGCTGACTTCCGGAGGAGGTACATCCGGTTCCGCCGCAAACTAAGACATGGGAACGATACATTTGATTTCCTCCTTATTTCATTACGTTCTGAATCGTGTATTCGGTGACAACCTGGCCGCGGATTAAGTGCTGTTCCACAACCTCCAGAGCCTTTTCCGGTGTCATCTTTACATAGGTAACCTTTTCCTTGCCCGGCTGAAGTACTTCAACAATCGGCTCATACTGGCAAAGACCGATACATCCGGTCTGAGTTACGGAAACATCGGTTAAATTTTTGGATAATACAGCATCGGAAAGAGCAGTTAATACCGGTCTTGCACCGCTTGCAATACCGCAGGTTGCCATGCCGACAATGACACGGGTGTGGGCGTCAGCCTCGGAACGCAGGCCAATCTGCCCCTGCATCTTTTCACGAATGGCTCTTAATTCTTCAAGAGATTTCATGCTAATCCTCCTAATTTTTAAATATTGCTCTGTCCCTGATTCACTTCGGATTCGTTTTCGGACAGATATTGCTTCAGATATTCGGAAACCTCCGGGATATCGAACGGAACATCGCCGAGTATTTCACGGACCTCTCTGGTATCCAGCGTAAAGCTTCGGCCGTCATACTCATATGTATAAAGAAAATCGCAGTCGGGATGCATCAGAATCAGCTGATGTATCGTTGCATTCATGTCGCCGAGCGGCATGCGGTCAATATGGGAAAACCCAAACTCCGCACGCACCGTTGTTCCGATGCCGACTGCCGAGGTAATCGAAAAGTTACCGCCGGTGGCCTCCGCCGCCATTTTAAAAAACGGAACGCCGAGCCCGACCTTACGGGTCGTTCTTGTGGTGAAGAACGGGTCGGTAACCTGTGACACCTGTTCCTTTGTCATGCCGCAGCCGTTGTCAACAATGGTAATGACAAGACGGTCTGCTTTTGTGTCAACGGAAACGGAAATGGTGACAAGCGATGCCTTTGCTTTGGTGGAATTTTCTGCGATGTCCAGTACGTGGAGGGATAATTCCGTCATCATATTATTCGTACTTTGCTAAGATGCCATCGATATCATCCACGGTCAGTCTGCCGTAAACATCATCGTTTACCGTCATGACAGGTGCAAGACCGCAGGCACCGATACAACGGCAGGCATCCAGGGAAAACTTGCCGTCCGGTGTACATTCGCCGCTGACGATACCGAGCTTCTCCATCAGACTGTTGTAAATATCACCGGAACCCTTAACATAGCAGGCGGTACCGAGGCAGACGGAAATTTTGTATTTTCCCTTTGGATAAAGAGAAAACTGGGAGTAGAAAGTAGAAACCCCGTATACCTTTTCCAGCGGAATACCAAGCTCGTCGGCAATCATGGTCTGGACTTCAATCGGAAGATAACCGTAAATGTCCTGAGCCTTCTGCATAATCGGCATCAGTGCACCCTTATCTTCTCTTAACTCCGCAATGACTGCTTTCAGCTGCTCCTCCTGTTCCTTCGTTCCAGCGAACGGAACTGTTTTTTTAAGCGAAGCCATTTAGAAACCTCCTTCATCATAGTAAATTATGCCACTAACAATCTAATCTCCGGATGGTGATAAATCTCTCGGGAGAGAGAAAATCTCTCGGGGAGAGAGATTGGAAAGCACAGCAGTTTGTTAAATTAGTAACAAAACATGCAAAAAAAATATTGCTTTGCTGTACAGAAAGATAGAAACAGATAAACGTTTCCTGTCCCCTGCCTGTAAAACATAGAAATTATAACACAATCCGCATAAAAAATCCATAGAAAAGTGTGCAAATTCTACAAAAGTATGCTATGATAATACTATACGTTCTATATATAATGTAAAGGGGTGTATTCTATGACGGTCAGAGAGATAAAAGAAACGTTGGGAGCAAGAGTGGCAAGCGGTGAAGAATGGCTGGATAAAGAGGTTCATACTGCATGCGGTTCGGACATGATGAGTGATGTGCTCGCATTTGTCAAGGACCAGGCTGTTTTGTTAACGGGGCTCTGCAACCCGCAGGTCATCCGGACTGCAGAAATGATGGACATAGTGTGCATTGTGTTTGTGCGCAGCAAGAAGCCGGATGAAAATATGATTGCACTGGCAAATGAACGTGAAATTCCAATCCTTTGCACCGGACACCGCATGTTTTCGGCATGCGGCATGCTATATGAGAAGGGGCTGCGGGGAGGTGCCGATTATGAGCGATACAATTAAGCTTTCCTACCAGATATCGGGGGACGATTTTACAAGAGCAGGAGAGGCCTCCGGTGATGTAAAGCGCCGTCTTAAGAAAATGGGCAGCAGCCCGGAGGTTGTAAGGAAGGTTGCGATTGCCATGTATGAGGGCGAAATCAACATGGTCATTCATGCGCATGGCGGCACCATTGATGTGGAAATCTCTCCGGATGACATTCTGATGGTATTAAAGGATGTAGGACCGGGTATTCCGGATATCGACAAGGCAATGCAGGCGGGCTATTCGACCGCGCCGGATAATGTCCGTGCGCTTGGCTTCGGGGCAGGAATGGGGCTGCCGAATATGAAGCAGTATTCCGATGAGATGCAGATAGAAACGAAGCTTGGAGAGGGTACGACGGTGACAATGAAGGTATATCAGACCTGAATACTGTTTTGGGGAAGGCAGGAATTTTGTATCGGCTACAGAACATTCTGCCTTTGAAAGGAGCAAGGCTGTTACTATGGAGGAAAAGTCTACAAATTCAAAGTTCTTTACATCGGTTCACTTAGACAAGGACCTGTGTAAGGGCTGTATCAACTGTATCAAACGCTGTCCGACGCAGGCAATCCGCGTGCGGAACGGGAAAGCGGTCATTACGAAGGAATTCTGTATCGACTGCGGGGAATGTATCCGTATCTGCCCGCATCACGCAAAGCTGCCGACGTATGACAAGCTGTCGGTGCTTTCCGATTACGAATACACGGTAGCGCTTCCGGCGCCGTCGTTATACGGACAGTTTAATAACTTAGATGACGTAAATATCGTACTGACGGCATTGAAGCGAATGGGCTTTGACGACGTCTATGAGGTCAGCGGAGCGGCAGAGATTGTGTCGGAGCTGTCCAGAGCCTACATAAAAGAACATCCGGAGCAGTATCCGTTCATCAGCACGGCATGTCCATCGATTGTGCGGCTGATTCGCGTGCGTTTTCCGAATCTGATTGAACACCTGCTTCCGATTAATCCGCCGGTGGAATTGGCGGCAAAGGAGGCAAGAAAGCGTGCCATGGAAAAGACCGGGCTTCCGGCAGACAAAATCGGCATTATTTTTCTTTCACCGTGTCCGTCAAAGGTATCGGCAGTCAAATCTCCGCTCGGTATTGAGAAGAGCGAAATCGATGCCGTCTGCGCCATCAAGGATGTGTATGTTGAGCTGCTTCCGCACATGAAGGAGATTACGGAGCCGGAGGAGCTTGCGATTTCCGGAAAAATCGGCGTCGGCTGGGGCGTGACCGGCGGAGAGGCAGGCGGTCTGATTAATGACAATTATCTGGCGGCGGACGGTATCGAAAACGTCATCCGTATTCTGGAGGATTTGGAGGACCAGAAGTTTTCCTCCAACCTTGAATTTATCGAACTCAATGCCTGCAACGGAGGCTGCGTCGGCGGGGTTCTGACGGTGGAGAATCCGTATGTGGCAATGGTAAAAATGAAGCATCTGCGCAAATATATGACGGTTGCCTGCAATCATGTAGCGGGTAGCGATAACATGGAAGACGCTTACTGGACACAGGATGTGGAGTATGAGCCGGTGTTCCGTCTCGGCAGCAACCGCAGGGAGAGTATTGAGCGTATGGCAAGAGTGGAGGAGCTGTGCAGCCGTTTTCCGGGGCTGGACTGCGGCTCGTGCGGCGCGCCGACCTGTAAGGCACTTGCTGAGGACATCGTGCGCGGAGAGGCAAGAGAACACGATTGTATCCATATTTTAAAGGAATACATTCATCGCCTGTCGGGGGAAATGTCCCGTCTGGACGGCGAATAATTTGGGAAACACAGAGTAAAACAGAGCGTTGGGAAACAGGACATCAGAAAGGACGGAACGAATACCATGACGGTAAAAGAGCTGGCGGAAACATGCGGATATCAGGTGATTCATCTGGCAAAGGAGGCAGGAGAAACCGAGGTAACAAAGGTCTACTGCTGCGATTTGCTCAGCGTGGCAATGTCGAAGGTGCCGGAGGGCGCGGCATGGGTTACGGTAATGAGCAATCTGAATACACTTGCGGTAGCTTCCCTGACGGAGGCAGCCTGCGTGATTATAGCAGAGGGGGCCGCGATTGATGCGGCTGTGTCGGCAAAGGCAAAGGAGCAGAATATTTCGCTTCTCTCTACGGAGCTGCCTGTGTTTGACGCGGCGCTTGCGGTGTATCATGGACTTAAATAAAAACGAAGCACAGATGCAGGGAGGCTGGCGTCAGGTAACGTATGACCTGCATCTGCATTCCTGTCTTTCTCCGTGCGGAGATGAGGAAATGACTCCGGCAAACATCGTGGGCATGGCGGTCGTGAAAGAACTGGATGTCATTGCCCTGACCGACCACAATACCTGCAAAAACTGTCCGGCATTTCTTAACGTGGCGGAAGCCTACGGCATTACGGCACTTCCGGGTATGGAACTGACGACAAGCGAGGAGGTGCATGTCGTCTGCCTGTTTGAACGGCTGGAGGATGCGATGCGCTTTGATGCGTATGTGTATGAGCATCTGATGGATGTTCCGAACAATGAAACGATTTTCGGCACACAGATTATCCGGAACGAGGACGATGAAATGCTCGGCAAGGTGGAGAAGCTTCTTATCAACGCGACGGATATCGGATTTGATGAAGTGTACGATTTGATGGAGGAGTATCACGGCGTTATGATTCCGGCACATCTCGATAAATCGACGACCTCACTTCTTTCCAATCTCGGCTTTATTCCGCCGGACAGCCGCTTTCGGGTGGCAGAGCTTGCCGACTTAAAGTCGTTACATAAGCTGCGGGAAGCACACCCGTATCTGAATGACTGCATGATACTATCGGATTCCGACGCACATTATCTTCCGGATATCCACGAACCGGTGTATTCCATGCTCGTTCCAGAATTGTCGCGGGCGGGGGTAATAGCGGCACTGACAACTGCATATACTGATAAAAAAAGATAAGGAAAGCGGTATGAAACGAACCTGTGGAAAAAGACTGCTTTTCTTTTTCTTTTTTACCGTGCTGGCATTCGCCTTTTCCGGCTGCGGTGAAAAAGCGGAAGAAATCAATAAGATAAAGGATTTGGAATATACGGTGGTAGAGGAAGGAAACGTACCGGAGGAGCTGCTTGCCAAAATCAACGAGAAGAAACTGGAGCCGTTTATTATGACGTATCAGTCGGACGGTTATCTTTACATCGCGGAAGGCTACGGTACCCAGAAATCCGGCGGCTACAGCATCCGGGTAACGGAGCTTTATGAGGCGGATAACGGTATTGTATTTGAGAGCGAGCTGTTAGGACCCGGAAAGGATGAGCCTGTGATACAGATGGAGACACACCCGTATATAGTCATCAAGCTGCAGGATATCGGAAAGGAGCTTTATTCATGGAATTAAAGAAGGAAAACATTCATCGGCTGGGGGGACAGCACTCACAGGGCGGAACGGCAACCACCCTTCAGCTGACGTTGGACGATGATTTTAACGTACCGGACAGTAAGCCGGATGCGCAGTCGATGATCAGGGAAAGCGGACGCATTCAGATTAAGGAGAAAAAGTTCAGTGCGGGAAGACTGCACGTCAGGGGTACGTTAGAGGTAGAAATCCTTTACTTAAGCGAGGACGGGGAGCAGCCGGTCTGCGGAATGCAGGGCGAGATTCCGTTTGATGAAATGATACATATGGAGGAGCAGGATGCGACACAGCCGATTCGTCTGCGCGCGGAGTTAGAGGATGTCAATGTCACGCTGATTCATTCGAGAAAATTTAACGTAAAGGCACTGGTGACACTGATGGCAGTCTGCGAGGAACTGTTCGATGAAGTTGTCGTAACCGAAATCGAAGGAAGAGGCATCTTTGCGAGAGCAAAGGACGTTACCTTTACGAATCTTGCCATTCAGCAGAAGGATACCTACCGCATGAAGGAGGAGACCAGGCTTTCGTCCTCCAAGCCGAACATCGGAGAAATTCTGTATCGGGAGCTTTCGATTCCGGTGCCGGAAACCAGGGTGGCGGAAGGGCAGCTCATCATGAACGGCATGGCAGAGCTGTTTTTGGTGTACCGCACCACAGGTATGGGAGAGCCGGTAGAAACGTATGAGGTATCGTTCCCGTTCTCGGGACAGTTTGAGCTGCCGGGAGCGAGAGAGGACATGATAGAGGACATTTCGTTTTCCGTGATTCACGAAAACATTCAGGCGAAGGCAGACGAGGACGGCGAAGAAAGAATTTTAGAGGCGGAGGCTGTCATCGAACTGGATATGAAGCTGTATGAGGAAAAGGAACTGACGGTACTGGAGGATATCTATTCGATTGCAGGAAACGTAAACTTAAGCGGTGAAGAGGAAACGATGAACCGGCTACTGATGAAGAACCGGAGCCGTGCAAAGTTTTCCGGGAAAATCAGTCTTACGGAGGCGGGCGCAATGCCGTTGCAAATCTGTCATGGCAGCAGTAGTGTGCACTTGGAGAGCATCAAACCGCAGGAGGATGCCTTGCTGGTAGAAGGAATACTGGAACTGAAGCTGCTTCTCATTACCGGTTCGGACGAAAAGCCGTTTGCGGGAGTGAAGGCGTTTGCACCGTTTTCCCATCAGTTGGAGGTGAAGGGTCTGCATGATGCCTGCACCTATGAGGTCGTTCCTTCGGTACAGTCCACCTCCTTCCAGCTGTTTCGCAGTGAGGAAGCGGAGTGGCGTGTCGAGGTGGATTTCTCTACGATTGTGTTCTGCAATGAGAAGGAATATATGATTACGGATGCGAGCTTTACACCGTTTACGAAGGAAGAGCGGGAGCAGCAGTGCTGCATGACGGGATACATGAGTGAAGAAGGTGATACCATCTGGTCGGTCGGCAAGGAATTTTTCATGTCGCCGGATGAGGTGGCGGAGATTAATGATCTGACAAGTGAGGTGATTCCGCCAAAAACAATGCTGCTTTTGGTAAAAAGCAGCATTGCGGAGGAAGTGTAAGTAACAATATGTATTGTAATTGTAACGTAGTTTGCTTCAGAACTGTTTTGCCTTAAGAAACGGTTACGTCTTTAGACGGTTCGGCAGTCTCCGGGGATGCTTCTTCGGAGACTGCTTCGTTTTTCCAGTTGTTGATTTTTTCAGTGGCAGCGTCTAACGTCTTCTGACAGATATCCGGAAGCTTATCGCCCCAGCGTTTGGTTGCCTGCTCAAAGCCCTTTTTCATGGCGTCCAACATCTTGTCGGCATACTTCGGGTCGTTGCCTGCCAGTGCCTTCGCAAACGAAAAAAGACGCTCGGAGGTCTGTTCCACGCCCCAGTATCCGTCTTCGGAAATGTCTTCCTTTGCCTGCTCCACGGTTTCCGGGTCTACTTCAATCAGCCCGTCTTTTACTTTACTGAATAAGTCGGAAAGAGAAGTGAACTTTTCGCCCTGCTTTAAGAGAAGCTTTTCCACAAGGGAGCGAAGCTGCTCCGTATTGCGTTCTGCTTCTGCTTTCATTTTTTCTATGAGAGCGGTATCGCGCTTTACTACCTGATCTACCGACTCAGTCTTTGTATACTCGGCAGCCTTTCCGGCATCATACCCCTTTGTTTCCTGTGCAGGCTGCTTTTTACCGGTTTCTGTGTTTTTGTCAGTCTTTGTGGTCTCATACGAAGCCATGACCTGAGAGATTCCGTTAATATCCATTTGATTACCTCCTTGTGCATCTTTGCTTTTTTACCTTCCGTGGTAACATCCGGCGTTTCCGGCTCTTTTTTGTTTCCATACTTTTTTCTGCTTTTACGCTGTTTCACGTTTTGCGCCACGCCTTCATTTCATATATCGGCAGAACTGCCGTAAAGCTTAAGAGTGTGCAGTAAAATCGGAATCCTCCGGTGTATAAAACTCCGTGGCAAAGGAGGTGGTCGGGTAGCCGTGCGCACAGAAATATTCTGCGGCATGGAAGGCGGCATCCTTTGTTTCAAACAGACCGAATACGGTCGGGCCGCTTCCGCTCATTAGGACGCCGTCTGCACCAAGGCCTAGAAATGCAGCTTCTATCTGTTTTACTTCCGGACAAATCGTGACGGCGACCGGCTCCAGAATGTTTCCGAGAGAAGCACAGAGTACCTTTTTATCCTGTGTATGGATGGCGGAAAGTGCCACATCGGTGTCCGGGTGTGCGGTATCTGCGGAGAGATTTAAATGCTCATAGACATACTTCGTGGAAACTCCCTGTATCGGTTTGACTAACGCACAGTAAAAATGCGGAGCGGCAGGAAGCGGTGTCAGAATTTCTCCGATTCCTTCGGAAAGTGCCGTGCCGAGTAATAAACAGTACGGAATATCTGCGCCGAGTTTTACCCCAAGCTGCTGCAATTCCTCCAGAGTGCAGTTCGTCCGGAACAGGGCATTTAAGCCTTTTAAGGCAGCGGCGGCATCGGAGCTTCCTCCGGCAAGCCCTGCGGCAGCCGGAATCTGCTTGTCCACTGCAATGTGAACGCCGCCTTCAATTTGATACGTGTCTAAAAACAGGCGGGCAGCTTTATAGACTAAGTTCCGCTCATCCCACGGAATCGACGGGTCGTTTTCCGGGGCATACGGAACCAGAGTAATGCCCGGAGTATCGGTGCGGGATAAATACAGGGTATCGTGCAGCTCTAAGGACTGCATAATCATCCGGACCGTATGGTAGCCGTCCGGACGGCGGTTTAACACATCCAAGCATAAGTTGATTTTGGCATAAGCCGGTACGGTAAGTTCGTTCATACAATCCTCCTATTCTAAAGAAGATTGTAGCACAGGAAGGTGAGATTGTAAAATGGGTTGAAACATACTACCAGGGTGACAATTAATCCAAAAGATGCTATACTGTTCGAAGTTAGGACGGTGAAAACAAAATGAGTACAAAAAATCGCATATTAGAGTTACTGGAACGGCAGCGAGGAGAAAGCATATCGGGCGAACACCTTGCCGGAATATTAAACATTTCAAGAAATGCTGTATGGAAAGCGGTAAAGGAACTTCAAAAAGACGGCTATCAGATTGTTGCTGTCACGAAGAAAGGATACTGCCTTTCCGACGAAAATGACATAGTCTCTGTACCGGGGATAAAGCCGTTTCTGTCTGAAAAAAGTCAACCTTATGCAGATAAAATTCAGATATACGAATCCTTAGAATCCACGAACAAAACCGCAAAAGAAATGGCTGTCGCAGGTGCTGAGCATGGTACAGTCATTATTTCGGATTGTCAAACGATGGGTAGAGGCAGATTTTCCCGCAAATTCTTTTCACCATCCGGCGGCGGTTTATATATGAGTATTGTGTTACGCCCCGAAGTATTGCGCTTTGAAAATCCAACCTCAGTCACTGCTTTTGCCGCTGTATCGGTCTGCGAAGCGATAGAAAGCATTTCAAAAAAAGCACCGAAAATTAAATGGGTCAACGATATTTTTATTGATGGGAAAAAAGTATGCGGGATTTTAACGGAGGCTGTAACCGACTTTGAAAGCGGCGGTTTAGGCTGGATTGTTCTTGGCATTGGGATAAATGTTTGTATACGTACAGAAGATTTTCCGGTTGACCTGCAACCTTTAGTAACCTCCCTCTATCCGGATGAAAAGATGCCCGGCGTGAGAAATAAACTAGCTGCGGAAATCATAAACAGGATTTTGGGATTCGAAACTTTGCCAAGTGAAACACAAGTTTTTGAAAAGTATAAAAAAAGGCTTATGATGTTGGGGAAGGAAATCACCGTGATTCAAAATCAGATGGAATATAAGGCGACTGCGATAGATATTGATTCTGTTGGACATTTGATTGTTAAAAATGAAAACGGTGAAATCATTACTCTGTCTTCCGGTGAAATCCGTATTTAGAAGCAGAGATGCACAATAAATCGGGCACAGACAAATCATGGGAAAGCAGCTAAATGTCAACTTGAAAATAAATATGGGTTGACAATTGGCTGCTTTTTGCGTTACAATGCAGGCGATAGAGATGTCCATGGAGACAATGAAGCAATCGGACGGTGTATCCTCTGAGCTTCAACTCAAAGGAGGTTTGGAAATGAATTTAAGACCGCACCACCTGCTTTGTATTCAGAAATTTACGGGTCATGGATATAATGCAGACTTCACTGCACATATGAAAGCTATTATATCGGAGCTTACAGAGAATCCCAAGACCCAAATTACTGTTGCACAAGGGTGTGATGAGCTTTGCAAAAGGTGTCCGAATAATGTAAGCGGTGTTTGTACTTCATGTGAAAAAGTAGCTTTCATGGACAGTACGGTTCTAAATATCTGCAACCTTGCCTACGGGGAAAAGGTTCTGTGGACAGAGGCTGCGGGCAAAGCCAGAGAACGGATTTTTGAAACAGAAGAATTTTATAATATTTGCGCCTGCTGCCAATGGTTTGAGCTTTGCAGGAGTACGGAATGGAGATTATCATGAATAACACAAGAGAAATGAAGAAAAATTTTCGGACAATTGATTTAGTTTACATTGCATTGGGTGCAGTTCTGATTACGATATGCTCATGGATCAGCATCCCGACTACGGTACCGTTTACCATGCAAACGTTTGCTGTATTTTTTGTGCTGTCAGCTTTGGGCGGCAAGCGCGGGACAGTATCCATTATCGTATATGTGTTACTTGGAGCGTTTGGCGTCCCGGTATTTGCGCAGTTTGCTTCCGGAATCGGTATTCTCCTTGGAAGCACAGGCGGATATATCGTTGGTTTTATTTTTATGGGGCTGATTTACTGGCTGATTGTTCATTCCTTTGGGAAAAAACTGTGGGTAGAAATCCTCGCTATGGTGATTGGCTTAGCTGTGTGTTACTCTTTTGGAACCGTGTGGTTTATGATTGTCTACGCAAAGGCAAATGGAGCCGTGGGCATTGCGATGGTTCTTACCTGGTGCGTAATACCGTTTATCCTTCCTGACCTGATGAAACTTGGACTGGCACTTGCTTTGGCACGGCGCTTGTACCCTGTACTGAAATTACAGTAAAGTCAGGCGTTGTCTTTTCGCCCAAACTCATTTAAGAATCCTCCTTGTTATGGTTTGTAGAATCATCATAGCGAATTTGCAGGAATTTCACAAGAAACAACCGATTACATTTATGCTACTTAGCGTAGCAGGTATAATATTTTAGCGCTTTGGAAATGAACGAGCAATGACATAAACTCCAACAAGCATTTCACCGACAGATATTCCTGCCATTAAGCCGGACAGAAAATCTCGGAAATCTGTTCCACCGAGTAACTGGGAAAATGCGAGCAATGCGATTCCCATGACAACCAGCAGTATGCCTATAATGGATATTTTCTGCTTTTCCAACTGTTGTATCCGCTCAAGCATATTAAGTAGCTGTTCTTCGTCAAACACTCGAATACTGCTATCCGCCTTAATTTCCCCGTCCATAAGCTCGGATACGGTAATACCAAGCTCCTGACACAGCAGTTTGACGATGCTGTAATCAGGCATACATTTCCCGCATTCCCATTTTGATACGGTCTTATTGGACACGCCGAGCTTTTCTGCAAGCTGTTCTTGGGTTAGGTTTTTCTCTTTTCTTTTCTGGGCAATAAATTTGCCAATTGCTAATTGGTTCATAGCTTTACGTCACCTCCAATGTGTTTTTACACCTTCATTCTAATGCTTCCAAAAGCCAAAACACACCTCTCAAACGGAGAATATGCGTGGAATCGCTGTTTTTAATGCTAATTTCATTATTACTGCTTAAAACAATCCACTCAATTCAAGAAAATGTGCATCAACAATCCAATCAAAAAACAAACTGCCGCCGTAACAACAGCACTGATTATAACTTTCAATACATTTTGGTATGGACGTTTTCCAGCTTCAACCGCTTTGTGGAGTTCGTCTAATTTCTTTCCTTCTGTAAATTCAACTATCTCCTTATACGTCTGTATATCATTTTCTTTCTTGATTTTTTCAACTTTCAATGCCCAAAACATTGTAATTGCAAACAACACTCCGAAAGGTATGAACGCATATTGTTCTAACCAAATGAATAGCGGTGCCGCTGAGATAATCAAAATCAAAAAATGAATACTGAAAATGTTTCCGTAATAATTAAACTTCTTAACTTCCTGCTCGTTGATAATTTCTTTCATTGTCTCTATATCTCCTTTAATTAATTGGTCGAGAGATACATTGAACAATGAACTGAGAAGCAGCAGGCTATGAATATCAGGGTAGCTCTTTCCATTCTCCCAATTTGAAATCGTCTGTCTTGTCACATATACCTTTTCAGCTAATTCCTCTTGGGACAGGTTTAACTCCGTTCGGTATTTTTTTATCTGTGCGTTCAGCTCCATAAAAATTCCTCCTTTACAAGTGATTTGTTCTCTTGACCTGCTTTGAGAATAATCACGTTTTCTTTTTTTGTCTATCAAACCAGTTTTACTTTGCTGAAAACACAGTGTCAAAAAGTTTTTACAGTGCCAAAATCACGCTTTAACGTCAGCATAATGCTCAACCCAATACTATGAGTTGCTGTTCCAAGGAAGATTGTAGCATAGGAAGAGGAGATTGTAAAATGGGTTGGTTATCGGCAAACAGCCTTGAAAAATATGCAGTAAGGTGATACGATAATATGGTAATGCGTTATTTATACAGAGCCGGAGTTAGTTTATCAGGAAGAAGTGATGAAATTGAAAAAGGGTTTAGTATTAGAGGGCGGAGCCATGCGCGGAATGTTTACCGCCGGAGTGCTTGATGTCATGATGGAAAACGGAATAGAATATGATGGAGCGATAGGGGTATCTGCCGGTGCCGCCTTTGGCTGTAATTATAAGTCAAAGCAGATTGGGAGAGCCATCCGCTATAATATGAAGTTTTGCAACGATAAGCGATATTCCGGTATCGGCAGTCTGATAAAGACCGGTAACATTTTCAATACAGAGTTTGCCTACGGTGAAGTTCCGTTAAAATATGATGCGTTTGATTTTGATACATATCAAAGCAGTCCAATGGATTTTTATGTGGTATGCACGGATATTGAAACGGGGAATGCGGTATATCACAGCTATAAAGGGAAAGACGACCACTGCTTTGACTGGATTCGTGCGTCTGCCTCCATGCCTATGGTTTCTCAGATTGTAGAAATTGATGGGCAGAAGTTTTTGGACGGCGGAGTTGCGGATTCCATTCCGATTCAGTATTTTGAAGAAATCGGATATGATAAAAATATAGTTGTTCTTACCAGACCGCAGGACTATTTGAAAAAGAGAAACAGCCTGATGCCACTGATCAGGATGAAATACAGAAAATATCCCAAATTTGTGGAGGCCATGGAAAACCGCCATATCATCTACAATCAGACTCTTTCGTATATCAAGCAGAGAGAAGAAGAAGGAAAACTGCTTGTGATTCGTCCAAAAGAAAACCTGCAGATAGGAAAAGTGGAAAAAAATCCGGAAAAACTAAGAGCAGTCTACGAAATCGGAAGAGAAACTGTCTTGCCGCAGATTTCCCGGATAAAGGAGTTCCTGAATACCTAAATGCATTGTAATTTTTTCGCTTGTTTCTTTATTTCCGTGATATTTCTATTTTGCCTTCTTAACTATTAGTACAATGGCTACTACTGTAGTTGCAATAATCACAAGCAACACAACAACACTCCAGGTCGGAAGTATTTCCGCAGACTCCGATGTTGCTGACGGAATCAGCGTCGGGGCGGGTGTGTCTGTTGCTGCTGGCAACGGAGTACTTGCAGCAGTCGGCTGCGGGGTGCTCGTTGCGGTCGGTACCGGAGTGCTTGTAGCAGTCGGCTGCGGGGTGCTCGTTGCGGTCGGTACCGGAGTACTTGTAGCAGTCGGCTGCGGGGTACTTGTTGCGGTCGGCACTATACTTCCTGACAGTGCTGCTGCCATAATTGCAGCTGCATTTTCCGGAGTTACAAATTCTGTTCCTGCCCCAAAGCGGGCGCCACAGGCACCGCCGTCAGAAGAAAACCCGGCATACTTACTTTCTTTTGTCAGCATTGCAAAGCCATGGGTATTTAAGGAACCATCCTCTTCTCTCCACAGTTTATGAAAGTCCGTACCCAGTGCCGGAGACTCTGTTATAATAAAATCTGATGCAGTAAGTCCCTTACTTATTTTAATTCCTTTGGTATCTGATTTGGTTGTATCAAACGATATGCGGGAGGTTACCTCATACCAGTCTTTTCCCGATGGATACACAATAAAGCTTGCGGACATATTCTGAAATTTATTTGTATTCTTTACGGCATTGTAAGCTAACAGATTTACTGCATTGGCATTCTTGCAGCGATATACATTGAAGTCTGCCTTCTTCCCTGAACCGTTATTGTTAAACGCAGTGCAGTTAATTAAGGAAATGGCGGATGGATTGTTATTATCGGTAAAACCACAGTTCTTATTTTCAAAAGCAAGGCAGTTGATAACCACATGAGGAGTACCGATGCCACCTCCACCGAGCTTAAAGCCATTTCCATCACTGTTGGGAGTGAAGACTCCTTCTTCTGTTTGACCGTTTCGGAATGCAATACAGTTAATCAGTGTCACTACACCAATCGGACCGGTGGCCGACTTAGCATAGCAGTCCCAGCCGTCATCTACATTATTGTAGGCAAGGCAGCCATCAAACACATTTCCCTCTCCACAGGTAAGCTTCGGTGCAAAGCCGTCCGCATCTTCACCGTCCGGATCACTGTTATTACGAGAAGTACAATTTAAAATATAGTTGTTGGACGGCCACTGCGATGGCTTAGTGTAGCTGCCGTTGTTTCTGCTAAGTTGCAGTCCCGAATCCTTGTTGCCATCAAACACGCATAGTTCAATAATGTTATTATCCCCGGCAAGGAGCATACCGTTATCCCCGGCATGGCTTATGGTTATTCCGTAAAAATGCCAAAAACTTCCTTCCAGTATAATACCGCGTTTCCCAAAGGCCTGGTTGGAAAAATCCAGCACCACCTCTGCCCCCGGATAAGCACTGAGGGTTTTATAGAGTCCCTCTTGCCCACTGTTTGATTCCGCAATTGTAATGGTCTCACTAAGCTGATAGGTACCCTCCAATAGGTAAATCGTCTGTCCGGCAGCTATCGTGTCAATTGCCTGCTCCAGATTCATTGGGTTACTCTCAGAACCGGTACCGGAAGCATTTGGTGCTACATAGATAGCGTTTTCGGTAATGGTCTCTGCGTGGATAGTATATAAGTTATTTGGGTATAGTGCAATCAATAGGCACGCTGCACAAAGCACTACGGTCGCAAATCGTTTGCATAAGTTCTTCATAAATTTTACTCCATTTCCGCTCTGCTGTCAGTTTTTTCTTTTTATGTATTTACTCATATTCATCATATGTCCCCACATATTGAATCATAAGCCAAACTTCTGACATGGCAACATCCAGTTTGAAATTTTACAGTAAAAATGCAAAAAAAACAACCTGAACTTTCACATAACTTTTTGCCAAAAACAATACCGTGATAATACTAAGCACTATAGAAATATCCGTGATGATGTTCCGTCCCTTTTCTATTTTCATTTGATTTAGCAGAACTTTTATACCACCAATCACAATAAGTGAGTTTTATCAAACACACCTTGCTTTTACATAGGAGGAAAGCACGAGAGTACATCACTCAAAATGAATATGTTAAGCTGGCATACCTATTTCAGGTTATAGTGTTCTTTAATTGATTTTGAGCAAATCACTTTGCCCTTGATTTTTATACTTTGCACAACACGAAAGAGAGTCTCTTCGTCAATTTCTTCGCTGATAATCAAGACTCCATAACCTGTATAGGTCGCCGGTTTACCTTGTTCTTTCATCACTTCAAGTTCCTGTTTTTCTAAAGCATAAACACCCACAAACCAGTGATTTGGACTTTCTTTTTCATCGTTGATATTCTTATCAATGATTCTGTCTAATGTACTTTGATGCTTTTGAAGCCCTTCACGAAGAGCCTGATTGATAAAGTCACTACGGTTTGAATAATATCCATTATCAACCAGAATATCAATGTTGGATAAGGTAGAGCTGTTTATATTTACAGATACCTTTTCGCTAAAGTTTTCGTTTGCCATTATCATATACCACCTTTCTATTTATGCTCCAGTTGGAGCATAAATAGAATATCATAGGAACATATAAATGTCAATATATAAAATCCTTGTAAGTAAAATAAATAGATGGTATTCTATTCATAGCTATCTGTATACAGATACTTTAAGTCGTTTTGCGAATCGGAGGCAGTATGAAACATAAAAGACTGAATCGTGATGGTTGGGGATATCGATAAGTACCTTGATATTATCTTTACACCGGAAGGTGATATCAAGATTGATGATCGGGATGAATTAGATGTGGCATATCATTCCGGAGAAATCTCTACCGAGCATTACGAGGAAGCAATAAAAGAAAGCGAACGTATTCTTCAGGATTTATGCACAGATATTCCGAGAACAACGGAATGGTGCGCAAAAGAAAATCAAACCTATTTCCGCAATGCGGAGAATTAAAATTGAGGAAGCGAGTTATGAATTTTGAAGCATTCGTTAAGGATATTGAAACAAATAAATGGAATGTCTGGGGCGTTGAAGTATACGAGAACGGTCATTTGACTTATGATTATGGTGATACGTGCGGGAACATTCATGAGATATATTCCGCAACCAAAACCGTTTTGTCGGTAGCTGTAGGAATCGCATATGACAGAGGATTCATTAATCTGGAAAAATCGCTACTGGAATATATCCCAACGGAAAAGCTGAATCAGATGTCGGCGGAGCAGAAAAACAGCTTTGAAAAAATCACAATCCACAGACTGCTCACCATGTCCGTGGGGGATTTGCCATTCAGACCGGAAGGTAACAGTTATCTGGATTTTTCTCTGGCGTGTAACATAAGCAATCCTGACGAAAAAGTATTCCATTATAGTAATATAAGCGCATACCTCGTCGGAGTTGCACTTAGTAATGCAATCGGAGAAGATTTAGGGGCGTTTATTGAAAAAAATATCTTCGAACCGCTTCATATCACAAAATATGAGTACGGAAGATGTCCGGAAGGCTATTTTTATGGGGCATCATCCATGAAATTAACCGTTCATGAACTTAGCCAAATCGGTCTTTTATTATATCACAAGGGAATGTACGAGGGGAAAAGAATCCTATCGGAACAGTATGTTCAAAAGGCAACTTCGGTTCAACAAATGAATCGCGAAGGCGGATACGGATATTTTATCTGGAAGTATCGTGACGGGTTCAGCATTAACGGTAAATGGAAACAAAAATGTTACGTTCTACCTCAGGAAAAACTGATTATCACTTATTTAGCGCATATCGAGGACGATTCTCATGATTTACTGCTCAGTATGGAAAAAAACATTCTGGGGTATCAATGAAAAAAAGTATTATAGGGGGAATACAGAAATGGAAAACGAGTTTGCAGCTATATTTCATAAGATGCATCCCGGCTTTTTTGAGCAGGAATATATCAAGAAACGTCCCGCTGAAATATATAGTGATGAGATGCTGTTGGATTTGGCGGAATTTGATAAGGACAAGTATGTTATTGAAGTACCGGAGCATGTTACCTTCGGGTTCTACAAGGGAAACATGGAAATGCTGAAAAACGCTGTAGCTCAGGTTGATGAAACCTGGGTGCAGTTCTTCCGTGAAAATTCCAGAGTCTACCGTGCTACGATAGGAAGTGAGATTGCAAGCTTCTGCCTGATTGACAATTTTGGCATTTATTCGTATGCTGACAGGATTATGAAATTTGGCGGACCGGGATGTGTAGGAACTGTGCCGAAGTTCAGGCGGCAGGGGATTGGTCTTAAAATGGTTTTAGAAGTGACGCAGATACTTAAGGAAGAAGGCTATGACATGAGCTATATTCATTACACAAGTGTTGCGCCGTGGTATGCAAAACTCGGATATCGTACGGTTCTTAGGTGGAATTGCAACGGACTCGAACGGCAATGAAACCTGAAACAGATAATTTTTTCAACAGTCTCATTGCATAGACTATCAAAACAAGGTATGTTTAGAGCAGGAGGTGGCTGCTATGGCAAATGAAGAAAAGAAAGATTTCAATGCTATGTTGCATGACAGTAAGGATATGCAAAGTTTCAGATTATTACTGACCAGAAAAGTATTGAGAAATATGGCGGAAACAGAATGTACTTTGCTCCGCCAATCGACTATGACAAAGTGATGAAACAAATTCCTTTTGGCAAAGTAATAACTATTGAAAAAATACGAGAGTATTTTGCAAAACGGAGTGGAGCGGATTTTACGGAGCCGATTACAGCAGGAATTTTTGTTTCCATTTCAGCATGGGCCAGTTACCAGCGTTCTGACGACGAAACACCTTATTGGCGAACGCTGAAAGCGAATGGCGAGTTAAATTCAAAATATCCCGGAGGTGTTGCATTACAGAAAGAAAAGCTGGAATCAGAAGGACATACCATAATTCAAAAAGGGCGAAAGAATATTCGATATTTTGTGAAAGATTATGATAGAGTTCTTTTTGATTTGGAATAAATAAGTCTGAATGGTGTTGCACAGGAATTTGTTGCACGAAGTACATTTATATTTGGGCTGACCGTAAGGTCCTGGTCCACCGGCTGGCGGGGATTTACCCCGCCATTTTGCATATAGAGAATACATACAGGCACATAATCTGAAAATCTGTGAACCTTGAAAAATAGATTTGACGAGATGATGTGGGCTTTTGCAAGGTAAATATCAATTTTTTCGTTGACTCTACAACTATTGTAGAGTATATGATATAATTTGGTAAAATATTAAACGAGAGGAATTTCAAAGAACAAACTATGGAAAAGAACCTTACTACAGGCAGCGTGTTCAAAACGCTCATATCCTTTTCGCTGCCTTTTTTGCTGTCTTATTTTTTACAGACACTTTATGGCATGGCAGACCTGTTCATCGTCGGTCAGTTTAACGGTGTGGAAAGTACCACCGCCGTATCTGTCGGAAGTCAGGTCATGCATATGCTGACGGTTATGATTGTCGGACTTGCTATGGGTTCTACGGTTACGATTGGCAGAGCTATCGGTGCAAGAAAGCAGGAAGATGCGTCCACTGCCATCGGCAATACAATTACCCTGTTTATGAGCCTGTCTGTGACGGTTACCATAGTGCTACTCTTCTTGGTCGATTCTATTGTTGCTGTTATGTCTACCCCGGAGGAGGCAGTGAACGGTACAATCATTTATCTGACCATCTGCTTCGCCGGAATCCCGTTTATTACCGCTTATAACATCATCAGCTCTATCTTCAGGGGCATGGGCGATTCTAAAAGCCCCATGTACTTTATTGCCATTGCTTGTGTCGCCAATATCGCACTGGATTATCTGTTTATTGGAGTTATGAAGCTGGGACCTGCTGGTGCAGCTTTGGGTACGACCTTATCCCAGACAATCAGTGTAATTGTGTCATTGGGGATCATACTGAGAAGGCAGACGGGACTTACCATAAAAAAGGAACACTTCCGTCCTCGGAAGAACATTATGGCTTCTCTATTAAAAGTCGGACTCCCTGTTGCTTTCCAAGATGGATTCATACAAATTTCTTTTATTGTGATTACGGTCATTGCTAATCTGCGTGGTCTGAACGATGCAGCAGCAGTAGGTATTGTAGAAAAACTCATCAGCTTCCTATTCCTGGTGCCGTCCTCCATGCTGTCAACGGTTTCCGCTCTGGCTGCTCAAAATATCGGTGCAGGCAGATACGACCGGGCGAAGCAGACCTTGCGATATGCAATTATGCTTTCCGTTTCCTTCGGTACGCTTTCTGTCATTGTGATGCAGTTGGCAGCAGAATCTTTCGTGGGGCTTTTCTCCCCTGATACCGAAGTGATTCGTCTGGGTGGTCAATATATGCGCGGCTATATTTGGGACTGCATTCTGGCAGGCATTCACTTCTGCTTCAGCGGCTATTTCTGTGCCTGCGGATTGTCTGGATTCTCGTTCCTGCATAACTTTGTTTCCATTATCTGTGCACGAATTCCACTGGCATATCTGGCATCGAAACTCTTTGTGGATACGTTATTTCCTATGGGACTTGCAACTACGGCTGGTTCCTGCGTGTCTGTAGCTATTTGTATCTGCGTATTTATCCGGATGCAGAGAAAGGAGCAAAAAAATGGAGAAAAGCGGATTGTTTCAAATCGGTGATATAGCAAAGCTGTTCCACCTGAGTGTGGGTACTTTACGTCATTATGAGAAGCAGGGCTTGCTGCAGCCGGAATACATTGATCCGGAAACAGGGTATCGCTATTATAGTACCCGGCAGTTTGAAAGCTTGAACACCATCCGTTATCTGCGGGTTCTGGATACACCACTGGATCGAATTGCAGATTTTCTGAAAAATCGTGATATCAATCATATTCAGAAATTGCTTCGTCAACAAAAAGAGACGGTCATCCGGAAACGCAAAGAACTGGAGAATATTGAAAGAAAAATTGATAACCGGCTACAGCAAATTGAGGATGCAGTTTCTTCCGAATTAAACGTAATCTGTTTCGTCACCTATCCAATAAGAAGAATTACATGGATTCGCACTCCGCTTTCCATCGGATCATACCTTGATTTGGAAGTACCAATTCGTCAGCTGGAAGGCATGCAGAAGGAAGCCTTGGTTTTTCTGGGGAAAATCGGTGTTGGGATTTCGCAGGATCATCTGATAGCCCAAGCGTATCAGAAATACGATTTGGTATTTATGCTCCTTGACCCAGAAGATGAATTTGAGGGCGATGTTGATGAACTTCCGTCTGAAACCTGTGTTACCCTCCGGTTCTGCGGAAGTCATGCAGACGCGCCTGCCCAATATCAAAAGCTGCTAACTTTTATTGATGACCATAACCTGCAAATTGCCGGCTTTTCGAAAGAAATTACGATGATAGATTATGGAATTACGAATGACACGGACAAATTTGTGACGGAAATTCAAATCCCAATTAAACCTGTCGTTCGTAAACGAGTTTTGTGATAGCAAATATCAGAACTACGGATGAAAAAAATTCTAAACTATATTTTATAATCCAATTTTTCATTGCATCCTCCTTATATGGCTGTGAATACAGGTATTGTACAGCAAAACTAATTTGCAGTTATATAATACTTAACATATTTTTTTGATATACAAATGCCACAAATTGTGTTATAATCAGTTGAATTCAAAAATACAGGAGGCGAAATACATGGACAGTTGTGATAGTCAGAGTCGAAGTACATATAACGATGGACAAGACTTGGATTATATTTCAAGTGTCTATTGAGGTGCCTTTTTGTAATATAGTCATAAGCCTTATGCCATCGTTACGGAAAATGTCACAACAAAGAAGGTTTGTATAGCATTTTACTGCGATGGATTTTTTATGCCCTTTTTTAGGGAGAACGGAGGCTTAAGATGAGAAAAGAAGTTTTAAAAGAACCAAGGTTTGTGGAAGAAATTGTTGCTATTATCAGAAGCGGATTATCAGATGAAGCACTAATCGAACGATTACAGGACTACCATGAAAATGATATAGCACAAAGTTTAGAGCTATTAACTAAGCAGGAACGAATCAATCTATATAACATTCTCGGCGCAGAATGGATGTCTGAAATATTTTCTTTTATTGATGAACCGGAAGAGTATATTGCAGAAATCGGAATAGATAAACTCGCAGCAGTCATCAATGAAATGGATTCTGACGATGCAGTAGATTTATTGGAAGATCTTGATGAGAGTGTAAAAGATAAACTGCGTCCTATTCTGGATGAGGATGTAAAAGCAGATATCAGACTTATTAATTCATATGAGGATGATGAAATCGGCAGTCTCATTACAACAAATTATATTTGCATAAAAAAGACATTGAACATTCGTCAGGCAACGCATGAATTAATTAAGCAGGCCGGAGATAATGATAATATTTCTACCATCTATGTGGTTGATGAGCAGAATAAATTCAGTGGGGCAATCGACCTTAAGGATTTGATTATTGCCAGAGAAAATGATGAGCTGGATTCGCTGATAAGTTATTCCTATCCATATTTACTCGACCACGAAAAGATATCGGACAGTATTGAAAGAATGAAAGATTATGCAGAAGATTCGCTTCCGGTGTTAAATGCAGAAAAAGAAATCATCGGAATCCTGACGGCACAAGACATTATTGAGACTGTCGATGATGAAATGGGTGAGGACTATGCAAAGCTTGCCGGCTTGATATCCGAGGAAGATTTGCGGGAAACAACCGGAGAAAGCATGAAAAAGAGACTGCCATGGCTTATTGTTCTGCTGTTCCTTGGCATGGGAGTTTCAACGGTAGTTGGAGCTTTTGAAGGGGTTGTAGCAGTTTTGCCTATTGTAATCTGCTTTCAATCGTTAATTTTGGATATGGCAGGAAACGTGGGAACACAGTCATTGGCTGTTACGATTCGTGTACTTATGGACGAGGAGCTAAGCGCCAAAGATAAAATGACATTAGTTTTTAAAGAAATGAAGGTTGGATTCAGTAACGGATTACTGCTGGGAATTCTGGCTTTGATTTTCTTAGGATTCTATATTGATTTCTTTAAAGGATACTCCATGGGGACTGCTTTCTTAATTTCAGGTTGTGTGGGAGCATCCTTATTACTGGCAATGATTATATCAAGTTTAGTCGGAACTTTAGTGCCGTTGTTTTTTCATAAAATAAAGGTTGATCCGGCGGTAGCCTCCGGACCGCTGATTACAACAGTAAATGACATGGTTGCTGTCATTACTTATTACGGGCTGGCATGGATACTGTTAATTCGCGTAATGCATATTGTTTAACGTATTAGTTATCCTGAAAAATCATAGAAAAGGCGGGGAAGCCTCCCCGCCAAACACCAAAAAACACTACATCAAAGCCATTATCAGACGGAAGTACGTCATCCGGCAGTTTACATTTCTGTTACTTCCCGGAGCCGTCATAAGCATTTCGTTCTATATAGGCCATCATGGTATTGTTTCTCCAGCCGTGAGCCAGAATCAACAGCAAAACTGACGCATAGCTAAGCCATGGCTTACAAAGCACGACACCGGCAATCAGTAATGCAAGGATAGCGATTCCCCAAAGGAATAGAACAGCAAGGTGCTCCTTCAGCCATTTCTTTTTGTAGAATGTTATCTTGTCCTTGAGCGTAAAGCTGCTTGCCTTGATGGTCTGTGCAAGATTTTCTTCGGCTGCTTCTTTATATTCCTCTGCCGATAAGCGTTTTCCGCTCAGTATTTCGTTGATACTTACCGAAAATAATTCACTCATAGTAAGCAGAGCATCTGCCGGTGGAAGATAGGTGCCGGTTTCCCATCTGGAAATTGTTTTGTTTGTTACGCCTACCTTTTCGCCAAGCTGTTCCTGTGTCAGTCCCTGTTCTTTTCTAAGCTCTGAAAGAAATGTTCCTATGGCTACTAAATTCATTTGTCTGTCACCTCCGGAAAAAAGCATACCAAGCGGGCATGAGTTTGTCTTTACCACAAACAGCGAATCATTGGACATTCTCCACAGGGAAGAATAAAAAGTTCTTACCTGTGACCGGTTCTGTAAAATCACATACGGCACCGCACAGCTTTTTGTTTCTGGCAGGAAGCTGATGCTCCAGTCCATCACGGAATACGTCCATGTAATGTTCAGGAGTCACTTCCATAACCAGATAGCTTCTGGCAGGCATTATCCATTTTTTCCAGCCTTCCGGTGCTTCTGCGTCTTTGTACGTTTCAATTCCGGCTAAATAGTATCCTCTGGAGTAATTCATGGTCCATGGAAGGAAGGACATGGTTTCGTCGCTCATCGCTCCCCAGAATCCAACATAAGAGCCATCCTTTTCTTTCATGCCAAGCTCCTGTACTTCACTGAAGTTTTCATTTGCCTGCTGCCACAATTCCTGCACAATATTCGATTCTTCTGTGCAAAAGCCTTCTTTCCCGATAATGGCAATCTCAGGTAAATTTACAATTCGGATATTCATTTGTACTCTCCTTTACAATTATTTTAACGGCAACATTGGAATCTATTCCATCAACCAATCAGTAACATCAATAATACTAATTCCATCAATGTCATATTTCGGATATCCTGTTCTTGTAATAATCATTTTTGGATAAGCATCTCTGATCTTTTGCAATGGCGCTAATTCTCGCTCTCTTGTTTTTTCGTCCTCTATACTGTTAGCAACTTGAATGTATATCTTTTCATTCTCTTTTATTGCCACAAAATCAATTTCTTTTTTGTAGAGAATCCCGACATATAATTCATATCCACGGCGTAATAATTCCAGAGCGACAATGTTTTCCAATGTTCTTCCATAGTCCGGATTTTTAGTACCTAACTTAGCATACTTAAAGGAATGATCGCATAGATAATATTTTTCTGTACTTGCCAAGTATTTTTTTCCTTGGATATCATATCTGCGAACTTTATAAAATGCGAATGCACTACATAAATAATTAATGTACTTATCAACTGTTTTATGATCGGCAGTATCACCTTTCCCGTTTATTACTTCTGTTAATTTACGTGGTGATGTAAGATTGGAAATGTTATCAACTAAATAATCCGTTACCTTAGAAAGCACAATTCCATTTCTAATTTTATATTTTTGCTTAATATCTCTTAAAATAAGTGTGTCAAAAACATCTCTGATATATTTATGTTTATCTTTGTCTGTTTTATAAACATAGGAGCCTGGCATTCCGCCTTCTGTCAGATACTTAATATATGCTTCCTGCATATTGTCAAAACCATAATATGATACAAATTCTTTAAAAGAAAACGGATATACCTCTATTTCAAAAGTACGGCCTGTAAACAAAGTAGCCAAATCACTGCTAAGTAAAAAAGCATTAGATCCGGTAATGTATATATCATATTTTTCAGATGCATGAAGACTATTAATTGCTTTTTCAAATCCATCACACATTTGGACTTCATCAATAAACAGATAATTATTCTTACTCTTTCTATATTTTCCTTTAATATATTCCAATAATGCATGATATTCAAGTAATCCTTCGTACTCAGCATCATTGAAATTGATATGAATAATATTTGCATCTGTATCATTTTGCGCTATTTTGTCAATGTATGCCTCAAGCAATTTTGACTTTCCACAACGACGAATACCTGTTATTACTTTGATATCTGGTGTTCCTTGTACATTGTCTAATTGTTTCAAATAATCATGTCTTTCTATTAGTTTCATTATGGTTGTGTCACCTCACAATCAACATAACATAGTTATTCCCCAAAATCAATGTTTAAATCAATTTTGGGGAATACAGATGCCTGGATAAGAGAAAAATAAATTTACATCCCTGCACTTGCCCTTAACTGTATCTGACGATAATAAAAAATGTTAACGTTTTTCATATTTATGCGGCGAATACACTTCAATCTGACGGATATAATCCTCATTAAACACAAATGTTTCACGATACATTTCTCCGCCAAGGGAAGGATTATAGTTCCATATGCAATGTACAAAATTTGAAATGAAACCTTTATTCCTGCATATTTCGGTAGAACGTTAGATTTTTCAGAATCAAATCCGCCTTCCACCAATTCTTGCTGATGTGCCATTGTTCCGGATAGGCTGCCCAGTCCCATGTAATCGCCCACGTTCCATCGGAGTCCTGTGTTTTGGAGAGAAAGCGGCATTCATAATCACAGAGCTTTTTATTATCCACGTAGAAGCGGCTGTTGCGGGAATGAATCAACAGAGATGGTTTACATACATATTCCGTTGCCCAGACAGAGGTATCCGCCGTTAGAACATGCGCAATCTGCATATGCAGCAGACGTTCAAATTCTTTTAAATCAATGACAGTCAACCCACACTCAGATAAATCCTCGTATAATTCTACAAAACAGGAAGCGGTATGCATTGATTCCAGAGGACAGTTCTTTTTGAAATAGGCATATGCTTCTTTTAGCAAGCGACCGGCTGTCCGGTACAGGTTGCTATCCGGTTTTGCGTAACGAAGAATAAATCCTATCAGGGACGCCGTCGGATTATAGTCGATTTCCTCTGCCGGAGAATAGTTCCACCACGGTGCATGAGGATAGCGGTCATTGGAAGGAATCGTGTTCGGCCAGCCATGCCCATTTACTCCATTCGTGGACTCTAAATAGCGGAGGATGCCCTGAACAACCGGATGGTCTTTTTCTTTTAAGTCGATTTCACGGATGATTTCAGTTGCCGTCCACGTTTGAATTGGAGAAGACTCCGGGTTCCAGCAATCTGCCTCTAACGCATGACCAAAGCCGCCATCCTCATTCTGATAATAGGACAACGCATGAATTACAGCTTCCTTGCTACCATTTTCAAAGTGATATTGAAATCTTGCCAAATCAAGCGGTCTTGCATTACGGTAGATAAATTCTCTGGCACGTTCGAATGTTGTTTTCATAAATGAATCCTCCTTTTTCATCATCATACAATATCGAACGTATGTTTGTCAAGCGGCAATTTGTCATCCTAATCCATTCCGCAGACGCATTTTGCGTCACACTATTTACCGCGTTCATAGCATTCCCATATTTTCATAAAATCTGAACATCTTGTTTTGTATTCAGGATAAAATAGCTGAGTCAATTCATCATACGTTAATGCGGCACAATATATTTTATCTGCAATGATGTTAAAACAATCATTTTCTGTTTTTATAGGGCATTTGTGCTGATGGCGCATATAGGCAATGTCTTCCTCGTATCCATATCGATGATGATTTGTCCCGTACTCTATATCTCTCAATACCATTTGCTGTACTAAAGTTTCATTGAGATTCATGTTTGCAAGATGAGTGCTTATTAAAAAATCTTTTCTATAAAGCTTTCCTAAAGCCTGAATTTGAACAAACCAAAATCGATTCACATTTTCCATTGGCCAATTAGGATGATTGCATTCGCTTTCTTCCGGTTGTAAAGTGATAAATTCCGCATTATCGTTATATTCAAATTCAAATCCAAAATCATATCGCATACCGTTTTTAAAAATAACACGATACATGCTGTTTTCTTCAATAAAGCAGAAGCCTAAGCATTTATCCGTATTGATACCGAACCGGTCCATGTGTTTCATATATTCTGAGGGGCTTATGACATCTTTTGAAGAAAGGTTAACTACCACAGACAAATCCACATCGCTATAACAATCATGATAGCTCTTATCTATTGCTTCTTCTAATTTGTCCATCCTTTCCGAATCCCTTTTTATCAGCACATCCCTGATTTTGATGCAGCTAGTCTCCGGTAACAAAAAGATATTGTTAACCAAATTGTCCAATTCTCTTATCATAATTTTTCTACTGATTTCCATTATAGATATTTCCCTCCAACAAGTTATTTGTCCATTGCCTGCCGCTCCGGATTCATATTTGATACAAAAAATCGCATCTGCCGACAGCGAACGAAGGGGAGTAGTGCCCCTTATGCTTACATAAGAAATTATAACACATTACGAAGGAATTGTGTGAACGAATGGAATCAGACGAAAATTTGTTGGAATTCCAACAGACATTTTTCCGCCCGTGTATTAAGATGGGCTCGTAACATCAAATGTATGGAATAGAAGAAGGAGATAAATAAATGAGCGATAAGCAGAAGGCGGTCTGCATTCTGCTGACCTTGCTTCATCTGGGAATGAAGAATATTTATCTCGGACCTACCCTGCCGGCATTTTTGTCCGCCAATGTGGCAGAGTATCTGGTGAAGAATTTTGAACTTCATCCGATTACAACACCGGAGCAGGATCTGGCGGAGATTTTAAGGTTTACCGAAGCAGCTCCTGAATCAGCTCTTTAAGCTGCATACGGATTTTGGTCCGGCGGATACCGGTATAGCCAATCAGGTCTGCCATGCGCATCAGATATTCGTGGCAGGCCTGTGACAGCTCCGGACGACGAATTTCCAGCATAAACGGAGAGGCAGAGTTACTGACTAAAAGCGTCAGACCGGATTCGCTGGAGAACAGATTATAGTCCTGCCGCTCCGTTGCCTTCACCGGAATAAAATGATAATTTTCATACTTGTCCATTAACTCGAGAATATGCTGCAGGTGAAGGGCATAGGATTCCGGGGTGTAAACGGGATGATCATTTGTCAATCTGTAGCTTGTGCCGATCAGTACCTTGCCTGCGCGGATATCCTCGGGCGCCGCAAGCGGACAGAGTTCAATAAAGCCGGTGCGTGAAATTTTTTTCTCAAACAGTTCGGCGTCGTTTCGAATCATCTCCCACATTTTTTTACAGCGTTGCTCCGATTCCTGACGGATATAGAGATCCAGAAACTTGACCGGCAGCGTGTGTGGAGAGGGTTTGGAAACCTTGTGAATGACCGGACTGTTGTCGCTTAACAGCTCCTGAAAGCAGGTAATCAGCTCCTCTGGTCCGGTATGCGAAACAAGTGCCGGACGGCACAGGGACAGTTCGTACCGGAACTGTGTGCAGTAGGCATCTACGAGTGCCGCATTGGTCGAATTGACGATGATGGAGGTCGATGAGTTACCGATATTTGTGCTTGCCTGTACGCAGTGCCCCGGGAAAATAGCGAGGCTTCGGCGATAGAGGTTGTCACGCAGCCGCGGATAATAGTAGACTTCAGCCTGTCCGGAGGCATAGATAGGCAGCCAGTAGCGCAGTGACTCTACATAGCGGTTCATAAAATTCAGGGAGGGCATGATATGACAGAGCTTGAAGCCTCTTTGAAAGATGGTGCACAGTGCGTCGGAAAAATCGTTCATGAACCGGTAATCTTCAAACAGCCATTCCATGTTGGAATCTGATACGAGATAGATGGGACAGGGCTGCTCAATCTGCAGTACGGTAGTAAGCAGGCAGCGCAGGGCTTCCCGCATTCCTTCATTGCCGTAGAAAAATTGTGTTTGTCCGTCCGGCATCGTGGATAAAAGAAGAGGAGTGTGTTCCTGCGTTGTGCGCGATGCAGCCGGAGGCTGTGAAATGTTTTCAAGGAGATGTTCAATCATGGGAGCGTCACCGAGCATCCAGCTGTATAGCTGGTCGGAAAGAGTATCCGTCGGTATATCGGGACACAGTTCCGGTTTTTCCAGCATTTCTGCCAATGCATGAAACTGGAAATCCGCAGAACAGCGTTTCGCAAAAAAAGATGCCATGTGACGGATGTGATCATGGTTGCGCGGAGTCTTGCGTCTGCCGTTCCGCAAAAGACTGATTAGTGAGCGGTCGACGGAAATCCCTTCGGCAAGTTCTTTATTCGAAGTATTCGTGATATTCATCAAAAAATTCAGCTTGTTGGAAAATTGCATAGCGGCTCTCCCCTCTGTTTGTTTATGCATAGAATAGAATATATTATAGTGTAAAATGCAAAGTTATGCAATGAAAATGTCACTAAAGATTACATGTCAATGAATGTGACAAATCGGAGATAGTGTTGCAAAGACGCTGGAATTCTGATATGATAAAAAATAATATAATTTTAGAAAGTGTAACATATGTCTGAATGAATATCAGAAAAATGACATAAAAAATTTCACTTTTTGAAGTAAATACAAAGGAGAGACAGATGAATTTAGAAGAATGTTATGAGTCCTTCGGGGGAAGTTATCAGGATGTTAAATCACGTTTGGTGAGGGATACCATGATACAGCGTCTTGTCATTAAATTTCTGGCAGATACGAGCTATGAGAAGCTTTCGGAGGCAATGACACGGAAGGACTATGGTGAGGCATTTCGGGCGGTACATACACTGAAGGGTGTCAGTCAGAACCTGAGTTTTGACTGCCTGAGCCAATCAGCCAATGCACTGACAGAGGTGCTGCGCAAATGGGAGAGTGAGTCTGTAGACGAGGAGAAATGCGCACAACTGTGGCAACAGATATCTGTGGATTATGCAGCGGTAACAGGTGCGATTCGCGAACTGAAGGAATCAGAGAATACGGACAATTGAGAGAAGGGAACATGGAAAAAGTCAGAATGCAACTTGCAAACAGCGGGTTTACATCCGATCAGATTGCAGAGATTGAGGCCGGAGCCCAGGCGGGACTTGATGTTTCTGTCTATGCAGATAAAGAATTACTGGCAGTTCAGATGCGGCAGCTTCGTCTTGGACTTCAGGAAGGTCTGGATGTCAGTGTTTATTCAGACCGCGCATACGACTGGTTTCAGATGGAGGAGATTCGTAAAGGTCTTGAGGACGGCATACGGGTTGAACTGTATGCATGTCCTAAACTGCCCTATGACAAAATGCAGCAGCTTCGTCTCGCACTTTGTGACGGAATTGACCTTTCGCCGTTTCAGCATCTGGAAGCCGGTATATTAAAACAGCTTCGGCTGGCATTGCTGCATCATGTCAGGATTATCTCATATATCACTGAGGGGTATGACATGGAGCAGCTGGAGGCGATTCGCGAAGCCCTGGAAAAGAAGGTAAATATCACACCGTATTTGGACAAGAACTTACGGGGAATCTGCATTCGTGAAATCTGCCTTGGGCTGGAACACGAACTGGATGTCTCAGTCTATGCAAATCCGTGCTATTACTGGCAGCAGATGAGAGAGCTTCGGTACGGCATGGAACATATGGTAGATGTAGAGAAGTATAAAAATCCGTATTACAGCTACGAACAGATGCGTGAGATAAGACTGGGTCTGGAGGCGGGGCTGGACGTTTCGTATTTTGACAGTCTGATGTATACAGCTGCGGATATGAAGCAGAGACGCCTTGAATTGCAGGAGCATCCGGGGCTTGCCGTATGTGGAGAGGCAGTGCAGCTGGCGGAGTCTGACGGACCGGAAACGGTGCGCATTACGCTGGCAGAGGAAAATACGGCTGCTTATGTTGATTTTTGCGGTGAGACGAAAGAGAACCTGCGCATTGAAATTCTGAAGGCACTTTACGGTAAAGGAATTACCTATGGGATACGGTATGATGTCATCGACCGGATGCAGGAGGGCGGAGAATCTCTTGTACATGTGCTTGTAGCGTCCGGCTTCCTGCCTGAGGACGGCAAAGATGGATATTATGAATATTTTTTCCGCAGACATGTTGCCAGAACCCCGAAAATGCTGGAGGGCGGCAGTGTTGACTATCGCAGTGTAGAATGGTTTGAGCTGGTAAAAAAAGGACAGAAGCTGGCGTATTACCATAGCGCCACGAACGGGAAAAACGGTATGACCGTAACCGGGCAGGAGATTCCGGCACGTAAGGGAAGAGAACAGTGCATACTGACCGGCAGCGGTTTTCACCGGCTGGAGGACGGTAAAACCTATCTTGCGAATCTGGACGGCATTATCAGCCTTACGGAAAACTATGTCGGCACGGATATGCCGCTGGAGATACAGATGAATGTGACAGATTTACTGACGATGGAGGAAGTCACGCTCGCAACCGGTGATGTACATTTCGAAGGAAATGTGTTTGTGAAGGGAAATGTCGGAAGCGGAGCCAGAATTTCTGCAACGGGTGATGTGCTTGTCGGCGGTTTTGTGGAAGCGGCATCTATTACAGCGGGCGGCAGCATTATGATTCGTCAGGGCATGAATGCCTCAGGAGAAGGTGAGATATGCGCCTCGGGTGATGTGAACGGTTATTTTTTCGAAGCGGTAAAGATACGCGCAGGCGGAAACATTCACGGAGACTATTTCTTGAATTGTGATCTTCACGCGCAGGGAAAAGTAAATGCGACGGGCAGAAAAGGAAGCCTTGTGGGAGGAAGTACCTGCGCCGAAAAGGGACTCCGGGCAAAGAATCTGGGCAATCAGGCCGGGCTGGCGACTTATGTCCGGCTTGGTATGAGTGAGCGCCTGTGCAGGCAGGAGCAGGAATGGAATGAGGCGATACGGAACGTAACCACAGAGCTGGATACGCTCAATCATGTGCATGATGAGTTTATGAATAAGTATCCGCCGCATGTCCGGAATGCCATGGAGATGTTTATGAAAGTCCAGACTGCAGTTTATACAAAGGAGCAGGAACTGGATGAATACAGGAAGAAAAAACAAAGTCTTGAGGAAGAAAAGAGAAAGGCAGCTTTTGTTTGTGCAATCGTGGACGACAGACTGTATGAGGGCGTGACGTTTGAGATTGAGCGTGTGCGGTGGATTTCGCAGAGACGGGAAGGTGCCCTGATAAAGAAAATAGAAAATCAAATCGTTGTGTATTCTAACCGGAAGGCGGAAGAAACTGTGCGGAGGAGATAAATCATGCGTGATAAAATACTCATTGTGGATGATGTGGAGATTAACAGGGAACTGCTGACAGAAATTCTGGGTGACGAATATGAAATCCTGCTGGCTGAAAATGGGAAACAGGCAATGCAGCTGCTGGAAAAGAACCATGAGCAGATTGCGGTTTTGATGCTGGATTTAGTCATGCCGGAAATGGACGGCTTTGCGGTGCTGCGGGAACTGAATCAGCGCCCGTGGAGCAAAAACATCGGAATTATTATCATAAGCAGCGACAATACAATAAAAACAGAGGCTGACTGCTTCGAGCTTGGTGTGTCTGACTTTGTACACCGGCCGTTTGACAACCGTCTGGTGAAAAAGAGAGTCAACAATGTCGTTTCACTGTTTCAGTATCAGCAGGAGCTGGAGCTGAAGGTGGAAAAACAGACAGAGACACTGCGTAAGCAGTACCGGATTCTGCAGCTTCAGGCAGAGCAGCTTAAGCAGAGCCGGGCAAATGTGATTGATATTCTTGGTACCGTTGTGGAATACCGCAATCTGGAGAGCGGTCAGCATATTGAACGTGTGAAGGGATATACGAAGATTCTTGCCACGTACCTGCAAAAGGATTACCCGGAGTATGGACTGACCGCGGAACAGGCGGAGGTCATTGTTTCCGCAAGTGCGCTGCATGATATCGGAAAGATTGCGATTCCGGATTCGATTCTGTTAAAACCGGGCAGGCTGACTACAGAGGAATTTGAGTATATGAAGGCGCACACAACAAAGGGCGGCGAGATATTGAACAGCATTCGAAACGTATGGAATGAGGAATACGGAAAAGTCAGTTATGAAATCTGCCGGCATCATCACGAGCGCTATGACGGCAGAGGCTATCCCGACGGATTAAAAGGAGAGCAGATTCCGCTTTCGGCGCAGATTGTGTCGATTGCGGATGTATATGATGCACTGGTCAATGAGCGTGTATATAAGAGCGCATATTCCAAGGAAAAAGCATTTCAGATGATCGTGACCGGTGAGTGCGGCGCTTTTTCTCCGAAGCTTTTAGACTGCTTCTGGAATGCGCGCCGGGAGTTTGAAAAGCTGGCAGATGGGATGTAATTTATTGAAAGCATGGAGAGCTGGAGAGTAGCAGTGGGAGCATACATAGAAAACAGTAACATAAATGAAAGAAAAATAAGACACAGGAGAGAAAAATGGAACAGAAGAAAACGGAAACAAAGGTGCTGTTCATATCAGCGGTATTGGTAACGGCAGCAGCCATTCTGCTTATGGGATGCGGTGTACAGGATAAAAAGGAAAAGACGGATTCGATTTCCGTGTATCTGTGGAGCAATGCTCTGTATAATACCTATGCGCCTTACATCCAGTCACAGCTTCCGGATGTGGACATCGACTTTATTGTAGGAAATAATGATTTGGATTTCTATAAATTTTTAAATGAGCACGGAGCGCTTCCGGACATTATCACGACGCGAAGGTTCTCTCTGCACGACGCAGCAGAATTAAAGGACCAGCTGATGGACCTGTCCACGACGGAGGAGGCCGGTGCAGTGTATCAGACATATCTGGAAAACTTCACCAACGCTGACGGTACGGTAAACTGGCTGCCGCTCTGCGGTGAAGCGGATGGACTCGTGGCGAACAGGGCGCTGTTTGACAAATACGGCATTCCGCTGCCTACGGACTATGAGAGCTTTGTTTCTGCCTGTAAGGCATTTGAAGAAGTGGGAATCCGGGGCTTTGTTGCCGACTTTACCTATGATTATACCTGTATGGAGATTTTGCAGGCTCTGTCGATTCCGGAGCTTACTTCCATGGAAGGACAGATCTGGCGGCATAACTACGAGGACCCTTCCAATGAGGCCATTGGTCTGGACGATAATATCTGGCCGGCTGCTTTTGAACGGATGGAGCAGTTTATCAAGGATACACATCTTGTTGCGGAGGATGTGAAGCTCTCCTATACTCCTGTAGTGAAGATGTTCCAGAACGGGGAGGCTGCCATCATGCGTGCAGGGGGAGGAAATGTCGTTGCATTAAGTCAGGATGAAAACCTTGACCCGGTATTCCTTCCGTATTTCGGGCAGAACGGAGAACAGTGGCTGCTAACCTATCCTGCGTTCCAGGTGGCATTGAATAAGAATCTGGAAAAGGATAAAAAACGCCAGGAACAGGCACTTCAGGTGCTGAGTGTGATGCTTTCCGAAAATGGGCAGAACATGCTGGCCGGTGGTTATGATGTAATTTCCTATAGTCAGAATGTCAGCCTGGAGCTGGCGCCGGAACTGGATAATCTGACGCCTCTGATTAAGCAGAACCGCTTGTATATCCGGATTGCCTCCAACGATTTTTTCTCTGTATCCAGGGACGTGGTTCAGAAAATGATACAGGGCGAATACGATGCAAAGCAGGCTTATGAGGCCTTTGATGCACAGTTAAAGCAGTCCAAAACGGTTACGGAAGAGATTGTAGCAACCTTTGAAAAGAGCTATTCCAATGAGTTCCGTAAAAACGGCGGTAAGGAATCGTTTTCCGTCATGGCCAATTCACTGCGGAAGCTTTACGGCAGTGATGTGCTGGTGGCGCCGGCAACCGCCTTTACCGGTTCTGTTTTGAAAGCTGACTATACAAAGAAAATGGCAGGTTTTATGATTATGCCGAATGCGCTGGATGCATGGCGGTGTGAGATGACGGGAGCACAGCTGAAAGACTATATCAAGCGGTTTGTAGAAGGAAAAGGCGCAGGCTTCGTACCGTTTAACCGGGGTTCCCTGCCGGTAGTCAGCGGAATCACCATCGAAGTGAAGGAAACGGACGGTGCCTATATCTTAGAGCGCGTGCTCAAAGACGGAAAAGAGATCAGTGACGAAGATACCTTTTTGGTATCCTGCATAAATCCTTCAGCCTTTATGGGCTCCATTTTGGTAACGGAAGGTTTGAACTTTGTAAAGGAAGATAAGAATGTGCGGAATGCCTGGACGGCATATATCTTAGACGGAGGCACACTGGAGGAACCGGAGAACTATATCATATTAAAATAGTCAGGGAATTTGGCTGATATCCCGTGTGAACGGGACAGCGTTAAACGAGAGGAAGAAAAACATGAAAAAAAGACGGATTGCAGCAGGGTTGCTGTTAGTGGTACTGCTTGTTATGGCAGGCTGCGGAATCTGGAAACAGGAGACAAAGGACAGGGTGGAGATTACCATGCATCTGTGGGATAAAGCCATGTGCAAAGAACTGACCCCCTGGCTGGAGGAACAGTTCCCTGATATTGATTTTACCTTTGTGGTGGGGTATAACACCATGGACTATTACTCCGACTTAAACGAGCGAGGCATCCTGCCGGATATCATTACCTGCCGGCGCTTCTCCTTAAACGATGCGTCGCATCTGTCGGACCTTCTGATGGACTTAAGCCAGACGGAGGTGGTAGGTACCTTCTATGACGGTTATATAGAAAACAACCGCGAGCCGGGCGGTGCCATCCGGTGGCTGCCGATGTGCGCCGAGGTGGACGGATACATTGCCAATCTGGATCTGTTTCAAGAGTGCGGCATTCCGGTTCCCACCAACTATGCCGAATTTGCGGATGCCTGCCGGCGTTTTGAAGAGCAGGGCATCTTCGGGTATCTGAATGACTATCGCGAGGACTACTCCTGTCTGGAAGCTCTTCAGGGGTGCGCGATTCCGGAACTGATGACGATGGAGGGTATCCTGTGGCGTGCAAAATACGAGAGTGAGTCAGAGGACGAACAGGTGGGGTTGGACGATAAAGTCTGGCCCGCAGTATTTGAAAAGTTTGAGCGCTACATGCAGGACACCCGCTTAACCCCTGAGGATGCGGACAGGGAACTTGGCTTTGTAAAGGATACATTTTTAGCGGGAAAAGCGGCAATGATGCGCGGCACTGCCAGTGATTGTATTGTGATAAAACAGAACAACGGTCTGAACTGCGCCATGCTGCCTTACTTCGGCGAGACTGCCGAGGACAACTGGCTTTTAACCTATCCGAACTGCCAGGTGGCGGTAAGCAAAGCGGTAGAACAGGACAAGAAAAAAACGGACGCTGTCCTGCGGGTACTGGAAGCCATATTCAGTGAGGAAGGACAGAAAAAGCTGACAATCACCAATACTGTTCTGACCTATAATAAGAATGTACATATCGACCTGAACGAAGTGTTTGCACAGGTAGAGGATTGTGTGAACCGGAATCATCTGTATATTCGCCTTGCTTCTACGGAGATGTTCGCTATTTCCAAGGAAGTAGTCCAAAAGATGATTCTTGGGGAATACGGGGCGCAGGAAGCCTACGAGGATTTCGCTGTCCGGATTACGGCTGTGAAGGATACTGTGACTCCGGAGATTATTACCACGCAGCAAACCGGTTATGAGTATACCTTTGGTGAGCACGGAAGCCCGGCGGCTTCTGCGGTGATGAACACACTGCGTAAACAGCAGGGCAGCGATGTAGCCATTGGCTACTCCAATCTGATTACCGCACCGGTTTGCGCAGGAAACTATACCGAGCAGCAACTGAGCTGGCTGGTAGCCAACCGGGTGTTGATGCGTCAGGGGCAGCTTACGGGTGCGGAACTAAAGCAGCTGCTTGATTGGCTGGTGAGTGTGAAAGAGGATGGTTCCAACCCAATCCGGCACAAGAATCTCATTCCTGTCACCAGCGGCATAGAGTACACGATAACGGACAATGGTGACGGAACCTATACATTGGGGGAGATTACCATGAACGGGAAACCTCTGGACGAGAATGAGGTATATTCGGTGCTGATGTTTGGCGACAACAATTATATTATTGCATCTTACTACTGCAACTGTCCTATGCCGCAGGAACTGGGTGACAAGATGGAAGTTGCGAAGGAGAAGACCGCTTCACTTCTGACCGCTGCCCTTACCGGCGGCAATCAGCTGGAAGTACCTTCGGATTACGTGACGATTCTGAAATAAGAAGGCTTCGAAAGAACGTTATGAAAAGTAAAGAAATTAGGGAAGAAAACACGGAAAGGAGGGTGATTCCATGCGGAAACGGTTGTTTACTTTTATTGTTACCCTTATTTTGACTGTGGCGGTTATCACAGCAGGCTTTCAGTATACTTATTTTGTTTCGGATATGATTTATGAGGAAAGCGCTATGCACCTGAAGGAAATCTATCATCAGGCGAATCAGTCCCTCCACAATCTGGTCAGCAGAAACTGGAGCACCATGCACATGTGGGTTCCTTATCTGCGTGATACGGAGGATGACAAAAAAATTGAAGAGTTTATTGCCCAGGCAGAGGAAAAAACCGGATTTACTGATTTTTATTTTATTTCTCACGATGGCAGTTACAAAACATCCGATGGGGAAACCGGCTATCTGGGACTTAAGGAAAAGCTTTCCGATTTAATCCTGGACGGCAAAGAGATCGCGGTAAATTCGGTGGTACCCGGTCAGCCTCAGATTATGGTATTTGCCATACCGGCAGTTCCGGGTACCTATCAGGAATTTGACTATGAAGCCATTGCCATCAGCTTTAATAACTCCGATTTAGTGGAAACGCTGAAAATTTCGGCTTTTGACGGGCAGTCCAGTATCTATGTAATCCACTCGGACGGACGGGTGGTTGTGGATAACACAAATGACGAGCAGCAGACCGTTTATAACTTCTTGGCCATGTTGAAGACATATTCCACTATGGACAGTGAGGAGATTAGTGCACTTCAGGAGGATTTCTTAAATGAACGGTCCGGCATTACGCTGTTTCGCGTGGACAATAAGGACTATTATCTGGTCTACGAGTCGGCGGGCTTTGCAGACTGGACAGTGTTAGGTGTCGTACCGGCTTCGGTGGTCAATGCCAGTATGAATAAGCTCCAGGCGAGCACGCTGCTGCTGGTGTCCGGAATTTTAACCACGCTCGCCGTGGCGCTGCTTGCTTATATCATCTGGAAAAACCGGCAGAATCTGAAGAAAAAGGACATGGAGCTCCTTTACAGGGAGGAATTGTTTACCACATTGTCCAATAATGTGGATGACGTATTCCTGATGCTGGATGCTGCTACCTTCCGGGTGGACTATATCAGTCCTAATGTCGAAAAACTGGTCGGAATTCCGGAAAAAGAGGTTCGCATGAACATCCGGGAGTTGAACCGGCTACTTCAGGAGGACAGTATGACTCCTGTTCTGGAACAGCTGTCTGCCATCCTCCCCGGTCAGCAGGGCGAATGGGACAGAGAATATATTCATCAGGAGACAGGCGAGCTTCGCTGGTTCCACGTGGTTGCACTATGCAGAACGATTCAGGACTATAACAAGTATATCCTTGTGATGTCGGATCGCACCAAGGATAAAAAAATCAATCAGGAGCTGGAGGTCGCAGTGAGCGCCGCTCAAAGTGCCAACCGTGCGAAGAGTACCTTCCTAAGCAATATGTCCCATGATATCCGTACGCCTATGAATGCCGTCATCGGTTTTGCGACTCTTGCAGCCGCTAATACAGAGAATACGGAGAAGGTGAAGGACTGCCTGGCAAAAATTCTGTCGGCAAGCAATCATCTGCTTTCCCTGATCAATGATGTGCTGGATATGAGCCGGATTGAGAGCGGAAAGATTCATCTGGAGGAAACGGAAGTGAACCTTTCGGATATCCTCCATGACCTAAAGACCATTATCAGCGGGCAGATTCATGCAAAACAGCTGGAATTGTATATGGACACTCTGGATGTAACCGATGAAGATGTGTTCTGCGACAAGTTAAGACTGAATCAGGTTCTGCTGAATCTGTTATCCAACGCGATTAAGTTTACACCTCCGGGCGGTACGGTTTCCGTCCGGGTGGCACAGCTTCACAATGCGCCGGAAGGAAGAGGACTGTATGAGTTTCGCATCAAGGATACCGGAATCGGCATGAGCAGGGAGTTTGCAGATCGTATTTTTGATCCGTTCGAGCGGGAGCGTACGTCCACGGTCAGCAAAATACAGGGGACCGGTTTGGGTATGGCCATTTCCAAAAATATTATCGACATGATGGGCGGCACCATTGAGGTGAACACGGAACAGGATAAGGGAACGGAATTTGTCATCCGTCTGGAGATGCGCCTGCAATCGGAACGCAGGAGCGTGGGGACCATCAAAGAGCTTGTGGGACTGAAGGGTCTGGTGGTAGATGACGATTTCAATACCTGTGACAGTGTAACGAAGATGCTGCTTCAGGTCGGTATGCGTTCGGAATGGACCATGTCCGGGAAGGAAGCGGTGCTTCGTGCCAGACAGGCCATGGAAGTCAACGATGCGTTCCATGCCTATATCATCGACTGGCGGCTTCCGGATATGAACGGCATTGAGGTTACCAGACAAATCCGCCGTCTGGGGGACGATACCCCGATTATCATTCTCACGGCTTATGACTGGAGTGATATTGAAGAGGAGGCGAGAGCAGCCGGTGTAACCGCCTTCTGCTCCAAGCCGATGTTTATGTCCGATTTGAGGGAGTCCTTACTGACTGCCATGGGGCAACAGAAGGCCCGGAAAGAAGCCGTTTTGTCCAATACGAAGGAAACAGTTGATTTTAGCGGAAAGAAAATACTGCTGGCAGAGGATAACGAACTGAACCGGGAGATTGCAAGTGAGATTCTTGGAGGCTACGGCTTCCGGATCGATATCGCGGAAGACGGAGAGATAGCTTTAAACAAGGTATCTGCTTCCAGACCGGGGGATTATGACCTGGTACTCATGGACATTCAGATGCCGATTATGGACGGTTATGAAGCTACAAGACGTATCCGGGCACTGAAGAATCCTGCGCTGGCTGCGATTCCGATTCTGGCTATGACTGCCAATGCGTTTGACGAGGACCGGAAGGCTGCAGCAGACTGCGGCATGAATGGCTTCCTTTCAAAACCAATCAATATAGAAGAAATGGTTCAGGTACTGCAGGACGTGTTTAAATAATGAGAAACCGGCGGTTCAATGAAGCAACGGCGAGGCGGCAGACCGGCACTTGTCAGCTTTGTTACGCAGCCCCTTGCTTATAATTGAAAATATATTGACAAATATCTATGTATGTGGTATGGTATCATACATAGATATTTGTCGATGTGAGGTGACGCAGGTATGGATAATAAAAGAATGGCTTCCATGTTTAAGGCAGTTTCTGATGAGAACAGAATACGGATTCTGGAACTGCTGCGGGATGGAGAAAGGTGTGCCTGCAGCATATTGGATGAAATGCGGATTACACAGCCGACCTTGTCGCATCATATGAAAATTTTATGTGATGCAGGAATCGTGAAGGGAAGAAAAGAAGGCAAGTGGATGCACTATGCTGTCTCAGAACAGGGATTGAAGGAAATGAGAGAGTACTTGAATTCTTTTGAGCATCCTGCGGATGGGGCAGTGAAGAAGTCGTGTTGTAAAGGGTAGTTTTATGAAGCTCCTTCCCACGACTTCTCTTATGCCTATAAAATAGATATATTTGAATATTTAGATGTATCAATGAAAGGAGAGCTATTGTGTTAAAAAGTATCGGGGACTTTTTTCAAAATGAAGTGCTGGGAATGAAATGGCTGAACAGACTCATCGGCAATGGGCTGGAAGCGGTCGGACTGGACACAGGCGGCAGGTTAGGCGGAAGCGTACAGTTTTTTATTTACGATACAATAAAAATTATGGTATTGCTTGGCTTCCTGATTTTGCTGATTTCCTATATTCAAAGCTACTTTCCGCCGGAGAGAAGCAGAAAAATACTTGGGAAATTTCATGGAATATGGGCGAACATCATAGCTGCCCTGCTTGGTACGGTAACTCCGTTCTGCTCCTGTTCGTCAATACCATTATTCATTGGGTTTACCGGTGCGGGACTTCCGTTAGGTGTCACCTTTTCCTTCCTGATTTCTTCTCCGATGGTAGATTTGGGTTCGCTGATGCTTCTCATGAGTATCTTCGGATGGAAGGTCGCTATAGTGTATGTGGTTGTGGGGCTTGTGATTGCAGTGGCAGGGGGAACACTCATCGAGAAACTGCACCTGGAGCATCAGGTAGAGGAATTTATCCGGAATGGGAAAGCGATCGATGTCCCGCAGGAAGAACTTACAAAAAAAGACCGCCTGAAGTATGCGTGGGAGCAGGTTGTTTCGACTGCAAAAAAGGTAACTCCGTATGTGCTTGTCGGTGTTGGCATCGGTGCAATCATCCATAACTGGATACCGGAAGAATGGATTGTAGGAGTATTAGGTACGGGCAATCCGTTTGGAGTTATGATTGCCACGATTGCCGGAGTACCGATGTACGCTGATATCTTTGGCTGTATTCCGATTGCGGAAGCACTGCTTGCAAAAGGAGCAAGATTAGGCGTTGTGCTTTCTTTCATGATGGGCGTAACCACACTTTCGCTGCCGTCGATGATTCTGTTAAAGAAAGCAGTAAAACCGAAGCTTCTGGGAATTTTTATTGCGATTTGCACGATTGGAATTATCCTTGTCGGATATTTCTTTAATGCGTTTCAGTATTTGTTAATATAAGGAGGTAGAATATGGCAAAAAAGTGGTATCCTGTTGTAGATATTTTAGCTTGTGCAGAGTGTGGTACTTGTGTGAGTTTTTGTCCGCACGGTGTTTATGACAAAAATAGATTTCCGGTTCCGGTAGTAGTAAAACCGGATAACTGCATAGACCATTGCCATGGTTGTCAGAAAAAATGTCCGTCCGGCGCAATCTCCTATGTTGGCGATACCGGAACTATGGGCAAGGCTTCAAGCTGTTGCTGTTCTTCTGAGACGGATACAGTATCTTGCAGGAAATTGAATATTGAGTATTTGTATCTTGATTTGAATACCTGTGATCGTTGTATCAGTACGGAAACTGTTTTGGATGAAGTGGTTGAAGTTCTCCGTCCGGCTTTAGAACTGGCAGGATATACAGTTGATTACCGGAAGCATGAAATGGCAACCGCACAGATTGCGGAGCAGTATCATTTCGTTTCTTCCCCTACAATCCTTGTTAACGGACAGGATATTTTCGAAAGTGTTTTTGAGTCAGATTGTGGATGCTGTAGTGATATCGCCGGTGCAGATGTGGATTGCCGGGTGTTCAAAGACCAAGGTAAGACATGTACCGTACCGACCAAAGAGATGTTGGCAAGTGCAATTTTAAATCATCTGAATCGTCCGCAGGTTTCTTCTGATGACACCTATGTGCTGCCGGAGAATCTCAGACGCTTTTATGAGGGCAAGACGAAAAGGTGTGATAATGTGACACCATGCGGAGATCAATGCCGGTGAAAGATAAAAAGGATGGCATCTATTTTGAATGGTATTTTTAAATTATAAGTTATAGGAGGACTTAGAAATGGGATTATTAGGTTTTGGAAAGAAGAAAGAAGAAAACAGTTGCTGTTGTGGTAGTAACCCTGCGGATGCAGAAACGGAACACTGTTGCTGTAATGATGCGGGAGATTCTTTGATAAGCATCAAGGTACTTGGCGCGGGCTGTAAGTCCTGTCATGAGCTATATGAGAATACAAAGGAAGCAGTAAAAAATGCAGGCTTATCCGTAGATGTGGAGTACATTACCGACCTGGAGAAAGTTATGGAATACGGTGTTATGAGTATGCCGGGGCTGGTTGTCAATGAGAAAGTTGTTTCTATGGGAA
>JBJENV010000027.1:0-26031 GCA_051880375.1 Lachnospiraceae bacterium
AGAATTCCGGTACGGAAGCAAATGAAGCCATGATTAAAATGGCAAGAAAGTACGGAGTGGAAACCTATGGTCCGAAGAAGTATCATATTGTAACTGCAGCCATGGGCTTCCACGGTAGAACCTTTGGTTCCATGTCTGCTACCGGTCAGCCGCATAACGCTTGTCAGATTGGTTTCGGCCCTATGACGGACGGATTTTCCTACGCGGAATACAACAATCTGCAGGCATTTAAGGATGCATGTACGGAAGATACGATTGCGATTATGATTGAGCCGGTACAGGGAGAGGGCGGCGTACATCCTGCTACACAGGAATTTATGACAGGACTCCGAAGCTTCTGTGATGAAAAGGGAATGCTGCTTTTGATTGATGAAGTGCAGACCGGCTGGTGCAGAACCGGAGCAGTGATGTCCTTTATGAATTACGGAATCAAGCCGGATATTGTATCCATGGCAAAGGCATTAGGAGGCGGAATGCCAATCGGTGCAATTTGCGCATCCGAGAAGGTTGCAAAGGCATTTAATCGGGGTTCCCACGGAACTACTTTCGGGGGACATCCGGTCTGCTGTGCGGCAGCGCTTGCACAGGTCAATGAACTGTTGGAGCGCAATCTGGCAGACAATGCGAAAAAAACAGGCGCATATTTCATGGAAAAGTTAAAGACACTTCCTCATGTGAAGGAGGTCAGAGGACAGGGATTGTTAGTCGGCGTGGAATTTGATGACAGTATTTCAGGGGTAGAGGTAAAACACGAGTGTCTGCATCGCCATCTGCTGATTACAGCAATCGGTGCGCATACCATCCGTATGATTCCTCCGCTTATCATTACAGAGGAAGACTGCGATAAGGCAACTGAGATTATCAGAGAGTCTGTCCTTGCGTTAGGCTAAATTTGAATCGGGAGGAAATTATGAAAGAGTTTACTTTTTCGGTTCCGCAAAATATCACGGTAGGCAGGGGAAGTCTTGCAAAGCTTCCGCAGGTGGCAGGTGAGCTTGGCGGAACGCATGCATTTATTGTTTCCGATGCATATCTGAATAAAATCGGACTTGTAACAACATGTGCGGACGCATTGGAGAAGGCCGGAATACAGACGGATGCCTTTACGGAAACGGAGGGAAACCCTTCTGTGGAAACAGTAGAAAAGGCAACCGCGGCATTTAAAGCAAGCGGAGCAGATTTTATTATTGCGTTGGGCGGCGGTTCGCCGATGGATGTGGCGAAGGCGGTCGGAGTCGTGGCAAAGTACGGCGGAAGCATTACGGAATACGAAGGCGGCGGAAAGGTGCCGGGAGATATTGTTCCCCTGATTGCGGTTCCGACGACGGCAGGTACCGGTTCTGAGGTAACGGCATTTTCTGTGATTACCGACCATAGCCGCAATTACAAATTGACGGTGTTCAGCTATAAGCTGATTCCGAAATACGCTATTCTGGATGCAGAGCTTCTTACGACAGCACCGGCTTCGGTAGCGGCAGCCTGTGGCGTGGATGCTATGATACATGCCCTGGAGGCTTATATTTCCAAGGCGGCTTCTCCGTTTTCTGATGCCATGGCAGAAAAGGCACTGGAGCTGATCGGAAAAAATATCCGTGCCTATGTGGCAGACCGCAAGAACCTGGAGGCTGCGGAAGCAATGGCAGTAGGCTCTCTCTTTGCGGGAATTGCTTTTTCCTGGGCAAGGCTCGGCAATGTTCATGCAATGAGTCATCCGGTCAGTGCCTATTTTAATGTGCCTCACGGCGTGGCGAATGCCATCTTACTGCCGGTGATTGTGGAATACAATGCCCTGGCAGACAGGGGGAAGTACCGGAATATCTATCGTTATATTTCAAGAGAAGCGGTTCCTTCGGAACACTTTGCTCCGGAACTGCTGGCAGAGGAACTGAAGGCGCTGAATAAGGCGCTTGGAATCCCGGCATCCTTAAGCGAAGTAGGAGTAACAGAAGATAAGCTCGATGCCATGGCAGAGGACGCCATGAAGAGCGGAAATGTTGCGGTAAATCCAAGAAGCACCACAAAAGAAGATATTCTGATGCTGTACAGAAAAGCTTTGTAAGTAGACAAATGGATTTCACATTTATAGAATGCTTCCGTCAGTTGAGCTGCGGAAGCATTTCTTTTGTAAGATTTAAGAATTTCATGGCTGCCGGTGACATGTTTTCTTTGGATTTCACGGCAACGCCGAGTGTTCTTTGATAAAACGGTTCTAAAGGATAGGAGGCTATCTGGTCCTCGAAGTTGCGGATAACCAGCTTGGGAAGGATACTGATTCCGAGCTTGTTTGCAATCATGGAAATAATGGCATGGTCATCCTTGGAGGAAAACAGAATATTCGGCTTTACCTCTGAAGTATCCAGAGCATAGTGGACATCATAATCCGTACCCATTGCAGAAATGATAAAGTTCCGGTCATTGAAGTCCGAAATTTGAAAAGAGCCGGATTCGGGAATCGGATGATCCTTAGGAAGAACTGCCATCAGCGGGTCTTCGCAGAGTGGGATGAATTCTAACAGATTCAGCTCACGCTCACTTAAGAGCCCGAAGTCCGCCAGGTCATTCTCTACCCATTCCACAATGTCATCGGTACCACCCTCCATTAATTGAATATTGATATTCGGATAAATTTCCCGGAAGTGGTGGATGATTTTAGGCAGCCAGTGAATGGAGATACTGGAAAAGGTAGCGATGGTAAGCTGACCGGTTTCCAGACCATTAATCTCATTAATCATCTGTTCCAGATTTTCATGCATGGACAGAAGAGAGCGCACAGTGGGAAGAATTCGTTCCGCATTAGAGGTCAGCTTTACTCCCTGCTTTGTCCGTATAAACAGGGGGAACCCTACTTCGGTCTCCAAAGATTTCAGAATATGGCTGACACCGGACTGGGTATACCCCAGACGTTCTCCGCTTTTTGTAAAATTTTCTGTTTTTGCGACATCTGCAAAAAGGGAACATTTTTTTATATCCATATCGTGTTTCCTTCCTTTCCGGAACAAAGAAAAAGGCGCTAAAGAAAAGTCTTTAACGCCTTTGTTATGATAAATAGTATAATCTTAGAAAATTTCATTGTCAACATCTTTGACATGAAAAAATGTAATGGAAGGAATCAGAACCTGTCATGATAGAAAAAGGAAAAAAGAAAAGCAGCAATGAGGTTTTGTCATGCTGCGGAGAGAAAACTTCATTTTACAAATCGGAGTCTTGTGGCTATAATCAAATCAAATTGAACGCAGAGGAGTGAGAACGTGAAGAAACGATTCCGTTTTCCTTTGAAGCAGCATATCGGAGTGCCAACTGCCCCAACAATTGTCAAAGGTGACAAAATTGTTCGTGGGCAGTTGCTTGCTTTTAAGGGAGAAAATCAGTTGGGAGCCAACATTTATTCCAGTGTATCCGGTGTTGTAACAGAGGTAAATGAAAGTGAAATTGTGATATTGGCGGATGAAATACAGTCGGACGGATATGTACCGTTACAACAGGATACTCCGCTTGCACTGATTGAGGAAGCGGGAATTGTCGGACTGGGGGGAGCAGGTTTTCCAACGTATGCAAAGCTTGCTGTACCATTACCATCCGACGGAGTGGTGGTGATTAATGCCGCAGAATGCGAACCGATTCTGGAACATAATATTGCAGCAATTACGAAACATCCGGAACAGCTGATTCGCGGATTACAGATTGTGATGGATGTGGTAAAGGTAAACAAAGGCATCATTGCCATAAAAGAAATGCATACTGAAGCGGTTGCACGCCTGCGCGAGGTATTAAGTGATGAGCGAATCCGGATTGCCCTGCTGCCGAATCTGTATCCGATGGGAGAGGAGAGAGCCATTCTTCGTGAAACGTTAGGAGTATTGCTTAGCGTGGAAAGTCTTCCGACAGAAGCACATGCAGTTGTAATCAACGCAGAAACCGCCTGCAGAATTCAGGAGGCAGTGGACTTAAGAAAACCGCTGATTGATAAAAACCTGACGGTTGCCGGAAAGCTGAAAGGAAACGAAAACCTGATTCAGGTGTTTGAAGATGTTCCTATCGGGATATCCGTGGCAGATATGTTTGAAAGGGCAGGAGGTCTGGCAGAAGGATACGGCGAACTGATTATGGGTGGTCCTTTTACCGGAAAAAGAACCGGATTGTCGGAGCCGGTAGTAAAAACAACCGGCGGACTCATTGCAACAGAGTGCTTTATGGGAAGGAAGGAGAAGCTTGGACTTTTAGTCTGTGCCTGCGGAGCAAATAAAGAACGGCTGACGGAACTTGCAGAAAGTATGGGTTCCGAGGTTGTAGGAGTGGAGTACTGTAAGCAGGCTCATCCTGTAAAGAGCGGACTGAAATGCGAAAATCCGGGCAAGTGTCCGGGACAGGTGCAGAAAGTTATGGCGTTAAAAAAAGCGGGTGCACAGGCTGTGCTCATCAGTAACTGCACCGACTGCTCCAATACGGTAATGAGCTGCGCACCTAAGCTTGGCCTGCCGGTATACCACTGTACGGACGGTGCGATGCGCGCAGTCAATCAGAGAATGATTCGTAAGATTCATCTTGAAAGGAGATGAGACTCCCACCTCTGTAGGTGGTGAGTGATAACAAGTCAGTCTTGGTGGGAGTCCAATCTCCTTCCAAGATAAACGCTCCGCGAGGATGCGCAGCGATTCTGTTCGGAAGATGTCAGCAAAGCTGACCAGAATCGCGCGCCAAGTCTCACGTGCGTTCGACTTGAAAAATAAAAAAATCAGATGGAGGAAAAACAATGTCAATTACAAACGAAACCCTGCAGCAGCATTTGAAGGACCCGGCAATATTCTGCTGCCGCAGACAGAAGGGGCTGGTAATCGGGGCCGCGGATTTGGAGGACCCGTCTCTTTTTGAAGATATGATAGAAGCGGGGCTTCTGGAACTGAGCGAAGAAGGATTAAGGATTGAACAGGTACTCGGTTCCACACTGTTACAGGATGTGGAAGCTCTCACACCGATTACCAGGGAGGTATTGGACAGAGTAAACGAGGCGAAGGAAGGCAACACAGAGGAAGCAAAGAAAACGGCGGCAACTGCGACGGAGGCCTTTGCACCGGTGATAAAGACAAGCGTAGGAGGGAATGGAATGATTCACATTGAAATCGGAAAAGCAGAAAAGCTGGAGAATCTGAGCATGGATATTCCGGTATTTTCAGGGATGGCAGCATTGCCGGTTCAGCCTGTACAGACGGTTGAGGAAGCAGTGAAAAAAGAGAAAAAGGTAATTCGTACACTGATCAAAAAGCACATAAAAATTACAGATGCGGAAATCGGAACGGAAACCTCCATCAAAAACGGCAAGATTACGATTGACGGAAGCATCGTAAAGAAAGCAGTGTTAGAGGATCCTCTCTGCAAGAGCATGGAGCTGTCCGTCATCCGGCCTGAGGAGCGTCACATCTATACCGAGACGATTATGGATGTGTGTCCGATTGCCACCAAGGTGGAGGGCGAGCTTGGAAGCGGTGTTACCAAGGTCGCAGACGGCGTTGTCTTTATGCTGACCGGTGTAGATGAGGATGGGGTACAGGTACATGAATTCGGCTCCTCGGAAGGCTATCTTGACGAAAAAATGTATTTTGGACATCCGGGCTGTGCAGACGAAAACGATATCATTATTCGCTGTAATGTTGTGATTCAGAGACTGTCCGGAATGACCAGACCGGGTCCGTTTGCTGCCCATAAGTGTCAGGATTATGTGATTCAGGCAGTCAGAAATGAACTGAAAAAGTACGAGGGTGATATTGTCAGAGAGGAAGTATGTGAGGATGTCCGCAGACCGGGAAATCCGCGTGTCGTTCTGGTCAAGGAAATCATGGGTCAGGGTGCCATGCACGATAATGTTATCTGCCCTACGGAGCCTTGCGGTATCTTAGGCGGACAGAAAAATGTCGACTGCGGCAATGTGCCGATTATTCTGACTCCGAATCAGGTACGTGACGGTTCCATTCATGCTCTGACCTGCATCGGGCCTGCAACAAAGGAGATGACGCGTCACTATATCCGTGAGCCTCTGGTAGAGGGACTTGCTGCGGATGAAGAAATGGATTTGGTAGGAGTTGTCTTTGTCGGCTCGCCTCAGGTAAACGACGAAAAGCTGTGGGTATCCGAACGGCTTGGTTCCTTACTGGAATCCCTGGATATTGACGGATGCATTATTACAACAGAAGGCTTCGGAAACAACCACATTGACTTTATACAGCACATCGGCCAGGCAGGAAAGAGAGGCATTCCGGTAGTCGGCGTATCCTTCTGCGCATATCAGGGACAGCTGGTAGTAGGAAATGAATATGCAACTGCCATGGTAGAGGAAAACATGGACCAGGGCGGTTTTGAAAACAATGTGGCAGGCTGCTCCTGTGTGACCAGAGAGGTAGCTGCCCGTGCCATTCAGATGTTGAAAAACAAAATGGCAGGTGTGGAAATCAAACCTGCACCAAAGAAATGGAGTAATGATGTCATCAATGCAAACAATAAGCTGCTTGGACTTCCGGAAACCGTCTTGTTAGACAACGGAACCTTACACTGATGAAAGCGATGGACTATATCATTAATCCTGTTCTGATGGGCGGACTGGTAAAAGAAGTGAAGGGTGACTTTGTCAAGGTGCATCTGCATGGGAGACTGGGGGTTATTACAGTGCCAAGGGCTCTTGTGCTGGAAGAAATGCAGCTTAAGCCGGGGCATGAAATGCAGTTCTATTTCAGCTATCTTCAGGTAAATGAAGCACCCTATGACTATGACAGCAGTTCTATCTGCTGTGACAGAGTATTGGAACCCTGTCTGGTAGGCGGTATCATTACGGAAGTCAATGATACTGCAATTAAGGCGGATATCATGAATGAGCTTGGTACCGTCGCGGTTCCCAGACGCTTCGTATTTACGGATGTGCCTTTGAAAGAAGGCCAGAATATAGAGTTTTACTTTAGTCCGATGCACGTAATAGGAAAACGGGAGATACCGGCAGAATCGATTTAGACAGACCGGTGTGTAAATTTGTGCCTGCTGCATCAGATTGCAGGCTAAGGAAAGGAATGGTAATGATCATGAAATTAACAACAGTAGAGGGCATGCAGTCCGAAATCTTTGTACCGGTGACTCCGGTTCCGGTATTTACCGAATTAAAAAAGCCGTTAAGTGAATGCAGGGTAGCATTTATTACAGCCGGCGGGATCCATAAAAAGAGCCAGACACCGTTTAATACGTCGGGTGACTTCTCCTATCGCACGATTGAGTTTGATACACCGTCTTCGGAACTGATGGTAACTCACGGAGGATTTGATAATTCCGACATCAATAAGGATGTCAATGCGATGTTCCCGATAGACCGTCTGCATGAACTGGTGGCGGAGGGCTTCATCGGCTCACTGTCCCGCGAAACCTATACCTTTATGGGCGGCGGCGGAAACGTGGAGAAGTTTCAGAATGAAACAGGTCCGGAGATTGCCAGAAAATTAAAGGAGCAGGGAGTGGATATTGTACTGTGTACCGGAGGCTGCGGAACCTGTCATCGCTCTGCGACAATTGTTACCAGATGCTGTGAAGAGGCAGGTATGAGCTGTGTTGTAATTGCAGCACTTCCGCCGATTGCACGTCAGCAGGGAGCACCGCGTATTACGGCACCGCATGTACCGATTGGCTCCAATGCCGGTGAACCGAATAATATTCCGATGCAGACAGCAATTATCAAAGAATCGTTAGAGTGGGTACGTGATTGTCCGGGCTACAATCAGACAAAGGTACTGCCTTACGAGTATCGTCACAATGTTTAATTTTCGGGCAGCAGGTCTGCCTGTAGTGAGGAACGAGTGCGTAGAAGAGGGGATGAAGAATGATACAGCCGGTATTGCAAAAGTATGCATATCATATCAAAACAATTGATTCACATACGATGGGTGAGCCTACCAGAATCGTCTATGACGGGTTCCCTAAACTGCCCGGAAGGACGATGATGGAAAAAAAGAAGTATTTGGTGGAGCATTATGATTTCCTTCGTTCTGCTATTATGCTGGAGCCGAGAGGACACCGCGACATGTTTGGGGCACTCTTAACAGAGCCTGTCCATGAGGAAGCAGATTACGGAGTGATTTTTCTGGACAGTGGGGGATGCCTGAACATGTGCGGACACGGCAGTATAGGTACAGCTTCCATGCTGGTAGAAACCGGGATGGTTCCGGTTTCGGAGCCGTATACGGAGGTTGTGCTGGATACGCCTTCCGGAATGATACGCACCAGAGTGCACGTGGTTGGCGGAGAAGCTGTTGAGGTCAGCATTCTGAATGTTCCGGCTTTTCTATATAAGGAAAAGCTGAAAACTAAGACACGGAAGTGGGGAACTATTTCCTACGATATTTCCTTTGGGGGCTCCTTTTTTGCCATGGTAGATGCGGAGAGCATCGGACTGCCTCTGGAACTGGAGAACATTGATGCCATTACGGAACTGGGGATGGAACTGCTAACTTCCGTCAATGAGAATGTGGAAATCAGACATCCCTATCTGGATATTACCACGGTAGATTTGGTAGAGTTTTATTCTCATACAGGCAATCGAAATGCCAATATGAAAAACTGTGTCATTTTTGGAGACGGTCAGGTAGACCGTTCTCCGTGCGGAACGGGAACAAGCGCAAAGCTGGCAACCCTTTATGCCAAAGGCGAGCTGGGGCTTCATGAAGAGTTTATCTATGAGAGTATTACCGGCTCCCTGTTTCGTGGGGAGGCAGTACAGGAGGTGGATATCGAAGGAAGAAAAGGAATCATACCGCAGATTACGGGCAGCGCTTATATTACAGGATATAATGAGTGGGTAATTGACGGGCAGGACCCGATGAAATACGGCTTTTTGCTGGGCGGAAAGCAGGAGGAAGCGGAAGGTGCTTAGTCCGGCAGACTCTTCGGCAGCTTCTTTGAACGCACTTTTAGAAAGAATCCATAAAACAAATAACCAAAGGATATCCTATTTGTAAAAAGATTATAACCCCATTGATTTCAGGTATTTGACGCAATACAATAGGAAATAAATCATCAATCGGAATGGAGAATGATATCAATGGGCAAAGTAATCGGAATTGATTTGGGAACAACAAACAGCTGTGTGGCAGTTGTAGAAAACGGCGAGCCGGTCATTATACCGAATGAAACGGGAATGCGGACCACACCGAGCGTCGTGGCGTTCACCAAGGTGGGCGAGCGGCTGGTCGGCGAGGCGGCGAAGCGACAGCTTGCAACAAATGCAGAGCGGACCGTTACATCGGTAAAGCGCCACATGGGTACGGACTGGAGCAAAAACATCGACGGAAAGGAATACAAGCCGCAGACCATCAGTGCCCTGGTGCTGATGCAGTTAAAGAAGGATGCGGAGGCTTTTCTGGGAGAAACGGTAACAGATGCCGTTATTACCGTACCGGCGTACTTTAATGATGTGCAGCGGCAGGCGACAAAGGATGCCGGAAAAATCGCCGGCTTACATGTACTGCGAATCATCAACGAGCCGACGAGTGCGGCACTTTCCTACGGGCTGGATCACGGAGAGGCGCAGAAAGTCATGGTGTATGACCTCGGCGGAGGTACCTTTGATGTGTCGGTCATTGAAATAGCGGACGGTGTGATCGAGGTATTGGCAACGGCAGGAGACAATCATCTTGGCGGAGACGATTTCGACGCCAGAATTGCAGACTGGATTGTGCGTGAATTTAAAGCACAGAACCGGGTGGATTTATCAAAGGATGTAACGGCATACTATCGGATTAAAGAGGCTGCGGAAAAGGCAAAGAAGGAGCTTTCCGGTGCGGAAACTACGAATATCAACCTCCCGTTTATTACGCAGTTAAAGGGAGAACCGGTGCATCTGGATATGAACCTGAGCAGGGCAAAATTTCAGGAGCTGGTGTATGACCTGATTGAGCGCACGGCTGCTCCGGTTCAGAACGCTTTAAAGGATGCGGGGATTGCTCCGTCCGAGCTTGGAAAGGTACTCCTGGTCGGCGGTTCCACGAGAATTCCGGCGGTACAGGAAAGGGTAAGGCAACTGACCGGAAAAGAGCCGTCCAAAAACATCAATCCGGATGAATGTGTGGCACTTGGTGCTGCGGTACTCGGAAGCACGCTGCAGGGGAACGCACTTGTGGCAGCAGGTACGGGAAAGGATTTGCTGCTCCTTGACGTAACTCCGATGAGTCTTTCCATTGAGACAGTGGGCGGTGTTGCTACACGACTGATTGAAAGAAATACAACGATACCGACCAGATACTCGAAAATCTTTTCCACTGCCGCTCCTTATCAGAGCAATGTCGAAATTCACGTACTTCAGGGAGAGCGCGCAATGGCGCGGGATAATAAGCTCATCGGCAACTTCCGGCTGAAGGGAATCAGAAAAGCTCCGGCAGGGGTACCTCAGATTGAAGTAGCGTTTGATATTGATGCCAACGGCATTTTAAAAGTTTCGGCAAGGGATTTGGATACCGGAAAGGAGCAGTCCATTACAATAACCGCATCGGACAGAATGTCGGATGCGGAGATTGAGCAGGCAATGCGGGATGCAGCAGAGTATGCAGGAATCGATAACCTGCGAAGGGAAGCCCTGACGCTTTCCGGGGAGTCAAATCAGCTGCTTGCCAGGGTACAGTCGGCGCTGACGGCAGCCGGAAAGCAGGCGGACAAGGCAGAGAAAAAGCAGGTGAAAAAGGACTGTGCAAATTTGCAGAAGTGTCTTGGAAAGCTGCGTGTCGATAAAGTGACCGGGAGCGAGCTGGAGGAAATACGCAGGGCAAAGGCGCAGTTGGAACAGTCGGCAGCCCGCTTTTTGCAGTAGTCCTGAAAAAATCCGTTTCTTTCGATTACTTTCCCTCTTGATTTTGAAAAAAAATTGGCGTATGATATGCCTGCATTAATGAAAGAACATGAGGGAGGAAAGTTATGAACATATTATTATCGGTATCCATTGCCCTTTTGGCAGGACTGCTTATGACCAGAGTGTTTAAGCCGTTCAAGCTTCCGGCGGTAACGGCATACCTGATTGCGGGCGTGCTGATTGGCCCTTACTGCATCGGAGCATTCGGTCTGGAGGGGCTGGGCTTTTCCTCAATGGAGGAAGTAGGCTCTCTGGCTGTGGTTTCCCAGGTAGCATTAGGCTTTATTGCCTTTTCTATCGGAAATGAATTCAGAGTCAGTGATTTGAAGAAAATCGGAAAGCAGGCATTTGTCATCGGTATTTTTCAGGCAATTGTTGCAACGATTCTTGTAGATTTGGCCTTGTTTGTCGTACATCTGGCGATGCCGGATAAGCTGTCAACCGCACAGCTTTTGACGCTTGGTGCGATTGCAACGGCAACGGCTCCGGCAGCTACCCTGATGGTAGTAAGACAGTATAAGGCGAAGGGACCTTTGACGCAGCTTCTGCTTCCGATTGTAGCGCTTGATGATGCAGTCGGTCTGATTGTGTTTGCGGTTTCGTTCGGCATCGCAAAGACCATCGTCAGCGGAACGGTCGACATGGTTTCCATTCTGGTAAACCCGATTGTAGAAATCATCTGTTCCCTGCTGCTCGGTGCGGTGATGGGCTGGCTGCTGACACAGTTAGAAAAGCTGTTTAACTCGAATACCAACCGTTTGAACATGACGATTGCCTTTGTATTTCTGACAGTGGCACTGTCAAACCTAAGCTTTACGATAGGACCGGTACACATCGGCTTTTCGTCACTGCTCGTCTGCATGATGCTCGGAACCGTGTTCTGCAACATCTGTCCGCTGTCGGAGGATTTGATGAAGTCGGCAGATAAATGGACCTCACCGTTGTTTGCCCTGTTCTTTGTCATCAGCGGCGCAGGGCTGGAGCTTGGTGTGTTTGCGGATATTGCGATTGTCGGAGTCGGTGTGGTTTATATTCTGTTCCGTTCGCTCGGTAAATATCTTGGTGCCTTTGTAAGCGCAAAGGCAACACACTGTGAACCGAAGATTTGCAAGTATCTCGGTATCACACTTCTTCCGCAGGCAGGTGTTGCACTCGGAATGTGTACAACGGCGATGCAGCTTGGTACACAGGGCAATCTGATTCGCAACATCACGTTGTTTGCAGTCTTAATCTATGAACTGTTCGGACCTCTTCTGACGAAGATGGCACTGACTGCCGCAGGCGACATTCAGCCGATGTCCGAGGAAGTAAAGAACCGTCGTAAGACAAAGCTGGAAGAAGCACAGAAAACAAAATAAATAAGGATTTAGGTAGTAAGAAAAGGGGATGCTGTCACCTCAGGCAACATCCCCTTTTGTCATAGATACGCATGGCGGCGCATGCTTTTAGTCCTGTACTGTTACATCCAGCCCAAATTCGCTTGGGAGAAATCTTGGGCAGACATTTTCGGAGGTACAGATAACCGATGCAGCAAGCGTCGTTCCGATTTCGCAGGACTCCTTCAGACTCTTTCCGTAAGTAAGTCCGATGGCGGCTCCGGCACAGAACGCGTCGCCCGCTCCGGTCGTGTCCTTGACATGGACCTTTCTTGCAGGGCAGATGCCCTTGTCTCCGTGAAGGTCGGCGTAGACGGCACCTTCGCTTCCCAGTGTGACAATCATGCTCGGAATCTGAGCCTTAACTACCTTGTCAGCAAGAATTTCTGCCATTTCCTCCGGTGTTTTTTCCGTATAGTCATCGGAAAACAGCATACCGGCTTCCTGTTTATTGCAGACGAAGCAGTCCGTGTCGTGCAAAAAGTCACGACGGGAGGTGGCAAGGCTCATGTTGGCAACAACGGCAAAAATCGGCTTGTTGTATTTTTTCGCGTACTTGAATACTTTCTTTACGATATCCTTGTCAATATCAATTTCGATGATAATGCTGTCCGCATTTTGAAAGATTTCATCCCCCTGTTCCTCTAAAACAGTAAGGATAGGGGTTAAGTCCGGACGCTTGGAAATGGAAGCGCAGACATCTCCGTCGTTGTTAAAGATGGCAAGCCACGTACCCATCCCGTCCGGAACCTGACGGATGTAATCGGTGTTGACCTTGTGGTTTTTCAATTTGCGGATGACGTCCTCACCGATGCCGGTGGCATCTACCAGACTGACGTAGGTTGGACGAAGCTCCACATTGGCGATATCCTCCACAACATTCCGGCTGACACCGCCGTGTACCTGTTCCACGGTACCGGCGTTTCTGCCGTTTGGAATATAAGCGTCCAGAGGATAGCCCTTAATATCTACAAAAACCGCTCCGATGACTACAATACCCATACGAATCCTCCTTCGGCAAACATTTAAAGCTTGAAATTTTTCAGTAAATCACCGAGTGTCGGCGCTTCATAGTCATTGGAGGTGTAGGTTTCCGGTGCCGCTTCGCAAAGCTCTTCGGCAGGTTCTTCCTTTTCTGCGGCAGCCTTCATACTGAGGCTGATTTTGCCGTCCCTGACATCGATAATCTTAACGTTTACGGTATCGCCCTCTTTGATGACCTCATGAGGAGACTTGATGCGCTTCTCGGAAATCTGGGAGATGTGGACAAGACCGCTTAAGCCGTCCCCGATTGTCACAAAAGCGCCGTAAGGAGTAATCTTTTCTACGGTTCCGGAGACCACCGTACCGACAGGAAGACGGGCAATGCGGCTGTTACGCTCTGCAGCTTCCTGCTCCTTAAGGACATCTTTGACAGAGAGAACAAGCTTTTTGGTTTCCTCATCTACGGTAATGACAACAGCCTGAACGGTCTGTCCGACATAGGAGGAAACATCCTCCACATAGGTCAGGGCGAGCTTGGAGGCCGGAATGAAAGCACGGATGCCTTCGAGATAGGTAGTAACCCCGGCATTGGTTGCTGCGGCAATCTTTACGGTTACGGGAGTCTTTTCTTCCATCAACTGCTTTAGCTTATCCCAGGCAAGCAGATCGTCCGCCTGCTTTCTGGACAAAATGAGAACACCTTCCTTGTTTTCGCGGAGAACAACAGCCGTTACGGTATCGCCGGGCTGTATGTCCGCTTTAATGGAAAAGCGAGGGTCATTGCTTAACTCCTCAAGCGGAATTAAACCCTCGGTATAATAATTCAAATCGACGGTGACTTCCGTATCCGACACGCCGATGACGGTTCCGGTTACCACGTCACCCGGAGCCAGCTCCCGGAAGGAGCCTGCGAGCTCTTTTTCAAAATCCTTCATAGATAATTCTTCGTCCATACTGTAAACCCTCTTTCTGTGATTATTGGTTCCGTGACAGCCTCTGCGCGGAAAAGTTCTTTCCTATCATATCACATTCCGGTGCTTTTCACAAGGACAGCCGCACGATGGTGTTACTTCTTTTCAAACAATGCTTTTATGGCGTAGCTGTGTGTCAGCTGAATAGAAACCGTCTGACTGGTTGTATCAGAAAGAATACCGGACGGGTCCTCCCAACCGACGAAACGGCAGCCGTCTGCCGGAACGGCAGTCAATGTGATAGTGGAGTCTTCAAAATACAGACCGGAAAACGATTCCGATAAATCAAGCAGAGTATGATTGATTTGCACGGTTCCAAGGGAGGCGTCGGGAGTTGTAAGCGTCAGTTTTGTCATAATTCCAAGCCCAAAGGCGCGTTTCATAATTCCCGGCATCGCGTTGTATCTTCCGTTTAAAAAGGTACGCAGTTCGCTGATTTTATCTGCATAATACTGTTTTCCGTTTTCCTGATAGAGTGCCCATTCCGGACCAAAACGCATTAACGTATCCGGTACCAGTGTTTCATAAACTGCCGCCATCTCATCCATCGTATCCTTTACGGTGGAAGGGTTAAAGTCAGCATTTCGCATATCACAAAGCGTCAGAATCAGTTCATTCCGAAAGCGCGGATTCTGATACAGAGAACGGAACAGCTCAATCGGCGCACGGTAGGAGAGCAGTTCTTTCCTTGCGGCAGCGGATACGGCAGTAATTTTATCGGTAATGTTATCTGTATTGTAGTTGTTTCCGCCGTCATAAATGCCGGTGGAGAAATCGGTATCGTATACCATCATGCGCCAGAGACCGTCGCACAGGTCCTCACTTTTATCCGGCGTTCTGACCCGCCACATCCGCCAGTTGTTGTTTTCAAACATGCTGTCCTGATTGTAGACATAAAGTTCGAAGACACAGTAGTCAAGGAAGGAACCCATATCAAGCAGGGAGCAGGCCTTTGCATAGTTTTCTTCTATCGACATATCGTTTCCGGTGATAAAATCATACATTTCATAGTAGAGTTCGATGTCTTCGTCCTTGCCATCCTCTATCGCACCACACTTTACGATGACGACGTTATCCTTATCGATGCCATAGTTGTTTTCTATGTAGTTGTCGCTGTAATCCTCTGTGAGACTGTAGGCACCCCAGTATTCTCCGTTGAGAAATACAACACATGGAGTGGACTGCAATGTTTCAAAGCGACGGTGGCTGACCAGCTGCTGCAGCAGCGGATCACGGAACTTCGCGTAGTCACAGTCGTTTCCGCCGTTACGCAGAACAAAGGACTTGTATTTTGTCAGAAGCCCGGTGCCGTCGGAGCGCAGATTGCCCGGAATCAGCTCATATTTGAGTGACTTCGCGCCATATTCTTCTCTTGCTATCAGCTTCAGACTTTTTTGCAGACTGTTTCGGGAAGCGGCGCCCATAATCCGCAGTCCCATGTCGATTTGAAATTCGGAAACCCCGTCTGCGGAAATGTATTCTACCGATACCGGACGCTCCCATTCCTTTCCACTGTTTGAAAAGTTGGCGATGTGCTGCCAGCCGGGCAGATTGGCACGGGAAGGGTCTTCGGCCAGCCAGTCTTCGTGCGTTTTTCCAAGTACATAGATGCCGGTTTCGAAGTCAAACAGATTCTCCGGTTCCGTAATCAGGGAAATTACAGGAGTCGTTCCGTATTCTTTTTCCTGACTGATTCCGATAAAATAGGTGCCATAGGTAACAGGCGTCATGGAACCGTCCGGAAGGAAGGCAACGGCACGGATGATATGTGCCTTTTTTACGTTGTCTTTCGGAACATAGGTGTTGCCCGCACTGACATCCTTTCTGGCACTAAGAATGTTTCTGGAGGGAGTTTTACCTCGTAAGGTAATCGGTTCCTCATACCGTGTGTCGCCAGCATCCGGTATCGTGCCGTCCGTGGTATAGTAAATCGTGGCATCCGGCACGTTACAGGTAAGCGTAAGCTCGAAGGGACTTTCGTAGAAACCGCTCGGCATGCTGAAAAGGACGCATGGGAGAGAAACGCTTTCGGTCGGAGCAGGCGTATCAATCGGTTCGGTTGGACTTTTTTCCGACTGGTCAGACTTATCCGCATTCTGTGTACAAGCGGTTAGAAGTCCCAAGAATGTAAAAACGAGGACACAGAGAATGAGCCGGATAAGCTGTGCTCCTTCGTGATAGAATAGTTCATAGTGACGTTTGGCCTGTTTCATTGTTTTTCTCTCCTTTCAAATATCTACAGTAATTTGTCGTTAAGACGGAAACATACCCCATAATGTCAGGTATAATAAACAGAAATAAAAGTCTTACACCGGATACACGTTATGGCGGTTATAGCTGTCACGGTATTCACTGGGGGAAAGCCCGGTCACCCTGCGGAATGCATTGGAAAAATTGTGGGCATCGTCAAAGCCGAGAGAAAAGGCAATCTGTGAAACAGGATGACTTGTTTCGCTTAATTCGGCCTTCGCCCGCTCCATTTTTACCTGAATGATATATTGCTTTAACGAAATACCCGAGCGCTTTTTAAAAAAGGTCGTCAGGTATTTTTCATTGTATCCGAAATAGTCCGCTACCTGGGATACCTTGAGATTCTCTCCGATATGCCAGAAAACATAGTCACGGATATCCTGATAGAGTTGTTCCTTTAAGATGTGGCTTTCGTAGGACGGATAGGTGCGAGCCTGCAGCGAGGCTTCGGCAAGAATGGCACTGCATAAGTAACGGTTTAAGGTGGCTTCCCGATAGCGGCGGTCGGAGTCCTGCAGCTGCTTCATCAGAATGATGATACGGTCTAAGGAGGCAAGCGCACCCTGCCTCGGCAGAAGAAGCTGCCCCGGTGTATAGGCAATGTCATCGGAGGTTAGGAGCAGGGCATGGTCGTTTTGCTCCTTATGGTATCCGAAATGCAGCCAGTAAAAGGAACACTGTGAGGATTTCACACCATGCTGGAAGACAGTCGGGGTCATCAAAAGATATTCACCCGGAAGGACGGTATATTCCTGCGTGTCATCGGCAATAAAAAGAGTACCCTCTGTAACTACAATAAGCTCATAGTCAGTAAGGTTTCTTGTCAGGTGTATCCATTCGCTGTCCGGGGAAACAAACTTCCCGCACCAGTGATACGTGAAATCCTTTTCTGTGTCAAAGCTGATAAACTGCATGGCGCTTCCTCCTGTTAAAAAGAATTATATAACATTTTTACACCTAATACAACCTTTCAAAATGTTGTATACAGCGGTCTGACGTTATAATGGAATTAACAGAATGCACTTTGGGGTAAAGTGGTTTGTGAAGGGAGCGGATACGCTCCCGGAAAGGGGTACTATGCGAAAGGGAATCAGACATGGAGTGGCATTGCTGCTTGCAGGGACTCTTGCATTTACGAGTGCGGGAGGCGTGAAAGCGCCTGCATGGGCGGCAGAAAGGAGTACGGTAGAAATGGACTTGACCGGTTTAGAGGAGTTCTCGCTGTCAGCGGTAACTCTGACAGATGACTATCTGGTGAATGCGTATGCAAAGGAGGCAGCGTATCTGACGTCGTTTGACACGGACAGACTTCTGGCGGGCTTCCGTGATACGGCAGGACTGGACAGTAAGGGCGCGATCCGCTATGCAGGCTGGGAAAACTCGCTGATCGGCGGACATACACTCGGACATTATCTGACGGCATGCGTACAGGCGTATGAGTCGGCAAATGCAACCGAGGCAGAGAGAGAGGAACTGCTGACGATTTTGAGTGACTTGGCGGTTGGCTTAAAGGAATGTCAGGATGCCGTCGGCACCGGTTTTATTTTTGGCGCCGTGGTACGCAACAGAAACAATATCGAGCAGCAGTTTGACAATGTGGAAAAAAATAAAACGAACATCACAACCGAGGCATGGGTGCCGTGGTATACGATGCATAAGATTCTGGAAGGACTCGTATCGCTTGCGAATATGACAGCGGCAGACGCTGCGGAGGAAGCAGTAGTTGCTGAAATTAAGGCAACTGCGGCGGAAACGGTTTCTAAGCTTGCCGACTGGGTCTACGCAAGAACCTCTTCCTGGAGTGCGGCAACAAGAAATACGGTGCTTGGCATTGAGTACGGCGGAATGAATGACTGCCTGTATGATGTCTACTTAATTACCGGAAAAACCGAGCATTTGGAAGCTGCGCATGCGTTCGACCAGACGGCGCTGTTTGACAAGGTGCTGCATGCCGAGCCGGGTGCTGATGTGTTAAATAACCTTCATGCCAATACGACGATTCCGAAGTTCCTTGGGGCATTGAAGTGTTATGTCGTCAGCGGCGAGGAAATCTATTTTGACTATGCGGAAAAATTCTGGACACTTGTGACAGAGAATCATTCCTATATTACCGGCGGTAACAGTGAATGGGAACATTTCGGTCAGGATAATGTGCTGGATAACGAGAGAACAAACTGCAACTGCGAAACCTGCAATTCCTACAACATGCTCAAGCTGACGAAGCTGTTGTTCCTGATTACCGGCGATGTTAAGTATGCGGACTGGTATGAGAACACGTTCTTTAATTCGATACTTTCTTCGCAGAATCCGGAAACCGGTATGACAACCTATTTCCAGCCGATGGCGAGCGGATATTTTAAGGTATACGGGGAGCAGTTTACGAAGTTCTGGTGCTGTACCGGTTCGGGGATGGAAAACTTCACAAAGCTCGGAGAAAGCTTTTACTTCCATAAGGACAATCTATTGGTGGTCAATCAGTATCTCTCCTCGGAGCTTAAGGATGAGCGGTTCGGTCTGAAGCAGGAAGCCGGTCTGCCGGAATCCGATACAGTGACCTTCACACTGACAAAGGCACTGGATGGAACACTGGCGTTCCGACTTCCGGAATGGCTTGCGGCAGATGCCGTCATTACAGTGGACGGAACCGAAGTAAACTATGCAGTGACCGGAGCAGGGGAAGGATGTAACGGCTATGCGGTGTTAGCAGGTAACTATGCTGCAGGAACCACAATCCGGATGACACTTCCGATGGAGGTACGCGCCTATGCTCTTCCGGACGGAGAAAATACCTATGCATTTCAGTACGGCCCGGTCGTACTCAGCGCGCTTCTTGGAACAGAGGCTATGTTTCAGTCAACAACCGGTGTGGATGTTTCGATTCCCGGGGAACGTGTACTCAGTGCAGAATATCTGCCTTCAGAAAGCGAAAAAATTACGGTGTTAACCGATACCGTGGCAGAGTTTATGGAGAATATCAATACCTATCTCGTGCGGGATACGGCTTCGGAGGAGCTGCGTTTTACCCTGCGGAATACCGATGCAAACCTGACCTACGTGACGCACTACAGCCAGTACAAGGAACGCTACGGAATTTATTTTAAGTTTACGGATGACCATTCGGCACTGGATGCGCAGGCAATTTTAAATGACAAGACGGCTACACGCATGGAGGCATACCGTCTGGATACGGTACAGCCGGGCTATGGCCAGTATGAAAACGATGCGCTTCACTGCATGACAGAGAGCGGCGAGGGTTCTGTAGGCTCGACGGAGAACGGAACGAGCCGTTATGCCAAAAAGAACGGCAGCTTTTCTTATACGATGCTTGTCAATCCTTTGGGATGCGACCTGCTTGCAACGTTTGACAGTGCGGATAACGGAAAGTCCATCCGTATCACGGCAGGGGATAAGGTGGTATATGAAGCGGTATTGGACAGTGGGGATCACAAGGGCTGCTACGACATTGTGATTCCGGTTCCCGGCGAGGTGCTTGCATCGGAAGCAAAAAAAATAACCGTAGACGGAAAAGAATACGATGCCGTTACGTTTACCTTTGCAGGCGTGAACAATGAGCAGTCTGCGGCATTGTGTGAATTTTTATATACCATGCAGAAAATGAGTGATGATACGAAACCGGTTTCCGTAACCGCAGATACCGGAGCACTTTACTATAGCGAAAGCAGAAGCCGCTATCTGCTTAAAGTAACGGAGGATACAAAAGAGGTTACCGTTTCGGCAGAGCTTCCGTCGAAGTATGCTTATATAGAAGCGGACGGTGTCGTCAGCGAGGAGGAAAAGCTTGTTTTTCCGGTAAATGACTCACTTTATACCGGTTATATGCTCCGGATTTATGCGGAGAACCATCAGGATTATCAAGATTACAGCTTTGTGATTCAGCGGGGCGAGGCACCGGAAACGGAAACCACGGGCACCCTTGCTTATTTTGTAGACTGCGGCGACCATGATGTGACGACCGTGTCGGCGGGAGATTCCTTCGGAACGCATCAGTCCGTGACCGAGCAGCTGTACGGGGTCGACGCCGGTACCGGTTACTTCTGGGGACTGGCGGATGATGCAGAGGACCGGTATAACGGTTCTAAAATCAGTGACGGTCTGTACACTGCAAATACCTGGTGCTATGAATTCAATGCGTTAAAGGATGGTCTGGATAAGACAGCAACGAACCGTTATACAAAGAACCAGTACGAGTCGGGAATTCCGAGGCATCTGGATTATCTGTTTGAACTGGAGGATGGCACCTATAGCGTGACCGTAGGCTTTGCGGACCCTTGGGGCTGTTCAAAGAAGCCGTCGCTTTATGCATATTACGGTGAGGAAAACGAGCAGCTTCTTGCAGAAAAGATTGAAGTGGCAGATGAGACGGTAACCTGTGAGGTGACGGTGACGGGCGGAATGCTTTCGCTGAATCTGCGCAGCGAAGATAAGGCAATTAATATTACGCATATTGAAATTGAGCCGCTTAAGGTGCAGGAAGCCGAAGAGGACTATGTATTTGTATCCGGTGGGCTGCCTGCGGCGAATCCGGACACGGGCGCAAATGTGGCTGCGGATACGGGTGCAGAAAGGGACAAGGACACAGTCGAAGGCACGGAGAAAAAGGAAGACGAAGCAGAAGTAAAAACCGGGGCAGAGGCAGGAACGCAGGCGAAAGCCGGAAGCGGCTTTGCGTGGATTCTGACAGCAGTCGGAGCTGCAGCCGTGATAGTCGCAGGGATAGTGGTTGTATTTGCCAAGAGAAGAAAAAATAAGAAATAGTCTTGCAAAATAAAGTAATGTAATTTATAGTATTAATCATCAAAAGGAATATTCTGAGTCTTGGTTACCGGTCGGGATATTCCTTTTTTATGAGGAAGAGACTTTATGAAACGAGAACGCAGCTTATTACTTTTAACAATACTTACTTTGGCGATATGTGCAGGTTCTGCCTTGATTTCCGTACTGTTTCCGGACTCCGCGCCGACAGACGGGGTATCCTTACAGACGGAAAGCAACTTTGTCCCGACCGTGGTACCTACTCTGACCCCAACACCTACACCGGAACCAACACCGACGCCGACGCCAACGCCAACCCCGACGCCAACACCAACACCAACACCTACACCGACGCCAACTCCGGTGATACTGGAACTGACGATCAGCGCCGTAGGGGATGTGACGCTTGGAAGAAACCAGAAAGCAACCTATTCCAACTCCTTTGATGAGTACTACGATTTGTACGGTGCGGATTACTTTTTGCAGCATGTGAAGGAACTGTTTGAGACAGACTCCTTTACGGTTGTCAATCTGGAAGGAACACTGACGAATTCCGATAATATCAGGAAACCGAAAGAATGGAACCATAAGGGACGACCGGAATATGCGGAAATTCTGACGCGTGCGTCCGTAGAGGCAGTCAGTCTCGGAAATAATCACATTATGGATTATCAGGAGGAAGGGGTTGCCGATACGATACAGAATGTCGCGGAAGCAGGGCTTACCTATGCATTAAGCGGGCCGTGGGGGAACCATTACGGACTGTATGAAACTGCGGAAGGCATCCGAATCGGAATGGTGTCGGTCAACGAATACTATGACGGAAGTTCCGTTTACCCATATTTAGAGGAAGGACTGGCAGAGCTTCGTGAGGCGGGAGCCGATCTGGTACTTGCCTTGACACACTGGGGCGGAGACAAGACGCATGTGATAGAAAAAGACCAGTATGAGATGGGACATTGGTGCATTGATGCAGGCTATGATCTGGTGCTTGGCTGTCATCCGCATGTCATCCAGGGAATCGAATGCTATCAGGGAAAGTACATTGTATACAGCATGGGTAATTTCTGTTATGGCGGAAATAAAAATCCGGCAGATAAGGATTCCATGATTTTTCAGCAGACCTTTACGTTTGTGGACGGAGTGCTGCAGGAGGAAACAAAAATCCGTGCAGTTCCGTGCCGGCTGTCTTCTGTCACGTCTAAGAATGACTATTGTCCGATACTGCTTGACGGAGAAGAGGCCGAGGAGTGGGTGAAGCACCTGAATGAGTATTCGGAAGAATTCGGACTCGTATTTGATGCGCAGGGATATCCGGTGCAGTAACATATTGCGGTAGCATGTTATCAATAGCGTGCTACCAATAGCATACTGCCAGTAGCGTGCTGTTAATAGCAATAACTTTGCGGACGCGGTACAGAAAAATACCGCGTCCGGAGTTGTAAAATAATTATAAACTCTATTGACAGATGAAAATCGGAGATTATAATGGAAGTACGAAATAGTGATGTTTGCAATCTATTTTTTTTATGACGAGATTAGCACTCAATATAAAAGAGTGCTAACAATAAAGAAAGGGAGAAAAGATGAGGGAAAAGGCAGAGAAGCCGCTGGTCAGCATTATTTTACCGGTCTACAATGCGGAAAAAACACTCGAAAAGTGTGTGGACAGTGTACTAAAGCAGAAATTTACGGATTTTGAGCTGATATTAGTCGATGACGGAAGCAAAGACTCTTCCGGACTTCTGTGCGATAAGTATGCATCGGAGGACAGCAGGGTAAGAGTGATTCATAAAGAAAACAGCGGTGTTTCGGACAGCAGAAATGCCGCCATGGACGTAGCGAGAGGAACGTATTTGCAGTTTCTGGACAGCGATGACTGGCTGACACCCGATGCAACGGAACTGTTTGCAGCAGCTGCAACAGAAAACGACTGTGACATGGTGGTAGCGGACTTTTTCCGTGTGGCAGGCGAGCGGGTGGCTCATAAGGGAGATATTCAGGAAGAACGCCTTATGAACAGAGAAGAATATGCCATGTGCATGATGGAAAAACCGGCGGATTTTTACTATGGTGTGTTGTGGAATAAATTTTTCCGCAGGGATATTATAGAAAAGTATCATCTTCGTATGGATAAAGAAATCAGCTGGTGTGAGGATTTCATGTTCAACCTGGAGTATATCCGGTATATCCGCTCGGTTTATATCCTCTGTGTCCCGATTTATTACTATGTAAAGAGAAAGGGGTCTCTGGTTTCCCAGGGCTCCAGTCTTTCCAAAACGATTAAAATGAAGCGGGAAGTTTTTGCCGTTTACAAGAAGTTTTATAAGGATGTATTTGAGGAAGAGGATTACGACAAAATCCGGTTACAGGTATACCGCTTTTTATTTGACGCTGCGGGAGACGGCATGGTAACGCCGGCTGTTTTAAGCGGCGCCATGAAGCTGTATCAGGGCAGCGTCAGCTCGCGGGCAATTGCAGGAGACGGCGTGACGTTTGATTTGTACCGGGAAAAAAAGCTGCTGGAGCAATGTCTGGAAACCGTGACGGCACGGCATAAAATCTCGGTGGAGGAAGCGATGCTGCTTTCGTACTTAAGCAGAGAGGTTTGCGTATGCAGCAGGAAGGAACTGGCGGACTTTATCGGGATAAAGAAGCCTGCCGTGGCGGGCATGCTGCAGCGACTGGCGAAAAAAGGATATCTGGAGTTCAGAGAGTTGCCTGAGACGAAAGAAACAAAGGAGAAAAAGGAACCGCTTTTTGAACTGCAGCTTCTGCCGGTGGCCGGAAACCTGCTGGAGGATATTCATGAAGCCGAAATGCGGTATCAGAGAATCCGCCAGGGCGGACTGTCGGAGGAAGAACGGACAGAGTATGCCGCACTTCATAAGAAAATAGGACACTGCATCAAAGAAGAATTATATAAGGAGGAGATGCCATGAACGAAGTAAAAAAACCTAAAATGCCCCTGATTTCGTATTACTTTATTGTGCTGCTGGTTATCTTTTTGGTGAATGCGCTGCTTGTTCCGCAGGTAGCAAAACGATCGGTGAAGGAAGTAGACTACGGAACATTCATGCAGATGACGTATAACCAGGAAATCGGGTCGGTTCAGATTCAGGACAATCAGATTCTGTTTACGGATAAGGAAGAAAAGAATGTCTATAAAACCGGTCTGGTCGATGACCCGGACAGAACAAACCGTTTGTATGAAAACGGTGCAAAGTTTTCCAGTGAAATTGTAGAAGAGATGTCGCCGTTACTTAGCATTTTCCTTTCATGGATTCTTCCGATGCTTATTTTTATGGCGCTCGGAGAACTGTTAGTCAGACGTATGATGAAAAAAGAAGGCGGAAGCAATTCCATGATGTTCGGTATGGGAAAGAGCAACGCCAAGGTTTATGTAAAGTCGTCGGAGGGCATTAAGTTTTCGGATGTGGCCGGCGAGGATGAGGCAAAGGATAACCTGAAGGAAATCGTGGATTACTTGCATAATCCGGAAAGGTATCAGGAAATCGGTGCTTCCATGCCGAAGGGCATCCTGCTTGTCGGACCTCCGGGAACCGGTAAAACGATGCTGGCAAGGGCAGTTGCCGGCGAGGCGAATGTATCGTTCTTCTCCATGTCAGGTTCGGAATTCGTAGAAATGTTCGTCGGCATGGGTGCTTCCAAGGTAAGAGATTTGTTCCGTCAGGCAAAGGAAAAAGCGCCGTGTATCGTGTTTATTGATGAAATTGATGCCATCGGTAAAAAGAGAGACGGACAGATGGGCGGCAATGATGAAAGAGAGCAGACCTTAAATCAGCTGCTGACAGAAATGGACGGTTTTGAGGGAAACACCGGAGTTGTGATTCTTGCGGCAACGAACCGTCCGGAGGCGTTAGACCCTGCGCTTACCAGACCGGGACGGTTTGACCGGAGAGTGCCGGTAGAACTGCCGGATTTAAAGGGCCGTGAAGAAATTCTGAAGGTGCATGCAAAGAAAATCAAGGTGGCAGAGGATGTGGACTTCCAAAGAGTTGCAAGAATGGCATCCGGCGCATCCGGCGCGGAGCTTGCCAATATTGTGAACGAGGCCGCGCTCCGTGCGGTTCGTGACGGAAGAAGCTTTGCAACGCAGGCAGATATGGAGGAGAGCATCGAAGTAGTCATTGCGGGCTATCAGAAAAAGAATGCCATTTTGACCGATAAAGAAAAGCGGATTGTGGCATATCATGAAATCGGACATGCACTGGTTGCCGCAAAGCAGAGCAATTCGGCACCGGTACAGAAAATTACGATTGTGCCGCGTACCTCCGGTGCACTTGGTTATACCATGCAGGTGGAGGAAGGAAATCACTACCTGATGAGCAAAGAGGAAATCGAGAACAAGATTGCAACCTACGCAGGCGGACGTGCCGCCGAGGAGCTTGTCTTCGGTTCCGTAACTACGGGAGCCTCCAACGATATCGAACAGGCGACAAAGTTAGCCAGAGCAATGATTACAAGATACGGCATGTCGGAGGAATTTGACATGGTGGCAATGGAAACCGTGACCAACCAGTATCTTGGCGGGGATGCTTCTCTGACCTGCTCGGCGGAAACGCAGACCAAGATTGATACGAAGGTTGTAGAACTTGTGAAAAAGCAGCATAATAAGGCATTGCAGATTTTACAGGAAAACAAGGATAAACTGGAAGAACTGGCACAGTACCTTTATGAGAAGGAAACGATTACCGGAGACGAGTTCATGCAGATTTTAAATGGCTGATGAAACACCAGCAATGAAAGGTAAAAATAATTCGCACTAAATCATGTGAAATCACTGTAGTTT
>JBJENV010000028.1:0-25773 GCA_051880375.1 Lachnospiraceae bacterium
TGCTGGATTCCAATATGTACGGAGAAGGAGGCTGGTTTTTCAGCGGATTTGACCGTATTCGTGAGGACCAGGTGGAATGGTGCATGGAGCGTCTGAATGTGCTGAAACAGGAGAATCCCGATATGAAAGCCATGGCCTTTTTTCATATGCCGCTGCGTGAGTTCAAGGAGGCTTATGAAAAAATGAAGCTTGGCGACAGAAGTGTTATCTACCAGCATGGCAGCATTGCAGAGAGAAATGATCATTTCGGCATTTCCAGGTTTCCGGGCACATTTTTTGACAGGGCTGTGGAGAACGGTGTGATAAAGTGGATGTTCTGCGGACACGATCACTTAAACACGCTGTCACTGATTTATCGGGGAATTCAGATGACGTATGGAATGTCCATAGATTACCTTGGTTACAAGGGCATTAAGAATAATTATATACAACGTGGCGGAACACTGATTACAAGAAAAACGGACGGAAACGTGGATATCAGGATGGTACCGCTTGGAGCAGTGGTGTCGACAAGAGTTAGAGGAGTGAAGGAAAAACATAAGGAGTGGTGAATATGTCAGACAAAAAATTAGTAGCATTAACCTTTGATGATGGTCCGACGGTTGGAATTACAGACCAGGTGCTGGATGTTTTACAGGAGAATGAGGTAGTAGCAAGTTTTTTTCTCATTGGGCAGCAAATCACGGAGGAAACCGGGTATTTGGTGAAGCGTGCCCACGATATGGGATGTTCTATTGAAAATCACTCCAAAACACACCAGTCCATGCCGAAGCAGAGCAGACAGGAAATTCTTGAGGAGATTCAGTATACTACAAATCTTATTGAAGAGATTACCGGGGAGAAACCTGAATTTTTCAGACCGCCGTTCATTGATTATGATCAGAAGATGTTTGATCTTATTGATTTAGGCTTCATCTGCGGATATGGATGTGAGGACTGGGTGCCTTCTGTTACGGCACAGGAGAGAATTGACAGAGTACTTCATGACGCCAACCCGGGCTTCATCGTTCTGCTCCATGATATGAGAGGGAATAAGGGCACTGTGGAAGCAATCAGGACGATAATACCGGAGCTTAAGAAGCAGGGGTATGAATTTGTTACTATCCGGGAGCTTTTTCGGAAGAGCGGTGTCAATCCTCAAAGAAATGTAGTCTACATGGGCGTGAATGAGGTAAGAACTAACTAAGGGCTATATGCGGAAGATAGGAGACAAGCCATGAACAAAGAACAACAAATATCCGGAGGCATCAGCTCGTTTACACTTCATATATTGGCAATGGCGCTGATGCTGTGCGACCATTTATGGGCGACCCTGTTTCCTGCGCAGGAATGGCTGACCTGCATTGGAAGAATTGCCTTCCCTATATTTGCATTTATGATAGCGGAGGGATATTTTCATACCTCCAATGTAAAAAAATATATTACCAGATTGCTTATTTTTGCTATTGTTTCCGAGGTGCCGTTTGATTTGCTGTACGGTAGTACGGTGATTTATCCTTTTCATCAAAATGTATTATGGACATTTTTGATAGCGCTTCTGGCCATTGTGCTGATTGAGAAAACAAAAGCTAAGAAAAAGCTTTGGCTTACCGTATTCGTTTCCGTTGTCACGGTATTCGCTGCCCTGCTTCTTGGCACGATTACGATGGTGGATTATTTCGGGGCAGGTGTTGTAACGGTTCTGGTATTCTACTTCTTTCACGGAAGAAAGTGGTGGTGCCTTGCCGGACAGTTGGTGTGCCTGTACATTCTCAATATCAACATTCTTGGTGGATATTATTATTCTGTTTCCATTGGCGGATATGAACTGGAACTGGTACAGCAGGGCTTTGCGTTGCTTGCTCTGATTCCAATCTGGCTGTATCACGGACGCCTGGGGTATCATTCCAAGGGCTTTCAATACTTTTGTTATGCATTTTATCCGGTGCATTTACTGCTGTTATATATCATTTGGAGGTGTGTAGCCTGAGACGGATTACCACAGGAAAGGTACATCATGAATTCACAGTTTTTTCACACCTTTATTAGCACTCGCTATTGACGAGTGCTAATAAAGGTGTTATACTATCGTCAGAACATAGGAAAGGAAGAGAAGGAAAGTGGATAGAAAGCCTGAAACTTCCGGACCCCGGTTCCAAGAAACAAGGTAGACAAGCATAATCAAAGTGAAAAAGGAGGAATGACTTATGTTGATGCCTAGTATTTTTGGAGAAAATTTATTTGACGATTTTATGGATGATTTTTTTGAAGATTTTCCGGTTTATGATGAAAAGGACATGAAAAAGCTGGAGAAAAAGCTGTATGGTCATCGTGCCAAGAATCTGATGAAAACCGATATTAAGGAAACCAGGAATGCATACAAGCTGGAAATGGATTTACCTGGTTTTAAGAAGGAAGATGTGAAGGTTTCTCTTGAGGAGGGTTATTTGACGGTCTGTGCCGCAAAGGGTATGAATCAAGAGGAACAGGAAAAGAAGACAGGGAAATACATCCGCAGAGAACGTTATGCCGGCGCTTGTGAACGTTCCTTCTATGTAGGAGAGGATGTCACGGAAGATGATATTCGGGGCGAATTTAAGCATGGCGTTTTGAAACTGACGATTCAGAAGAAGGAAGCAAAGTCAGTCGAGGATAAGAGCAGATATATTGCCATTGAGAGATAGGGTATCCCTTGCATGGGACTGCAGATACAGTGGGCTGGTCTGCAGTCCTTTTTTGTAATTTAGGAAGAAGGGAAGTGAAAGTTTTGGACGGAGGTAACAATGTAGTACTCGATTTTTCCCATGTTTATCCGGAAGATGTGGAAAAACGCAAGCTGCGGTAGCTGGGCAGGAGAAATGCTTCGTGAGAACTCTTATCTGGAACAGCTTATTCTGGTTGGACCGAACCAGAAAAGCATAGAGGAAATATCCCCGGATTTGAAGGAAAAACTGGTCTGCATCAGCATACAGGAGATAGAGCAGAAAAATATAGGAGAAGAACTGGCTAAAATCCATATGGAACTTCCGGCGTATATTTCGGTTGATAAGGATGTTCTTGACCGCTATGGCGCGAGAACCAACTGGAATCAGGGGGGTATGTCCGTTGCTACATTAAGAAGAATGCTTTCGGAGGTGTTTCTGCACCAGAAGGTGATAGGAGTTGATATTTGTGGTGAGTGCAGTCTGGACGAGCCTTTGCAGCAACTGCTGGAGGATGAGAAGGTCAACGAAACGACAAACGGGATTTTGTATCAGTTCCTTTCACCGTATTTTTTGGACAATGAGAAAGGAGCAGATTGATACCGCTCCTTTCGCTGCCTCGGATTCGTCGTTCTTTACCTTCTGAATAAACTTCTTTCTTAAAACTTTCCAAATCAGAAAATTCCACACGTAAAAAATTGAAAAATTATATCTGTTTTTTTGCATTAAAATCATATAGAATAGACTTGTTCGAACAAAAAGACTATCAAACAAAAAATAAATGGAGGAGTCAATGAAGCTTTCCTTAAGTGAAAATATTCGCAGTTATAGAAAAAAGATGTCGCTGACGCAGGAGCAGCTTGCAGAGGCAATGGGCGTCAGTGTGGCAACCGTATCAAAATGGGAGAGCGGGAGCATCAGCCCGGATGCAGGAATGCTGGCAGAACTGGCGGATTTTTTTCAGATATCGGTTGACGTACTGCTCGGGTACCGGTGGGAAAAACGAAGCATGGGGCAATGTGCGGAATACATTCACCGGCTGTGCAACGAAAGGCAATATGAGGAAGGAGCCGCGGAAGCGAGAAAAGCCGTAAAGAAATATCCGAACAGCTTTCCGGTGGTGTATGAAAGTGCAAAAATGCTGTTTGTTGCCGCACTTAACCGGGTGAATCATTCTGCGGAGAAAGTGATCGAGGAAGTGACAGCAGACCTGGAATATGTATTAAAGCTGTTCGAACATTCGCTGGAGCTGTTTGAACAGAATACGGAAAAACGAATCAGCCGGGAAGAAATACATCAGAATATCGGTACGATTTACGGTTATCTTGGAAAGCGGAAAGAAGCGATTGCTTATCTGGAGGAACACAATGCCTGTAATGTAAATGACCGGATGATTGGCATTTTGCTGTCTGAGCTTGGGGAGTTTGACCGGGCATGGGAGTATGAATCGAAGACCTTCCGAAAAGCTTTGCTTGATGTGTGGACGGGTTACAATGGCGTGTACAACGTATTGATTAATACAGGAAGGTATGAAGAATTGTTAGCTGTATCGGAATGGATAAAAAAGTTCCTGTTTTCTGCGTCGGATAAAGACAGCAGCTATTTTGAACGGGTGGCGGTAGTCATAGATGTCATGACGGCAACCGTGTATGCATACAAGGCGGTATCGGAGAACCGGGAGTATGACCGGGAGGTAAGGACATATTTGCGGGAAGCGCTGCTTGAGGCAAGGCATTTTGATGAGAATCCGGATTATATCGGAAAACTGGCGTTCTTTCAATACGAAGCGGAAATTCTGCATGATGATTTTCCGGGAACCTCACTGGAGGCGGTAAAGAGTGTAGTAAGATGCAGCAAGGAGGACAGTGAGCCTTATCGGCAGTTAAGCCGGATTTACAATGAACTGGTGCAGACGATGGGCTGGAATCCGGAATGGATGATTTGAGAGAAAGGTGTGGTTTGTATCATGAAACTAAGACAGAGTTTTTTTAAAGGAAACAAACTATGGTGGCTGCTTTATCTGATTTTTATGACAGTTGATAGCGGGATTAATTTATTGCTGTCCTACATTCTGCAGCAGCTGACGGATGCGGCGGTGGAACAGGATATGCAGCAGCTGATTCGAATTTGCGTGGTGTGCGTCGTATCAGTCGTTGCGATTCTGCTGCTTTCGAGCGGACAGTACTATACCGAGGCAAAATTTTTAAAGCGTGCAATGCAGCAATATAAAAATGCAGTCTTTTCCGGATTATTAAAGAAAAGCAGAAGGAGCTTTACGACGGAAAATACAAGTACTTATATTTCAGCGCTGACAAACGATGCGGCGTCGATTGAGGCAAACTACCTTCAGGGAACGGTAAAGCTGATTTCCTATGGTGTTGCATTTGTCGCAACGCTTGCCGTTATGGTAGCATACAGTCCGATGCTAACGCTGGCAGCAGTTGGTCTGACGTTGTTCCCTATCGCTCTTTCCATGCTGTCCGGCAACAGGCTGGCAGACAAGGAAAAGGAAGTATCCGTACGGAATGCGGATTTTGTCAGTGCAATAAAGGATATGCTGGCAGGCTTCCCGGTCATTAAAAGCTTCCGGGCGGAGCGTGAGATGGAAGGCATTTATCAGAAGGAGAATGCCGGACTGGAACAGATAAAATTTCAAAGAAATATAGTAAAGGGAAAAATCGGACTCTTATCTATAACAGGGGTGCTGATTTCACAGCTTGGCGTTTTTATCGTGGGAGCGTTTCTTGCTATTGCGGGAAAAGGCGTGACGGCCGGTGTCCTGATTGCCTTTGTCAATATGATGGGAGGGCTCATGAACCCGATTAGTGTGATTCCGCAGCTTTATGCGGGAAGAAAAGCGGCACTTGGGCTGATGGAAAAGATGGAGCAGGCAGTCAATGAAAATGCGGTAGAAGAGTCCGGAGAGACATTGACGGAGTTTCATGAGGGAATTGCCGTGGAGGACGTGTCGTTCGGATATACCGGGGAATGTGATACGCTGAAAGACATTTCACTCAAACTTCATGCCGGAAAGAGTTACGCGATTGTCGGAGGTTCGGGAAGCGGCAAGTCCACATTGCTTGATATGATGATGGGAAACTTTGATACCTACCGCGGCGAAGTGAAATACGACGGAAAAGAACTAAGGACAATCCGCATGGATTCTTTATACGATTTGATTTCCGTCGTACAGCAGAATGTATTTATTTTTGACAGTACCATTCGGGAGAATATTACGATGTTCAAAGAATTTCCGGAGGAGCAGGTAAAACGTGCTATCGGTCTTTCCGGTCTGGATAAGCTGATTGCCGAAAAGGGAGAGGATTATTTGTGCGGTGAAAACGGCTGTAATCTTTCCGGCGGTGAGCGTCAGAGAATCTCGATTGCCAGATGTCTCTTAAGAAAAACACCGATTCTTGTGGCGGATGAGGCAACTGCGGCGCTTGACGCAAAGACGGCCTATGATGTCACAGATGCCATTCTTGAGATGAAAGACCTGACCAGAATCGTAGTGACCCACCAGTTGGAAGCAGCGCTTTTGAAACGCTATGATGAAATTATAGTCATGAAAAACGGAAGAATTGCAGAGACGGGAAGCTTTGATGAACTGATAGAGAAGAAGGAGTATTTCTATTCGCTGTATAATGTGGCGGCGTAATTCCGACTGAGGGCGCGTGCGGATGAGTGAAAAAGGCACAAAAGGAACTAGCAACACAAAATAAACAGAACAGATATGAGGAAAGAAGCTGATTGCGGGGAAATCGTGATTGGCTTCTTTCTTTGCCCGATAGGCAATGTTCTAAAATATGATGTTGTGATACAATTTTTAAAAGGTATCGAAATTGCGACAGAAGCAATGCTCATGGCAGAATGCAGAAGAAAAGAGGAAGATGAATGGATATAGGCAAGCAGATTCAGATTCTGAGGAAGGAGCATAAGATTTCGCCGAAGAAACTTGTACGGGGACTTTGCTCTGAACGAACATTGAATTATATAGAAGAAGGAAAAAATCTTCCGGATAAACTGCTGGCAGACATGTTGATTCAAAGGCTTGGAAAATCTCCCGATAAGCTGGAACTGATTATTTCCAGGGAAATTTATCAGCTGGAACGGATGCAGGATTTATTTGAGGAGTTATTGGAACGAGGAAATAGCAAAAAGGCAGAATATTTACTTGAAAGATACGCGGAACGAGCACCGAAGAAGAACGCATATCGGATGTTCTATTGCAGGAGCAGGGCGTATCTTGCATTCCGCCTGAAAGATGATTTGCAGGAAGCAAAGGAGTGGCTGCGGAAGGCGTTGGACATTACTTTGCCGGACTGGCGGAGCAATGCCTTAGAAAAATGCCTGATTAGTACGATAGAAATGGAAAACCTGTTAGCATATGCAAAAGTACTGTTGCGGGAAGGAACAAACGAGGGCGCTGTGGAGGCAGAACAACTGTTACAGCTCTGCAAAATGTATATTGACAAGCATATTCTTGACGGAGAGGAGCACGCAAAAATCTATTGCAAATGTGCAGAACTACTGGCAGAAATCTTTCTTGCGAGAGGAGAAGATGATGAAGCCGGAGCATTATGCGAAAAAGCATTTGACGAGCTGAGAAATTACGGGATTCTTTATTACATGCAGCCGTTGCTTGATAAGCTGGTGCTTTGTGACGAGTCGGTACTGCAGCTGGAATCGAAAAAAGCGTATGAAAACTATCGGAATGTGCTGGGACATCTGTACAAACAATATGAAGAGGACTGGCATTTTAGAGATTCTGTTTTTAAGAATTGCTACCAGAGAGCCTACTATATGGATTATGAACTGATCCGGGGGGAACGGCTGGCGCAGGGCGTTACTCAGGAGTGCCTGATTGAGGGAATTTATGAAAATCCGGAAACGCTGTCGAGAGTAGAGAGCGGTAAGGCATGTCCTGAAAATGCAAAGCTGGAGCAGCTTCTGGAACGCCTGGGGATAGAAAAGGGCCGTTACAATACATTTATTGCAACGGAGTCGTTTGAAGTGCTGGAGCGAAAAAAGGAATTGGACCGGTTAATTAGTAGAAAAAAATATGAGGAGGCAAGGACAAAATTAGAGGAATTAAAGAGAATATTGGATTTGAATGTTCCGGAAAACAGAAGGATGGTACATTTGTTTGAACTTATATTGGAAAATATGTTGAATAAAATATCGCCAAATGCATTATTGAAAGAGATGCTATGTTTACTGGAGGAAACTTATCCGATAAGTCAGAACGAAAATAAGAGAGTTCCAATGGACAGAGAAGTATATTTACTAAACCAGATAGCCGTTTTACTCAGAAAGATGGGCAAAGGTGCAGAGACGGAAAAACTGTACTTAAGTGTGATGACAACGATGAAGAAGAGCAGAATCAGTGTGAGATATCGGTTCAGAAGCTATAATACGCTGGCGATAAATTATGCAAAGCAGACCTGTTCTGTTTTAGCTGCAAGGGAAAATGTAAAGTATATTCTTTCATGTGGAAAGCTCAGAGGATTGTATATGAACTGCCTGACGGAGACATGTGCATTAATAGATAATCCGGCAAATCTTTCGACATGCCGGATTATGCTTGAAGAGGTCTACTATCTTTGCAAACTTGCAAAGAATGCAACGGATGAAAAGGTAATTAGTCAATACTATGAAAAGAAATATGGATGTCCAATAACTTAGTGATTTTGTTAGTCATCAATGGCGACAAAATCGCAAGGATTTTCTTCACAGGTTGCAACGGCATAACTGTTTCCATAACTTGCCGGAACAATAAAAAAGTTTGCTACTAAAACAAAAGCAAGTAACAGAGATAGTAATTTTAAACGCTTCATAAATAATCCCTCACTTTCTAAGTTTGTACATATTATAGGGATAACAAAAATAGAAGACCATGACTTTTAGCTTCGCATTTGTCGAACAGAAGCGAAAAGTCATGGTTCTTGTAGCGGGGGATGCTTCAAAGACAAATCGTAGTTATTGCTCCGCCTCCTTGACGCATCCCCCTATTCTATGCTACAATACCTCTGCAACAACAAAATAAACCAAACCTAACCGATAGAGGCGCGGGTGCTAAGAGTACTTTACCAAAAGCCGCAGGCAATGGCTGTAAGGGAAAGGAGTAACCGCCGAAGGAAACAAAAAGGTTGCCTGACTGATGTTTCCTGGGGCTGCATAAAATATGTGCAGCACTGTCACAGACTTTGTGGAGCGCTATCATTGAACAGAAACGTGGACTTTTAGAGCCGCGTGGATTTTCTATGGTGGAAATCCGCGCGGCCTTTTTTATCATATAGGAAAGTTCTCCGAACTTCCCTACATGATAAAAACGCTCCGCGAGGATGCGCACTCGCGCGTACAAGGCAGATGTCGCTTTCGCGACCGCGCTCGGCGCGAGAGTCCGCAAGCGGACTCTTTGTTATGCCGGCGCGGATGATCTGCATTTTATCGGTATCACAGAAAGGAAGAAAAGTATGGGTGTTGAGATGATTGAGGCAGGCTGGCTCTCCATTCTGCCGCCGGTAATTGCCATTGTACTGGCATTACTGACAAAAGAGGTGTTTTCCTCATTGCTTGCCGGAATCTTTTCCGGTATGCTGATTTACTGTTTTTCCACCGGACTGTCGTTTATGACTGCGGTGACGTATGTGTTTGACATGATGGCATATAAAATCGGGGACAACGGCTATATGATTCTGTTTCTTTCCCTGCTTGGCTCTCTTGTCATTGTGGTTACGATGGCGGGAGGCTCCCGTGCATACGGAAAATGGGCAGGAAGCAAGCTGAAAAATCCGGTGGCTGCCAAGCTTGCAACGGCAGCGCTCGGCGTGCTGATTTTTATTGATGATTACTTTAACTGCCTTACGGTAGGCACAGTGATGCGACCGATTACGGACAAGCATCATATTGCAAGAGAAAAACTGGCTTATATTATTGATGCGACAGCAGCACCGATTTGCATCATTGCACCGATTTCCAGCTGGGCGGTAGCGGTATCCTCCGAAATCGGAGAAACAGGCGGATTAAATGCGTTTGTGCAGACGATTCCGTATAATCTGTATGCGCTTTTGACACTGATTATGGTGCTTGTGATTTGTCTGACCGACTTTGACTTCGGACCGATGAAACGTGCGGCAGAGGCGGCAAAGCAGAAAAACTATGATGCAGAGGATGAAGTGAAAGAGTTTGACGGAATTCAGATTTCCGAAAAAGGAAATGTACTCGATTTGCTGATTCCGATGCTTGTTCTGATTGCCTGCTCCATCTTAGGTATGGCGTATGTCGGCGGATTCTTTCAAGGCGTGCCGTTTACGGAAGCCATTGGAGAAAATCCGACAGCCGGTCTTACCTTGGGTGCATTTGCAGCGCTGCTTACCGCGTTTGTACTTTATATTCCGAGAAAGCTGTTAACCTTCCGCGGCTTTATGGGTGGTGTGACACAGGGTGTTAAGTCCATGGTATCCGCCATTATGATTCTGGTATTTGCATGGTCCCTTAGCGGTGTGTGCCGCAGTATGCTCGGTACCGGTGAATTTGTGAGCGGATTGGTCAGCACATCGAGTGTTTCGCTCGGACTGCTTCCGGCGATTGTGTTTGCCGTAGCGGCGTTTCTGTCCTTCTCCATGGGAACGGCATGGGGAACCTTCGGCATTCTGATTCCGATTGTGTCGATGATTTGTGTCGGCGAGGAAGGTGCTGCTATTCTGATTCCGGCATTAGGAGCGACATTGGCAGGCTCGGTCTACGGCGACCATTGCTCCCCGATTTCGGATACGACCATTTTATCGTCGACCGGAGCAAAGTGCGAACATATCCGTCACGTGGAAACACAGATTCCTTACGCTACGCTGGTGGCGGCAGTCTGCTTCTTCGGATATCTCGTTGCAGGCTTTGTCCGTAATCCGTGGATTACCTTACTTGTTTCCGTAGCGCTGCTGTTTGGATGCTTTGCAGTCATTCGCGCAGGACAGAAAAAGAAAGCATAAGTACTTTTAAGGAAATCCCGGCATTTTAAGAAACTGCCGCCGTACCTGCAGAACATCATGGCAGGTGCGGCGGCAGTAAATATCAGGCAGGAGTTCTAATGTGCCTTACAGCATTCAAAATCGTTATCTACATAGTTCGCAAGAAATCTCGCTTTAAATTTCCGCTTATCGCAAATTCCGTCTGTCGTTCCGGATACGTCAAGAGCTTCAGGCAGGACAAACTTGATGCAGCGAATTTTGACGTCGGTGCAGGTGTCTCTGGTGTGGGCAGGGACAAGGATGGTTTTTAAGCCACGTTTGTGTTCCTTATCTTTGTCGTCCACCTCGGTCAGAATAACGGCAAGAGCGACCCGACGGTTCGGACAGACACGTTTTAACGTTACGTCAAGCTGCAGGATGCGTCCGAGCGATTCCAGGGCAAGCTCACCGGCATCGTATTCCACGCTATCCTCACAGCCGTCAATCTTGACCTCTACCGGTTCAGGACAAGGTTCGATGTGCTCGACATCGTTGCATTCTACCTTTATGGTCGGGGATGGGAAGGTTACGGTATTTCCCGAACTGTCATCATAGGAGATGTCAGTGTTTACCTCCACCGTACCGGTGCAAGGACCGACATGCTGAACGGTAAAGGTGAGGGAAGCCCCTTCGCTTGCATTTACGCCAAGCTTTTCGATTTCCCACCGCAGCGAGGTCGGAGTAAGAAGAGACGCGGTGCCCTTGGTCGGTGTCGAGAGGGAAAGAATTTTAAAACAGGAAGCTACGGTATCGTGTATGACAATATCGGCAGCGCCCGGTTTGGAAATGTTTTCGGCAAGGTCGGCAAACAAATCCTCCAGTTCTTCATCGTCCGGTGTAATGGCAACGTAAGAGGAGGACGGCTTGGAAGCCCAGTCCTTCAGTGACTCTTCGTCAACTCCGTCACTTCCGGAGAGACCGATGCAGTAAATGGTGACACCCTGCGCTCTGGCAGTGGCGGCAACCGGAGCCGGGTTACCGCCGGCAGTAGTTTCGCCGTCGGTAAACATGACCATGACCTTGGCGTTGGAGGAGGAAGCGTCAAACAGCTGGAGTGCCTTTGTGAAGGCGTCGGCATGGTTGGTCGAACCTCCGGCCGAAAGCGCGTTGACCGCGGCATTCAAATCCGCGACCGAAGTAATCAGCTGCGTATCCTGTGTCGCAGTCGTGGCAAAGCTGACGATTCCGATGCGGCTTCCGAATCCGATATGACCGTCCTGCGCATTATCGGTTGCTTCATCGATGATTTCGATGAACTTTTTGGCACCGTTCTTCAAATTGGCAAGCGGGCTCCCCGACATGCTTCTGGAACGGTCTAAAATCAGAACGATATCGGTCGGATTGGTGACGATATTCGGCTCTGCGGTTAAAGATAATGTGACCTGAAAGGTGCCGCCGCAGTCAATGCGGTCGGTACTTAATACTTTATTGGAATTGGTTACACCCATGGCAATCCTTCCTTTCTGAGCGAAAGAATTTCTTTCAAGCTCTCTATACTATATGCCGAAAAAAGGCGGATGCTACTTTTTTATGGTACGCGGATTCGGCATTTTCGATATGACAAGGGAGAACAGACGACAGACGGATAGAAATTGTCTATGGAGAAAAATAAAGGAGTATGGTAAAATAGTAAAAACGGAGCAGGATACGTTACCGCATGCTCTATGGAATGTGATATTATGGAAAGGAGAGCTCCTGATGATTTACACTGTCACCTTCAATCCGTCTCTTGATTATATCGTGGATGTTCCGAATCTTAAGCTGAATTCTACAAACCGTACTTCGTATGAGCAGCTGCTTCCGGGCGGCAAGGGGCTGAACGTGTCGTTTGTTTTAAAACAGCTGGGAATAGAAAGTACGGCGCTTGGATTCCTTGCCGGTTTTGTCGGTGAAGAAATTGAAAGACGTGTGAGGTCAGAGGGCATCCGGGCAGAATTTCTGAAGTTAAAGGAAGGAAATTCACGAATCAATGTTAAAATCAGGGACGCCGCCGGAACCGAAATCAACGGAGCGGGGCCGGACATTCCGGCAGAGAAAACCGAAGAGCTGCTAAACAGGCTGAAGACTTTGCAGAAGGGAGATATCCTTGTGCTTGCCGGAAGCATTCCGCGTTCCATGCCGGATTCGGTTTACAGGGATATCATGGAAAAACTTGCAGGAAAGCAGATTCGGATTGTGGTGGATGCGACAAAGAACCTTCTGACCAATGTACTAAACTATCGTCCATTCTTAATCAAACCGAATCATCATGAGCTGGGAGAGCTGTTCGGAGTGGAATTAACGACAAGAGAAGAGGTCATTCCGTATGCCGGGAAGCTTGCAAAGCAGGGGGCAAGGAATGTGCTTGTTTCGATGGCGGGAGAAGGTGCGGTGCTCTTAGATGAGACAGGAGGCGTTCATATCAGCGAGGCGCCGAAAGGAACGGTAATTAATGCTGTCGGTGCGGGAGATTCGATGGTGGCAGGCTTTTTGGCAGGCTGGCTGCGAACGGGCAATTACAGTCATGCTTTCCGCATGGGACTGGCAGCAGGCAGCGCCGGCGCATTTTCGGAAACGTTTGCAACAAGGGAAGAAGTAGAGATATTATATCGCAGGATGGAAGAAGAGAGCGGAAAGAAAAGTTTTCATTGAAATATGGAATATTTTAGTGCATAATAGAGACAGGGGACAAGCTTTGCCGCTTTGCAGACAGAGCAGGGGAATAGCAAATTTAAGGAGAAGGAACATGAAGAAGATAGCGCTAATTACGGACGGCTGGAGGCGCATGGTGACCTATGCCTGGGTGGACGGGATGCTAAACCGGATTAAGGAAACGGGAAAAGACGTGGCGATTTATCAGTATAACGGTTATGGTAACTGGAGCAGGGACCCAAAGCATAATCAGGGAGAATATAACATTTTTGAACTTCCTAAACTGGATGAGTTCGACGGAATTGTATTGGACTGCAATCATATGATTGACAAGGAGCAGCAGAATCATCTGATTGAAATGTTAAAGCACACGGTTACTCCGGTGATTAGTATCGGTCATGCGATTGATGGACTTTATTATATAGGGATTGATAACAGAACGCCGATGGAAGAATTGATGGAGCATCTGTATGCGGTACATAACTGCAGAAGCTTTCTTTTTGCAGGCGGTCCGGAAGAAAATTTCGAAAATTTCTGCAGAAAGCAGACCTTCTTATCTTGTTTGAAAAAGTACAGGGTTCCGCAGGAGAACATTATAGTCTTTGACGGAGATTATGGCTATGACACCGGTGTAAGATGTATGCACAGGCTGATGGAAGAAAAACGGAAGCTTCCGGATGTCATTGTATGCGCAAGCGACAATATTGCAGCCGGAGTATGTGCAGCTGCGGAAACCTATGGATACCGCGTGCCGGAGGATTTTCTGGTGACGGGCTTTGATAATATGGATAAGGCGCTTTATTTCAGACCGCAGATTACGACCGTCACAAATGACCGTGGAAAAATTGCAGGCAAGGCATTTGATATGCTGACCGATATCTGGGACGGAAAAGAGGTTCAGGCGTTTCAGTTCGTTCCGACACAATGTGTGTTTGGAGAAAGCTGCGGATGTCCGAATACCAATAGTGTGAATTACAGGGAATATATTCGAAATCAGATCCTTTACAGGATAAAAGAAGAATCGGAAGACGAACGGCTGGAGGGAATGAGCAGCCGTTTGACGGAGTGCAATTCATTTCAGGAGATTTTCCGTGAAATGACGGACTATTTTAATGACTTGGACTGTGACGGTTTTTATATTGTCGTTGATAAAAGATTGTTTGAAGCAGATGCGGATACGATGTTTCCGGAAAAAGGTTATGATGATGTCAATCTTGTGGTTGCGTATGCTTCAGAGAACATGGAAAAGTTAGAGTTTTCTTCTCCGGAGGAGCTTTACAGACATCTGGATGCCGGAGCTTCCGGGAGTGCTTATATGTTTACGCCGATTCATTTCAGACAGCAGGCGGTTGGCTTTACAATTCTGAAAAACGGACGGTTTTTATATGACAATCCGTATTTTTATGATATACAGAGCATTTTTATGAGAGCGCTGGAAAACCTGTTCAAGCATCTGCAGCTGGAAAAAATCAATCATCGTCTGGAGGACTTGTATAACAGAGACCCGATGACAGGGGTATATAACCGTATGGCATATACGGAAATGATTGAACCGGAATTCATCAAGTACCGGAAACAGCATATTGCATGTGCACTGGCATTCTTTGATGTGAACCGCTTTAAGGAAATCAACGATACCAAAGGACATGAGTACGGAGATAAGCTGCTGAAAAGGATTGCGCGGACACTGACGGAACGATGCCCGGAGAACGGCTATGTCTACCGGTTTGGCGGAGATGAATTTGTTGTGTTTTTCCCGGAGGCAACGAAAGAGAAAGCAGAAGCGTTTAAACAGGAGGTACGTCAGGAACTGCTGCTATACGGCATTGAGATTAGTGTCGGAGTGGTTGTCACGAATCCGACGGAGAAGACTCCGCTTGACACTTATCTTGGAATGGCAGACCGGAATATGTATCTGGAAAAGCCGGGAAGATAACAGAAGGGCAGGAAAGACGGAATGCACATTGTTTTTCTTAGTTATCTTTGTCTGATAAATCTGGCCGGCTTTGTTTTGATGTTTACGGATAAACGGCGTGCCGTCCGAAACGAGTGGCGTATTCCTGAGGCAAGATTGTTTCTGATTGCTCTGCTGGGCGGAGAAGCTGGTTGTATGCTTGGAATGGTTCTGTTTCGGCATAAAATAAGAAAGAAGCACTTTGTATACGGAATGCCGCTGCTTTTGCTGGTGCATTTGGTCTTGGCGGCATGGACAAGGTTGTTGTAGGAAATATGAGGAGGAACGTATGGAGGTCAATCCAAGGTTTGCAATTACGTTATTAATACTCAGTATTTTGTTCGTATGTATCTGGTTCATTTATGTCGGTTTCCACAGCAGGGCAGTCTATCGGAAGGTATTTAAGGTGTTTATGTGGAGCGCGGTAGCCATGTACTTAAACCGTCTGTTCGGAATCGCCATGTCCGAGGGCTGTCTTCCGAGAAATGATGTGCTGCTTACGCTAGAGCAACTGCTGCATTTCGGGCTGCTCATGTGGATTTATGTAGTTTATGCCTACTTTATCTGTTGTCTGATTAATGTACGAAAATATAATACAACAAGAGCAAGAATCTTCTTCTTTGCTCCGGTCAGTCTGATGATTTTGATAATGGTCACTTCGCCCTGGACACATCTTTTTCTGTATGTACAAGACGGAATTACTTATGAAGGACCGCTGTTTCTTGCTTTTATAATCATGGAAATCGGCTATATGCTGGGGGCTTCGGCCTATGCAATTGTAAAGCGCCACTTGCTTCCGAGTATTTTCGGGAAAAGTATTCTGCTTGTTATGGTGTTTACGGTGCTGCAGGTAACAGAGCGCCTCCTGACAGGGGATGAACTATTAAGTTATACCACCTTGATAGTGAATATCGTTATTTTTCTTCTTGCGATTACCGTTGTGGAATTTTATAAGGATGGGCTGACCGGACTGTTAAACCGGGAAGCATTTGAGCAGTATTCCGCAAAGGAGATCACCAGACGCGGCAATAAGACTGTTTATCTGATTAAGCTGAAAAACTATGAATATATCAGGGAAAACTGCCGTGAGTTTGCATTGCTGGATGTGATCAAACGACTGGCGGAGTGCATTCAGAAGTGCGCAAAGCTGCCTGCAATTTTTTACCTTGGCATCGGGCGATACGCACTGATTGTTAACAGGCGTGATCGTTTTGACGAGAAACAGTTTTTTCAAAATTTAAGAGAACAGATGGATATTACGCTCACTTTGAACGGGATGGATGTGCATCTGAATTTGTTTGTCGCTGTTATGAACCTGGAGGACGGTAAAATTACAAGGGAAAACTTCTTTAAGTATTTTTCGGCATGTGATGATATCACTTATCGGAGTAATGAGCCGTTGGAGGTTGTATACAGTGATAACTTAGGTATCGACCGCCTGCAGCGTTACCGTAATGTGGAGGAAGCCATTGAGCGTGCCATTGTGGAGAAGGAGTTTCAGATGTACTACCAGCCGATTGTCTCCTCGGAAACACAGAGCATTGTTTCGGCGGAAGCCCTCATTCGTTTAAACGACCGGATATTCGGCTTTATTTCGCCGGAGGAATTTATCCCGATTTCGGAGAACAACGGAAAGATTCTGGAAATCAGTGAGTTTGTCATCGACAGTGTCTTCCGTTTTGTCAAGGGACACGATTTGGAAGAGATGGGACTGCAATTTATCGAAATGAATCTTTCTGTTATGCAGTGCATGGACAAAAAGCTGCTGGAGCGGCTGGAGTATTATATTAATAAGTACCAGATTGATCCAAGGCAGATTAATCTGGAAATTACAGAAACGGCAACCAACTTTGATGAAAATCGTTTAAAGGAGCAGCTGTTAAAGATAAAAAAGCTTGGCTTCAGCTTCTCTCTGGATGATTACGGGACAGGTTATTCCAATCTGGTACGGGTACTCGAGTATCCGGTGGATGTGATTAAGCTGGATAAGAGCGTGGTATGGAGTGCATTTGCCGAAAAAAATAATTACATTCTGTTAAAGAACCTGATTTCCATGTTCCATGATGTACAGAGAAAAATTGTGGCGGAAGGAGTGGAAACGGAAGAGCAGAAGGATGCGCTTACCGTGCTTGGTTGTGATTATCTGCAGGGCTATTATTATTCCAAACCGGTATCGGAAAAAGAATTTCTTGCTTTTGCAGATGAATTTCAAAAAAATGAAAGTACATAATTGCTATTAACAATTTTCAAGGAAAATTCCTCACATTTAATAAAACGGAAACATTTCGCGAACATTTTGCTAACAGGGCGATGTTATGATACAGACATCAAATGAAACAAAGCCGGAAAGCAAAAGCTGGCGAAAAGGAGAAAAAGACAATGGGCGAATTTTTTAAGAAGGCATTTCAGGACATGAAGGACAGTGCAAAGGCACAGCACGAGGTGGACAAGGCAAATTTTGAAGCAGTCAAGGCGGAATCCAAGGCACAGTGGGAAGAAGCAAAGGCAATGGGAAGACCGGAAACCCATAAGGCAATGGAGCAGGCAAAGCGGGAAGAAAAGATTGCTAATGCAAAAGAAAGAACGGCAGCTGCACAGGAGCGTATTGCAAATGCGCAGGGAAACAGATAGAAAAGGTTCCGGATGCAGTAGGATGAGACAGCAGGCAGTTTTATCGGGAAGATAGGACTGCCTGTTTGACGTATAGAAAGGGTTATATATGAAGAAAACAATTCGGATATGGGAGAAGGGAAGAGTCAAGGAAAAGGAGATTACCTATATTCCGCTTCGCTTTCTCTTTGCAATTCTTTTGATTGTGCTGGAAACGCTGTCGGTTCTGGCGCTTACCGTTGCCTGTGCGGTCTACATTCCGTATTTTTACCTTGCGATGTGGGCAACGGAGGTGTTCTGTGTGCTGAAAATTATTAACTCGGAAGAAAATCCGGATTATAAGGTACCGTGGCTGTTGGTCGTGCTTGTGGTGCCGGTGGCGGGCTTTATGATTTATTTCATGTTTTATGACAGAAGGTTGACGAAACGCCAGATCAGAAGAATCGAAAAAGTCAAGGAACAGCAGGTGCGGACAAAGGATGAAGGAACCCTGCAGGAACTGGAAAAGGAGGACAGACGCGCTTATCTTCAGGCGAATCTTCTGTGTAAACTGGCGGATACTCATGTGTACCGGAATACCGATGTGCGGTATTATGAGATGGGGGAAAAACTGTTTGCGGAAATGCTGAACGATTTAAAAAAGGCAGAAAAATTTATTTTTCTCGAATATTTTATTATTGAGGAGGGCCTTTTCTGGAACAGCATTCTTAAGGTGCTGAAGGAAAAAGCGGCGAACGGCGTGGAAGTCCGAGTGGTGTATGATGACATCGGCTGTATGTGTACGCTGCCGGGCAACTATGATAAGACGCTTAAGAGCTATGGCATTCATGCGGTCTGTTTCTCACGTCTTCGGGGACAGGCGGACAATGAATTTAACAACCGCAGCCACCGCAAGATTATGGTGATAGACGGAAAGGTTGGCTATACCGGCGGGGTGAATCTTGCAGATGAATATATTAATGAAAAGCAGCTGTTCGGTGTGTGGAAGGATGTCGGGATCCGTCTGGAAGGAGAGGCGGTTACACAGATGACCTCTATCTTTCTGGTAGACTATGAGATGAATGTAAAGTCACCGGCCGCAAACTTTACGCCGTACTTCTGGGAGAAGGTGTCGTTAGAAAATGCCGGCTATGTAGTTCCGTTTGGGGACGGACCGCGGCCGATGTATGGACATCAGGTGGCAAAGGTCATGCTGATGAACATGTTAAATCAGGCGCAGACCTACGTTTATCTGATGAGTCCGTATCTGATAATTGATAACGAGCTTTGTCAGGCGATTGAGAATGCGGCAATGAGAGGAATTGATGTCAGAATAATCACTCCGCATATTCCGGACAAAAAGCTGGTGTTTGGAATGACCAGAAGCTATTATAAGCGTCTGATGGATGCCGGAGTCAGAGTGTTTGAGTATGAACCGGGTTTTGTACATGCAAAGGTTTATCTGTCGGATGATGCCTATGCGATTGTCGGCACAATAAATCTGGATTACCGGAGTCTGGTACATCATTTTGAAAACGGAGTCTGGCTGTACCGGCATGAAGTTCTTGCTCAGATTAAGGCGGATATGCTGAACACAATGGAGCAGTCATTAGATATGTCAAAGGAGGCGTTCAAAGACAATCTGCTGCAGCGCTTTATCCGGGCGGTGGTACGGATTTTTTCACCGATGCTCTAGTTTTTTTGAAGTTTAACATTTCGCAAACATTTTGTTAGCAAATCAACAACAAACCTGCGATAAGATAGCAGTATCAAAGGAAAACAAAAACAAATCAAATGAGAAAAGGAGAAAAAGAACATGAAAAAGGAATCGTTTATTACCTTATTGTTAGGTGTTGTCGGAGGTTTGCTGTTTGCACTCGGTATGTGCATGTGTCTGCTGCCGGAATGGGGAGCTTTTTCACTCGGCATCGGCTTCGGAATTGCAGGCGTTATTGTTCTGCTGATTACGTGGGTCGTATATCGCAGGCTTTCCGGTAAGGCTCCGCTTCGGCTGAATGCAAAGACCGTAGGCAAGATACTGTACGGAATTCTGTCGGCGCTGGTGTTGGGTGTCGGTATGTGTATGACGCTTGTGTTTGAAGGGACAATGATCATCGGAATTCTTGTAGGAATCGTCGGCATTGTCATGCTGCTCTGTCTGATTCCGATGTGCCTTGGCTTTAAGGAAAGCGAGAAGTAGGAGTAAGTACTGAGTTTGAACTTAAGAAGATTCATAAAGAGAACCCGCAAGGCGGAAGATACCTTGCGGGTTTTTTCTGCGTGCGCCCGGTGGCGCACATTTCTTACGTTACGATTACTTTGTTCCGTAAATACGGTCTCCGGCATCGCCAAGTCCAGGAAGGATGTAACCATGCTCGTTTAACCGCTGGTCGAGGGCACCGATGTAAATGTCTACGTCAGGATGCTCTGCCTGTAAGCGCTCTACACCTTCCGGTGCCGCAATCAGGCACAGAAAACGGATTCTCTGGATGCCGCGCTTCTTTAACAGAGTAATTGCTGCTGCAGCGGAACCGCCGGTGGCAAGCATCGGGTCAACAACGAAAATCTCACGATCTGCAGCGTCCTGCGGGAGCTTGCAGAAATATTCTACCGGCTCTAAGGTCTCTTCGTTACGGTATAAACCGATATGACCGACCTTGGCGTTTGGGGTTAAGGTAAGAATACCGTCTGCCATGTGCATGCCGGCACGGAGAATCGGAACGACACACAGCTTCTTTCCTGCGATTTCCTTGACGGTTGTTTTCATGAGAGGAGTTTCGATTTCCTTGTCTGCCAGAGGAAGATTACGGCTGGCTTCGTAATAAATCAGCATGGCAACTTCGGATACAAGAGCACGAAATTCCTTTGTGGAGGTTTCTTTCTGACGCATGATGCCGATTTTGTGCTGAATGAGAGGGTGGTCCATAATATAAGTGGTTGACATAGCTACCTCTTTCCTGACGCTTGTTGCGTCATATTCTCTTACTGTGTTACTAAAGGTAAGTATAACAAATTTTTATTCACTTGAAAAGGACTTATGGACATCTTTTAAAAGATAGATTATACTAAAAAGAAGAAAAAACTCAGGTAATTCGTACCTGAGTTAAAAAAGGGCAGAGGAGAAGCCCGGTAGAGGGGGAGGGTAACTGCCGGGCTTTGCTTTATGAAAAAATTTTCTTGTTAGCTAAATAATGAAGATTTTCGTGTTTTTTGCTTTGCTTTATCTTATGACTTTATTATATTGTTCATTTGTGAGGATAGTATGGCTAACTTATGAACAATTTGTTAATATTTTAGAAGACTTTTTGAACGGAAGGATTTACAATGGAAGAAGATAGCTTAGTACCGGAAGAAAAATAGGTGTATACTAAATGCACCGAAGGAGAAACAAAAAGAAGAGAGGGAAAAAGATTGTCCAACGTATTTAAAAAACTGCTCCGTAAGGAGTTTGGAAAAACAAAATATGAAAGCTTCTCTCAGACTGTGCGGGAAAATCTGCGCTTTCAGAAAAATGACAGCACAGAATTGTATGCGGCTTTGTATGAGGAACTGCGCGGACGGGATAGGGATGCGCTCACCCGGATGAACGAGCGGCTGAACGATTCCATGCTGCTTGCGTTCCGTATCAGCAGATCCTATGGTTTTACCTTTGCCATTTACCTGATTTCTTTTTTTACTCTGGCATTTGCTGTGAGGCCGGAAATTGCCGGACCTGCAATCCTTTTTATCAGCGTGCTGATTATGTTAAAGACATATGAATATATCGCGAACCGCTTCAGTCATATTGACATGTATATTATACTGATTTATAAAGCGGTGTTGGAACGGCTGATGGTGGATGCTGAAGGAGATTAAGAAAGGCGTGTGACAAAGTGGGACAGGAAGTAAGGTATCGGGAAAATCCGGAAGAACGGCAGTATTACGGAAAACAGGATTTGACGACAGTCTGTTTGGAAGAAGGAGTAACCGAAATCGGTGCTTACGCCTTCGGAGAGTGCAGAGGAATCACGCAGATTACTCTGCCGGGGAGCCTTCGGGTGATTGGCAGCCATGCTTTTTATAACTGCAGAGGCTTACATACCGTGCGCTTTTTAGGTGCGGTTCCGGTCCTGGAGGACGGCGCATTTAAAAACTGTGATGGCGTAAACTATGTGGAATTGTTTGAGACAGAGGAAAAGGACATCCGGCTGAAAAACTTTTTACAGGAACTGGAGCAGGAATTTTCGGTACGGCTAGTCTTCACGGACGGGAAGGAAGCAAGGCTTTGTCTGCCACGGACATGTTATGCCTTTGTGGCCAACGAGCCTGCAAGAATGTTTACGGAGGAATCGTATGGCTCCGGAATTTATTACAGGCAGAGTGTCGGACGCTCCGAAATTGACTGGAATCGTTATGATGAGTTGTTTTTAGTAGCCTTAAGAGAGGAAAATATCAAAACGGTGCTTTCGATTGCCGGGCAGAGGCTCGCATATCCATATCATCTGAGCAAGGACGCAGAGACGGAGTATCTGAATTATTTTAAAAACAACATGAAGACGGTTCTGCAGGAAATTGCAAAGACGGAGGACTGGGGGCTGCTTTCGCTTTTGTGTGACAGGAAATTGCTTTCCAGAGAACAGACGGAGCTTGGAGTTACGATTGCAGGCGAGAAGGAACGGCCCTTTATGGCGGGCTGCCTGTTGGATTATGCAAGAGAGGCATTTGCCACGGCAAGAGGACGGATGGAATTGTAACGGAGGAAAATGATGCAGGAGAGGGAAACACAACTGGAACAGTTGGGGAAAACGCTGCTTTCCTATTCGAAGAGGGAGCTGTATTTGTCGATGCGCTTTCTGGGTACAGCCTTAGAGGCACTGCCGGTTCAGATGCGCAAGGATATCCGCGGGCTTGGAACCGAAGGAGAAACACTTTACTTTCATACTCCGGTATTGGTCGGTCTGTATGAGGAAAACCCGGTGCTGTTAAACAGAGCCTGTCTGCATCTTCTGCTGCACTGCCTGTTTTATCATCCCTTTCGGATGCAGACCGGACGAAAAAAGCCGGATGCCGAGCTGTGGGACATTGCCTGCGATATTGCGGTGGAATCGGTGTTAGACGAGCTGCCGTCAAGGTGTGTAGCGAAGCTTGTTTCGGACGAACGGCGGGAATGCTGCGAAAGACTGCGGGAGCAGTGTCCGGTGCTCACGGCAGAGGGGATTTATTACCGGCTGGAGAGGGCGGCGCTGTCGTTTGAACAAAGACAGCGGCTGATAAAAGAATTTCATGTGGATGACCATGCCCTTTGGGAGGCAAAACAGAAGAAAGAGAACAAAGAGCAGAATGGAAAACAGGGCGAGGAGCCACCGCCAAAGTGGAAACGTGTCAGCGAAGCGGTAAAAGCAGAGCTTGAGGTATACTTGCGGAAGGCTGGTACGGAGACGGGGACGCTGACTGAGGTATTGAAGTTAGAAAACCGGAAAAAGCAGGACCTTGGGGAATTCCTGCGAAAGTTTGCGGTAACGCACGAAGAGGTGGTCTGTGACGAAGACAGCTTTGATTTGAATTTTTACACCTACGGGCTTCGGTTGTACGGTAATCTCCCGCTTGTGGAACCGTTGGAATATAAAGAAGTAAGCAAAATAGAAGAAATGGTGATGGTGATTGATACGTCCGGTTCCTGTTCGGGAACGGCAGTCAAAAACTTTTTAGAGCAGGCCTATGCAATTTTAAAGGAAAAGAACAGCTTCTTTCAAAAGTTTATTCTTCATATCATACAGGCAGATGTGCGCGTGGTATCGGATACCGTCATTACCTCGGAAGACGAGTTCCGGGGCTTGATGGAGCATTTTGAGGTCAGAGGCTTCGGCGGTACGGACTTCAGACCGGCGTTTGACTATGTGGAGCAGTTAAGAAACAAAGGAGAACTAACGGCGTTAAAGGGGCTTTTGTATTTTACGGACGGTATCGGGACATATCCGAAAAAGCGTCCTGATTACAAAACAGTGTTTGTATTTTTAAAAAAGCTTGGAGAGATACGGGAGCTTCCGGTGCCGGTCTGGGCGGAGCGACTTGTTTTGGAGGAACAGGATTATGAATATTAAAGAGGCAAAGCAGGAAATCAAACATACCCTGCAGGCGTATTTAAAGAAGGACGAGTTTGGCGGCTATGTCATTCCGCAGGTGAGGCAGCGCCCGGTATTACTGATTGGTGCGCCGGGCATCGGAAAGACAGCGATTATGGAGCAGATAGCGCAGGAGGAGGGGCTGGCGCTCTTATCCTATACCATGACACACCATACAAGGCAGAGTGCGGTCGGACTTCCGTTTATTGTAAAGAAGGAGTACGGGGGCAGAGAGCATTCTGTGACGGAGTATACGATGAGCGAAATTATCGCAGCCGTTTATGAGAAGATAGAAGAAACCGGAATCAAAGAAGGCATCTTATTCTTAGATGAAATCAACTGTGTTTCGGAGACGTTAGCACCGACGATGCTTCAGTTTTTGCAGGCGAAAACGTTTGGAAACCAGAGGCTTCCGGAGGGCTTTCTGATTGTGGCTGCGGGAAATCCGCCGGAATACAATAAGTCGGTGCGTGAGTTTGATATCGTAACGCTCGACCGTGTGAAATACATTTCTGTGACCGAGGATTTTTCGGTCTGGAAGGAATATGCCTACGCGGCAAAAATTGCGCCGGTCATTTTGTCCTATCTGGAATTAAAGAAGGAAAACTTTTACCGGATGGAAGGGCTGCTGGGGGAAAAACAGTTTGTTACGGCAAGAGGCTGGCAGGATTTATCGGAACTGATGACCTGTTATGAGGAGCTTTCCATTCCTGTGACAGAGGACGTCATCAGACAATATGTACAGCATGATGAGATAGCAAGGGACTTCTTTCTGTATTATGAGCTTTATCAGCGCTACCGCAGTTTATACCGCATCAAAGAGATCCTTTTGGGAGCCTCATCAGAGGAACTGCAGGAAAAGCTTAAGGATTGCGGCTTTGATGAAAAAATCAGTATTCTCAGCCTGCTTTTAGAGGGGTTAAACGAATCGTTTCATATCACGTTTGAGCAGCTAAAGGTGCAGAGAGCGCTGGTGCCGTTATTAAAGAGGGTGCTTACAGAGTGTGAAACCTCGGGTATGTCGGTTGCGGCTGAAATCGGGAAGGAATACCGTGAGGAGTGCAGGAAAAAAGAGTCTGCCGGACTGCTGTCCAAAGACGAAACAATGATTTGCCGGAAAACCGCAAAGCGACTGGAGGAGCTTTGCAGGGCGGCATGCGAACAGGCAGATGCAGCGGATAAAAGCTTTGCCGGGGCACTTCGTGAGGCATTTGCAGAGGCTGAGGACAGGAGAATACAGGATGCCCGCGAGGCAAACGTAAGACTGGACCGTGCGTTTGCATTTTTGGAAACGGTATGGGGCAGGGGACAGGAGCTGGTCGTTTTTCTGACCGAGCTTTCCATGAATCCATACAGCAGCAGTTTCCTTTTAGAGTACGGAAACGAGAGGTATGCAGCATACAGCAGAGAACTGCTGCTTACGGCACCGGGAGAGGACATTGAGCAGAAAATCAGACAGGCAAAAGAAATGAAGTTTTTATAAACAGTGTAAAAGAAGAGAAAATCAGCTTGCATTTTCTCTTCTTTTGCGTATAATAGTTAACGTGCAAATAGTTAGCGCGCTAAATAAATGCAGACAGCGATAGCATAAGGTGCATTTGAAAACGCAGCTGTGGAAAGGAGGAGCAGAGGTTTATCTTGGAAAACAGACAATTATTGTTAAAGATTAAGAAGGTAAACCGGGAACACCGGAAAAACGTGGAGCGTGAAGTTGCTACCCTTGGAATACATCCGAGCCAGCATCATCTGCTGATGCATCTTTCCTGCAACGGACAGTCCACGCAGAACGATATTGCAGCCGCGATGGAGGT
>JBJENV010000029.1:0-25763 GCA_051880375.1 Lachnospiraceae bacterium
CCGGCGTGGGCGTATTCGTCGGTTTTGGTGTAGGAGTATTCGTCGGTTCCGGCGTAGGAGTATTCGTCGGTTTTAGTGTAGACGTATTTGTTGGTTCTGGTGTAAGTGTATTCGTTGGTTTTGGTGCAAGCGTGTTTTCCGGTGTAGGAATTGGTGATAGTGTATCAGCTAGTGTAGGTGCAAGGCTGGCTGTCAGATTTTCCCCAGTTACGCTATCTCCATTGTCTTCCAATAATAAACCTACTATATATGTTGCTATCGCACCTCCAAGTAAAAACGCAGCAAACAAACCAAACATTATCTTCTTTTTTTGGCTAATAACTTTTGCATTATACAACAAATATAGAACTAAAAAACAAGATATACCTGCACATAACACTACAGCCACCGTAATCCATATATTCTGCGGTGCAAGAATCATTTCTACAAGCACACCTGAAAAAGCACTTGTTACTCCACTAATAATTGCAATCAAAAAATTATTTTTTCCACTTTCATCTTTCATCGCATCGCGCTCTCCTTCTTTTTTTATCTGACTCAATAATACCTCTTTATTGCTTTCTCCACCTCTTCCCAACTACACACCCTCGTAATATTTTCTCTCTCTCTGCCTCCTGATTGTACGGAGCATCAAGCAGGAGCACCCGAATATTATTCCGGCTCAACAGTTCTGCCATGTCCGGTTTGTCCTCTATCATTATTTTCATCCCTGACCAGATACATCCGTAAGTTTTTCTTCCAGAGATTGTTCCTCGAAGCAAAGAATAATCTCCGCAAAGTGCATTCCGTTACGCTTGTACCACTTTTTCAGTAAATGCCTGCTATACAATAAGTCTCTGTCTGCGTACTCATTGTACTTCCCGCTCCAATGCACGAAAATCGACTTTCCCGGCAGAAGTTGTTGGCAATTTGTCCAGAATTCTGTATGCATAAGGCCAGGAAGTTTCCGGCAGTTCGCGTTCACAGACCGATTTGAGTTCCGCAATGACCATATCCCTGTCGGCATTCTCTTGCAGAACAACAAAAGCAATAGGAAGGTAGCCTTTTTCACCATTCGGTTTTCCGACAACAGAGCATTTCTCCACATAAGCACATTTGCAGATTGTACTTTCGATTTTCATAGGGTAGACCCGATAAATCACATGATCAGAACCTACCGAATAGAAAATGCGCTTTAAACGCCCACTGATTACAAAATATCCCTCTTCCGTAACATATCCCAAATCTCCAGTATGGAGCCAGCGGACTCCGTTTTCTTCCCATATTGCAGCACATGTTTCCTCTTCATTTTTGTAGTATTCCTTCATCATCGTCGGACCGGAAATACAGATTTCTCCTTCCTTTCCATACATAAGCTCTTCGCCGGTGTCCACATCAATGATTTTAACGTTATTTTTCACAAATGGGAGCATATGGTTTATTTCATGGCTGGTAGTGCAAAATGCTCCCGCCACTTCTGTCATACCGTAGCCGTTAACGAGTCCATTTCTTGCATGGCTACGCTTTAGAAAATCAGATGACCTTGTAACCCATTCACTGCTTCCCACGTCACCACCGAAAGCAGCCGTTGTGAGAAACGAAAGGTCTAACGGCTTGACTGCAAGCTGCTGAATCAGATGATCAATGTGTAATGTCCCACCCGTAAAATGATTTGGCTTATATTTATAAAATAGTTTTGGGAAGTTCTGCGGAGCAGGATTCGGAGATAAAATACATTCTGTCCCTACGCAAAGCGGCATATGAATACCTAAAAACAAGCCGTACGCCAAAAATGGAGGAATAATATCCAAAAATGTTTCGCCCGCCTGAAAATGGAGTATCGGTTTTGCACTAATATAGTGAAATGACAACGCATTCGCCGCCTGATTTGACAGTAAAACACCTTTAGGCTCCCCCGTAGTTCCACCGGTATATACCACCACCGCAGAATCCTGCTCCCCGGCTGCATGTTCGGGCAATTTGCTTTTCACACCACTATTCAGAAATGCTTTCCACGGTATTGTGTTCAGGCACCTCGTTTTCTTACTTTTCAGTTTCATCAGAACAGAAAGAGGCGCAGGCATCGACTGCGAAACAGATACAGTCACCACTTTTTCTATAGCAGTGCCTTTGATTGCATTGGCAATCTTTTCTTCCACCATATCCATTGTGATAAGTAGCCTCGATCCGCACAAGGAAATCTGATGATGCAAATCTTCCTCCGAAGCGCCCAGAACAAGAAAATTGCAGATTCCACCTATCCGATTAACTGCATACAGAAGATATACGGCTTCTGGAATCGCCAATATACAAAGGTCAACAAAGTCGCCTGATTTTACCCCGTTTGCAACCAAAGCCTTTGCACAGGCATCAACATTTTCTCGAAGCTGACGATGTGTGATTTTCTTGCTGAAATAATTCAAAACAGGTTCATCCAGACGCTCTTTATTGCGTTCGCACATGTAATCGAACATTGACCCCGTTGGCAATGGAGCATTAATTGCTTCCTCCGAATAATATTTCAGCCACGGCTTATCAATTGAGGGATAGCCCGTCAGTTTCTTTTCTTCCATAATTTTTCTCCTCGTATCTTTTTCGTAATAAAAAACATTCTCTTTGCTTGTATTTACCCTTACTAAGTGTCTCATAACTTCTTCCTGCTCCATTCTGTTTTTATCTTTATACCTTGTTTCCAGTACGTCTTCTATCGTGTAAGTAGCCGCTTCACAGTGCATAATATCCTTCAAAAAGTATTCAGAATATCCTTCCGGTATATCTTTTCTTTTGTAAGTTCCTTCTTGTTCCCATATTTCCCACTTTAATTCTGCAAGAGCATTTCGTAATTTATCCGTAAGTTCATACTTATCCTGAAGTTCCAGCCCATTACTCGAAATATTCGCTCCTATCGCAACCATATATCGCTCCCCATAGCGTTCTACTGCCACAGGTACTATATCTGCTCCACTTCTGATTGCCATTTCTGCGGTTCCTGAAAATAAAGGCATTATAACTTCATTTTCTGTAATGTTCCATGCCCCTTCCGGATAGATAAGCAAACTTCCTCCGGATTTCAGCAACGATACACTTCTTTCCTTTGCAAGATAACGATCCTCTTTATCCGATGTATCAAAAAAAATAACACCATTCAAATACAGCATCAGTCCATCTTTCGTTCTATATACTTCTCTTGGATCTCCCATAAATAAATAGCAAGGTGCCTTGATGGCTTCAAATGCTGTTTCCACATCATGCCCGCCAATATGTGTACATGCGTAAATCACCGACTTCCGTGTTTGAATACGCCTATCAGAAATAACCCTGACCTCTCTTCCTGCCAAAGTACGAAGTATAATTAATACTCCCACCAACAGATAATGAACCGGCTTTCTAATCCATGAAATCTGCATCTTAATATCATTTTGATATTTCAGTATTCTTTGTTCACGCATGTAGATTTCTAATTCGCTTTGTTGTAAAAGCAGATAATTTTTAAGAAATCTCAATTTCTCCATCGTCTATAAAGCCTTTGCCTCTCCTTAGTCATTCAGTTTCAGTATCGTCGTTTTCTCAAAATCGACGTCTAATTTTGGATACTCTTCCAGTCTTCTTTTTGTATAGGCATAATAGTCTTCCATAGAAACTTTGCTTCGCTTATCCTGCGAAAATTCTTCCCAAGCTTTCCATCTCATAGTAGCCATTTCATCCCTCAGTTTTGTTATCATTTCCGCCTTATCATCATTCTCGGAAATGTAAATTGCCTGCCCGATACTATAGTAGCAAAGCTTTGTTCCAAAATATTCAAGTGTAACAGGTACAATCGGACATCCTGCTTTTTGAGCCAATTCGATAATTCCCCAATGTAGAGGAAGCATCGGCTTTTCCGGAGTTAGATTCCATGTAGCTTCCGGAAAAAATCAAAAGATTTTTATTTTTTTCAAGAAGCTTTAGCATATTGTTTTTAGCATTATTTTTACTTTTCTTACTGTCACGTTTTACCCATATCACACCATTAACAGTTAAAGCGATTCCATTAAAATCACCTCTGGGTTCATCACCTGCCAGTACATATACATGTTTCTTTACAACCTCCCATATAGTAGGTATGTCATGAATATTAGAGTGGTTTACTGCAAAAATCACCTGTCCTTTGGGAGTTTCATTACATTGAAAAGGAAGTAGTCTGTAGCGTCGGATAATCGGTACTATTCTTAAAAATATAGGGTGTAATAAGCTGGATAAACAGATATAGTGACTGGTCACTCTATAGTACTTCTCTTTTCTTAGTTTTACTTTTTCAAAGTGTCTCATAACTTCTTCCTGCACTTTCTCCCATTACCTGTTTTTAGCTTTTCTCTTACACTTTCATTTTCCTTTAATCTATTCGTTTGTGCTTTCATAAAATTCTGCATTATTTCATCGCGATTACTGTTTCCTTCTAACCGAAACATTTTTCCAAAGTTAATTATAACCTTATGTCTTATTCCCAAGTCCTCAATCCATAATACTGTAATAGGCTGTATCCAAGCATTACTGCTCTTTGCTAACATGATAAAAGAATCATCAAAATTCCCAAACTCCTCTCCTTCCGCTCGCCTTGTTGTTCCTTCCGGAAATATTCCAACACCTTCACCAAGTTTTAAAAAATAGCACATGTCTTTAATCGCTTTAAAATTATTGGCTTCTTTGTTATCTTGCTTTCTCTCTATTGGAAAATATTCTAACTTTCTGAATAGTAGTGAAGTTACCTTGCATAAAACAGGATTCTTGCTATTATTAAATATGCTGTCTTTCCCATCAAAGAAGCGCTTTAGTGCCGCCCAATGAATGTTACTTTTTAACAATCCTGTAATTGCAACAGGATCTAATGTACTTCGGTGATTTGACACATATAAAATTCCTTCATTTTTCTTTTTAATATTTTCCTGATGCAATACAATCGGGGAAAAATAGTATTTAAGTAACGGAGCACAAAAACTAATTTCGTAAAAAAATCTTTTTGACATTATTATTCTTTGATAGTATTCATTTTCTCTAACCCCTATCAATTGCTTTATTGCTGTTTGAATCTTATCGCAATTAAACGTAGTAACCTTTTGTATCTTCTCGCATGGTATTATTTTCTTATTATTCAAATCATCAATATAAAATACAGCCACACTATTTTCTCTTAAAAATTCTATAATTTCTTTTTTATCCTCAAATACACATACCGGTCTTTTCTTCAGAATTCCCCCCATTTTTTCCGTATCCGAATCATAGAAGTGAAATGCTGACCATGGAAGCAGAACTCCATTTCTTACAAATTGAAGAATAGTTAATCCTCTTGCTATTTTACCAACTATACCGCTTTCTTTTGTCTTTGCTCTTGATGTATGTATCTCTAACTTGTATCCATCCTTTTTTAACTTGCGCAGTAGTTTTCCTGCATCTTCTCGAAATGGTTGCAATAATGTGTATTTCACATATTCCATGCCTATCCAAAAACCATCCAGCGCCTTTTTGGTCTTTACTATCGCCTCATCTTCATTACAGCCAAACCTTTCTTGAAAATACCCATGCATATTTAGTATGTCTTCTATCTCTACCTTCTGTGGGCTTACAGCTTTCATTCCATACTTTTTCATGAAAAACGGGAGTGCATTTTGCTCAATGAATTTTCTATAATCAGTCAGTGTACCATCAATATCAAATATAATTTTCACCCAAGCACCTCCCGACTATAGCGAACCTTCCACCATTATCTATTGTCTCTAAAATTTTCTGCACATATTTCTATTTTCCTCTTCCTACAATCCTTTTATCAAATAAAAATGCTGTGTCTTTTCTTACTTCCAAATTAAAAACCGGTGCAAATACTTCTTCTGCACTATACAGACCTTTTTCCTGAAAATGTGCTTTATTTTCAACTTCTCTGTCATAACATGCGACCTCTGAAATTAAGCTTTCCAAATAATCATTCCAGTATTGCTCGGGTGTTTTTTCTTTCAGAAGTTCTAAGCGAGTACATGTACAGTATTGTTCCATAATTTCATATCGCAAAGTACACATTCTGTCACGAAGTTCTTTCAGTCCTTCTTCCCTGCTGTATTCTACAATATCAAATTTCTCTCCCATACCGGAGTAAACAATGTTTCCTTCTAAAACTGTAGTCACCGGTACTATTACTGCACCGGTTGCTGATGCCACATCATATATTCCCGGAAATAGCTTTTGTACAAGCAGATTCTCTGTCTTATTCCATACTCCTTCTGGAAATACAATCAAATTAGCGCCTAATTCAATTGCTCTCTTCATCTTGTCTTTCGATGCTTTCCTGCTTTCTTTGTCAGTTCTGTCTACAATAATTGAGCCATTTAACCATGCTGTAATCCCGTCAAACGTATGATAGAATTGCGGCAGGCTGCCAAACAGAATGTATGCATGGCATGAAATCGTCACTATCGTAAACAGCAAATCATCCTTGAAACCATGAGTAGGAGCAAAAATAATAGGTTTTCCCTTTGGAAGTTCTGCCCTTTTTACTACTTTCACTTGATACGGGCTGGTAAGTGGTGCAAGACATCGTATCGCCGGATTGATCATCTTTCGAAAAACTACCCCTCTTCTTGAAAGTACCTTATCTGGGTCGTTACTTTTTAAGTAATTTAGAAATGAATTGTACATAACCTTCCACCATTACCTATTGTTTCTAAAACCTTCTTAATATCGCTTTATTTCCTACAGTCATATACATTATATCGTATATATTCCGTTATTTCAATATCTATAACGGAAATATTCCTACATCATTTTCATATATGTAGTGTACACTAATAGAACAAGGAGGGTTTGCGAAATGTACAGCGAAGATTTTGTTGCGCGTCTTACACAATTACGTTTAAAGCACGGTGTTTCTGCAAGAGATATGAGCTTGTCACTCGGCCAAAATTCCGGCTATATTAATAATATTGAATGCGGAAAGGCGCTTCCTTCCATGTCCGTTTTTTTCTATATCTGTGACTATTTCCATATTACACCACAGGAGTTTTTTGATTTGGATAATCCGAATCCTGAGAAATTTGATGAAATCATAGAAAATTTAAAATTACTGGATGATGAACAATTAAAAAATATTTCGGCTATCATCAAGGGATTAGTGAAATAACCATATTAGATTACACCTTGTTTTCAATATTGACAACACTTTTTCGATGCATTTTTTATGCCTTTAACACACTTTTTCGATGCATTTTCTTATCATATAACACACTTTTTCGAGGCATCTTTTACACAAATGCTACACTTTTTCGACTCATCTTCCGCTTTTCAAACCTCTCATTTTATGCTATGATGAAAGAAATTTTGAGGTACGCTTTATAAGGAGGGGTTTTATGCCGCGTTACGGACTCATCGGAGAAAAGCTGGGACACAGCTATTCCAAGACGATACATACACAGTTTGCCGAACTGGCAGGACTGAAAGACTATACTTATGACCTGATTCCGCTATCAAAAGTGGAATTTCATGAGTTTATGCAAAAGAAGGACTTTACCGGCATCAACGTGACAATTCCGTACAAGCAGGATGTGATTCCGTATCTGGATGACATCTCCGACTCCGCCAGGGCAATCGGTGCGGTCAACTGTATTGTAAATCGAAACGGAAAGCTCTGCGGCTACAACACCGACTATTCCGGCTTTTTGTACACCTTAAAGAAAAATAACATCCGTGTCACCGGAGAAAAGGTGCTCCTGCTCGGAAACGGCGGCGCCGCTAAGGCAGTTCACGCTGCTCTTGCCTCTCTGAATCCAAAAAAACTGATTACCGTCAAATATAAAGAAGAACCGGGTGTCATCACTTATGCACAGGCGGAAGCGCTTCATGCCGATGCGTCGCTCATTGTCAACACCAGTCCGGTCGGCATGTACCCGAAGGTGGAGGACTGCCCGATGGATATTGCCCCGTATCACGACTTAAAAGCCGTGGTTGACATCATCTACAATCCGCCGGTCACAAAGCTGCTTGCACAGGCACAGGAGCGTGGTATTACGGCTGTCAACGGTCTGGAAATGCTCGTGGCACAGGCAAAGTACGCCGCAGAAATCTTCACCGGAACAGACCTTCCGGACGAAGTGATGGAGGCCGTGCTTACAACCTTTTCACTTTAATCGGAACTTTATCGGAATTCAAAAAGGACATACTCCGCAGAAGCCGGAAGCTTTTCGTTCCCTTCTGCCGGAATATGTCCTTCATTTTGTTCTTTTCTTTTTTTCTTTCAGAAATTCATCTTCTTATTCTTCTGTTTTGGAAGCATCCTTCTTCTTGCGAAGTGTTGCACCGAGTGCAATTGCAGCAATAACTACTCCAATCATAAGAACAAACTGAACCACCGTGTTAAACAACTCATTTAAAAATACCATCTTGGATATCCTCCTGACTTTCCGCTGTTATTTGCGGTTTGCAAGCTCCGTAAAGACATCCTCCCAGCTAAGTCCCCTCTCCTCCATTAACACCGTTACATGATAGAGGAAATCCGCGATTTCGTACTTTAGTTCTTCGCTGTCCGGGTTCTTTGCCGCGATGACAATTTCCGTTGCCTCTTCGCCGCATTTCTTTAATATCTTATCAATGCCTTTGTCAAACAAATAATTCGTATAGGAGCCTTCCTTCGGATGCAGCTTTCTGTCGTGAACCGTGGCTGCCACATGTTCTAACACACGGGAGGCATCCTCCGTCTCATACTCTGCGGAAATCAGTTCCCGATAGAAACACGAACGGTTGCCGGTATGACATGCCGCACCAATCTGCTTTACCTTTGCAAGCAGAGTATCGTTATCGCAGTCAATGGAAAGCGACTTGACATACTGGTAATGCCCGGAGGTTTCGCCTTTCAGCCAAAGCTCCTGTCTGCTTCTGGAATAATAGGTCATTCTTCCTGTACGCACAGTATTATTATACGCCTCTTCGTTCATGTAAGCAAGCATTAAAACTTCATTTGTTTTATAATCCTGCACAATGACCGGCACCAGTCCGTTTTCTCCTTTTTTCATTTCTGCAAAGGAAACCGGACTCTCCTGCGTCTTAACCGGAATTCCGCTTTCCTTTAAGGACTGCTTTACCCTGTGCACGTCTTTTCCTTTATAAAAATTGGTGGCAATGGCAACGACCGCCGGAAGTTCAAACAAATTTGTTATCGAATTCCGTTGCAGACTGTCTCTGACAAAAACCGGACCGGAGGCTTCTCCTACCTGCTTTATTACCTCCGGAGTAATCGTCACATGCTTTACCATGATGCCGTATACTCCTGCCGCAAGATACTCTCTGCATTTCTTTAATATTTCCTGCAGACGCTCTTCCTTATAATCATAACCGCAGTTCATGCAGGCGAGTACCTTATCCTTTCCGAACTTGGTCACGGTCTCGGAAAGAAGTGCTTCCGTGGCAACATAATCCATATCGACCACAAGCTTATCGGCTCCTGCATAATACACTTTTTTTGCATCCTCCAGCCGCTCTACATAGCAGCCTGCAAGAAACGGCAGGTCTGTCACCTTGCGAAGCTCTCGTAAAATTCCGACTAAAGCTTCCTTCTCTTTTTCCTCTTTGGAGTAGTTATAGACAAACAGACCATCCACCCCATTGGTATCATAAGCCGCCGCAAGTGCAAGCACTGCTTCCTTTGTCTCATTCTGTGTATCGATACATGCCAGTATTCTTTTTTCTTCCATACACTCCTCCTTATCAAGCCTTCTGTGACCCGTGAAAGCGTGCCACGGCACTCTTTAAATCCACTCTCTTTTCATAGATAGCCTTGCCGAGAATCGTGCCTTCTACCCCGAGCCTTAACAGTGCTTCCAGGTCCTCCATGGAAGATACTCCGCCCGAAGCAATGATGTCGATACCGGTTGCCTCCACCAGACGCTTCGTCTGCGAAAGATTCGGACCGGTGAGCATCCCGTCCTTCGCTATATCGGTATAAATAATTGTTTTGACCCCAAGCTCCTTCATCTGCATGGCAAGCTTTACCGCTTCCATGCTGCTCACGGTTTCCCAGCCCTGCACCGCTACCATACCGTCTTTTGCATCAATGCCGATGACGATTTTATCCGCTCCGAACCGCAGTAAGGCTTCCTTGACAAACCCTGCGCTCTCTACCGCTTTGGTACCGAGAATCACTCGTTTCACGCCCAGATTCAGACGCTGTTCGATATCCCGGAGTGTGCGGATTCCGCCTCCGGTTTCCACCGGAATATGAACGTTTTTCAGAATTTCAGCCAGAGCTTCTTCATTTGCGCCTGTTCCAAGCAGCGCACCGTCCAAATCGACCACATGGATGTACTCTGCCCCGTCTGCCTCAAACTGTTTCGCAATCTGAAACGGTTCGCTCGAATATACGGTAGTATCCTGAAATACCCCCTGTCTTAATCTTACACACTGTCCGTTCTTTATGTCAATAGCCGGATAAAGTCTCATACCGATTTTTCTCCTCTCTTAAGTAAGCACGCTACAGCGCTCCCTTTGCCGAAAGCACGCCTGCAATCCGCACATCCTGCGTCGTTGCCTCATCTAATGCCTTTGCAAATGCCTTAAACGCGGCTTCCAGCAAGTGATGATTGTTACTTCCGTCCAACTGCTTGATATGCAGATTCATCTTTGCGTTGCATGCCACGGCATAGAAAAATTCCTTTGCCATTTCGGTATCGAAATATCCGACACGCTCTGTCGTAAACTTCATATCAAAGTTCAGGTACGGCCGCCCCGACAAGTCAATCGCACAGAGACAGAGCGTTTCATCCATCGGAAGCACCATACTGCCGTACCGCTTAATCCCTTTCTTTTCTCCGAGCGCCTCTGAAATCGCCGTTCCGAGCACAATTCCGGTGTCCTCTATCGTATGGTGGCTGTCGACAAACAAGTCACCCTCCACCTTTAGCTTCAAATCAAAAAAACCGTGCTTTGCAAAGGAAAGCAGCATGTGGTCAAAAAATCCAATGCCGGTTGACACACTTGCCTCACCGGTCCCGTCCAGATTCAGCTCTAACGAAATCTTGGTTTCCGAAGTTTCTCTTGCAATACTTGCTGTTCTCATTCTGCCACCATGCCTTTCCGCTTACTTACCCTTGTCAAACCGCACCGCAATCGAGTTGGCGTGTGCCGTCAGTCTTTCTGCATTTGCAAACCGGATAATATCCTCATGAATCGGTTCGAGTGCCTCTCTGGAATACGAAATAATGCTTGATTTCTTAATAAAATCATCTACGGAAAGCGGAGAGAAAAACTTTGCCGTGCCGTTGGTCGGAAGTACATGGTTCGGGCCTGCAAAATAATCGCCAAGCGGCTCACTGGAGTATTCCCCAAGGAAAATCGCACCGGCATTCTTTATCTTTGTCATTGTCTGGAACGGGTCCTTTGTCATGATTTCCAGATGCTCCGAGGCAATGTCGTTGACTGTGGCAATCGCCTCTTCCATCGTTTCCGCCACAAGCAGATACCCGTAGTTATCGAGTGATTTTCTCAAAATGTCCTTTCTGGATAAACACTCCACGAGACGTTCCGTCTCGGCATCCACCTGTTTCGCAAGCTCCCTGCTCGTGGTCACCAATATGGCGCTTGCAAGTTCATCATGCTCTGCCTGGGATAACAGGTCTGCCGCCACATAACGCGGATTTGCCGTTTCATCGGCAAGCACTAAAATCTCACTTGGCCCTGCGACCGAATCAATGCTTACATGTCCGTAGACCGCCTTTTTTGCCAGCGCCACGTAAATATTGCCCGGCCCTACGATTTTATCTACCTTCGGAACCGACTCCGTACCAAATGCCAGTGCCGCGATTGCCTGCGCACCGCCGACCTTGTAAATCTCCGTTACTCCTGCCTCGTGTGCCGCAACAAGCGTTCCCTCATATACTTTCCCGTCCGGTCCCGGCGGGGTAACCATGACAATCTGCTCCACACCTGCTACCTTTGCCGGAAGCACATTCATCAACACGGAAGACGGATATGCTGCTTTCCCGCCCGGTACATACACTCCGACCGAAGCAATCGGCGTCACCTTCTGTCCGAGCAGGATGCCCGACGGCTCCGAATCGAACCAGCTGTACTGCTTCTGCTTTGCGTGATAAGCCGTGATATTGGCTGCTGCCTTCCGAATGACCTCCAGCACCTCCTTCGGAAGCTTTTCGTATGCCTCCGCTATCTCTTCCTTGGTCACACGCACGGTTTCCTTTGTAAGCCTTACACGGTCAAACTGTTCCGTATAGGCAAACAATGCCTCATCCTTCTTTTCCTTTACGGCAGCTAAAATGGCAGCAACCTTGGCCGTCTGCTCCTCGTACTGGTTCGGACTGCGCTTTAATAGGGTTTCCAATATGTTTTTTCTTGTCGTTTCGTTTAATGTAATCGTCCGCATCTATGCTTCCCCGCTCTCTTTGTTTTTCCAGTCTCGCAGGCGCGCAATGATTTCCGCAATCCGCTCCTGCTCCATTTTCATGCTGACCTGATTGACAACCATCCGTGCCGATAACGGATAAATTTCCTCCAACACCGTCAGCCCGTTTTCCCTCAGTGTGGAACCGGTCTCCACGATGTCCACAATCACTTCGGAAAGCCCGACAATCGGCGCCAGTTCAATAGAGCCGTTTAACTTAATGATTTCCACGGTCTGATGCTTTTTATTAAAAAAGTAGTCTTTGGCAATGTGAGGGTATTTGGTTGCCACGCGAATGAGCTGACCGTGTTCCAACAGCGTCCTTGCACTTTCCGGTCCCGCCACACACATGCGGCAGCGTCCGATGCCTAAATCCATAACCTCATAAATATGCTTTTCTTCCTCTAGTATCGTATCCTTGCCGACAATACCGATGTCTGCTGCGCCGTATTCCACATAGGTCGGCACATCATTCGCCTTCGCAAGGAAAAACTTCAGCTTTTGCTCCTCGTTGACGAAAATCAGCTTTCTGGAGGACTTATCCTTCATCTCTTCGCATGTAATTCCGATGGCTTCCAGTATTTTTAACGTTTCGGTAGCCAGCCGTCCCTTTGCCAGCGCAACTGTCAGATATTCCATACCGCTACCTCCTCCGAAGTTCCGTCCTTAGTTCCTGTCACAGATAAAATGCTTCCTGCTCCGATTCTTCCGGCATAATCTATGTAGTCCTGCTTTGTCAGGTTCTTCCTTTTCTCCATCAGTGTCACTGTCCGACCTTCTCTTCGAAGCTGTTCTGCCTTTTTTGCAGCCTTTGTCAGGCTGCCCTCCTCGTATAAAATTAATGTGCCGTCTGCTGCCGGCTGCTCCAGCAGTCCCTGTCTTGCCAGTGCCGTCAGCAGCTGGTCTGAATAGACTGCAATGCCAATGGCAGGAGCCTGCTTTCCGAACTGTCCGACAAGCCCGTCATAGCGGCCGCCTGCCGCCACCACGTCGCCTGTACCGTAAGTATAGGCACGGAACACGACTCCTGTATAGTAATTGTACTGATTTAACATACCAAGGTCATACGAAACATACGCTTCTTTGCCATAGGCGGTTAATGCTGCGTGCAGCTGTTCCAGTCGGTTCAGTGCAGCAAGCGCTCTCGGATTTTTTGTCATGGTTTTCATGTGGCGTACCGTTTCAATCCCGCCAAACTGTCCGGAAAGCTTTAAAAAGAGTTCCTTCAGCTCTGTAGGGAATGCTTTCTCGTTCATCAGCTGCTCTACACCGAACAGGTTTTTTGACTCAATGAGCGTCCGAAGCTCTTCTCTTTCCTCTTCCGTCACTCCTGCTTCCTCTGCTAACGCACGAAAAAAATCCGCCTGACCGATTTCAACCTGAAATCGGGTCAGTCCTGCCGCCTTTAAGCAGTCAATCATCAGCGCAACCATTTCCGCATCCGCCGCTGCCGTCGGCTCATTTACAAGTTCAGCACCAATCTGCGTGCTTTCCTTTAATTTCCCCTGATAGCCCGAATGGTTCACAAATACATTTCCGTGATACCAGAGCCTGATGGGAAGCTCTTCATTTCTGAAATACTTTGCCACACATCTGGCTACCTGCGGCGTAATATCCGGACGGAGCACCAAAGTCTCTCCGTCCCGGTCAATAAACTTGTACATATCCCTGGACGGAACCGTGCCGCGCTCCTTATTAAAAATATCAAAATACTCAAACGTTGGTGTTTTTATCCGTGAAAAACCATACTGACGCATCCGTTCCTTAATCCGCCGCTCCACCTGCTCCTTCCTTTGAAGCTCCGAATTGTAGATATCCCGGACTCCCTCCGGTGTATGTAATAAAGATTCTCTCATTCCGACTCTCCGTTCTTTTACTGACGCACTCATGATACAAGCAAAAATTTCCCAATTTTCTTCGCTTTCATGTGGTACAGTGCTAATTTATTAAAACATTATAATCTACAATTCCGAACCTGTCAACCTCTTTGTTCCAAATCTTTCTGCAGCGCAGTCAGATACGGCACGAACACCCCTCCGTGTCCTCTGCCGATTTCGTACTCTGCTTCCAGTTCTTCGATGCGGAAGCTTTTCCTTCCGCCGTCCTTCATCCGCTTCCAGAACTCCAGCAGCTTTGCAAATCGCAGATAATAGTACTTATCCTGTTTGGTAAAATAAATCAATAGAAACGCAACACCGCCCTGCTCCTCAAACTCCTGCATAAACTTTACCTGATGCTCATGCACGTTCTGAAGTGCAAAAGTATCGTAGGCACACTCCTTTGCATCAAAACAGACCGGAACTCCCTGTACAACACCGATATAGTCAACTGTGCTTTTCTGTTCAAAATAGGCAAGCGTAATATGTCTTGTTTCCTTGTCTAACTGCACCGGAGTAATCGGTGTCGGCACCTTCTGAATCAGCGCCAGCTTATGCTCTCTGTATTTTTCGTTGGTAAGGTTAATTAACTCCTCCAGTGCCGAGCCTCTTAACCCTCTCGAATTCCACGACGGCATGTTCCCACTTCTCTTTCCCGAATAATTGGTCCGCCACTCGCTTAAACTGCTTTGGCGGCGGCGTTGTGATCGTTTTCTCTGACAAACCGGCAAGCGCTCCGTCTGCCTTTGGAAACTGCAATAAGAACGCATGCAATAACTGATGCGTCACCGAAAAGTTTTCCCTTGCCAGACGATTTTCTCTGTTATTTCCGTACTTTGTATCCCCGAACAGTGGGAATCCGATGCTTGCCAGATGGGCACGAATCTGATGCGTCTTTCCGGTAATCAGCTGTACTGCTAACATAGAATATCCGTCTGCTACGCAGATTGGCGTATATTCTGTTTCAATTTTATCATACTGTGATGACACTGTTCCGCATAAAGCACCTGCTTCGTCATGTTCCTGCTTCGGCAGCGCCTTCAAAATCCGTACCGTATTCTCTGCGGCATCCTTTTTCAAAAAACCGCTTAAATGCTTTGGTTCTTTCGCCTCTCCGCAGACGATACACAAATAATACTTATGAAGCCCTCTCTCTTTTAAAAGCTTTGACATCTGCTGCAGCCCCGGAAGCGATTTTCCGGCAATTAAAAGTCCGCTTGTATTGCGGTCCAGCCGGTTGCAGACGCCCGGTGTAAAGCTGTCCCGCCCGATACCGTAGTTTTCTGCAAGGTAGGCTACAATTCGCTCGTTCATCGACACATCGTTTTTTCCCGCCTTCTGTGAAAGCTCTCCAACCGGCTTGTCCACAATCAGAATATGTGCATCCTCATAAACAATTTCCTGTCTCTTTATCTTCGGAATATCTGCATCTGCCTTTTCGGTCCGGAACTCCGCAATCGTTTCTTCTGATAAAAACAGCTTAATCTCGTCCCGTACCGCTACCTTTTCCGAGCCGTCTGCCTTTTTTCCGTTTAACGTAATGTTCTTTTTCCGAAGCATCTTGTATACAAAGCTCTTCGGCGCCTTGTCAAGATATTTTGCAAGCAGCTTATCCAGCCGCTGTCCTGCCTCGTTTTGCGAAACTAAAAATGCTCTCATGTCATCCTGTCTCCGCTCTTACATTGTAAAGGTTCGAAGCATCGTAAGCACTTCCTGTTTTGCCCCGTTCTCCGCCATTTCTCCCGTTTTCGTCTTTCCCTCTGTTTGCTCCGACCTTCCTTCGGTTTCCTGCTTTCTAAGCGCCATACGCTTTTTTAGCGCAGACTCCTCTTTTGTCAGAAAGACCACATACGAAAGACACCTTGCCTTTAATTCCTTTTCCAGATACTCCGTTGCCGCTTTCAAATCATCCTTTTGGCGCAGCGAAATACCGATAATCTGGTGACCTGTCACATAAACCTGAGTTAAGTGCATGACTTTTTCGGAGGAAGTAAACACCACATCATACAGTATGGTATCGCCACTCATCGCGTAAGTATCCAGACGCTCCTTATCCTCCTTTTTTGTTTCCCGGTATGGTGCCAGTACAATCACAGCAACCAGCGATTTTGCCGCCGGGAGCACCATAAGCACTGCTGCAACCGTAAAAATATTAGTGGCTTCCATCTTGTTTAGTAAAAGCCCCAGAAGGAAAATCACAACTCCGATTCCTGCCATCAAAAGAGTATGACATAGTGCCTGTTTTTTTCTTAGCTTCAAATAGCCGTATTCTCCACGCTCTGCTTTCATCTTATCTCACTCCGCTTCTTTCCTCAGATTCGATTCTTTTGTATTCTGAAACACCGTAATTTCATTTTCCGTCCGTTGAGAGCAGTTCTGTATAATCCATAATAAAATAGTCTGCAAGACGTTTCTTTTCTTCCCGCATTCCTGCCGAAAATTCATCTTCTACGGCACAGACTTCCATGCCCGCCTGCTTTCCTGCCAGAATTCCTTCCTCAATATCCTCGAATACCAGACATTCCTCCGGTCTTACCTTCAGGCACTCTGCCACAAGCAGATAAATATCCGGCGCCGGTTTGCCCTTTGCCACCTCACACGCCGTATGCACTTCATCAAAATAGTCTCTTATTCCAAGACTCTTTAATACCGCACTCACAAGTTCCAGCGAATTACTTGTCGCAATGCCGGTACGAATACCGGCTGCCTTTAACTGCTTTAAGAAATCAAAAATTCCTTTCTTTAACGGCACCTCATGCGTGTATTTGTACATTGCCATATCGTTCCAGTCACTTTTGATTTTCTCAATCTCATCCGGCAGATGAAATGTTTCCTTAAAGTAAACCGCCGTTTCCGAAAAGCTCATACCTGAAATATTCTTCTGCAAATCCTCAGGCAGCGGAATTCCGAACTTTCCGAGATACTCTCTGTCAATACTCCGCCACATCCACATGGAATCCACGACGGTTCCGTCCAAATCAAAAATGACTGCTTTTTTCTCTTTCCACATCATAGTTCCTCTCATACCGGAAGTTCAAACTAATGTCGATTCCGGCTTATTGCTTTAGTTTTAAAATTTCTTCCCCGGTCAGCCTGCGGAACGTTCCGGGTGCAAGTGATTCATCCAAATGAAGTTCTCCCATAGACAGACGTTTTAAGTAAGTTACCTCACAACCGATTTCATGACACATCCGCTTGACCTGATGAAACTTTCCCTCGGTCAGTGCCACCAGGACCTCGGAAAACCCATTTGCCGCCGACAGTACGGTAAGCTTTGCCGGAAGTGCCCGATAGTCCTCGCCTACCTGAATGCCTTCCGCAAATCGGGAAACAGCATCCTCCGGAACCTCTCCGTCAAGCCGTGCATAATACACCTTTTCCACATGCTTTTTCGGAGAAAGCAGACGATGCGCCAGTTCTCCGTCATTGGTCAAAAGCAGCAGTCCTTCGGTATCCTTATCCAGTCTGCCGACCGGAAACAGTTCGGTTCTTCCAAGCTCCTGCAATAATGCTTCATCTTCCCGGATCAAATCCAGCACGGTGCGCTCTCTGCCGTCCTCTGTTGCAGAAATCACACCTGCCGGCTTATGAAGCATCAGATATACCATACCTGCCGCCTTTAGGCTTCTTCCGTCCAACGTAACCTCATCACTCTCTGTGACCTTTCTGTCTGCATTTTTTTCCACAGCCGCGTTTACGGTTACCCTTCCCTTTCCAATGAACAGTTTCGCTTCTTTTCTTGTCACATCTGCGGTCTCGGAAACAAATCTGTCCAACCGCACCTCTTTTTCTGCCATTACATCAGCCTCCAACCCGGAAGATATTTGTTCTTTAACACGCCGTTCTGTGCCTTTGCCCATCCGAGCGGATAGTTTTTCAGACAGACAAGGACAAAGCCGTCCGGCACCTTTGTTTTTGCGGTAATTGTTTCGCACTTTAAGTAGCGAAGCACATCCTCGTCCGAAGGCTCCAGACGATAAACCGCGTCATATTCCTTCGCTTTTAATGCACAGGCAAGCGCCTGACTCGGCTCAAAGCGGTTTTTCTTCATTTCACCAAGTAAAAGTCCCGAACGCATGACACGCAGCCCCTTTAAATCCGGTATGCCCTCCGGCAGCAGATATACCTGCTCGTCCCTTACCATAAGGCGCTCTCTCGGAATCGGAATGGAGAGCCGGTCTAAAAATTCTTCGGCTTCCTTCGTTAATTTGACAGAAGACAAACTCTTCGCCGGTATGCCGGTCATGTCTGCCGTTCCGTTTTCATCTTTTTTTAGCAGTGCCGCAAAATGCCCTTCGCCCTGCAGCTTATGCGGCCAGAGTCGCACTGCGTTCTCAATTTCCTTAGCCCCGTTCGGAATCCAATCCGGTCTTGCCGGAGCAAAGCCCTCAAAGTGAAGCGAAGGTGCAATTACATGCATGTCCGGATAATGCTCTAATATATATTGTAAGCTGCCTTCATCTTCCTCCGGTGAAAACGTACAGGTGGAATAAAGCAGCATTCCGCCCGGTTTCAGCATCGGAAGTACCGCATCCAGAATTTCCAGCTGGAGTTTATGATAATACTCTACCCCGTACTGCTCCCAGTTTTTCATAATAGCAGGGCTTTTTCGGAACATACCCTCACCGGAGCAAGGAGCATCCACTAAAATTTTGTCAAAATATCCGCGGAAACGTTCGGTCAGCTTTCCGGGTGCCTCACTGATGACAACGGCATTTTTCGCCCCAAACAGCTCCAGATTCTTCAGCAGTGCCTTTGCTCTCGAATTGCTGATGTCATTGGAAACAAGAACCCCTTCGCCTTGAAGCTTTGCTGCAAGCTCTGTACTTTTTCCGCCGGGTGCGGCACAGATATCAAGTACCTTATCGCCCGGGGTCACCGGAAGCATGGCTGCCGGAGTCATGGCACTCGGCTCCTGAATATAATACAAACCGGCAAAATAATACGGGTGCTTTGCCGGCTGGTCTGACAGCCGATAATAGTACCCGTTTGAAATCCACGGAACGCTTTCTATCGCAAACGGAGCAATGCTTTCCCATTCCTCCCTGCCAAGCTTTAAAGAATTAAATCGGACTCCTCCGTATCGTTCCTCTTCAAACCCCTGAAGAAATTTCGGAAATTCCTCCCCCAAAAGCTCCTTCATTCTGTTTTCAAACTTTTCAGGTAACGTAATCACCTTAAGCTCCTCCCATCCGTATCCTTAGCGCAGGCTTTGCGCACGGTAGCCCTCCGAAATCACATCCAATTCCTTATTAAACTTTGCCAGCTCATCCAAATCTCCCTGATTGTAAACACGGAAAAACTCATCCTGTATTTTGACAACTTCCCGTTTATTCGCAACCCGATAGAGATTCTGGATATTATTCAAAATATCCGCTACCATATTTGCCTTTACGTTAAACGAATTCTGTGCATCCAAAATCTCATCCCGCACAGATGCCATTTCCTCGTCCAACACAACGATGGCATCTGCTGCCTTATGTAACCGCTCGCTCAGACGCTTCGGCATGTTCTTCTTATACTTGTACTGCAGCGAATGCTCAATGGTTGCCCAGAAGTTCATTGCCAGCGTACGAATCTGAATTTCTACCAGAAGTTCCTTTGGTCCGCCCACCGATTCCACCGTATAATATACTACCATGTGATAGCTGCGATAACCGCTTTCCTTAATGTTCTTAATATAGTCCTTCTCGCTCTTTACCCTCATATCCGTCCGGTTTTTGATGATATCCACCACATGATAGATATCCTCTACAAACTGGCAGATAATACGGATGCCCGCGATATCTTCTATTTTTTCTTCAAAGTTCTCAAAATCAATTCCTTTCTTCTGACACTTTTCCAAAATACTTGAAATTGTTTTTACTCTTCCGTTTACCTGTTCAATCGGAGAATAATTTCCCGCTTTACGATTTGCAGCAATGAGATGGTTAAACTTTACCACAAGTTCATCCACTGCAAGTGCATACGGCTCTAAAATTTCTCTCCAAAGCTGTATTTCCATAATGTAAACCTCCATTCAGAATCATTTTACCACACTTCATTCAAAAGATAAATTACTTTTTATTTCCGAAAAGAAAGAAGCGGCAAACGCTGCCGCTTCTTCGGGACTATTCTTCATTTTCGTAAATAAACTCATGCAGAATATCAACACAATCCGGATAGTAAGTAATCACTTTCATTCCTCTAATGTCAACCTCATTAAAATGCTTGGACGGCGGCATCTGCATTGTCTCCAGCTCAAACATTTTATTCTCAATCACAATCTGCAGACACTCTGCAGCAATTTCCTTCATATCTGCCGGAGCGGTTACATAGCCGAAGCAGCTGTTCATGACGGAAAGAAGTTCTGCCAGATTTTTCTCCTTATACTTATTGAAGATTGCCTCCAGCACCATACGCTGCCGGTAGGTTCTTCCAAAGTCACCGGTCTTTCCGTTTGCAGTCGGTACCTTGCGGACACGGCAGAAGCCAAGCACCTGACTTCCGGTCAGTGTCTGAAGTCCCGGTTTCGTATTCCGCTCCTCCGGTTTGGAAATATACTTTGTTGTGTTTAAGTACTCCGACTCCTCCGCTGTCAGAGAAATTCTAAGTCCTCCCAGCTGGTCAATAATATTTTCAAAGCCCTCAAACTCTACAAGCACATAGCCGTGAATGTCAATTCCGAAGTTCTCCTTCATCGTTTTGATTAACAGATTTACTCCGCCGTAAGTATACGCAGCATTCAATCTGTCATCAATGCTCTCGGTATCGCTGATTGGAATTCTGACATACAGGTCACGCATAAACGAAATCAGCTTTAACGGACCGCCGTCCTTGTCGATAGAGGCAACTAAAATCGCATCGGTTCTTCCCCGCTTTGCATGATACATGTTTTCTTCCCCGAGCAACAGGATGTTGATGACACTGTCATCCTCTACAACTCCACCTGTAGGCGGCGGAAGTGTCGGAACCGGCGTTGCGTCAGGGTCCTGTGTCACCACAGGCGGATTATCCTCCGGGTCTTCCGGGTCTTCCGGAATTCCGGTCAAATCAATCTCGTTCAGTTCCGGATCATCCGGGTCTACCACGTTGATTTTGCTGAAAATAAATTCTACCGCAACACGTGTTATCAGTTTTTGTCCGCCAGATGTTCCAAACAACAGAATACAGCCTAAAATCAACGCAAACATGATAGAAACAAGCACCTTGGTCCAGGTTGGAATTCCGTTCAGGAACTTTTTAAACTTCCCCGGCTCTTTCTTTTCGGCAAAAGCATCCTTTCCGAATTCATGCTCAATCTGCTCAGCCAGTGCAGCGTTGATGCCAAGCAACATCTCGTCTGCAGGCTCTTTTTCCTGAAATGAATCTTCCTCATCCTCTACACGGAACAAATCATCCGAAAGATTCAGTTCCGGAAGCTCTGTATCTGCCGCTTCCGGCTCTTCTGGCGTTTCCGTTTCCTTTTCTGTCTCTCCGGCAGTTTCTCCGGATGGTTCTGCCTCAGCAGTAATTGCTTCTGCAGTCTCTTCCGTTTCGGAAATTGCAATCCACGGGGCATCCTCTTCCTCTACGGTAGGCTCCCATTTTTCTTTCTCCGGTTCTTCTTCGGGCTGAATTGCCATATCCAGATTTTTGTAAAATCCCTCACTTTGCGTCGGATCAAAGTCTATTTCGTTCTTTTCCTTATCATCCATTCTATACCCTCGTTTCCATCACATATTCTGCGACATTTAGTTTTCTTCTGTATGAAACGCAAGCCTGTTCCCTTTTCTGCAATAATTCTATGTCCCACAATGCCTGATACATCATTTATAGCATACAAAAAAGGTAAAACTTAGTCAATTCTATTACGATTCTATTAATCTTATAAAACCTACCGAACATTTTCCAACAGCTTTTCAAGGAAACGGTACACCCGGATTGCGGAAGGAAGATTTAGCGACTCCAGCGGCGTATGAATATCCTTCATATCCGGTCCAATCGAAATCATATCCAGTCCCGGCATCTTTTCACTGATTAAACCGCACTCAAGCCCTGCATGAATTGCCTCAAGCTTCGGCTCACTTCCGTATTCCTCTTTGAACACCCGGCAGAACAAATCCCGCAATTTCGAATCTCTTCTGTATTCCCATGCCGGATACTCGCTGTGCGTTTCGCTTTCTCCGCCGAGGAAGGAAATCAGGTATTCCACCTTGTCTCTCATAAAATATTTATAAGTTTTGGAAGAACTGCGCAGTGAAAAATTGAACTCCGCTTCTTCCTCCTTTACCTCAAAAATACCAAGGTTCAGCGAGCTTTCCACAAGCCCTTCAATGTCGCCGCTCATGCGCTGTACACCGTTCGGAGCCTGCATTAAGAAAAACAGCAGTTTTTCAAACGAAACCGCATCCAGAACATTATGCTGACCCTCTTCCCCTCTGGAAAGCGTCATACTAAAGCCCGGCTCAATGGAGGCAAGCTCCGCAGCATACTTTTCTTTTAAAGTCTTTGCCCCGGCAAGAAATGCCCCTTCATCCTCCTGTGCCACAACAAGCATCGCAAAAGCTTCTCTCGGAATGGCATTGTCCTTTAAACCGCCGTGAAAGTCCGTCATGGAATAATGGACATACTCTCTTAACTCAAACAAAAATCTCGTCATCGCATAGACTGCGTTGACACGGTTCTTATGGATTTCCGCACCGGAATGTCCGCCGTAAAGTCCCGTCAGTGCCACATGATATGCTGCGCCGTTGACTTTCTGCCTTTTGATTGGCAGTGTACAGGTCTGACGCATACCGCCCGCGCAGCTTAACAGTACAACTCCCTCATCTTCCGAGTCGATATTAATCATACAGGAAGACTTCAGGGTGGATGTGTCGAGTGCCTTTGCACCGTCCATACCGGTTTCCTCTTCCGTCGTTATGACAAGCTCCAGCGCCGGATGTTTCAGTTCCTTATCTGCTAACAGCGCCATTGCGTACGCAACCGCAATACCGTCGTCACCGCCGAGTGTCGTTCCCTCAGCGCGCAGATTCTCTCCGTCTACATACAGTTTTAATGCATCTTTCGTAAAGTCATGTGCCGAATCCGAGTTCTTTTCACACACCATATCCATATGTCCCTGTATCATGACAACCGGAGCGTTCTCATAGCCCGGAACTGCAGGTTTACGAATGATAATATTGTATGCCTCATCCTGAATGCACTCTGCGCCCTGTTCCTTTGCAAATGACGCAAGGTAATCAGAAATTTCCTTTACATTGCCCGAACCGTGCGGAATCTTTGTCAGCTGTTCAAAATAATATAACACGTTTTTATAATCGTACTGCTCCAATAAATAACTCATATTCTGCCTCTCTTCTTTTTGCTTTATTACCTCTATTTTACCGAGTTTCACTAATTCTTAAAGCTGTGAATCGGTGCCGGAATTCTGCCGCCGCGATTTACAAACGCATCACAGGAAAACCGATTGACCGGCATAACCGGTGCATAGCCAAGCAGACCGCCAAATTCCACAATATCGCCGACATCTTTCCCTATAACCGGAATCAGACGTACGGCGGTCGTTTTCTGGTTCACCATGCCGATTGCCATTTCATCCGCGATGATACCGGAAATCGTCGTTGCCGGAGTATTTCCCGGAATCGCAATCATATCCAGTCCGACCGAGCAGACGCAGGTCATTGCCTCCAGTTTCTCCAGAGTCAGTGCTCCCACCTTGACTGCGTCAATCATGCCCTGATCCTCACTGACCGGAATAAACGCACCGCTTAAACCTCCGACATACGAAGACGCCATGACGCCGCCCTTTTTTACCTGATCATTTAACAGAGCAAGCGCTGCGGTCGTTCCCGGCGCTCCCGGCTGCTCCAGACCGATTTCCTTCAAAATATCCGCAACCGAATCACCGATAGCAGGTGTCGGAGCCAGTGATAAATCTACAATACCAAACGGAATGCCGAGCATCTGTGCAGCTTCCTTTGCCACGAGCTGACCGACTCTTGTGATTTTGAACGCCGTCTTTTTGATAGTTTCGCAAAGCACCTCAAAGTCACAGCCGCGTACCTGCTCCAGTGCCGTTTTTACAACCCCCGGACCGCTGACGCCGACATTGATGATGGCATCTGCTTCCGTTACGCCGTGGAAGGCTCCCGCCATAAACGGATTATCGTCCGGCGCATTACAAAAAATCACAAGCTTTGCACAGCCGAGCGAATCGCTTTCTTTTGTCGCCTCCGCCGTTTGCAACACGATTTCCCCAAGCAGTTTTACCGCATCCATATTGATGCCGGTTTTGGTGGAGCCGACATTAATCGAACTGCAGACACGCTCTGTCGCCGCAAGCGCCTTCGGAATCGACAAAATCAGGTTCTTATCTGCAGTTGTCATGCCCTTGCTCACGAGCGCGGAATAACCGCCGAGGAAGTTGACGCCAACCTCCTTTGCCGCACGGTCAAGCGTCTTTGCGATTGTCACAAAATCGTCCGGCGTTTTGCATGCCGCACCGCCGACCAGTGCAATCGGTGTAACGGAAATTCTCTTATTGACAACCGGAATCTTGTATTCTTTTTCAATAGTATTTCCGGTTTCCACAAGATTCTTTGCCACAGTTGTAATTTTATGATAGATTTTTCTGTTGCATTCTTCTAAATCACTGTCAATACAGTCAAGCAGGCTGATACCGAGCGTAATCGTTCTGACATCCAGATTTGCTTTTTCTATCATTTGATTGGTTTCTACTACTTCCGAAATGTTAATCACAGTCGTTCGTTCCTTTCCTGCCTCTTAAATTAAATACGATGCATCATGTCAAAGATATCTTCTCTCTGCGCCTTGATTACCACGCCGATGTTTTTTCCAAGCTCTTCAAGCTCCGTGGCCGCCACAAGGAAATCCTTCTCGGTCTTACCGATATCCACAATCATCATCATATTGAAGTATTCCTGTACAATCGTCTGGGAAATATCCAGAATGTTAATATTATTCTCTGCCAGATAAGTACATACCTTTGCGATAATACCGACGCAATCTTTTCCTACTACCGTAATTACTGCTTTTTTCATATTATCCTTATCCTTTCTGTTGCCTTTTTTCTATTGTAATCATCCCGGATGGAACATCCCGCGGCGCTACCGCAAGCGACGGCAGGGATGCTTCGCCTAACTTCATGAGAAGCTCTGCCCGTACCGTTTCATATGCCAGCTCCGGATAATTATTTTCCTTACTCAAATGGGCAAGCAGTATATGCTGCAAATTCTTATGGTACAGCTTGCAGATCAGTTCTGCCGCCGCATCGTTGGAGAGATGCCCGTGCTCTCCCAAAATTCTCTGCTTTAAGTAGTACGGATACGTGCCGACCATCAGCATATTCACATCATGGTTTGCCTCCAGATACAGCAGTTCCGAACCTTCCAGATGCTTTTTTATTCTTTCATCATACACACCAAGGTCTGTCGCCATCCCGATTTTCATGCCGTCTGCTTCCAGCGAATACGCCACCGGATTTGCCGCATCGTGCGATACCGAAAACGGTGTCACAT
>JBJENV010000030.1:0-24041 GCA_051880375.1 Lachnospiraceae bacterium
GAGCAGGCGGAGCAGGGGGCTAAGTATAATCTTCCTTATGGAGGACTTGTAAAGGCGGTAGCAAAATCCTCCAAACAGATTAAATCTCTGGAGAATAAACCAGAGGAGCTTAGAAACGCTATGAGAGCAAAGTTAGAGGAGGAATTTGCTGATCTGGTAGAGGCTGGAATGTTTGATGAGAGAAATATTACCGCTAGAGAGATGTATATCAGTAAAAAGCTGGTAGAGTATATGAGCGATCCAGCAGGAGAATATCATAAGGTAAAAGAGGAGCTCCAGCAGGCTAGAAATGATTATGCTATTTATCTGGCAAAGAAAGAGGAATGGGAGCAGGAAAACGCTGATATTATCAATGCGGAGCGTATCCGCACAAAGAGGGCGGAGCTCATGCAGGCGGATCCAGAGGCTCTTAGGGCTTTAGGTATCGAGCCAGATCCAGTAAGTACACCTGTAGCTGGTAGTGCATCTGGAGCAGATGCAGACGATGGAAAAGGAGCTCTTAGAGAGGCATTAAGATCTATTCATCCATCCGCCTCTGATGCAGAGATTGAGAGTATGGTAAAGCTGGTGTAAGGCTATGAGAGATTTGTTAGAGCAGGATCTTAAATTACTAAGGCTGGATATGATAGATCGGCTAGAGCCATACGGAGTAACCTCTAAGGAGCTTATACCCTTTGATGATGAGTTAAGAGCCTTAGTAGATTTACCCTCAAAACAGAGGGAAAAACAGTTTAATAATCTGGCAGACAAAATAAGAACATATTACAAGAAACAGAAAAGAGTGAGGTAGGCTGAAAGTGCTATCTCACTCTAATTTTATGAGAAAAGGAGGTGTATGGAAATGATAGAGGCAGGAATGAGATTATCACTAAAGGATAATATGAGTGCTACGATGCAGAAGTGTATCAATCTCCAGAGGGAATTTTCCAAACAGATAGCGCAGGCTACCGCAGGAATGAGATCTTTTGGTAAGGAAAAGGCGGATCCAATTATCACAGCAAGGGATGAGGCTACTAAGGTAGTGGAAAGTGTGCGCTCTACTATAGAGATGGTATCTGATGCAGTAGCTACTCCAGAGGTAAGGGTAGAGGATAAGGCTACCTCAAAGGCTGATGCAATCTTAGAAAAGATTAGAGAGCTTAAAAAGATGGCTGTATCCCCTGTTATTAGGCTTAAGGACAAAGTAACGGATAACGCTAATAAGCTCAAAAGAAAGCTCAAAGAGCTGGCTACTAATTATACTCCTATCGTGAGGATCCGAGATAAAGCATCACAAGGCATTTCCAAGATCAAAAACGCACTGGGGGGGATGGTTAAGAAACCGTATCAAGCACTCCTCAAAGTAAAGGATGAGGCAACAAAGATAATCAGCAAGGTAAAAGAGGGGCTTAAAACCATTGGCAATACTACAGCCAGAGCTATGGTAGCTGTGAAAGATGGAGCTAGCGCAGGCTTATCTAAAATGGGAGGTATGCTCAAAACCTTAGCTAAAGGGGTTACGATCGGAGTAACTCTGGCAGGGGCAGGAGCTACCGCTCTATTAACAGGATCTCTTAGTAATGGAGCTAATCTACAGCAAAGCATAGGAGGCGTAGAAACTCTCTACGGATCGGATGCTGGGGTAGTTATGGCAAATGCAGATAATGCCTTTAAGACCGCTGGTTTATCGGCTAATGAATACATGGAGCAGGTAACGAGTTTTAGTGCATCCTTACTAAACAGCTTAGGCGGAGATACCGCAAAATCGGCTATGATCTCCGATATGGCTATTACCGATATGGCAGATAACGCTAATAAGTTTGGTACCGATATGGCGGATATTCAAAATGCCTATCAAGGTTTTGCAAAGCAAAACTATACTATGCTGGATAACCTTAAGCTGGGTTATGCAGGAACCGAGAGCGAGATGCAGAGGCTCCTTAAGGATGCTACCGCTATTACTGGCGTAAAGTACAATATTGATAATCTGGCGGATGTGTACAGCGCAGTACACGCTATACAGGAGAATTTAGGAGTAACAGGTACTACCGCAAAGGAGGCAAGCAGTACCTTTAGCGGATCCTTTGCATCCATGAAAGCCTCTGTAAGTAACTTGCTGGGTAATCTGGCACTAGGAGGAGATATTACCTCCTCTATGGAGCAGGTGGTAGAGAGTGCCTCTACTTTCCTGTTTAAAAATGCTATTCCTATGATCGGTAATATTTTTACAGCTCTACCTAGTGCTATTAAGACAGGGATTGAGAAATCAGCTCCTAAGATCAAAGAGGCAGGGAAAGCAATCATAACAAGCCTTAAGGATGGCATTGTTACCATGTTTCCATCTTTAGCTCCAGTATTCGGAGGTATTGAGGATCTGATAGCAAATTCTGGAGGGCTCTCTGGTATGCTCCAGCCTTTTAAGGAGCTGTTAGTAGGAGGTTTTGATGGTTTAGGCGGAGCTATACAGCAAAGTTTACCAGCCATCCAGAACATTATCTCTACCTTAGGCGGAGCGTTTAATAGCATCATGCCAGTAATTAAGCAGGTAAGAGGAGCTTTTGTGGGAGTATTCCCTCAAATTGTAGAGGCGGTATCCAGTACGATACCTCTGATAAATCCTATAATTGAGGGATTAAGTGCTAATTTCTCCGCCCTTATTCCTGTAGTAACTGGTATTATATCTACCTTTAGCCAGACAGTAAGCCAAGTAATGCCGATTGTGTCGCAGGTATTTAGCTCTGTAGTGAGTGTGGTTGTACCGATCATACAAACAGTATCGGGGCTGATCCAGAGCGCATTTCCGATTATTCAGAATGTAATCACAATGGTAACAAATGCTATAGCTAGCGTTATGCCTACGATCTCTACCATTTTTGAGGGCGTAGGATCTAAGATCCAGCAAATTGTAGGCGTGGTACAGAAACACATGGGATTATTCCAGAGTATTTTTGAAACCGTGAGCCCTATTGTGCAGGGAGCTATAGAGATACTCTCACAGGTATTTAGTACAGCGTGGGATATTATTTCTCCGATTGTGGATCTGGCTATACAGATCTTTGATGGGTTGCTTACTTGCGTAGAGGCAGTATTCCCTACGATCCAGAGCGTTGTAGAGAGCGTGTGGAGCGTGCTGGAGGGTATCTTTGGAGCTATTGCAGATGGATTATCTGTAGTAGGAGATGCAATCAGCGGAGTAGCGGAGTTTGTGGGAAATGGTATTGATACTATAGGTAGCTGGTTTGGTTTTGCCTATGGTAAGGATCGAGTACCGTATGATAACTACCCAGCAGTACTCCATCAAGGAGAAAAAGTACTCACACGCAATCAAGCCGATCAGTATGATAGGCAGATGAGCACCAGAGGAGTACAGCTTAATAAGGCGGTACAGGAGGTGCCTAGAGATACAGGCGGATCCTCTAATGCTCCTGTAGTTGAGGCAACAGAGGAGAAAGCTGGTACTGGAGGCACTACTATAAATCTCACAATGGAAAATACCTTTACAGGGGATATTAACAATATGGGAGATATGGAGAGTGTAGCGGATGCTATGGCGGAGAAATTCGTTAAGCGTATGAGAAAGCTGGTACCTAATATGACTTAAGGAAAGTGTGGGGAGGTGTAAAAGCCTCCTCACTTCTTAGTAAAGGAGGTGTGTGCTATGGCTGACGATGGTTTTGATATGAAAGAATGGGAGGAATTTGTAGATAACTTTTCCAGATTTGTAGATAACTGGGAGGCTAAGAAAGCACAGCTTTTAATGAGAATGGCTAACATTTATCAAGCAGAGGTAAAGCCTCTGGTACCAGTAGATACCTCTAGGCTGGTGGATAGTATTTCCGTATTCGGAGAGGGGATCCCACAGGATTATATTGAGGTTGGTACCAATGTAGAATACGCCCTATATGTAAATGATGGTCATGTACAGCACAAGAGATTTTTACCAGCGGAGAGATTAAGCGTGGGAGGAAAAACTAAGTATCTGAAAAATAAAGCTCAAAAAGGGATCATGCTTAGTGAGAAATATGTGCAGGGAAAATTTTTCTTTGAAAAAGGGTGTAATACATCTAAGCCACGCTGGGAGAGGCTGGTAAATAGTTTTGTGAAAGAGTGTGCAAGGGAGATAGAGGGTGGAAGTGTATGAGAAAGAGCATAACCACAGAGGAGGATATAGAGTGGCTACTGGATTATGTAGTAGGGGAAAGTTATGGATCTTACTATTATGATAGAGTGCGTAACTCCTCAAATGTGATCCTCATGGGTAAGTATCTAAAACTTATGACACGGATAAAAGGCTCCGATTTTGCGGAGAGGATGCAGGTGTATAAGGAAATGGAGCAGGTGCTCCAAGAAATAAAAAATGATGAGTATATAGAGGATGTAAATACCTTTGAGTGGGTAAAAGATATGCTCATGGATGCAGGAGTAGTAAAAGCTATTCCAGATAACGGATCTGGAGGAATGTGTAAGATCATTCCCCTATTTAGTGAGGAGGATACATAGATGCAAAAAGTAACTTTTATATCAGCTACTCCTTATCTTACACTCTCTTTTAAGGAGTTATCCAGCTCTATACAGTTTGTAGAGCATTATCATACTACAGAGGATCCTCACAGGATCCAGCTCCTTAGAGCGTATGCAAAGAGTAACCCAGTTACCATAGCGGAGGCTGGGGAGGCGGAGCTGGAGGATCTCATAAAGAGATACAATGAGGCAGAGGATAATCTGATCCGTGAGGCGGAGGAAAAAGAGAAAGCCAGAGCGGAGGAAAAGGCGCAGAAAAAAGCACAACATGATTTTTACAGTACTCTTAGAATGACAGACGGAGTAACAGGAAGATAGGCAGGAGGGCGGAAAGATGGTAGATCTACCACAAATACCAGTAGAGGATTTATTTACAGAAATGGAGTATCCAGATGTTAATAAACCACCTCTTAGATACTGGAGTGTAAAAACCACAATGCAATACTTAGGGGTATCTATGAGGCAGGTAAGAAGATACTTAAAGGATGGAAAGCTCCAGTACCAGTACAAAACGGTAAAGGGGCGGAAAAGGGTTTTTATCTCTAATCAATCCGCTATAGATTTACGCCCTACTCTAAATAGATATAAAGATAAGTGCGTAGAGGATGATGGTAATACGGATGAGCAGGAAGATACACAGGAAACAGGAGAGCCAGATGATGTATTAGGAGCCCTTTTAGAGCTTGCAGAGAGCTTAGTAGGAAAGTAGGAAAATGCAATGAAATTATTGTATCTTTTCAGTAGCCAAAAAGTAAGCCAGAAAACTCTTGAAAATATGAAAAACTGTAAGAAAATGCAGTAAATCTAAAAAATTGAGGGATAAAAAAAAGGGAGTCCAGCGGAGGACTGGGTTTGAAAAAAGGCTATTTTGTCACTCTGGGAGGTGGTAAAGGTGGCAATAACAAAGCGAGAGCGTGAGCTGTTTAGGAAAGCGCAGTACACTATGAGAAAATACATAGATCTTTCTAATACAGCTCCTATTAACAGGCAGGTAGTAAGAGATCTGGCTGTACTGGAGTGGCAATTAAAGCAAAAGTACAGATCGGAGGGCGTAGCTTATTATGTTAGCAGAAAGAGCTATGAGGAGGATCTGGCTAAGATCGGATCCTTAGAGAGTAAAATCATAGAGGCAGATTATAAGGAGGAGGCTCTGGAGGCTGTAGCGGAGGCTAAGGAGTATCTGGAGCTTATTGCAGGCTACAGAGTAAGAGTAAACACAAAAACACGAGTATATTAAAAACGGAGGTAAAAGAAAATGAGTAAAGTATTATTTCAATCAGAGAAAGCGTTTTTACAAGTATCACATGATAATCTGTTTCATGTGGGTTATCAGCCAGAGTTAGAGTATTTTAGTCAAACTTTGGGGAAAGCGGTAACAGTGGCTACACCAGAGCAGTTAGAGGAGAGAGCTAAATTGCCAGCCCCTCACAAGGTAAATAGATCTTATGTGTTTAGTGAGGGAGAGGCACATAACCAGCTCACACTAGAAACAGATGAGGAAATTACAGCTATGAGGGAGTATATTAAAGGTACTGATAACAGCATTGTAGAGCTGGATGCAGAGGGAAATTTCCCAGCGGATCCAGAGGGTACTCCTTTTATTGCAGATATTCCTCACAAAGTACTTACTCCAGCTATGTACCGTGATAGGACAACAGCGGAGGGTAAAACCTTTAGATTTAACATGGGCGTAGAGAGAAACAAGTATATTACAGCGGATGCAGAGGAGATATCCACCATTAGGGGCTATATTAGATCTCATGCTAATACTGGTATCACAGATCCAACCTACAAGGATCCTCTTGCAGAGGCATAAGCAATGGAGGCGGTATTTAGAGCTCCAACTCCTTATATGTGGGCTCATATAAGTAAGCCAGCCTATGCAGAGCCTAATAATGAGGGTATAGAGCTGGCTGAAAATCGTAAGAGAATAGTTCGTGTAGGGGATATAATTTTCAGATATTGGTTTTCTGAGGGGAAAAATTATGATGAGATAACTCTTACAGGGGCAGGAGATATACTTAGAATGAGAGAGTACATTAAGGTATATACAGGTTTTGTTGAGGTATCCTGTGATAAGGAGGCGGAGATGCTGGGAGGAGGCGTTGAGGAGCCTGTAGGGGATGATAGGCACGCCAAGCATAAAGAGGAGCTTATGCGTAAGTATGGAGAAGATGAGGAGCAGGATTATAGCGAGTGGGATAGAAAGCTATCTAAACTCCTTAGATAAACAGAATAAAGGATAACTGTAGAAATACAGGGATCTTTTAGTAGTCACAGCTTGCATCCTTAGAGCTGGGGCTAAATATTGTAGAGAGCTCATGCTCTCCTTAAAATCTTTCTTGTAAGGGCTATGGCTTAGCGTTGATGCAGGCTGTAGCCCTTATTTTTTGTATTTCAGAGATCGGAGTTAGCTCTTAGATTAAAGCCTAAGCTGGAGGCGGAGGCTGGTGGATCGGTTAGACAGAAATCAGACGAACCGCCAAAAAGGACAGATGAAAAACTTGGAGAAATTGCTGGAGTATCTAAGAAAACCATCCGTAATACAGAAACCATCCTTACACAAGGAACTCCAGAGGATATTACAGAGGTAAGAGGTATTTATTTCTCCTCATATCTTAGGAATAGTGTATAATGTGATTAGGTTGTTATACAGGAGGTATATAAATCTATGAGCATTAAGGATATTATGAGAAAACACGGATACACAGGCGGTAAAAAGGGCTGGTTTGAGGCAAAGGAGCCCAGCTTAGAAGATGTAAAGAGGATAGTAGCTAAGGGAAAGCTGGAGGAGGCAGGTTTTAGGATCCCTATAGAGCTCCATTCACTCATGGATATAAACGCAGAGGGGGAGCTGGTGGAGCTAAAGGCTATCCCAGAGGAGCTACAGGGCTTAGCGGAGAGTGTGTGGGCTACATGGGAGCGGATCCACAGTCCAGAGGATCTATCAGAGTATTAAGGAGGTGCTTAGAATGAGTGAGCCTACAGTAGCATATCCGAATAGCTGTAATTTATTGTTTCTACAGGCGGATGCAGAGCGCATAGAAAAGCAGATCCACAATGATATTAAGAAATACAGGGCGGAGATGAGCCAAGAGCTTATAGATGCTTTACAGGGATTAGAGAAAGCCTGTAGCGTACTTAGTAAACAGGTGGAGGCAGAGCGTAAGGCTAGAAACACACAGGAGGGGCTATAGGGGCACCTATACCATATTAGCCGATAAAGTGTAAGGGTAAAATAAAAGAGGGCTGTATGAGGCTTACAGAGCGTTATAGCGGTATCCTCAATAATGAGTGAGCTAGGGAGCGGATCCTTAGCTCATTATTTTTATATAAGGGATGTATAAAAATTTCTCCTAAATGTGATTAGGTTAATTGAGAACTCAAAAAAGAGGAGTACAGGATCACAAAGGAGGCTACAGAATGAGAAAGTTGAGGGCTGTATTTTATGCAAGAGTATCCACGGAGGAAGAAAAACAGCTAAACGCTCTGGAAAAGCAGATACAGGAGAATAGAGATATTATTAAGGAGCAGGGATGGGAGCTTGTTGGCGAGTACATAGATGAGGGTAAGAGCGGTACTACTACAAAGCGGAGGAGTGACTACAAGAGGCTCTTAGATGATATGGAGGGCGGATCTTTTGATATTGTAGTATGCAAGGATCAAGATAGATTACAGAGAAATACCTTAGATTGGTACTTATTTGTAGATAATCTGGTTAGGAATAATCTTAGGCTGTATATGTATCTGGATAGTAAGTTTTTTACTCCATCGGAGGATGCTCTGATAACAGGTATAAAGGCTATTATAGCGGAGGAATACAGTAGGAACCTGTCTAAAAAATTGAATAATTCAAATAAGCGGAGAATTGAGAAAGCACTCAATGGAGAGGAGTTATCAGCTATGGGAAATGGTAAGAGCTTAGGATATGCTATAGAGAGAAGTGAGGGCGATAAAAAGAGTAAATGGGTGCAGGTGCCAGAGGAAATAGAGGTATGTAAGATCGTATGGGATTTATACGAAAAATACGATAGTATCCGCAAGGTTAGGGATAATATTAACAACATGGGATATAGAAACTCTGTAGGAAAACCGTTTACCTCTGAAAGCATAGCTAGAATATTGAAAAATGAGAAAGCTAAGGGTATAATTGTGCTGGGTAAATATCATCATGATTTTGATCTTAAAAAGATCGTGAGGATGCCAGAGGAAGATCTGGTAAGAGTACCAGCTCCAGAGCTTGCCTATGTATCGGAGGAGCGTTTTGATCGTGTAAATGCAAGGTTAAAAGCTAAATCAAATAATGGTAGAGGTAGGAATGTGGGCAGGGATCCTCTTAGCGGTAAAATATTCTGTGGTAAGTGTGGATCGGTACTCTGGAGGAGAGAAAGCTCCCAAAGAAACAAGGCAGGAGAAAAGAAAACTTATTATCATTGGGCTTGCTCCGCTAAGTATGCTAAAGGGGATATTGTTTGTGAGGGTACAGGCACCACTACCGTGGCTATTAGGAATGTTTACAAGGAGCTCACAAGTGAGATAGAGGTAGATAGAAAAGCCCTTAGGAGCTATTTTGTAAAATGGCTTAATCAGCTTAAAATCTCTCTTAGTGATACCTCTGGTAATGCTAAGGTAGAGAAAGAGCTGGAAAAGCTGGAGAGGCAGAGAGCAAAGCTCTTAGATGCTTATCTGGAGGAGATCATCTCTAAGGAGGATTATAAGAGCAAGTATGCCGATATTGAGAGTAAGATAGAGGAAAAGAAAAAGTTCTTAGCTCCTGTAGAAGATAATGAGGATATAAAGGAGATCGAGAGGATCTTAGCTAACTTAGATGAGGAATTGGATGAGTTTATTAAAACTCTGGATGTGGAGGAAAATAAGATAGATTTCCTTATCGAGCATACAAAGAAAATTACAGTACTGGAAAATAAGGATCTGGTTATAGAATTGGATTTAGTAGCAGGGGCTATAATAGCAGGAAAGAAATTTCTGTTGTATGTACACGATAGTATGTCGTTCCCCGATGGCAGAATTCGTATTCCGTGACATGGTAGAAAAAGCCGGTCTATCCGCAGAGATTTCCGTTGCCTCTGCGGCGACAAGCACAGAGGAAATCTGGAACGGCATCGGCAATCCGGTGCATCACGGAACAAGAAACAAATTAAACGAAGTCGGGATTTCGTGTGCCGGAAAGCGCGCAGTCCAGATGACAAAGCAGGATGCGGCGGAGTATGATTACCTGATTGGCATGGACGCAAATAACATCCGCAATATGAAACGCATCGCAGGCGATAAGTACGAGGCAAAAATGAAGCGCCTGCTCGACTTCACGGACTCTCCGAGGGACATTGCAGACCCTTGGTATACCGGAGACTTTGATAAGACGTATGAGGATGTGGTCTGTGGCTGCGAAGCACTGTTTCGGTATCTGACTGCCGGGCACAGCTTACATTCGTGCCGATAAATGATATTATTTCCTGACATTCTGACCCCCAAACATTCTGAAATCCTAAACATTCTGAAATCCGAATCATTCTGAAATAATCTTCCTCCCTTCCGCGCATACTATTTCCCGGAAGGGAAGCGGGAAACATGAAACAGAACAGGAAAAAGCGGGCAGTATTCTTTTTGACAGCACTCGTTCTGGCAGCAGTTGTGGTAACCTTAACCACGGTGTGCCCGAAGGAGTGGGATATCTTTTCCGGGCAGTTAAAGCTTCCGGAGGAGACCGAAAGCAATACCGAGCCGCTTTTATTTTTGATAAAAAGGGATTATGTCGTGAATAAAAACGGGGAGAAAGTCAAAGCGGTAAGCTTGCCGGAGTTAGAGGACGGAGATGTACTTGTGACGGATGCCACCTTCTGCTTTGGCTGGAGGCACGGACACGCCGCGATTGTGGTGGATGCGAAACGCGGCAGGACGTTAGAGGCTTATTCGGTCGGGACGACCTCGGATTTTGATTCGGTCGGGCAGTGGGAGTACTATCCGAGGGTACTTGTGCTGCGCTTAAAGGCGCCGAAGGAGGTCAGAGCGCAGATTGCGGAGTATGCAAGAACGGAACTGGTCGGAATCCCGTATCGTTTATGCACTGGAATGATAGACGATAAGGACATGAACGGGGATTACTGGGGGACCCAGTGCGCGCATCTCGTCTGGCTGGCGTTTTACCGGTTTGGGTATGATGTGGACGGCGACGGAGGCTGGCTGGTGACGCCGTATGATTTGGCAAGCTCTGAGCTGTTTGAAACTGTATCCGTCGAGACGATACCGTTAAGTTTTCATTGAAGTGTAATGCAAATTAATGTATAATATAGTATAACAGGCGAATGCTTTACTAATGCCGAGTGCAGAAATACACGGAGGAAAAAAGATGGCTAGAGATACTGCAAGAGAAATAGAGAGAAAAGATTCGGAACTGATGCGTATTAATCAAGGACTCATCCGAGGCTGGACAACGATTGCAACAGTATTGTTTTTTGCATATCTGTTGGAGTTTGTAAAGGGAGCACGTACACTTCCGTATACCATTATTTTTTCGCTGATACTTCTCGTGCCGCTTGTGGCAGCGCATGTTCTATACCGGAAAGACAGGGAAAACCCAATTCTGCGTATGCTGGGAGCAACGGCTTATACGTTTCTGTATGTATTTGTGCTTTTAACGGGGAGTACAGTACTTGTCTTTGTTTACATACTGCCGATGCTGATTGTCTTCATGTGCTTTAATGACACAAAGCTTATTTCCAGAGTGGGAGCCGTCATGATTCTGGTCAACTTAATCAGTGTGGCATACGCAGCGCTGACAAAGCCGAATTTTAAAGCCAACCTTGCCGACTATGAAATTCAGCTTGCCGCTATTGTATTATGTGCAATCTTCGCGAATATCTCGATTAAGATATCAAGCGGTATCTTTCAGATGCGAAACGATAAAATTATGGAAAACGAAAAACGGCAGGCAACCATTATTGAACAGGTCGGCGAGGTATCTGCTGTGGTAAAGGGCGATACGGACAAGATTTCCGAGAGCATGGACAATTTAAAGTCGGCATCGGATAAGACCTACGGCGCGATGGAAGAAATCGTGGGCGGCATGCAGAATGCGACCGAAATGATAGAGGTACAGTTAAACAAAACCTCGGAAATTCAGAACTCCATTCAGACGGCGGACAGGCTGACGGAACAAATTCGTTCCATGGTGGAGCAGACAACGGACAGAGTCGGAAACGGTAAGCAGAACATGAAGAAGCTGATGAACAGTGCCGCTGATGTAGAAGAAGGCAGCAAAAAGGTTTCCGAGAACATGGAACTGTTGCAGGGAATGGCAACGGAAATGAAGGAAATCATCAATATCATTTCCAATATTGCCGGAAAGACCAACATGCTGGCGTTGAATGCTTCGATTGAGGCAGCAAGGGCGGGAGACGCCGGACGCGGCTTTGCAGTGGTTGCAGACCAGATTACGCAGCTGGCAAACCAGACCAAGAGCGCCACGGATAACATTGCTACAATGGTCAACGCCTTGTCTGAAAAGGCGGCGGAGGCCGGCAGGGTGGTAGAAACGGTAAATGAGCTGAACAAAGAGCAGAACAGCGTGATTTATGAGACGGAGCAGATGTTTACGGACATTGATACCAGTATTGCTACGGTAAATGAAAGCGTGCTGGCACAAACGGACTGCATGGCAGAGCTTGTTGCTTCCAATACGGAAATCGTGGAAAGCATTCATACGCTTTCTGCAATCAGCCAGGAAATTATGGCAGGTTCGCAGCAGACGCAGCAGATTGCAAAGGACAACGTGGAAATTGTGGAAAGCATTGACGAGCTTTCCAAGGGGCTTGCGGGAAAGACAGAAGACCTGCAGACTTATGTCAATAAATAAGTGAAAATAAATTCGGAGAAGGACAGAAACAATGGAATACTATCAGAACAGGCTGACGGGAATCCTCTCGGCATTAAACGGGGCAAGAAGAACCGGCGAAAGACCGCTAACGGACATTTTGAAAAAGGACATCGGTTACGGAGAGCGGGACACAATTCTTGGAAGTACGGAAGGATGGGAGCACTTTGACCGCTTCGACACATGGGGCGGCAGGGAAACACATGCCTGCTTCCGCACCACCATTACGATTCCAAAGGAGTGGGAAGGACAGACGGTTGCAGTAACGCTTCGTACCGGCGTGACGGATATCTGGAACACGGACAATCCGCAGTTCCTCGTCTATATCAACGGAAACATGATTTGCGGGCATGACATGAATCACAACGAAGTGATTTTAACTGACCGTGCAAAGGCAGGAGAGGTGTTTGAATACGGTCTGTACGCCTACTCCAACAGCCCGGGCAGGGACGTCTTCCTGATGCTTGACCTGTCTGTTGTCCGGAAGGAAGTCGAAGAGCTTTACTATGACATGAAGGTTCCGTTTGAAATCGCGTCTCTCTTAAAAAAGGACGATATCCGGAGAACGGAATACTTGAAACTGTTAAACGAAGCTGCAAACAGACTGAATCTCTGCGAGGTCGGAAGTAAGGAATTTTACGACTCGGTTGCGGACGCGGATGCATTTTTAAAGAAATCGCTGTACGCCGATAAACAGCAGAAGCCTTCGTCGATGCCTGTGACGGTACACAGCATCGGTCATACCCATATTGATGTCGCATGGAAGTGGCCGCTCAGACAGACAAGAGAAAAGGTTCTGCGTAGCTTTGCAACAGTTCTGTACGAAATGGAGCGCTATCCGGAATATAAGTTCATGTCGAGCCAGCCGCAGCTGTATCAGTTTGTAAAGGAAGAATGTCCGGAGTTATTTGAAAAGATTAAGGAACGTGTTGCCGAGGGCAGATGGGAAACCGAGGGTGCCATGTGGCTGGAAGCTGACTGCAACCTAAGCTCCGGAGAGTCATTAATCCGTCAGATTTTGTACGGAAAGCGGTTCTTTCGGGAAGAGTTCGGCAAAGGGGATAACAGAGTCCTCTGGCTGCCGGATGTGTTCGGCTACAGCGCCGCAATGCCGCAGATATTAAAAAAGAGCGGAATCGATTACTTTATGACGACCAAAATCGGCTGGAACGAGTATAACATGATTCCGAATGATACGATGCTCTGGAAGGGCATTGACGGTACGGAAATTCTGACCTACTTCATTACAACCAAGGATTATATGACAAATCCGGAATATAACACAAAATCCATTTCGGAGACGACATATAACGGAAGACAGAACGCAAACCAGATAATGGGAACGTGGCAGCGTTATCAGAATAAGGTCATCAACAACGAGGTGCTGACCTGCTTCGGCTTCGGGGACGGCGGCGGCGGAGCAACCGTCCAGATGTTGGAGGAAAGCAGACGAATGGAATATGCGCTTCCGGCATGTCCGCAGGTAAAGCAGACGTTTGTGCGGGACTTCTTTGAAGGACTTGAGAAACGTCTGGAGGGGCAGAAGGTTCCGAAGTGGTGCGGGGAACTGTATCTGGAATTCCACCGCGGCACTTACACCTCCATGGCACGCAACAAGAAGTTTAACCGCCGCGCAGAGTTTTGTAATCAGGATACGGAAAGCTTTTCGGTATTCAGTAAGTTATCGGATGCTTCCTACGAATACCCGCGCAGCAAGGCAAAGCGTGCATGGGAGTTGACGCTGCTCAATCAGTTCCACGATATTCTGCCTGGCTCCTCTATTCGTGAGGTATACGAGGATTCGAAAGAGCAGTATGAAGAAATTTTTGCGCTGGATACTGAAATGATACAGAAAGCGCTGGGGCATATGAATCAGTGTAATGCCCGGGAAGACTGCAGAGAGGAAAACAATGCATCAGCAGACATTTCGGAGCAGACGTATCTGACACTTTATAACAACACCTCGTTTGCAAGAGAGGATGTTGTGGAGAGCGAAGGCATGCTGGATGTGTTTGACGGTGAGGAACAGCTGCCGTCACAGAAAACCGCGCGCGGCACAACCATCTGGAAGCCAAAGAAGGTTCCGGCAAAGGGCTATCGTGTCTTTACGGTAAAGAAATGCGCTTCTGCGGGAAGCATACAGAAGACAAATACCAGGGTGGATATGTCTTCCCGTACACTGGAAACTCCGTATTACCGGGTGCGTTTCAATGACGCATGGGAGTTTGCTTCTCTTTATGATAAGAGGGCAGAGCGCGAGCTGATAAAGGACGGCGAAGCAGGAAATGCCCTGCTTGCGTTTGAAGACCGTCCGAAGGAATATGACGCATGGAACATTGATCCGTACTACGAGGAAAAGTGTTATCCGGTACAGAACGTAACGGAAGCGCTTTGCGTCGAAAACGGGCCGGTGCGCACGGTGCTTCATGTGGAAAAGCGGTTCCACAATTCCACGATAATGCAGAATATGATTTTTTACGAGGCATCTCCAAACATTGAGTTTCAGACGCAGATTGACTGGAAAGAATCGCAGATTCTGTTAAAGACGGCATTCCCGCTTGATTTGGTAACGTCCAAGGCAGCCTACGAAATTCAGTACGGCAACGTGGAACGCCCGACGCATGCGAATACAAGCTGGGAGCAGGCAAAGTTTGAGGTGTGTGCGCATAAGTGGGCGGACCTTGCAGAAAACGGCTATGGGGTTGCATTGATGAACGACTGCAAGTACGGCTATGACATCAGAGAAACGACGATGCGTTTAACACTGTTAAAGTCCGGTATTTTCCCGAACCCGACGGCAGATCAGGAGCAGCATGAATTTACCTATTCGCTTCTGCCGCATGAGGGTGACTTCCGTGAGGGCGGTGTCGTAAAGGCATCTTATCTTCTAAACTGCCCGATGTATGCGGTAGAAAGCACGGCACTTCCGAAGGAAACAGAAAAGTCGTTCTTTACCGTGTCGAAGGAAAATGTCATCCTGGAAACCGTAAAACCTGCGGAGGAGAATGATGACATCATCCTCCGTGTATACGAAGCCTACGGAAGACGTACAAATGCGGAACTCACGTTGCCGGACGACATTACGTCCTGTCACGAATGCAGCCTGATGGAGCAGCCGGAACAGGAGGTAACATGTAAAAACGGCAGCATCTGCTTTGAGATGAAGCCGTATGAAATCAAGACCTTCCGCCTGAAGCTGAATAAGTAAAAACAGAAATCAATACAATGAAAACTGCAAGCAGATGATATCGGTTGTCCGCATCTGCCTGCAGTTTTTTGCGTCGTACAATGTCTTACGGTTTTAGACCGTAAACCGCGTGCATAAACTTCCTGCATTCCGGAAAAACTGAAAGCGGAAATTTATGAGAGCGGAGGCAGTTTTATGTGGGGATTTATTATAGCCATCATATCCGGGGCTTTGATGAGTATTCAGGGCGTATTTAATACCGGAGTGACAAAGCAGAGCGGCATTTGGATGACATCGGGGTTTGTACAGCTTACGGCGCTGCTCGTCTGTATCGCGGCATGGTTTTTGACAGGGAGAGAAGGAACCGTGGCGTCCCTGTTTGCGGTCGACCGTAAATACATGCTGCTTGGCGGTGTCATTGGTGCATTTATTACGTTTACGGTTATAAAAAGTGTGGATTTTCTGGGTCCGGCACGTGCTAATATGTTTATTATCACGGCACAGCTTCTGGTAGCATATCTGATTGAACTGTTCGGGCTGTTCGGAACCGAAAGGGCCGATTTCGATTTCCGGAAACTCATCGGTATCGGTCTGATGATTGGCGGAATCGTAGTATTTAAGTGGAAATAGACATTAATCGGAAAGTTCTCGTATTTTTTGAAGACGCAGAAGAAGGAGGCTGTACTGCTAAATAGCAGGAATACGGCAGTAGCATCGCGATTTCTTATCGCTTGCCGCTCATTCCCTTGTCTAAGGACTTCTCGCATCTAAAGCGTCACGACGTTCGATTGCACGCTGCACCGCAAACTCACATCCGCGGCATTCTCCCCACAGTTATGACGAAGGGGTTTTAAGAGACGCCGGCACTTACGTGTTGTACTCCTGCTTGCAGGAAACGCGTTACGTGCCGCTGCGTCTCGCCAAAAGTGCGAACGTCCCCATGCAGTTAAAACTGCAGCATAACTGTGGGGAGAAGCCGTCCGGATGCTCAGACAATGCTCTTGCAGCGTGCTTCGTCGTTTCACTCTAGATGCGGAAGTGCTAAGACAAGGTCCACATGCGGCTTCGGAGAAGAAACCGCGATGCTACTGCCGTATCCTAATGAATACAGTACAGCCTCTTCTCACGGCGTCTTAAAAAAATACGAGAACTTCAACAATTAATGCCTTGCGTCACGGACATTTTTTCGGTACAATAGAAAAGAACGGACGGATGCAGAACGGCTCCATAAAGAAAGAGGAGTGACGAGGTGCATCAAAAACAAAAGAAAAAGAAATGGCTGATGACCGGAATAACGCTTGCATTTTTTCTTGTGTCGGGCATCTGGTATTATGTTGTGCACTTCACAGGTACGGCGGCAGGTGCGGGTACCGGACAAAACCGAATGGATGAAACGGTAACCGGTTCTGACACGGAAAACACGAAAAGCGCAGAAAATCCGGTAAAATCGGGAGAACAGACAGCAGAATCAAAACAGCTGACGCCGGAGCCGGTATACTGTTATGTGTTTTTATGCGGCTGTATCGCAAACGAAGGAGTTTATAAGCTTTCGGAGGGCAGCAGGCTGTATGAGGCAGTGGAGCTTGCAGGCGGCTTTACCGAAGACGCAGACGAGGCATATCACAATCTGGCGCGGGTGATTGCGGACGGAGAACGGGTGTATATTCCGTCCAAAAAGGAAACAGAGTCGATGAATCTGAAAGAAAGAATCGACGATACTGCGTCCGGAAGAGGAACGGCCGTTGATACCTCAGAGAAAGCAAAGGTAAATTTGAATACGGCAACAAAAGAGAAGCTGATGGAACTGCCCGGTATCGGTGAGGCGAAAGCAGAGGACATTATCGAATACCGGACAAAGGTAGGAGCATTTGCAACGATAGAAGAGATTATGAATATCTCCGGAATCGGAACGGCAATGTTTGAAAGAATAAAGGAACAGATTACGGTAGAGTAGACGCGGAAAGGAGCAGACGCGGCATGGCAAAGAAAGTATTGGTAGTAGATGATGAAAAGTTAATTGTAAAGGGAATCCGCTTCAGTCTGGAGCAGGACGGAATGCAGGTGGACTGTGCTTATGACGGACAGGAGGCACTTAATATGGCACGGGCAACCCGCTATGATGTCATACTGCTTGATGTGATGCTGCCGAAGCTTTCCGGCTATGAGGTTTGCCAGCAGATTCGTGAATTTTCCGATATGCCGATTATCATGCTGACGGCAAAAGATGATGATATGGACAAAATCCTCGGACTGGAGTACGGTGCGGACGATTATATCACAAAGCCGTTTAACATTTTAGAGGTGAAGGCAAGAATCAAGGCAATTATGCGCCGGAGCGGAAAGAAGGCGGAGGAAGCAAAGGAAGCCACCTACGGCGATCTTTCGATTGACTGCAACAGCCGTCGTGTCTTTATTGAGGGCAAGGAAGTCAACCTGACGGCAAAGGAATTTGACCTGCTGGAACTGATGGTGTTCAATCCGAACAAGGTATTTGACCGGGAAGCATTGCTTGATTTGGTCTGGGGCAGGGACTATCCGGGCGATGCAAGAACCGTAGACGTACATGTCAGACGTCTGCGCGAAAAAATAGAAAAGAATCCGAGCGAGCCGAAGTATGTACATACGAAGTGGGGCGTCGGATATTACTTTGAATATTAAGAAACGTTTCAGAAAGTTGAAAAGCATGCAGATACAGATAGTGATTATACTGCTCCTTGTCTGTATTCTGCCGCTTTCTTTGTTATCCCTGCGTCTTTTGCACAGCTACCGTGAAACCGAAAAGGAGGAGCGGCATGCCGCTGTGCTGGAACTGTGCCGTGACCTTGGGACAAGAGTTCAGAGAACTTCTTATGTAAGTACCGCTTCCCAGCCGGAGCTTTCCGCAGCCATCGACATGGCTGCCCAGATTTATGAAGGGCGGGTTCTGGTCATCAATTCCGAGCTTCTGGTAGTAAAGGATACCTACGGCGGTCATGAAGAAGGAAAAACCATGATTTCCGAGGAAGTGGTATCCGCGCTCCGAGGCAAGGAAAGCGTTTACCGGAACGACACCAACCAGACGGTAGAGGTGATTTATCCGATTCGGGATACTCAGACGGAAACGGTCATGGGAGCCATCATTTTTCTCTATTCGGTAGAAACGGAAGAAGTGCAGACGGAAGCCATGGGAAGGAATGCCATGTTGTTTTCCATGGTGCTGATTGTGATTGTCATTGTGGTTGCGATGGTATATTCCGCACGTCTTGTCTACCCGCTCAAGCAGCTGGCGCTTGATATGCAGAAATCAGCAGATGGTTACTGGGAAGAAAACTTAAAGGTAAAGGGCTGCTTTGAGGTAGAAAGCATTGCAGAATCCATCAACAGCATGCTTGCGGATATGCGGGACACCGAAAAACGGCGTCAGGAATTTGTATCCAACGTCTCACACGAGCTGAAAACGCCGTTAACCTCCATGAAGGTGCTGGCGGATTCGCTGCTGTCACAGCAGAATGCTCCGCCGGAGCTGTATCAGGAATTTCTTCTGGATATCAATAACGAAATTGACAGAGAGACAAAGATTATTACCGATTTGCTCAATCTGGTGAAATTAGACCGCAAGGAAGGCGATATGCAGATTGCACAGGTCAGCATCAACGAACTGCTCGAAATTGTGCTTCGCAGACTGCGTCCGATTGCAAAGCAGCGGAACATCGAAATGATTTTTGAAAGCTATCGTAACGTGCTGGCAGAGGTGGATGAAGTCAAGATGTCACTGGTCTTTACGAATCTGATTGAAAATGCCATCAAGTACAACCGGGACGGCGGTATGGTCAAGGTATCCTTAAATGCAGACCACAAGTATTTCTACGTGAAGGTGGAGGATAACGGAATCGGTATTCCGGAGGATGCCAAGAAGTATATTTTTGACCGTTTTTACCGGGTAGATAAGGCGCGCTCGAGAGAGACCGGAGGAACCGGACTCGGGCTTGCAATTACAAAAAGTGCGGTTATGATGCACAAGGGCAGCATTAAGGTTTCCGGAAAGGAAGGAGAAGGCTCGGTATTTGTGGTAAGAATTCCGTTAAGCTTTATTCCGGACTATCCGACGGCATAAAGAAAGATTAGGAACATGAAACAGAACAGGAAAGAAAAACGAAAACCGGAAAAAAGGTTGGCGGTACCGACAGCTTTCAGATACCGCTCTTTGGGCATTGCTCTGCTTTGCTGCATTTGGCTGATTGGCGGGGGTGTGCTGCTGTCCGGCTGCGCACCGAAGGAAACGGAAACACAGACAGAGGTTGCGGAAGGAATCAAGCTTTATTTTTTAAACAGTGAGGCAACCAAAATCGTCGGAGAAGCATACGAACTGAAAAGTACAACCAAGGAAGGACAGATCGAAGAGCTGCTTGCAGCACTCGATATGGAACCGCAGACGGAAGGCTATCAGAGGGCAAAGCCTGCGGAACTGGTCATTCAGAGCTATTCGCTTGCCTCAAACGAAGTGTTGACGTTGCAGTTTGACACAACATATCAGCAGGTGACCGGCATTTTTGAGGTGTTGATGCGCGCAGCTGTCGTTAAAACACTCTGCCAGGTCGAGGGTGTTACTTCTGTGGAATTTTATGTGGGCGGGCAGCCGCTTATGCGGGCAAACGGAAAGCCGGTCGGCATGATGAAGGCGGAAGACTTTATCGACAATACCGGTGCCAATACGGAATTTTATCAGAATGCGTATGTTTCGATTTACTTTGCAAACGAAGCAGGAGATGCGCTTGTAGAGACAAATCTGAAAATTACATACGACGGCACGATTTCCACCGAGCAGCTGATTATCAGCCAGTTGATTGCAGGTCCGGTAGAAGAGGGAATGCGCACCGCAGTTCCTGAGGGAACCGTACTCAACAAGGTTTCGGTCAAGGACGGCGTGTGCTATGTGGATTTTAACGAAAAATTTATGGAAAAGCGAAGCGATGTCTCGGAAGAGGTGACCATCTATTCGGTAGTCAATTCTTTGGCTGAGCTTTCCAACATTTATAAGGTGCAGTTTACGATTAACGGTGAAACGAAAAAGACGTACCAGACGTTAGAATTTTCCGGTGCGTTTGAACGCAATCTGGAGATTGTGGACGGCGACCAGTAAGGGGGATTTGCTTGATAAAACGCCCAATGCTTGCGTTTACTGCGGCATGGCTTTCAGGGCTTCTGCTCTGTCATGCCGCAGGTGCAGTCGTCCTTGGCTGCATATTTTGTTATATTGTTCTTTTGTGCAGTGCTCTTTCTTTGAAAAGAACTTCTGAATTCTTAAGTGTCTGTATTACCCCAAAACGTTACTTAAAGCTTACGATAGCTCTGTTTATCGTGCCTGCGCTCTTCTTTCTTGGCTGGTTGCGCGGCAGTACCTACGAAGAAAGACTGTATCGGGAGCGAAGCGCCTATGTTTGTCTGCAGGAGCAGGGAGAAACGGAGTGTTTTGTGACCGGAACCATAAGAGAGCTTTTCATGGACGGCACAGAATTACGGGCAGTAGTAACCGATTGTGTCATCAGCGGATATCGGGACCTGACGGAGCGGGAAGCAGGAGATTGTGAGGTATGGATTCCGGCAGCGGTCGGAGAAGAGCTTTGCGCAGGAAATCGAATCCGGGTGTACGGTAGGCTAAACGTCGCAAAGGAGGCGACGAATCCGGGACAGTTTGATGCATTCCGTTACTATGCGGGACAGGGCATCTATGCAACGGTGCGTGCGATAAAAACCGAGGTGAAAGAGCTTACGGTATGCATCCCGGTACAGGCGATGTATGAGCTTCGGGAGTCGGTAAAGAGGATTTTTTCAGAACTCTACGAAGAGAACGAAGCCGGAATTCTGACGGCAATGTTAATCGGAGACAAAACGCTGCTTCCGGATGAAATCAAAGACCTGTACCAGAAAAGCGGCATTTCGCATGTGCTTGCTATTTCGGGTCTGCATATTTCCCTGCTTGCCATGGGACTGTATCAGCTGCTTCGAAGGTTTGCCGTCCCGCCTAAGGTACGGATTCCGGTCACAACGGCATTTCTGTTGTTCTATGTGTGTTTTACCGGAGGAAGTACGTCGGCATGGCGTGCAACCATTATGTGCCTTTGTATGCTGACAGCCTATGCGGGCAGGCGAAGCTATGACATGGTATCGGCGCTTGCGCTGGCGGCAATCGTGCTGACCGCGAAGTCACCATGGGAGCTTCGGAATGCCGGCTTTTTGCTGTCGTTTAGCGCAGTGCTCGGAGTGGTGGCGGCAAAAGAGACAGAAACAGCACTCAGGCGAAGGCTTGAGGCACAAAGCGGACAGGACAGTTCAGATAAGGGAAAGCGCTTTTTGACACGTGGAAGCGCTCTGCTTTACAGCGGGATGATTATCTGCGTGACAACACCGGTTTCTCTTGTATTCTTTTATGAGTTTTCAACGTACGGAGTTTTCTTAAATCTTCTGGTACTTCCCGTTGTTTCCGTGATTCTGCTCGGGGGACTCTGCTCATTTGCCATCGGCATCTTTTCCGTAGCAGCCGCATCCGCCGCGGCAGGCGGGACACATCTGCTGCTTTGGTGGTATGAGATAGTATGCAGCGTATCGCAGAAACTTCCGTTTTCACGTATTCTTGTCGGAAAGCCGGCAGCCTGGCAGCTCATCGGGTATTATGCGGCATTTTTAGCTGCGGTGATGTTGGTTGTCAGAGAAAACGGAAAGCGAAGAACACAGGAAGAGCATCCGGTAGGTAAACTTGTTTCTTTGAAAAGCCTGCTGTTTTTCGTCCTAGCCTGGGTCATTCTTCTGTTCCCGAAAGGGCAGGAGTTCCGGCTGAGCTTTTTGGACGTATCGCAGGGAGACTGCATCGTGTTAACGACCAAAGAAAACGAAACGATGCTGTTTGACTGCGGAAGCACGGATACGGGTGCGGTAGGAGAGTACCGGCTGACACCGTTTCTAAAGCAGCAGGGGATTGCGGTGATTGATATTGCAGCTGTTTCTCATATGGATGCAGACCACATGAACGGTATCAAGGAACTGCTAACGGCGATGTCTCCGTATCACGGAACGCTTGCGGCTGTTTTACATTACGACGGAGCAATACAGGTTGCGGCACTGGTGCTCCCGAAGGTAGCGAAGCCCTCGGAAGCTTATCTGGAGCTTGTAGCGCTGGCGGAAGCAAAGAACGTGGATATCCTGTATCTTGAGGCAGGCGAGGTGCTTCCCGAACAAAGTGAGAGCGTGAACATCACCTGCCTGTCTCCAAAGAACGCAATAGAATCCGAAAATGACACTTCGCTTGTGTTTCTTTTGGAAACAGAGGAACTGGAGGTCTGGCTCATGGGGGATGCGGGGATAGAAGTGGAGCAAAGCTTGCTTGGTGCGGCTTTGGAAAGCCATGAGAGAGAAAAACTACGCATTTTAAAAGCCGGACATCACGGCTCCAGAACAGCGTCCGATGCGGCATTTTTAGAAGCGCTTGCGCCGGAGATTGTTGTGATTTCCTGCGGCTACCGAAACCGCTACGGACACCCGCATGAGGAAGTGGTGAAGAGAATAGAACAGGTCGGAAGTGACATTTTTTATACAATGAAAAGCGGACAGATTACGATTGGTGTGAATCGTCAGGAAGTCCAGGTGAGAGAATATATTGGAAGGGATAAGTGACTTATGAGATTAGAAAATAGAAACGGTAATATTGAAATTGTAAAAGATGCGGAAGGAAGAAGTTTGGTAATTGTAAATGATATTCGTTTTAGAGGACGACAGGCGATTGATTGGAAAGAGGTAGAGAAATATTTAAAAGAATATATAGGAAAGTGTTATGAGATTCTGGAATCATCAGAAAAAGTGTATATAGGGAGTGACTTCCCTAATGAGTTTAGTCATTCCAAAGATACAAAATTATTAAAAGGGACGAATGCTAAAGCGAAGGCAAATGCTGCGCAGGCTCTTGGAGAACTAATAAGAATAGCATCAAATAGAACATTTGCAGAAGACTATAGTAAAAAGCATAAAAATAAAGCAAAATATGGATGGTATCGTTATGATAGTAGGTTCGCATTACCGGTTTATTCAGAAGAAGGGGAGTTAGAAAGATTTAATATATTTTCTGTAAGACTGCTGGTACGGCATGATAAAGACGGTTGCATGTATTTATATGATATTTTGCGAACAAAAAAAGAAGCGGGTACACCGCTTGAGCATTAGCTGTACGGTCGAAAAACTCGCTTCTTCTATTTCCTATAATACACATTACTTTATATATTGTCAAGATGACTTTACAAATTTAAACTAAACAAAAAGTATATTTATATAATTTAACTTATTCCAACGATTGACAAGCTTCGTTTCATAATAGTATAATAAAATACAGAAAAATTGTAAGGAAGTGTTGACAGGTATGTGCGGACAAAATAAAATCCTTAAGAGCAGAGCAGAGCAGAGCAGAGCAGAGCAGAGCAGAGCAGAGCAGAGCAGAGC
>JBJENV010000031.1:0-23957 GCA_051880375.1 Lachnospiraceae bacterium
ATCTTTCCTGCAACGGACAGTCCACGCAGAACGATATTGCAGCCGCGATGGAGGTTTCTCCGGCTACGATAGCAGTCAGCTTAAAGAAGCTGGAACGAGGCGGGTACATTGAAAAAAGAATGGACAGTGCCGACAACCGTTTTAACCGGATTGTACTGACGCCGAAGGGAGAAGATGTTGTTGCCAAGTCAAAGCAGCTCTTTGATGCAATAGACGGACGGCTGCTTTCGGGATTTTCCGAAGAAGACAAGGAGCGATTAAGCGGATATCTTGACCGTCTCCTTCAAAATTTATAAATCAAACGGAGGACAGAAGAGTGAGACAGTATAAAAAATATGTCATGCCATATCTCCCATACTTTTTGCTGGCACCGGTACTGATGCTGGTAGAGGTAGCCGGGGAGGTTGTCATGCCGAAGCTGCTTGCCAATATCATCAATATCGGCATCCCTCAGGGAGATACCGCCTATATTGTGGAGATGGGGCTTGCAATGGCAGGCATGGCGGTTCTTATGATGGTCGGCGGTGTCGGAGGCGGCTATTTCAGCGCAAAGGCGGCAGTCAGCTTTGCGACAGCTTTAAGAAAGGATGCCTTTCAGAAGGTACAGGATTTTTCCTTTGCCAATATTGACAAATTCAGCACAGGTTCGCTTGTGACACGTCTGACAAACGACATCACACAGCTGCAGAATATTATCAATATGGGATTGAAAATGATGTTCCGCGCACCGGGTATGTTAATCGGAGCGCTCATCATGGCAGTTATGATGAATGCGAGACTTGCAACGGTAATTGCGGTTGTGATTCCTCTGCTTGTGATTGCTCTCGTGATTGTCATGAAAATTGCCTTCCCGAGATTCAACGTCATGCAGAAAAAGTTAGACCGGCTGAATTCAAGCGTACAGGAGAATCTGACCAATATTCGTGTAGTGAAGTCGTTTGTGCGGGAAGAAACGGAAATCGAGCGTTTCGGAGAGGCAAACCGTGATTTGCGTGATTCAAGCCTGAATGCATTCAAACTTGTCATTATGACCATGCCGATTATGACGATTGCCATGAACGTAACGACGCTTGCGGTTGTCTGGTTCGGAGGACAGCAGATTCTGGTCGGTGATATGGCAGTCGGCGACCTGTCTGCATTTACCACCTATATCGTGCAGATTCTGATGTCGCTTATGATGACGGCAATGGTAATCCTGCAAAGCTCCCGTGCAGGGGCATCGGCAAAACGTATCAGCGAGATACTGAATACGAAGGTGGACTTAAACGACGACAATGCAGCAAGAAAGGATGCGCTTGTAACGGCGGGAAAGGTAGAGTTTAAGAATGTCTGCTTTAAGTATTATAAAGACAACGAAAACTATGTCTTAAATCATATCAACTTTACGGCAAATCCGGGAGAGACTATCGGTATTATCGGATCTACCGGTTCCGGAAAGACAAGTATGGTGCAGCTGATTCCGCGTCTTTATGATGCGGATGAGGGTGAGGTGCTGGTTGACGGCATCAATGTCAGGGACTATTCGTTAAAGCATCTGAGGGAAGGCGTCGGCATGGTACTGCAAAAGAATGTCCTGTTTTCCGGCACCATTATGGAGAACTTAAAGTGGGGCGATGAACATGCGACGGAGGAACAGGTCATGGCAGCAGCGGAACGTGCACAGGCACACGGCTTTGTCACTTCCTTTACCGACCGGTATGAGACGGAACTCGGACAGGGCGGTGTCAATGTATCCGGCGGACAGAAGCAGAGACTTTGTATTGCGAGAGCACTGTTAAAGAAACCGAAGATTCTGATTCTGGATGACAGCACAAGTGCCGTAGATACCGCAACGGAGCGCAGAATCCGTGAGGCATTTAACAATGAGCTGAAGGATACAACAAAAATTATCATTGCACAGAGAATTTCTTCAGTGAAGGAAGCGGACCGTATCCTTGTCATTGACGAGGGAAGTATTGTGGGCGAAGGAACACACGAAACTCTCTTCAAGGAATGTGAGGCTTATCGTGAAATTTGTATTTCCCAGGAAGAAAAGGAGGCGAGTGCATCATGAGTGAAGAAAAGAAGAACAGTACTGCGATGCCTCCGATGAGAGGTCCCGGAGGACACGGCCCGGGAGGACCGGGAAGGGCCCACGGACCGGGTGGAAAACCAAAGGATACGAAGAAGACTGTAGGAAGAATTTTTAAATACATTGAGCGGGATGTGCCGAAGTTAGTTATTGTATTTTTCTGCGTACTGCTCAACACGGGCTGCACACTGGCAGGTTCCTATCTGCTTCGCCCGATTATCAACAACCTGAAGACAAATGCCGAGGAGATTGCGGCGGCAACCGGCTCTGTGGCGGAAGGCATTTTAAAGGCAGGGACCGAAGCTCTTCTGACAGGACTTCTCGTAATGCTTTGTGTCTATCTGGTTGGAGTGGTATGCTCGTATCTGCAGTCGAGAATTATGGTAAGCATTTCCCAGCGTGCACTCTGCGATATGAGAAATGAACTGTTCGGTAAGATACAGAAACTTCCGATTCGCTTTTTTGATACAAACAATCACGGTGAGCTGATGAGCCGCTTTACAAATGATCTGGATGCAGTTGGTGAAATGTTAAACAATACGATTCCTCAGATGATTTCCGCGGTGATTACCTTAGTCGGAACGATGGCACTCATGCTGTTTACCAGCCCGGTTCTGAGCCTGATTACGCTCGTAGCGGTGCCGTTTTTAAGTCTGGTCGGCGGGCAGATTGCAAAGCGGAGCCGCAGATTTTATTCCGAGCAGCAGGCGGCTATCGGTGCGGTAAACGGGTATGTGGAGGAAGCGGTAACCGGTCAGAAGGTCATTAAGGTATTCTGCCATGAGGATACCACCATGGAGGAGTTTTCCGTACTCAACGATGATTTGAAGAAAAAGCAGATTCGTGCGTCCTTCGTCGGCGGTATTATGGGACCCGTCATGGGAAACTTAAGCCAGATCAGCTATGCTCTGACCGCACTGGTCGGCGGCGTGCTTTGCGTTACCAATAACTTTGATATCGGCGGTCTGACCATCTTCGTAAACTATTCCAAACAGTTTGCGCGTCCGATTAACGAAGTGTCGATGCAGATGCATACTGTTTTTTCGGCACTTGCCGGTGCGGAGCGCGTATTTAAGATTATGGATGAAGAGCCGGAGGCAGAGGATACGAAGACAGCTGTATCGCCGGAGGAAATTCACGGAGATGTCGTATTAAGCCACGTTACGTTTGGTTACAATCCGGATAAGACGATTTTGAAGGATATTTCCCTGTATGCAAAGCCGGGACAGAAAATTGCGTTTGTCGGCTCCACCGGTGCCGGAAAGACAACGATTACGAATCTGTTAAACCGCTTTTACGATATTCAGGAGGGCGAAATTACGATTGACGGCGTTAATATCTGCGATATCAGACGGGATACGCTGCGGCAGAACATTGCGATGGTGCTGCAGGATACCCATCTGTTTACCGGAACCGTAAGAGAAAATATCCGCTACGGCAGACTGGATGCAACGGATGAAGAGGTAGAGGCAGCGGCAAAGGTTGCAAGCGCACATTCGTTTATTATGCGCCTGGAAAACGGCTACGATACGATGTTAGAGGGAGACGGAGCAAACTTAAGCCAGGGTCAGAGGCAGCTGTTAAATATCGCAAGAGCGGCAATTTCCAAGGCACCGATTCTGGTGCTTGATGAGGCTACCAGTTCGGTCGACACGAGAACAGAGCGCCATATCGAACACGGTATGGACCGCCTGATGAAAAACCGTACCACCTTTGTCATAGCACATCGCCTTTCTACCGTGCGCAATGCAGATGCAATTATGGTACTGGAGCAGGGAGAAATTATCGAGCGCGGCACGCACGATGAACTGCTGGCACTCGGCGGCAGATATTATGAACTGTATACGGGCTTAAAGGAACTGGATTAAGGATCAAACGGCGCCTGGCGCAGAAAAGAGGAAGCTATGAGCAAGGTATATGTATTTATGGCGGACGGAACCGAAGAGGTGGAGGTTTTAACAGTCGTGGACCTGCTTCGGCGTGCCGGCATTCAGGTAACGACGGTTTCCGTTATGGAAAGAGAAGAAATTATGAGCTCTCATAAGATTGGCATCCGTACCGATGAACTGTTTGGAGTTTCGGACTATGCGGACGGCGACATGGTCGTTTTGCCGGGCGGAATGCCGGGAACGACACACTTAAAGGAGCATGAGGGACTTTCCCGGGTACTTGCGGATTATGAAAGAAACGGCAGGTATCTCGCGGCCATTTGCGCGGCTCCGTCCGTGTTCGGATATTACGGAATGCTTGACGGAAAGCGTGCCGTCTGCTACCCGGGCTTTGAGGAACAGCTGACCGGGGCAGTGATAACGGATGAGCGTGTAGTACGTGACGGGCAGTTTATTACCTCAAAGGGACTCGGTACGGCGATTGACTTTTCACTGGAGCTGATTACTCTGCTGGCAGGTAAGGAAACTGCAGAGAAGATTGCAAAAGGCGTACAGTATCGCTAACGTGTATTCCGGATGCCTGCACGGAATATGTCAGGTTTTCACAAGTTTTCGCAGCAGCAACAGACTGATGAGATTTGGAATTGCCATCAGTGCGTTGAAAAAGTCACAGAGTTCCCAGACAAGACTTAAGGAAAGCTGAGAACCGACAAAAATCATAAAGACATAGCAGAAGCGGTAGGGTACTGTTCCGGAGGAGCCGAACAGATACTCTGCCGCTTTTTCGCCAAAAAACGACCAGCCGATGAGCGTTGCAACGGCAAAGGCAATGAGCGCGATGCCAAGCAGCTCGTCTCCGGCAAACGGCAGGGTGGAAAACGCAGCAGCGGTATAGTCTCCGGCAGTACGGAAAAAGAACAGGGATGGCTGCTTTAAGTAAGTGCTGATGATGACAAGCCCGGTAATGCCGCACATGACAACCGTGTCCCAGAAGGTTGCGCTCATCATGACAAGCGACTGCGTGGCAGGCTCGGTGACGGCGCCTGAGGCGGCAGCAATCGGTGCGGAGCCGAGACCGGCTTCGTTTGTAAACAATCCGCGGGCAATGCCGTAGCGTGCAGAAAGCAAGAAAGAGCTTCCGAGAATGCCGCCCGTGACGGAACGAAGGGAAAAGGCGGAGCCAAGAATAAGGCAGAGCGCATCCCGCAGAAAATTACGGTTGATAAACAGCAGGACACCGCAGGCGAAGAGATAAAAAATCCCCATACACGGAACAAGCAGGCTGCAGATTCTGCTGATGGATTTTGCACCGCCAATCAGAACCAGACCGACCACTCCGGCAACGAGAAGTCCGACCGGAAGAAGAGGCAGGTCCCAGAGCGAGGTTGTGGCCTCTGTGACGGCGCGCGCCTGTGTCGAACAGCCGACGCCGAACGAAGCGGCAAGCGTAACATAGCAGAACAGCCTTGCCATGCGAGGGCAGTGAAGCCCGTCCTCCCAGACATACATCGGACCGCCGAGATAGGAGCCGTTTGCCTGCTTTCTGCGAAACAAAATGCCGAGATAGCATTCTGCGTAAGAGGTTGCCATGCCGAGTACACCGGTAATCCAGCACCAGAACACGGCTCCCGGACCGCCGTAGGCGACAGCTGTCGAAACGCCGACGATGTTTCCGGTACCGAGCGTTGCCGCAAGCGTTGTCGCAAGAGAGGCAAAACGGCTCATGTCGCCGGCACCGCCTTCGTTTCGAACGGAGAGTTTCAGGGCAAGAGGCAGTTTCCGCTGAATGAATTTTGTGCGCAAGGTAAAGCTAAGGTGAACAAACAGCAGAAACAAAAGGAGCGGGCCGCCCCATAAAAACGCATTGATGTGTTCCAGAAAGGTAAGCATGGCATCATGCGGCAAAAGCCGCTCTCCTTTACTTTGTTAGTTTAAATTATGTAAAGAGAGAGGAGAGTATGAACATTTTGTGCCATAAGAATCGGGACTAAAGTAATATCTGTTTTATCTTGTATTAAAAGTTAAATCGTGTTATAATACAATTAATGTTACTTTCGGACTACGTTTGTAGTGTATACATAAGGAACTATAGGGCAGAGTCAGAGACAAGAGACACACGGAAGCGAAAGAAGGAATAAGGGCAATGGATGCCGCAAAAGCAAAGACAAGGAAGGAAAAAATTCTTCAAACAGCTGTTTCGACGGGAAACATACAGCGCTGCTTTTATACCGCGCTTCTTTTTGCCGTGCTTACACCGGTGGTACTGATTCTTCTTTCGGCAGGAGGAGCAAAGAAAACAATGGAACCGTATGTGATTCCGGGAGTTTTTTTTGCGGTTTTTTCGGCAGCGTTCGTATATTTTCTTTATCATGCTATAAAGGTGAAGGCTAAGGCATATTATGGCGTGGTGTCGGGAATCTATCTGGCATTTTTACTTGGTTATTTTGTATATTTTGCAAGACTTCAGTATAGCCTGAACGGCGGGTTGCTGTTTTATTATGCGGCAGTTTTACTCGGTGCGTATGTGGTTCATACCTCGTTTTCACAGTATGCGGCATTGTGTGTACTGGAGCTTTTTGGACTGCTTTTTGTTACAGCGGGCAAAAGCAGTGAAACCGAAGTGCTTACGGCGGCAGCCATCGGAATGGAGCAGCTGCTTCAGACAATGGCGGTGTATTTGTTTGCCTTCCTGCTGTCCAGGGAATGCTATCAGGCAAGGCGCAAAGTATTGCTGGATGAACAGAAGCTAAAGTGCGGAATGTTAGAGGCGGAGCGTGATCCGTTAACCGGTCTGATGAACCGGAGAGGGCTGGAGCATGCCGTAAATCTGGTCTGGAGTAAATGTGTACGAAATCAGGAATTAATAGCAGCAATGATTATTGATATCGACCATTTTAAACAGTATAACGACAAGTTCGGTCATGTGGAGGGAGATGCCTGTATCCGGCGGGTGGCACAGTCTATTGCGGCAACAGCCCACGGAATTGCGACAGTGGCACGTATCGGAGGAGAAGAATTCTTTGTATTTGCAAGAGGAATATCTGAGGAAGAGGTACTGGAGCTTGCGGAAAGCATCCGGCTGAATATTGAGGGAATGAGGATTCCGCATGCATCACGGGAGTCCGTGGTAACGGTCAGCATCGGTGTGGATATGGAAACGGCAGGAGAGGATTCTTCTTTCCTGGGACTGTACGGAAGAGCAGACAAAAAGCTCTATCAGGCAAAGCAGGAGGGCAGAAACCGTGTAGAGAGTAATTGCTCTCGCGGGAAAAAGTATCATAGAATCGGATAAACAAAGTTGACATTCGTTCAGCGGGTATCGTACAATAGATTACAGTAGTGCCGATACCCGCTGTTTTTCTGCTCTTTAGGAAAAGCGGATTTGGAATAATGAAAAGGAAAAGAGGAAAAAGAATGGGTAAGTATTTTGGAACGGATGGATTCCGCGGAGAAGCAAACGAGGACTTAACGGTAGAGCATGCTTATAAGGTAGGGCGCTTCCTGGGCTATTATTATGGAAAGGAACACAGAGCAAGAGTCGTAATCGGTAAGGACACCAGACGTTCCAGCTATATGTTTGAGTATTCACTTGTAGCAGGTCTGACGGCAAGCGGTGCGGATGTTTATCTGCTTCATGTAACGACAACACCGAGCGTTTCCTATGTGGTAAAGAGCGAAGGCTTTGACTGCGGTATTATGATTACAGCAAGCCACAATCCGTTTTATGACAACGGCATCAAGGTCATCAACGGAGGCGGCTATAAATTGGAAGCTGATGTAGAGGCACAGATTGAGGCATACATAGACGGAGAGATTCCGGAGCTTCCGTATGCAAAGAGGGAGAACATCGGAAGAACCGTGGATCATGCGATGGGAAGACACCGCTATATCGGTCACCTGATTTCGCTTGCGACACGCTCCTTTCAGGACATTAAGGTGGGACTTGACCTTGCAAACGGTTCTGCGACTACGGTGGCAAAAGGAGTGTTTGATGCGCTCGGAGCAAAAACGTATGTGATGAGCAACGAGCCGAATGGCTTGAATATCAATACGGACTGCGGTTCCACCCATATTGAGCATCTGCAGAAATTTGTGATAGAAAACGGACTGCAGGTCGGCTTTGCCTATGACGGGGATGCAGACCGGTGTCTTGCCGTGGATGAAAAAGGAAATCTCATCGATGGCGACAAAATCATGTATCTTTGCGGCGTTTATATGAAGGAAAGAGGAGAGTTAAACAACAATACGGTTGTGACAACCATCATGTCAAACATGGGACTTTATAAGGCACTGGAACGTGAGGGAATTGCATACGAGCAGACGGCAGTCGGTGATAAATATGTGTTTGAAAATATGATGGCAAATAACCATTCGCTTGGCGGTGAGAACTCCGGACATATCATTTTCAGTAAGTATGCCATGACAGGAGACGGTATTCTTACGTCGTTAAAAATTATGGAGGTCATGCTGGAAAAGAAGCAGCCGCTCTCGGAGCTTTTAAAGGATATGAAAACATATCCTCAGGTGCTCAAAAATGTGCGTGTTAAGAATAAGAAGGAAGCAAGAGAGGATGCGGCAGTACAGCAGGCAGTTAAGGCGGCAGAGGAAAAGCTTGGTACGGACGGACGCGTGCTGCTTCGTGAAAGCGGTACGGAGCCGGTCATCCGTGTGATGGCAGAGGCGGGAACCGAAGAGCTTTGTCATCAGGTGGTGGATGATATTATTCAGGTACTTGTGGCAGCCGGACACGCAGTAAATGCTACAAAGTAGACTTTGTAGCAGCACAAAATTAAATTTGTTGTGGAAATTTCGTAAAAAGCATGTTATACTGTAATGTATTGTGGAATAGTATCCGAGGGTATGCCTTTGAAACTGGAAATTAACGGAAGATGCTTTGGCGCCCAAATAAGAAAAGAAAGAATCAGGATACGGCAGATATAAGGAGGAAATTTTAAATGAGCTGTAAGGTAGAGAATCTCGAAAAGAACATGGCAAAGCTTACGATTGAAGTAAGCGCTGAGGAATTTGAAAAAGCATTGGAAAAGGCTTATCAGAAGAATAAGAATAAAATTAATGTACAGGGCTTCCGTAAGGGCAAGGCTCCGAGAAATATCATTGAAAAGATGTACGGCGCAGGCATTTTCTATGAGGATGCTGCAAATGAGGTAATGCCGGATGCATACGAGGCAGCAGCAAAGGAAAGCGGCCTTGAAATCGTTTCCAGACCGGAAATCGACGTAGTTCAGATTGAAAAGGGCAAGTCCTTTATCTTTACGGCAGAGGTTGCCGTAAAGCCGGAGGTGGAGCTTGGCGAGTATAAGGGCATTGAAGTGGAAAAGAAGACAATCGAAGTAACAGACGAAGAGGTTGCGGCAGAGATTGACAGAGTCCGCGAGCAGAATTCCCGTATGGTAACCGTTGACAACAGAGCAGTAGAAAACGGTGATATCGCAGTGATTGATTACGAAGGCTTCTGTGACGGTGTTCCGTTTGAAGGCGGTAAGGCAGAGGGCTACGGCTTAACCATCGGCTCCCATTCTTTCATTGATACCTTCGAAGACCAGTTAATCGGAAAGAACATCGGGGATGAAGTAGAAGTTAACGTAACCTTCCCGACCGAATACCATGCAGCGGAACTGGCAGGAAAGCCGGCTGTATTCAAGGTAAAGATTCACGAAATCAAGGTAAAGGAGCTTCCTGAATTAGATGACGATTTTGCACAGGATGTTTCCGAATTTGATACCTTAGAAGAATATAAGGCTGATGTTAAGGCAACACTTACAGCAAATAAGGAAAAGGCTGCCAAGACGGAAAAGGAAGAGGCTGTGATTGCAAAGATTGTAGAAAATGCAAAGATGGAAATTCCGCAGCCGATGATTGACAGCACCGTTCGTCAGATGGCAGAGGAGTTCACCCAGAGAATCCAGTCCCAGGGACTTTCTCTTGACCAGTACTTTAAGTTTACCGGCATGAATGCAAATAAATTTATGGAAACCCTGCAGCCGCAGGCATTAAAGAGAATCCAGAGCAGACTTGTACTGGAGGCAGTGGTAAAGGCAGAAAATATCACGGCAACCGAAGAAGAAGTAAATAAAGAGATTGAAAATATGGCACAGATGTATCAGATGGAAGTTGATAAGTTAAAGGAACTTATCGGCGAGAGCGAAAAGGAAATGATGGCACAGGATGTAGCAGTACAGAAGGCGATCGACCTTGTAACAAACGCAGCAGTAGAAAAGTAATCAGAACATCAGTGACAGTCTGAAAGGTAAGGAGGCAGTACACTATGAGTTTAGTACCTTATGTAATAGAACAGACGAGTAAAGGGGAACGTTCCTACGATATTTATTCCCGCCTGTTAAAGGACAGAATTATTTTTCTCGGAGAGGAAGTCAACGATGTGACGGCAAGTCTTGTCGTTGCGCAGATGCTGTTTCTTGAGGCAGAAGATCCGAAGAAGGACATCAATTTATATATCAACAGTCCGGGCGGTTCCGTGACTGCCGGTATGGCGATTTATGATACGATGCAGTTTATCAAATGTGATGTTTCTACGATCTGTATCGGCATGGCAGCCAGCATGGGAGCATTTCTGCTGGCAGGCGGAACCAAGGGTAAGCGTCTGATTCTTCCGAATGCCGAGGTAATGATTCATCAGCCTTCCGGCGGTGCAAAGGGGCAGGCAACCGATATCAAGATTGTGGCAGACAATATTTTAAAAACAAAGAGAAAGTTAAACGAAATTCTGGCAGCCAATACCGGAAAGCCAATTGAGGTAATCGAAGTGGATACCGAGCGCGATAATTACATGACCGCGGAGGAAGCGGTTGCGTACGGCTTAGTAGACTCTGTGATTACTCAGAGATAAGAGTCGGGGGTAATATTTGTGGCAAAATCAGAGGACAAAAATACAATCTGTTGTTCCTTCTGCGGCAAGCGGCAGGGACAGGTGCACCGGCTGATTGCAGGTATGGGAAATGTGTTTATCTGTAATGAATGCGTAGCGCTTTGCTCGGAAATTATTGATGAAGAGGAACTGGATACAGAAAGTGCAGAGTATGCGGAGGAAAAAGGCATTAATCTGCTCAAACCGAAGGAAATCAAGGATTTTCTGGACCAGTATGTGATTGGTCAGGAGGATGCCAAGAAGGTTCTGGCAGTTGCCGTGTACAATCATTATAAGCGTGTTCTTTCTGCAGCAAGCTCGGATGTGGAACTGCAAAAGAGTAACATCCTGATGATTGGTCCGACCGGTTCAGGAAAAACTTATCTTGCCCAGATACTTGCAAAGCTGCTCAATGTTCCGTTTGCAATTGCAGATGCAACTGCGCTTACAGAGGCGGGTTATGTCGGTGAGGATGTAGAAAATATTCTGTTAAAACTTATCCAGGCCGCAGACTATGATATTGAGCGTGCGGAATACGGCATCATTTATATTGATGAAATTGATAAAATTACAAGAAAGTCAGAGAACACTTCGATTACCCGTGATGTTTCGGGCGAGGGCGTACAGCAGGCTCTGTTAAAAATTCTGGAGGGTACGGTAGCTTCGGTTCCTCCGCAGGGCGGCAGAAAGCATCCGCATCAGGAGTTTATCCAGATTGATACGACAAACATTCTGTTTATCTGCGGCGGTGCATTTGACGGACTTGAAAAAATTGTAGAAGGCAGAATCGGACAGAAGTCGATTGGTTTCCAGGCGGAGCTTTATGAAGCAGACAAGAAAAATATCGGCGAGCTGTTCCGTCAGGTTATGCCGCAGGATTTAGTCAAATTCGGTCTGATTCCGGAATTTATCGGACGAGTGCCGGTGCATGTGGCGTTGGATATGTTGGATGAGGACGCGCTTGTCAGCATCTTAAAGGAGCCGAAGAATGCGCTGACGAAGCAGTATCAGAAGCTGTTTGCGCTGGATGGGGTTGAACTGGAGTTTGACGATGAGGCGCTTCGCGTCATTGCCAGACGTGCGCTGGAGTATAAGACCGGTGCAAGAGGGCTTCGCTCTATCGTAGAGAACGTGCTGCTGGATACAATGTATCAGGCACCTTCGGATGAGACAATTTTAAAGTGTATTGTGACAAAGGAAGCAGCAGAAGGAACGGAGCAGCCGACGCTGCTTGTTTCGGACGGTTCCCAGAAAAAGCACGGAATCGGAAAACGGCTGCCTGAGAGAAATGACGAGATAGCATAAGGTAAGCAGTAAGACAGGTCGACCGGGTTCTTTGTGTCGACCTGTTTTAGTAAATATGCGTGCTCAAACCAGCATGCTAATATTAGCATGCTAGTTTGAGCATGGTATTACTACCATGGTATCGTTATCTGAGAGGAGTGAAACCGGAAAATGAGTGAAGAGATGTTGAACATGCCTGTGATAGCAATCAAAGGACTGACGATGCTGCCGGGAATGATGATTCACTTTGATATACATAAGGAATCGAGCGTAAAGGCGGCAAATGCTGCCATTGAAGAGAACAGGCAGGTACTTGTGGTTACCCAGAGAGATGCCTCGATAGAAAATCCGACGGCAGAGGATTTGTTTTCCATGGGAACGGTTTCCCAGGTAAAGCAGATGATTAAAATGCCGGGCAATCTGGTACGTATCCTTGCCACAGGTGTCAGACGGGGACGGCTGGAGGCGATTACCGCAACGGAACCGTATCTGATGGCAGATGTTTCACTGCCGGAGGAGGTCAATGCGTCTGACCTTGACATATCCGAGCAGAGAGCAATGCTGCGCGCCTTGAAGGATATTTTAGAGGTCTATGTCAGAGAAAACGATAAGCTCGGCAGGGATATTGTAAAGCAGCTGATGAACGCGGATTCGGTAGATTCCCTGATGAACCAGGTGGCGGTCAGCATTCCGATGACGATTACCTCCAAGCAGAAAATTTTAGAGGCCACGCACATACTGGATCGTTTTGAGGCACTTGCGGTTATTTTGGCGAATGAAGTGGAAATTCTGCGTATCAAAAAAGAGCTTCAGGACAAAGTAAGGAGTAAGGTGGAAAAGAATCAGAAAGATTATATTATGCGGGAGCAGCTCAAGGTCATCAAGGAGGAGCTTGGGGAAGGAAATACGGTAGAGGATGCCGAAGAATTTACAGAGCGCCTGAACAAGCTGACAGCAAGCGAGGAAATCAAAGCACAGATTAAAAAGGAGATTGAGCGTTTTAAGGCAGTCAGCGCAAGCCAGTCGGAGAGCGTGGTGGCAAGAACCTATGTGGATACGTTACTCTCCCTCCCGTGGGATAAGGCATCGAAGGATAATCTGGATATCCGCCGTGCCGAACGCATTTTGAACCGGGACCATTACGGACTGGAAAAGGTAAAGGAGCGCATCCTGGAATTTTTGTCGGTGCGAGCTTTAAACAGCAAGGGACAGGCGCCGGTCATTTGTCTTGTCGGACCTCCCGGAACCGGTAAAACGTCAATTGCGCGTTCCGTGGCAACGGCACTTCAAAAGGAATATGTACGTATCTGTCTTGGCGGCGTCAGGGACGAAGCGGAAATCAGAGGTCACAGACGCACCTATATCGGAGCAATGCCGGGCAGACTGATTCAGGGCTTAAAAGCGGCGAAGGTAAAAAATCCGCTGATGCTTTTGGACGAAATCGATAAGGTCAGCAGTGATTACAAGGGAGACACCTCCTCTGCACTGCTGGAGGTATTGGACACCGAGCAGAACAAGCACTTTGTGGACCACTATGTGGAGCTTCCGGTCGATTTATCCGAGGTACTGTTTATCTGCACGGCAAACACGACGCAGACTATTCCGAAGCCGTTACTGGACCGAATGGAAATCATTGAAGTGAACAGCTATACAGAAAATGAAAAGCTGCATATTGCAAAAGAGCATCTGTTGGCAAAACAGCTTGAGAAAAACGGTCTGACAAAGCAACAACTGAAAATTTCAAGCGGAGCCATGAAAGAAATCATCGGAAGCTACACAAGAGAAGCCGGTGTGCGTTCGTTAGAGCGAAAGATAGGAGAGCTTTGCAGAAAAACGGCAAAGGAACTGCTTACGGCAAGGCAGAACGGAACGGAGGCAGACTTTCAGAAGAAAATCACCGAAAAGAACCTTTCGGACTACTTAGGAAAGAAGAAATACCGCAATAAAAAGGCGAACGGAAATGCAGAAGTCGGTATTGTGCGTGGTCTGGCATGGACGGAAGTCGGAGGCGATACGCTTCAGATTGAAGTAAATACCATGCCGGGCAAGGGAAATCTGATTCTGACCGGACAGCTTGGTGATGTCATGAAGGAGTCGGCACAGATTGCTTTAAGTTATGTGCGCAGCAGGAGTGAGGAACTGAAGCTTTCCGACGATTATTTTGAAAAGAGAGACCTGCATGTGCATGTCCCGGAGGGAGCGGTGCCAAAGGACGGACCGTCCGCAGGCATTACAATGGCAACCGCCATTTACTCTGCGGTGTCCGGCATTCCGGTGTCTGAGACGGTAGCCATGACCGGAGAAATTTCGCTTCGCGGCAGAGTGCTCCCAATCGGAGGGTTGAAGGAAAAACTGCTTGCGGCAAAACAGGCAGGAATGAAAAAAGTGCTTGTCCCGCAGGAAAACGAAAGCGATGTGGCGGAAATTTCCGCAGAAATATTAGATGGTCTGCAGATTGTTTTTGTATCTGATATGCAGGAGGTACTGAAGGAGGCGCTGCAAAGGGGAACAGCTTCTCTTTAGTACTCAGGGCGTTTGGAGGCTGAAAGGAGTAAAAAGATAACTATGAATGTAAATAATGTATCGTTGGAAACGGTCTGTGGTATCACAAGCAGGCTTCCGGAAAATACACTGCCGGAGTTTGCATTTGCGGGGAAATCCAATGTCGGGAAGTCCTCTCTGATTAATGCGTTGATGAACCGGAAGGCCTTTGCAAGAACATCTTCCCAGCCGGGAAAGACGCAGACGATTAACTTTTATAATATCGAAGACCAGCTGTACTTTGTGGACCTGCCGGGCTACGGCTATGCCAAGGTATCCCAGGAGCTGAAAGCAAAGTGGGGTAAGATGATTGAGCGTTATTTAAAAACCTCCGGTCAGCTTAAGAGAGTCTTTCTTCTGATTGATATCCGTCATGAGCCGTCGGCAAACGATAAGACCATGTATGACTGGATTGTGTACAACGGATTTGAACCGGTTATCATTGCCACAAAGCTTGATAAGATAAACCGCAGTCAGGTGGCAAAGCAGGTAAAGCTGCTGCGTACAGGACTGGGGCTTTCGAAAGAAACGGTGCTGATTCCGTTTTCTGCGGAAACAAAGCAGGGCAGGGACGAAATATGGGAGATGATCGAAGCCTGTCTGCCAAAGGCAGAAGAAACAGAGGCTTAGGAGTAACGATGTAAGGGGAAAGGAGTAAGGAATGAAAGAATATTTAAAAAAATATGTGACAAAGGATGTTTTAGGGAGAACGCTTCTGATGCTGCTTGCCGTCAGCTTTATGGGAGTAGCGGTGAAGCTTTTAAATATGACGGAGGCAGGACCGGACCCGTATTCGGCACTCAACTACGGAATGTCGGCGAGGCTTTCGATGAGCTTCGGCAACTATCAGCTGCTCAGCAATCTGGTGCTGTTTTTACTTGTGCTTTTCCAGAATCCAAAGCTGTTCGGACTGGGCACTATCGGAAATATGGTTGTCGTAGGCTATGCAGCGGATTTTACGGGCTGGGTGCTTGATAAATCCGGAATCCTCCCGGAGGTGCTGCCGGTGGGAGCAAGAATTGCCATTCTGGTGTTTGCGCTGATTGTATTTTTAATTGCCGCGGGAATTTATATGAATTGTGGACTTGGCACTTCGCCGTATGATGCATTTTCCTTTCTCATTCACGAAAAACTGGAAAAGTGGACGAAAAAAAAGCTTCCGTTCCGCTTTGTGCGCATCGGATATGATGCGGTGTTTACCGCACTTGCATTTTTGGTCGGCGGAGGAGCCGGCGTTGTCACGGTGGCAATGGTCCTTCTTCTTGGACCGGCAGTGGATGCCGTAGCAGGAGTTATGAAAAAAAGAAACTGAAACAACTGTAGCAGTGAGTCAGGACTGCTCGCCTTTCATCAACGTAGAAATGAGGTAGCCGTAGATGTCGGCGCTGCAGTCCTTCCAGTGGCTGCATATCGTGTCGGCTTCCTCTGCAGAGGTCACCAAAAGATTGATGTGGACAAGTTCGCTGTCCCGCTCAACAACACGAAGTTCTACAACAAATTCGTTCTTCTTTGCCTCGTAGTAGTCAGCACTGGAAGCCACCATTTCACGCAGCTGGTATTCTTTTTCGGACAGATATTCATCAATATCGTCGCGGATAGCGACGGAAATTTTCGTATAAAAGAAGGAAAGCGTTTCCTTGCCCGAGGGGGTAATCCGATAGAGATAAGCATTGTGCGTATGCTCTACCTCAACATAATTGTCTTCAATCAGTTCCTGCAGCGTCTGCTGCACTTCGATGTAACCGGTGTAGCCTTTCTCAACGATAAAACGTGTCAGCTCCGTATTCGTAATCGGAAAATCCATTCGGTCCAGAATATAAAGGATAATAAGCTTATAGAGCATCAACGATTCGGATTGCATGAGTATTCCCCCTGTGTAATGTTTCTCAATTTCATTTGTTTCATAAGTTCGTTCAGTACCCGCTTTTTATCGGCACTAAAGAGCGGCGCAATTAACAGCCGCTTCGGACCGTCGCCGGTCAGACGGTAAATGACGATGTGCTTCGGAATCAGAGGAAGCAGCGTCAGAACGGTATCAATATACGAAGTAAGCTCCATGCAGGCAAAGGCATGCTTTGCTTTCAGTTCTTCGAAATCCTCTGCAAGTGTTGTACCGTGCAGAACATGCAGAAGCTGAAGCTTGATTCCGTGTATCGGAAGAGCACAGACATCGGTAATGGTCTGCTTCATATCCTCTATGGACTCATACGGAAGTCCAAGAATACAGTGAACAATAACCGGAATATCGCGGGCGGCAAGCTTCTTTACTGCCGTCTCAAACACGGAATTCGGATAGCCGCGGTTGATGTAGCGGATGCTTTCTTCCTTCGAGGTCTGAAAACCAAGCTCGATATAGACCGGTTTTATTTTCTTTAATTCAGAAAGCAGGTCAAGCACCGGTTCCGGAAGGCAGTCCGGACGAGTGGCAATAAACAGTGCTTCAATATCAGGATGACGGATGGCTTCGTAAAAAAGCGTCCGGAGTGTTTCCACAGGCGCATAGGTGTTGGTAAAGGACTGAAAGTAGGCAAGATAGCCAAACGGGGCACCGTTTTTCGGAAGCTTTTTTGCCACCTGTCGCTTGGCGGATTCTATCTGGTCAGCAACGGAAGTACTTTTACGTTCGGCAAAATCTCCGGAGCCGAGAGCGCTGCAAAAGGAACAGCCCTTCGCAGAAAGTGTGCCGTCACGGTTCGGACAGGTCATGCCGCCGTCTAAAGAAAGGCGGTACATCTTTTTGCCGAAGGTCTGTTTGAAATAGTCATCTGCACTGTAATAGTACGGGTTCATATCAGATAAATGCTTTTACGGCAGCGCTGACAGCATCACAGACACGCGGGTCAAATGCTTCCGGCAGAATATTGTCTTCGTTTAATTCCGCATCGGAAACCAGTCCCGCTATGGCAGTAGCGGCAGCGAGCTTCATTTCTTCAGTAATCTGGGAAGCACGGCCTTCCAGTGCTCCGCGGAAGATACCCGGAAATACCACAACATTGTTCACCTGATTCGGGAAGTCGGAACGACCGGTGCCCACCACTCTTGCACCGGCGCGCTTTGCGAGGTCCGGCATGATTTCCGGTACCGGATTTGCCATGGCAAACAAAATGGCATCCGGATTCATGGAGGCGACCATTTCTTCCGTGACGATACCCGGAGCGGATACGCCGACGAAAATGTCGGCACCCTTCATGGCATCGGCAAGAGAGCCTTCCTTACAGGAAAGGTTTGTAACCTCGACCATTTCTTTCTGCGCCCAGTTTAAGCCTTCGGTTTTCTTAGAGAGCATTCCGACCTTATCACAGAGTATCAGATGCTTGAAACCATAGGTTAGCAGAAGCTTGGAAATGGCAATGCCTGCGGAACCGGCACCGTTGACTACAACCTGACAGTCCTCTTTTTTCTTTCCTGTTACCTTTAATGCGTTGATAATGCCTGCAAGCACGACAATGGCGGTTCCGTGCTGATCGTCGTGAAAGACCGGAATCGGGAGCAGTTCCTTTAAGCGGCGTTCGATTTCAAAGCAACGCGGTGCCGAGATGTCCTCCAGATTAATACCGCCGAAAGCCGGAGCGATGTTGACAACGGTTTTGATAATTTCTTCAGTGTCCTGGGTATCAAGACAGATAGGAAACGCATTCACATTGCCGAATTCTTTGAACAGAACACACTTCCCTTCCATAACAGGCATGGCAGCGGCAGCACCGATGTTACCGAGCCCAAGAACTGCGCTTCCGTCCGAAACGACGGCGACCGTATTGGATTTGAGGGTATATTTATATACGGCTTCCGGATCTTTTGCTATAACCTTGCAAGGTTCGGCAACGCCCGGAGTATAAGCAAGGGCAAGGTCCTCGCGGGAGGCTACTTTACATTTTGCTTCGGTGGTCAGTTTTCCGTTCCATTGTTCATGGAGCATCAGTGCTTTTTCGCTGTTTGTCATGGTGGTGAATTCCTTTCTGTTCGGGTGTTTTTCATTGTCTTTCTGCTATTTTACCACCGAAGAATTGTTTCGTCAACGCGCATAACTGCCAAGCAGAGTGGTGATTCACTAAAAAATGGCAAAAAAAATAAGATTGGGACTTCCCTTTTTGAAAAATATGGTGTATAATAGGTTCATCTTCAAGTTTCATAAATACCTGATAATCATTACAACATCTGTAATGCATATCCCATTTGTACCCTAATGTAATTTATTTTTTATAGAAAAGGAGATTGTTATGGCAACAGATTTTACAAATATGTCCTTGTCAGAATTAAAGGATGAGGCAAAAAAAAGGGGTTTAAAAAATATTTCTATATTTAGAAAGCAGCAGCTTATTGACTTGTTGGCGTCAGAAGGACGGGAGGAGAAGCGGCAGGCATCGGAGGCAGAATATATGCCAGAGATTACTCCGGAGGAGAGCCGTGTGCCGGAAACAAAGGCAGAACACAGAACAGAGGAAAACCGTGTGGCAGAGCCGAGAACAGACCGGTATATGGCACGTCCGGCAGCAGAAAACAGAGGAAGCGCAGCCCAAGCTCCGGTAAGACGCCCATACGGGGGACAGCCTGAGGGCAGACCGGCAGGAACACGACCGCTTTATCAGGGACAGGCTCAAAACACTGCAGGGCAGTCCGTACAGCCGTCCGCACAGGGAGCGGTTCCGCAAAGACCGGCAATGAATGAAAGAGTAATAGATTATTACGCAGGTCTCTCCAAGGAGGCAGAGGCATTGGACAGCGGAGAAACAAAAGAAGGTATTCTGGAAATCATGCCGGACGGCTTCGGATTTATCCGCTGCGACAATTATCTTCCGGGAGAGCATGATGTTTATGTTTCTCCGATGCAGATTCGCCGTTTTGGACTTCGTACCGGTGACATTATCTGCGGAAATACAAAAATCCGTACCCAGACAGAAAAGTTCAGCGCTCTGCTTTATATCAAGACGATCAACGGTGTAACACCGATGGAAGCAGCCAAGAGAACCAAATTTGAAAATCTGACGCCGATTTTCCCGAATGAGAGAATTCATCTGGAAACACCGGGATGTTCGCTGGCCATGCGTATGGTGGACCTGATTTCCCCAATCGGCAAGGGGCAGCGCGGTATGATTGTTTCCCAGCCGAAAACAGGTAAGACAACCTTACTCAAGCAGGTGGCAAAGTCGATTACAAAGAACCACAAGGACATGCATCTCATTATTCTTTTAATAGATGAGCGTCCGGAGGAAGTAACCGATATCAAGGAGTCCATTGAAGGCGAGCAGGTTGAGGTTATTTATTCGACATTTGATGAGCTTCCGGAAAACCATAAGAGAGTATCGGAAATGGTGATTGAGCGTGCAAAGCGCCTGGTAGAGCATAAAAAGGATGTCGTTATCTTACTGGACAGCATTACAAGACTTGCAAGAGCGTATAACCTGACGGTGCAGGCAAGCGGACGTACACTTTCCGGCGGTCTTGACCCGGCAGCGCTTCATATGCCGAAGAAGTTCTTCGGTGCCGCCCGTAACATGAGAGAAGGGGGAAGCCTGACGATTCTTGCAACGGCTCTGGTTGAAACGGGAAGCCGTATGGATGATGTGGTATTTGAGGAATTTAAGGGAACCGGTAATATGGAGCTTGTGCTTGACCGTAATCTTTCGGAGCGCAGAGTATTCCCGGCTATTGACCTTCCGCGTTCCAGTACAAGAAGAGAAGATCTGCTACTTTCTCCGTCGGAGTTAGAGGCATCTACGTTAATGCGCCGCGCCCTCAACGGGTTAAAGTGTGAGGAGGCAACGGAACGAATCATCAGCATGTTTTCTCAGACGAAAAACAATGCGGAATTCATCGAAATGGTAAAAAAGACAAAAATCGTGAACTAGGGTATTGCCAAGTTGAAAAAGGTATGGTATAATCAAAAAGCTGTTTATGGAATGCGGTTAGAAACCGTAATGTGTAGGTAAGAGGTGAAAATAATGAAAGAAGCAATCCAGCCAAAGTACTATCAGGCAAAGGTTACATGCAACTGCGGTAACGAATTCGTGACAGGTTCCACGAAAGAGGAAATCCACGTAGAAGTATGTTCCAAGTGTCATCCTTTTTATACAGGACAGCAGAAAGCTGCTGCTGCTCGTGGTGCTATTGAAAAGTTCAACCGTAAGTATGGTTTGGCGCAGAACTAGCAGACAACTCTATATAAGGTTAAAAATCAGGTTGAGTTCTTTGGAGAACCCAGCCTATTTTTAAATTCAGTTTTATTGAGCAGTGTTTGCATTAGAAAGGAGCAAGGTATAGATGAAACCATCCGGCATCGGTGGGCAGGCAGTGATTGAAGGCGTTATGATGAAGAACGGCTCCAAATATGCTGTAGCTGTGAGAAAACCCAATCATGAAATTGTAGTAGAAACAAACAAATTGACAGAGTCTGCAAAGAAGTATCCGCTGCTTCAGCTGCCGATTATTCGGGGAGTGGCGGCATTTGTGGAATCCATGTCTCTCGGTATGAAAACCCTGACATTTTCGGCATCCTTTTATGAAGAAGAGGAAGAAGAGTCCGGACTTGAAAAAAAGTTAAATAAAGTAACAAAGGGAAATGCGGAAAAGATTTTAAACGCATTTACGATATTACTGTCTGTAGTACTTGCTATCGGAATCTTTGTGGCGCTTCCGATGCTGCTTGCGGGCTTTTTATCTGCAAAAATTGAATCGGAAACGGTACTTGCCCTGTTGGAAGGCATATTCCGTGTACTGATTTTCATCGGCTATATCTTTTTGATTTCGCGCATCCAGGATATTAAACGGCTGTTTATGTATCACGGCGCGGAGCATAAGTCGATTAACTGTATCGAAAACGGACTTCCGCTTACAGTTGCCAATGTCAGAAAGCAGAGCAGGGAACACAAGCGCTGCGGTACAAGCTTTATGCTGACCGTTATGGTAATCAGTGTAATTTTCTTCATTTTTATCCGTGTAGACAATGCCCTGCTTCGTTTTGTGATTCGTTTATTGCTGATTCCTGTGATTGCAGGTGTTTCTTATGAGTTTATCCGTCTCGCAGGCCGCAGTAATTCCAAGGTGGTTGCTGTGCTCAGCAGACCGGGAATGTGGCTTCAGGCACTGACGACAAAGGAGCCGGACGATGATATGATTGAGGTTGCCATTCAGTCGGTAGAGGCAGTGTTTGACTGGCAGAGCTTCATTGAAAAGGATGGAAAAAGATCCTCCGGGAAAAAAGGAAAGCATGCAAAACATACGAAAGATGAAAAGTCGGGAAAAGAAACTCCGGTTCAGCCGAAGGAAGATAAGGCAGCGGCAACAGCAGGCGGAGCAGAAGTCTCTGCGACCAAAGAGTCGGATGTGGCTGTAGCAGCTCCAATCTCAGTAAATGAGGTAACGGAAGCAAAAGAGCAGCTTGCGGCAGCAGCAGAAAAGCCGTTAGAGGTGGATTTATCCCAGTTGTTTGATATTAAGGTGCCGGAAGAAATGCCGGAGGTAAAGCACGGCAGCAAGCCAAAGAAGGACCCGATGCCGCAGGCAACCGAAGCAGTCAGCAAGGCAGCCTCGGAGGAAGAGGATGACATTTTAAAGGCACTGGATATGTACTTTGAATTTGACGGTCCAAAATCCGTAATGGAAATTTCGGATGAAGAAAAATGAGCACATATAAGGAAGTGTACGGACGCGCCATAGCGCAGCTGACGGAGTATGAGGTGCCGGATGCGGCTGTGGATGCATGGTATTTGTTTGAGTATGTCACAGGACTTCACCGGGCAGAATATTTTTTAATAGGAGAAGACAGAATTCCAAAGGAGCAGGAAGAGCAATTCTTTGCATTGATAAAAAAACGCTGTGAGCGGATTCCGCTCCAGTATCTGACCGGAGTACAGGAGTTTATGGGTTTCCCGTTTGCCGTGAGTCCGGCAACGCTGATTCCGAGACAGGACACCGAGCGGTTGGTGGAGGAAGCGATGAAATATGCCGACGGGAAACGGGTACTTGATTTGTGCACGGGAACCGGCTGCATTATTATCAGTCTTGCGAAGCTTTGTAAGTTAACCTGTGCAGTCGGTACGGACATTTCCGAGGAAGCCCTGGAAACGGCAAAGAAAAATGCGGAAGAATTAAACGCTGCGGCAGAGTTTTACTGTGGAGATTTGTTTGCGGCACTTCCGGATGATGCATCCTTTGATATGATTGTCTCGAATCCGCCGTACATCCGCACGGAAGAAATTCCAAAGCTGATGCCGGAGGTCAGGGAGTATGAACCGATGACAGCACTGGACGGAGATACAGACGGACTTAAGTTTTATCGTGCAATTATTTCTGAAGCACCGAAGTATTTATCCGAGGGCGGCAGACTGCTTTTTGAAATCGGTTGCGAACAGGCAGCGGCAGTCAGCGCGCTGATGGAGCAGCGGGGTTTTACGAAAATGAAAGTAGGTAAGGATTACGCATCGCTTGACCGGATAGTGTCCGGCATGTGGCGCGGGTAGAGAATAGAAAGGTATGGTTATTTTATGTTTGATAAGTTAGAGGATTTACTGCAGCGGTTTGAGGAAATTCAGAACGAACTGAGTGAACCGGCAGTAGTAAATGACCAGAAGCGTTTCCGCAAGCTTATGAAGGAGCAGAACGATTTGGCTCCTATCGTGGAAGCTTATACGGAGTACAAGAAGGAAAAACAGAATGTGGAGGACAGCCTTCAGATTCTGGATGAGGAAAGCGATGAAGAAATGCGCGAGCTGGCAAAGGAAGAGCTTGCGGCAAGCAAGGCAAGAATTGAGGAGTTGGAAAACCACATCAAGATTCTGCTTCTGCCGAAGGACCCGAACGACGATAAGAACGTTGTTGTGGAAATCCGTGCGGGTGCAGGCGGTGATGAGGCGGCACTCTTTGCGGCCGAGCTTTATCGTATGTATGTGAAGTATGCAGAAATGCAGCATTGGAAGATCGATATGATTTCCGTCAGCGAAAGCGGCATCGGCGGCTTCAAGGAAGTTGTTTTCATGGTGAACGGGGCAGGAGCTTATTCTAAGTTAAAGTATGAAAGCGGCGTACACCGCGTACAGAGAGTTCCGGTTACCGAATCCGGCGGACGTATCCATACCTCCACGGCTACGGTTGCCATTATGCCGGAGGCAGAGGAAGTGGATGTGGAAATCGACCCGAATGACTGCCGTATCGACGTGTTCCGTTCCTCCGGTAACGGTGGACAGTGCGTTAACACAACGGACTCCGCAGTGCGTTTAACCCATATCCCGACCGGTATCGTTATTTCCTGTCAGGATGAAAAGTCGCAGCTAAAGAACCGCGACAAGGCGTT
>JBJENV010000032.1:0-5163 GCA_051880375.1 Lachnospiraceae bacterium
CGGCTCCATACCGGTACCGACAACCGGTGCTTCCGTAAACAGAAGCGGCACAGCCTGCCTCTGCATGTTGGAACCCATCAGTGCACGGTTCGCGTCATCATTCTGAAGGAACGGAATCAGTGCAGTGGCAACAGAGAAGATCATCTTCGGAGAGACATCCATATAATCAAACATCGTATACGGATACTCCTGCGTTTCGTCTCTGTGACGTCCGGAAACGTTCGTTCTCTTGAAATGGCCTTCCTCATCAAGAGGCTCACTTGCCTGTGCTACATAATAGTTGTCCTCTTCATCCGCCGTCATGTACACAACTTCGTCTGTTACACGTGGATTCTGCGGATCGGATTTATCAATTACACGATAAGGTGCTTCCACAAAACCATACTCGTTAATTCTTGCATAAGGTGCAAGCGAGTTGATCAGACCGATGTTCGGACCTTCCGGTGTCTCAATCGGGCACATTCTTCCGTAATGAGAATAGTGAACGTCTCGAACTTCGAAGCTTGCACGGTCTCTGGAGAGACCACCCGGACCAAGGGCGGAAAGACGTCTCTTGTGTGTCAGTTCGCCGAGCGGGTTATGCTGGTCCATAAACTGGGACAACTGGGAACTTCCGAAGAACTCCTTCACTGCTGCCGTTACCGGTTTGATGTTGATTAAGGACTGCGGGGTAACCCCTTCCAAATCCTGCGTTGTCATACGTTCACGAACCACACGCTCCATACGGGACAGACCGATTCTGTACTGGTTCTGAAGAAGCTCTCCGACTGCACGGATACGTCTGTTACCTAAGTGGTCAATATCGTCTGCATTGCCGATACCGTACTCTAAGTGCATGTTATAGTTGATGGAAGCTAAAATATCTTCCTTTGTGATGTGTTTCGGAATAAGATCAACCACATTCTTCTTAATAGCCTCTAATAACTCTTCATGGTCTGTATAGGTATCCATCAGTTCCTTTAACTTCGGATAGTATACAGCCTCGTGAATGCCGAGTTCCTTCTTATCACAATCCACATAAGCATTTAAATCAACCATCAGGTTGGTCAGAATGCGGGTATTTCTCTCCTCTGTCTGTACCGTAAAATACGGAATGGCTGCGTTCTGTATTTTAACGGCAAGTTCTTCGGTAATTTCCGTGCCGGCTTCTGCCATAATTTCACCGGTCGTTGTGTCGACAACATCCTCGGCAAGCTTAAAGCCTACCACACGGTTTTTGAGCGCAAGCTTTTTGTTGAACTTATAGCGTCCCACCTTTGCAAGGTCATAACGTCTCGGGTCAAAAAACATACCGTTAATTAACGACTCGGCGCTTTCTACGGAAAGCGGTTCGCCCGGACGAAGCTTCTTATACAGCTCCAGTAAACCATCCTGATAGTTTTCGGACGGATCCTTTGTAAAGCTTGCCAAAATCTTCGGCTCTTCACCGAACAAGTCTAAAATCTGCTGATTTGTACCTATACCAAGGGCGCGGATGAGAACAGTAATCGGCACTTTTCTGTTTCTGTCAACGCGAACATAAAAGACATCATTAGAGTCCGTTTCATACTCTAACCATGCACCACGGTTCGGAATTACCGTACAGGAGTACAGGGTCTTACCGATTTTATCATGTCCGATTGCATAATAAATACCAGGGGAACGTACAAGCTGGCTTACGATAACTCGCTCTGCTCCATTAATCACAAACGTACCTGTTTCGGTCATTAATGGGAGATCGCCCATGAAAATGTCGTTCTCTTTAATGCTGTTGTTCTCTTTATTATAGAGACGCACCTTAACCTTTAACGGTGCGGCATAGGTTGCATCACGTTCCTTACACTCTTCAATCGTGTACTTTTTATCTTCTTCGCAAAGCTGGAAGTCCACAAACTCTAAGCTCAAATGGTTGGAATAATCGGAAATCGGAGAAATGTCTTCAAACACCTCATAAAGTCCCTCTTCCAGAAACCAACGGTAGGAATCCTTCTGAACTTCAATGAGATTAGGCATCTCCAAAACTTCTTTTTGCTTAGAGTAGCTCATTCTTACGCCTTTGCCGACTTTCGTTGGACGTATCCTGTTTTTATCCATTGACGTTTTCACCCCTTGATAGATTTTAGGTATAAAGCAGATTGTGGTTCTATCAAAACCTTTCTCAAAAACACAAAATACAAGCCATTCCAGCAGCCGAAACGGCACATGTTGTATGTTTCACAACATTTCTTAAGTTTTTTGTGAAAAAGTCTTTTCAATTACTAAGTTATGTGCTATAATGTTCTCTAGTGGGCACATAATACCACAATAATGCATTCTTCATGTTATCACAAATATCAATCTCTGTCAAGCATGGATTTTGCAACATTTTAAAATAATGCATAAAAATCGCCGTTAACCACATGATATGTAGTTAGCGGCTTTTCTTTTTGTTGGTGATGCCTTTCTTCCATCTGTATCATCACTTTTTCATATTCCTTTACGGAAAACGGTTGAATACAGTTGCGATAGCCAAGATACATCCGAAGCTCTTCTTCCGAAATTACCTTCGTTTTCCACAGCCGCATTCAATCCGCGTATAAACTTCCTTCGAACAAAGTCCGTCATATAATTCTTTCTGCGTAATTTTTGCTTCCTGTCGAAGTTCCCGAATCACTTTACCAAGCTCTATGTTCTCTCTTTGCAGAGTCTCAAACACATAAGAATCTATCATAGGATGCCTCCCTTATTCAAATACTCATCCTATCTATACTCTCTCATAATTCTTCCAAAATTTCCATAATCGGTCAACGACATTTTTCGCATCCAGTTGAAATTAAGTATAAAAAACAGGACCGTGTACGTTCTATTTGTACACAGCCCTGTATGTATTGCTATAATTTTTCTTTACTTAGAAGCAGAAACTGCATCAATCACTGTCTGAATGTAACCTGCGGTATCTACTAAGGTTGCACCGGATACAGCGTCTACCACTGCTGTCTTATCCTTAGCAACCAGTTCCTTTAACTCTGCTACCGTCTTGCCGTTGCAGTAAGCCTGAATCGCATCATAGTTCTTTGCGAGTTCTACCGTAGCACCGGCTGCCTCTGCCATGTGTGCAGAATAATATACATTACTCTGACGCTTGGAAGCAAGTACCTTGCCCTCCGGGAAGTTGTCACCAAAACCTGCGTCGCTGTTCGGTACACCTACTACGCCCTCTGCTGCCTTATCCATGAACTGATACTCATCAATCCAGGTAAGAACAACCTGCTCGCCGTCAGTTAATACGGTTGTAACAGCAAAGCACTTTGTTCCGTGTGCTGCTCCGTCTACCTGATTTAAGGAAAGCTTGGAGATATCACCCTTAAAGGATACTGCGGTATTGTTCTGTGCTGCCTTAGCTGCTGCAACAATACCTAACAGATAGTTTGGTGTATCCACTAACGTTGCACCGGATACAGCATCTACTACTGCGGTTGCTTCTTTACCGTTAACAGCTGCTTCTACTTCCGAAATTGTCTTTCCTTCTGCAAAGCTCTGAATTGCATTGTAGTTAGAAACAAGCTCTACCGTAGAGCCGGCTGCTTCTGCCATATGGCTGGAATAATAGCCGTTGTTTACTCTCTTAGAGCCAAGAACCTTTCCCTCCGGGAAGCTCTCGCCAAATCCTGCATCGCTGTTCGGTACGCCGGTGATGTCGTCTGCAACGCCGAAATACTGATACTCATCAATGAAAGCCTTCACAATTTTGTCTCCGGATACTACTGCAGTAATCACGGAAAAGCATTTTGTTCCGTGTGCTCCGTAAACAACCTGTCCAATCTGTAAGGACGTTTCCTTTGCGCCACAGCCTGCAAAAGAAGCAAGCACTAAGATAGCGCACAATAAAGCTGCCAATTTCTTTTTCATAAACTTTCCTCCTTGGGTAACAGTTACCCTTATGTAATAATGTATTAGGAAGTCCCTTTCCGAACTTCCTACCGCTATTATATGAAATATACTATATAAAAGCAATAGGGATATCATCTTTTTAGAATTACTTAAGAAAAAAGTAAAAATAAAGCTCATCACGCAGACAATCCTGCATGATGAGCCCTTTGTTTTTCGTTATGCGAAACAGGGAAACCAATTACTTTAATGTAACCTTTGCGCCCTCTGCCTCTAACTTAGCCTTGATGTCGTCAGCCTCTGCCTTGGAAACAGCTTCCTTTAATACCTTCGGAGCAGCCTCAACAGCAGCCTTAGCTTCACCTAAGCCTAAACCGGTGATTTCACGAACAACCTTGATAACCTTAATCTTGTTTGGACCAGCCTCTGTTAACTCAACGTCAAACTCGGTCTTCTCTTCAGCTGCTTCTGCTGCCGGACCTGCTGCTGCAACTACAACGCCTGCTGCTGCGGATACGCCGAACTCTTCCTCACAAGCCTTTACTAAATCATTTAACTCTAATACGGTCATGCTCTTAATAGCATCGATAAATTCCTGAGTAGTCATTTTAAGTACCTCCATTTTAAATTTAATATTCTTCTTAGGCGGTTATGCCGCCAAACCATTTGTAACTATGAAGCACGCCTTAAGCTGCTTCTCCGTTTTTCTCGGCAATTTGCGAGCAACTTGCCGTTGCAAACTTAAGCTGCCTCTCCGTTTTTCTCGGCAATTTGCTTGAGTACCCGCGCCATATTGGTAATCGGGGACTGTAAGCTGCCAAGGAGCTTGGAAATAAGCACTTCTCTGGATGGAATCTGAGCAACCTTCTCCAGACCCTTTGCATCGTAGTAAACACCTTCTACAACACCGGCCTTAAACTCTAACTTCGGAGCCTTCTTTGCGAACTCAGCAAGAACTCTTGCCGGAGCTGTTGCATCATCAATACCGAAAGCAACTGCTGTAGGTCCTTCCAAATGCTTTGCAAGATCAGCGTAAACTGTTCCTTCAAATGCGAAGTTTAAGTATGTGTTCTTGTATACCTTGTACACAACGCCGGCTTCTCTTAATGCCTTACGAAGTGCTGTATCTTCCTCTACGGTAAGACCACGGTAATCTACAAGCACTGCTGCGGAAGCCTTTTCCACATTAGCCTTAATCTCATCAACGATAGGCTTCTTGATTTCTACCTTTGCCATTTGTAGCACACCTCCTTATTGAATTTTGAAAACTGCTTTTACAAAGACACGGTAGAGAATTCGTTCAATAAAAAAACTGCG
>JBJENV010000033.1:0-5016 GCA_051880375.1 Lachnospiraceae bacterium
CAGCTGTTCGGCGGTCTCGGACAGAACTTCATGAACCCGGCGCTTGCCGCAAGATGCTTTTTGTTCCTCTGCTTTGCAGACCGTATGAATAACTTTATCATTCCGCAGAAGTCCGGCATGAGCCTGATAAACTTCGGTGCAGCGGCAGTGGACGGTGTTTCGGGTGCAACTCCGCTTGCAGCCTTAAAGGCAGGCGAGAGCATCAGTCTGTTTGACGCATTTTTCGGTTTTACCGGCGGTGTTATCGGTGAGACAAGTACTGCAATGCTCCTGCTTGGTGCAGCATATCTTGTATACCGCAAGGTAATTACATTACGTATTCCGGTGGCATACCTGCTTACATTTTCCGTATTTATGCTGCTTCTTGGCGGACACGGTATGGATTTTGCTTACCTTGCAGGTGAGCTTTGTACCGGCGGCCTGATGCTTGGTGCATTTTTCATGGCAACGGATTATTCGACTTCTCCTATTACAAAGGGCGGACAGATTGTATTCGGTATCGTACTTGGTGTTCTGACCGGTATTTTCCGTATTTACGGAAGTACTGCAGAGGGCGTATCCTATGCGATTATCCTTGGCAACCTGTTAGTGCCGTTAATTGAGAAGGTAACTATGCCGAGACCTTTCGGAAAAGGAGGACGCGTTCATGGCTAAAACAAAAAAGCAGAGTATGATTAAGGACGCATTGATTTTATGTGCAATCTCCTTAATTGCAGCACTCGTTCTTGGATTTGTAAATGAAATGACAAAGGATAGAATTGCACTGCTTGCTGCGCAGGAAAAGGCGGCTGCCTATCAGGCGATTTTCCCGGCAGCGGTAGGTATTGTAGATAAGTCTGATAATGAAATCCTTGCAACAGCAATGGAAGAAGCAGGACAGATTCTTTCAAGCGGTGGCTTTACCAATGTAACACTCGACGAGGTATGCATCGTTTGGGACGGCAATGGAGATACCATCGGTTATGTAGCTTCGGTTACGTTAAAGGGCTTTGATATGATGACATTGACCTTTGGTTATACAACCGACGGAGTATGTACCGGTCTGGAATTTCTTTCGATTAATGAAACACCGGGTATGGGCTTAAAGGCAAATGAACCGGCATTTAAGAATCAGTTTGTCAATAAGAATGCGGACTCTTTCCAGGTCGTAAAAGGCGGTGCTGCATCAGACAATGAAATTGATTGTATCACAGGTGCTACCATTACCTCGGAAGCAGTAGTAAAGGGTATCAACGCCGGCATCTGCTTTATGAATGAGTTGCAGACCAGATTAGGAGGTGCAAAGTAATGGGAAAAAGCATGAAACAGTTTTTTAACGGACTGATAAAAGAAAACCCAACGTTTGTACTGATGCTCGGTATGTGTCCGACCATGGCAGTAACAACCTCCGCACAGAACGGTCTTGGCATGGGACTTACAACAACAGCGGTTTTGGTATTGTCAAACCTCTTTATTTCCCTGTTAAGAAAGATTATTCCGGATAAAGTCAGAATTCCGGCATTTATTGTTATCGTAGCTACCTTTGTAACGGCAGTACAGATGTTGTTAAAGGCTTATCTTCCGGATTTGAACAACAGCCTTGGATTGTATATTCCGTTAATCGTAGTAAACTGTATCATTTTAGGACGTGCAGAAGCGTATGCTTACAAGAACGGCCCTGTTTCCTCCATGTTTGACGGTCTTGGTATGGGTCTTGGTTTTACCCTCGGTCTTACGACCATCGGTATTGTAAGAGAGTTAATCGGTGCCGGCACGGTCTTTGGCTTTGCTGTGATGCCGGATGCGTATGAGCCGCTTGCTATTTTTACAAAGGCTCCGGGCGCATTCCTTGTGCTGGCAGCGCTTACCGCACTGCAGAATAAATTCAAGTTAAAGTCGGCTACCAATGTAACGGGCGTCAGAGTAGCCTGCGGCGGCAACTGTGCGGCATGTGCAGACGGACAGTGCGTAGAGTACAGAGAAGAGATTGACAGAATCAACGGTATCAAAGAGGCAGAAGCCGTAGCTGCAAAAGCAGAAGCGTTAAAAAAGGCGCAGGAAGCAAAAGCGGCAAAGGCGGCAGCAGAGGCAGAAGCAGCAGCTTCTGATACGAAAACGGAATAGAGGAAAGGAGCAGGTAAAAGATGAAAGAATTAATCCTTGTGCTGGTAGCAGCGGCACTGGTAAATAACGTAGTATTGAGTCAGTTCCTTGGTCTGTGTCCGTTCCTTGGAGTTTCCAAGAAAACAAAAACGGCGGCAAGCATGGGCGCTGCGGTTATCTTTGTTATTATGATTGCAAGCGTGGTTACGTACGGAATCCATTACGGAATTTTAGTGCGCTTCGGTATGGAATATATGCAGACGATTGTATTTATTCTTGTGATTGCGGCTTTGGTACAGCTGGTAGAGATGCTGTTAAAGAAGACAAGTCCGGCGCTCTATTCCGCACTTGGTGTATACCTTCCGTTAATTACAACAAACTGTGCAGTTCTCGGTGTTGCCATTACCAACATTCAGAACGGCAGCAACTTTGCCGAGAGCATGATGAACAGCCTTGGTACAAGCGTCGGCTTCCTGATTTCCATCGTTATTATGGCAGGAATCCGTGAAAGAATCGAAGACAATGACATTCCAAAGTCATTCCGCGGAATGCCGATTGTATTGATTACAGCAGGTCTGATGGCAATCGCTTTCTGCGGTTTCGCAGGCGTACTTTAATAGGGAGGAGAAAACAAGATGATGAGTTTTATTCCTTACATCGTGCTGGCATTCAGTGTAAAGAACGTTCTGACCGCAGGTCTTGCGGTTGGTGCACTTGGCTTGCTGCTTGGTGTGGTTCTCGGAATTGCGGGCAAGATATTTTTCGTAAAGGTCGATGAAAGAGAAGGCGAGGTCAGAGAATGTCTTCCTGGTAATAACTGCGGTGGCTGCGGTTATCCGGGCTGTGACGGTCTTGCAGCTGCCATTGCGGCAGGCAATGCACCGGTGAATGCGTGTCCGGTAGCAAATGCAGAGGCGCATAATAAGATTGCGGAAATCATGGGCGCAGAAGTAGAAGCTACCGAAAAGAAGGTTGCTTTCGTAAAGTGTTCCGGTACGTGTGACCAGACGGAGAGAAAGTACAACTACTACGGAATTGCAGACTGCAAGAAGTTAGTCCACATTCCGGGACAGGGTGATAAGCTTTGCGAATATGGATGTCTCGGCTTCGGAAGCTGTGTGGCTGCCTGCAAGTTTGATGCGATTCACGTCATTGACGGCGTTGCCGTGGTAGACAGAGAAAAGTGTGTAGCCTGCGGTAAGTGCGTGGCAGAATGTCCGAAGCATCTGATTGAGCTGGTTCCTTATGCATCCACTACCTTCGTAGGCTGCAGCTCCAAGGATAAGGGCAAGGATGTCAAGGCTGCTTGCAAGACGGGCTGTATCGGCTGCATGATTTGTACAAAGCAGTGTGAAACAGGTGCCATTACCGTGGAAAACAATCTGGCACACATTGATTACTCCAAGTGTACCGGCTGCGGTAAGTGCGCAGAAAAGTGTCCGCAGCATATCATTATAGTAAACAAGTAAGGTAATCGAAGAGAACAAAATTGTATGGCTGTAAACAGTTTCGCTTTGAGGTCGGGATTGTTTACAGCCTTTTTATGTGCAAAGCAAATGGCATATGGCAGACGGGAAATGTTTTTCATTTAAACAGAATTTTGCATAGTTTATGCAAAAACGCGTTAAAAAATTGAGACTTGAAGTGATTTTCTGCTTGACACGCATCTGTATTCACGGTATAATTAGCTTTGCGCGCGCTAAGTGTGTCATTTTTTTGTGCGCAAAACTGTAACAAACAAAGTTACGCAGCCACATTGCAAGAAATTCAGGAGGTGAACATTAATGCCTACATTTAACCAGTTAGTTAGAAAAGGTAGACAGACGATTGAGAAGAAGTCCACAGCCCCTGCTTTATTAAGAGGTTACAACTCTTTAAACAAGAAGGCAACAGAGACATCTTCCCCACAGAAGAGAGGAGTTTGTACTGCAGTAAGAACAGCAACTCCTAAAAAGCCTAACTCCGCTTTAAGAAAGATTGCCAGAGTTCGTCTTTCCAACGGAATCGAAGTAACAAGCTATATCCCGGGTGAGGGACATAACCTTCAGGAGCACAGCGTTGTATTAATCCGCGGCGGTAGAGTAAAGGACCTTCCGGGTACCAGATACCATATCGTAAGAGGTACACTTGATACAGCAGGTGTAGCTAAGAGAAGACAGGCTCGTTCCAAGTATGGTGCAAAGAGACCGAAGGACGCAAAATAAAAAGTAACAAAGCAAAATTCCATTACTAACTTAAGTGCAGGGTTAATTGCCTTTCAGACCACGAAGTGGCTGCGAAGTTTGAAATAGATTAAACCGAGCGCGAACACAGTAATGTGAGTACCGTTGAATTAATGACCGTAACAAGCGGTCGATATTAAGGAGGGAAGCAACGTGCCACGTAAAGGACATATTCAGAAAAGAGATGTATTGGCAGATCCGTTGTACAACAATAAGATTGTGACAAAGTTAATCAACAATGTTATGTTGGATGGTAAGAAGGGTACTGCCCAGAAGATCGTGTATGGTGCATTAGAGATTGTTGCCGAGAAGACAGGCAAGGATGCAATCGAAGTATTTGAAGAAGCTATGAACAACCTGATGCCGGCTCTTGAAGTTAAGGCAAGACGTATCGGTGGTGCAACTTATCAGGTACCTGTAGAAGTAAGACCGGAGAGAAGACAGGCTCTTGCTCTTCGCTGGCTGACCATTTTCTCCCGTAAGCGCGGCGAGAAGACCATGCAGGAAAAGCTTGCAGGCGAAATCATGGATGCGGCAAACAACACCGGTTCCGCAGTTAAGAGAAAAGAAGACATGCACAAGATGGCAGAAGCAAACAAGGCGTTTGCTCACTATCGCTGGTAATTTGAACGCGGCGTAATTAAGATAGGAGGAAAAAACCTTGGCTGGAAGAGAATATCCGTTAGAGAGAACCAGAAATATCGGTATTATG
>JBJENV010000034.1:0-22076 GCA_051880375.1 Lachnospiraceae bacterium
CGCACCCTCTAACTGATGCTACGGACAATCTGCGTTATGCGTTTGCGATGGCGGCAAGCGGGATTGCGGGAGTATTTCTTGCCTTTGACCGCAAGATTATTCTCGGGTCGAGAGCCGTTAAGGTACGCACCACGGGCTTTGATGCCTTTGAGAGCGTAAATTATCCGTATGTGGCACAGTTTGATTCCAACGGCTTAAGAGTCAATGAACCTATCTTAAAGAAGCCGGACGGACCATGCGAGCTGTATGACAGCCTTTGTGCCGATGTATTTTTAATCAAGTTAACTCCGGGACTGAATCCACAGATTTTTGATGTTCTGCTTCAGATGAATTATAAAGGAATCGTTATCGAAGCCTTTGGAGCGGGCGGCATTCACTTTGTACACAGAAATCTGATTGAAAAGCTTCAGAAGGTAGCAGAACACGGAATTCCGGTGGTGGTATCGAGCCAGTGCCTGTATGAGAGAAGCGATTTGTCCATTTATCAGGTCGGACAGATGGCATTAAAGCAGGGTGTCATCGGGGCTTACGATATGACAACGGAAGCGGCGGTGACAAAGTTAATCTGGGCACTCGGCCAGACAAAGGACTGCGATAGAATCCGTGAGATTTTTGCAACCAATTATACCGGAGAGATTACACTGTAAAAATTACAAAGTAAAAATTACAATGTAAAAATTACACTGTAATCGCATAACATAATAGTGGCAGAAATGCCTGGAAAGCAGACGACTTTCCTAAACTTAGCGCCAGTACGTACGGAAGTCTTCTGAAGGAGGGCGGACAGGACAAAGTAAGGCACCGCTTGGTGTGGGGCTTTGTCGTTCCCTTTCTGGCAGAAGCAACCAGTTGACGAGGAAAAGAGAGAATCGAAAGTTCGGCGGATGCTCTTTCGCAGCGACCGGCTGCGTGACACCAAATCTCAGAAATCTGAGCAAGTCCCAGAAAATCTGGGATTGTCCGAAAATGGCGGGAAACCGCAGCACAAGGTGAGGTGACCGGCAAAAGCAAAAACAGGGTACCAATAGGCGGCACCTTTTGTTTTTGTACTCAAAAACGGAAAGGAAAACAGAATATGTGTGGAATTATTGGCTTTTGTGGTTATCTGGATGCGAAGGATGTTCTGTTAAAGGGACTTGCGGAGTTAGAGTACCGCGGCTATGACAGTGCCGGAATTGCCTGCTTTACAGACGAGGGAATTCAGACGATTAAGGCAGTCGGGAAGGTAGCAAGCTTAGCCAATCGTCTGCCTGCGAAGCTGGAATCCGGCTGTGGTATCGGGCATACGAGATGGGCAACGCATGGCGGCGTTTCGGAACAGAATGCGCATCCGCATCAGTGCGGCAGGGTAACGCTGATTCACAACGGAATTATTGAAAATTATCATGAGCTTGCAAAGGAACTTGCAAAGACCGGAAGAACACCGAAGTCCCAGACGGATACGGAAATAGCGACAATGTTAATTGATTCACTCTATGAAGGCGATGCACTTGCCGCAATCCGCGAGGCAGTCAAGCGGCTGGAGGGTGCATATGCATTCTGTATCCTGTTTGCAGACCAGAAGGACGTCATTTATTGTATCCGCAAAGGAAGTCCGCTGGTTGCCTGCTCAACCGAGGAAGGCTCTGTGATTGCTTCCGATATGGTGGCATTGCTCCGGTACTCCAAAGAATACTTTGTGCTTCCGGAATTTCAGGTGGCAAAGCTCACCAAGAATTCAATTACGGTCACGGATTTGAACGGGGAGCAGGTGACGCCGGTCATGCTCAGTGTAAACTGGGATATGTCTGCAGCACAGAAAAACGGTTTTAAACATTATATGCTGAAGGAAATTCACGAGCAGCCGGAGGCAATCCGCCGCACGGTAGCGCCTCGATTGAAAAAGGGTGAGTTTTTACTTCCTGACTTTACCGAGGATGGAATTCCGGATGAGGTGTTTGCAGATGCAAACCGTATTGTCATTACGGCGTGCGGCACGGCAATGCATGCCGGGCTGATGGGAAGAATTCTCATGGAGCGTCTGCTTCGTATACCGGTCAGCGTGGAAATCGCATCAGAATTCCGCTATGCGGACCCGATTTTAGATGAACATTCCCTTGTGATTTTAGTTTCTCAGTCGGGTGAAACGGCAGACACATTGGCAGCACTCCGGCTGGCAAAGGAAAAGAAAGCAAAGACGCTTTCCATTGTCAATGTGAAGGGCTCTTCGATTGCCAGAGAGTCCGACTATGTACTTTATACGCATGCAGGCCCGGAAATCGCAGTGGCAAGCACCAAGGCGTACACGGCACAGCTCGCGGCATTTTATCTTCTGGCGCTTCGTTTTGCATACAGCACCGGAAAGCTTTCGGCGAAGGACACCTCAGCATATATGGAGGAGCTTGCGAATATCGGCGATAAGATAGAAAAGGTGCTGGAGCAGAAGGATGTGGTAAAGGAGTTAAGCAAGCGTCTGACGCCGTCGCATGATTTGTTCTTCATCGGAAGAAGCCTGGACTATGCGCTTGCCTGTGAGGGTTCGATTAAGTTAAAGGAAATCAGCTATATCCATTCCGAAGCGTATGCGGCAGGGGAATTAAAGCACGGTACGTTATCGTTGATTACCGGCGGTGTGCCGGTCATTGCACTTGCTACGCAGGCAGATGTGTTTCCGAAGATGATTTCCAATGTAAAGGAAGTACGTGCGCGTGGTGCCATGGTAGTGCTGATTACAAAGGAAGATAATGAGGCAGTGATGGAGCAGGGCATCTGCGACGAGCATCTTGTTGTTCCGGCAGGAAATGATGTGTTTGCACCGTTTACGGCGGCAATCATTTTACAGCTGATTGCTTATTACACATCCTCGTACCGCGGACTGGATGTAGACCAGCCGAGAAACCTGGCGAAATCCGTTACTGTGGAATAAAAAATCACGCTTTCTTCACAGAATCCTCCGCGTTTTTCACAAAAGCGGGGGATTCTTTTCTATGTTTCTGCTTTGATGGAAAACGAAAAGCCTGCATTTTCTTCATACCAGAGAGGAAAATTCGTTCCCCAGACATTGTCATACAGAACATAGGATATTCCGTCCTGCTCCATAGACTCAAATGCATTATCAAATTCCAAGATTTTTCCCGGACCGACAGAGATAAGCGGAGAATGGTGATTGATAAACTGATAACTTCCGTGCTCTGTCTGCAGTCTTGCCATTCTGACGGCGTGCAGATTTCTGGAACCCTTTGAAACGACATCCTCCGGCTTTATAAAATCACAGATTTTCTGTAAGGTAAGACTGCCGTCTTCAGGATATAGGTGCAGAAAAATCGCTTCGGTCAGACGATTTGCATCCTTACCGAACCAGGCAACATGGATGTTAAGCCCCTCTTTATGTAACGTATAGACAATCTGAAATCTGCGTGGTGCACCAAGCTTATCGCAGATAAGGTTATCACACGTCAGAGTCACAAAAAGCCGAATCTGCTCTGTTTCTTCTTTTAACCTGATGCTTTCGGCATGGTAAAAGAATTTACCGCAGGGATACTTTCCTTCGGCGTATTTTAAAAGAGGTCGTGAGAAGTCACCCAAAGCCCAGATGGCAGTTTCCTTTAAGTTTCTGGAGTAGTGTTCCAGCCAGTAGTCATAGTCTGCTTTACCATAAGAGCGATATTCCAGAACCGGCCGGTTGTTGTGACGGATGACGGCATTGCCATGAAAGCTTAAAAACTCTATTCCGCCATATTCATTTATGGAAAGCTCCCAGTCACCGGATTTTACGGGACCGGAATAGGGCTTTGATTCTTCTGCAGTCTGCGGCGTTTGTGGGCGGAGTTTTGCTAACTTTTTTTCTGCCTCTGCTTTATGCTGCGGGGAGAGAGCAGCAACGGCTTTTTTAAGATAGCTTCGCTGTTCTTCCCAGCTTTTTTCTGTCGCACGATAAGAACCCCTCTTATATTCGCCTTTTCTACGTTTGAACGCGACGGAAAAATTTTGCGGATAATCGCGGAACGGATGCAGCATCCGGACGGTGTCACGTGCTCTGGCTTTTTGAAAGTCAGCCTTTAGGTAATGCTCATAATCCGCAAGAAACATTTTGCTGTCCATTCCGCAGGTATGCTCGGCTGTACAGAGCAATGCGTCGGAAACGTTCGTATATTCTGCACTGCCCTTTTGCATGGAACCATCTGCGAGCCAGTTCCTTTTACACTGAATAAGCTCGCGCAGGGCAGCGGATTTATACGGATCGGATGCACTGCCGTGTATCCAGGTATCTCCGATTTCTCCTTCAAACACAGGAAGCTTATGTCGGTGTTCCCAAATCAGCTCGGCATAATCGTCAAGTGTACCTGCGCAAATCGTGTAGTCTTTGTACTGCTTTTTCAGTTCGGCGAAACGTTTGAGAAATTTTTCTTTGGAAGGAACTCCGCGGTTGTCAACCGTGTGATCGAGATACAAAATTTCCTCTGTCAGTTCACTTTGAAAGGCTCCGCCGTAATTACCGGAGTAAATGGTAACAACTTCGGCGTCGCCGTTTTTCCACAAAAAGCATTCGGGAACATCGGGAAGCGACGATGCGCCGTTGACTCCGATGTGCAGCAGCTTAATCCCATGCCGTGCTAACATTTTGACCAGCCCTTTCGTGTGCCCGGGTACGTCAGTCATTTTGGCGGCAACGGTTTTTTTGCCGCGCAGTTCGTCTATTTTGTCAATGATGGACAGACCGTAGTCCAGTGTGTCCTCGTCCAGAAGCTCGGTGTGCATGGTAAAGGGGAGGGCGTGTGCCGCGATGTCACCGTTTTTAATTGCTGCTTTAAGACGGCGTCTTCTGTCCGAATCCGAGTCATTCAGGGCTTCTTTTAATATCCAGGAACCGGTTGTCCAGATAAAGCGTTTTTCGGAACCGGAATTGACCTGAGCGGCAAGCTCCATCGCGTCCGGTATAAATTCCGTGATATAGCGCTTTTTGATATTGTCTGCGTAATCCGTAAAGCCAAGATCAAGGTGCGTTTTTGAAACAACGATAACTTTCTTCATAATATTTCTCCATTCCGTAAGTATCGGGAAACAGTCAATCCAAGGTACGCTTTCTTTTGCTTTTCCTGTAAGCGGCAGGAGAAACTCCGGTATGCTTTTTGAAAAGCCGGTTAAAGTGGCTGAGGCTTGCGTAGCCTAAAAGATTGGAAAGCTCAAGTATCGGTAATTCCGTGTTCTTCAAAAGCTCGCAGGCATGCTTTAGCTTTACTCCCCGAAGGTATTCCGAGACGGTTTGCCCGGTGTATTCCTTAAAATATTCAATCATTGCGGGCGGCGAAAAGCCACCCAGCTGATAAATGTCCGAGGCAGTGCAGTTGGAAAACTCGGGCGAATGAATCTTTTCCAGTATTCCGGTAAACCAGTCCGGATAGTCGGAACGGGAGAGAAAGGCTGCTTTATAGAGAATGAAAACAGCCTGCGAAATCAGTTCGCAGACGATGACATGGCTTCTTGCATCGCCGTTATAGTTCAGCAGTGCAATTTTTTCGGCACGTCGGGTAAAAAATTCCGTCTCTTCTACGGAAAGAACTGTTTTTAGAGGAGAACTGCCAAGCAGCTCTTCCAGGCTGATATCGATGGCATCACACAGTTTCTGCAGCTTCTCCGCACAAATACTGAGGTTCATATGTACACAGTTACCGTCAGGAACAGAAGATATTCTGTGGACATCTTCAGGCTTAATCAGATGCAGGGTGCCTTTGCGAAGCTCAAAACGTTCTCCGTTAAGTTCATGTAAAGCAGTTCCGTCCGTAATGATAAAAAATTCGTAAAAATTATGACAATGCAGAGAGGTAGGCTCTGAGTTCCACCAGTGAAAGGAGACACCATGCTCCCTAAGCAGCTTGGAGTTGTGAAAATCGACTAAAACTACAGAATTATTTTTGTTTTCATTTTGCAGTATGCCCATATTTCTGCATGCCTCCCGAAAGCTTTGAGTTTGCAAAAAGGATAGCATTTTATAGGGTTGGTGTCAATCATCTGGGGGAAAAGTTAAAAAAAACACCTATTTGTTTTAAATAAAAGCAAGAAAAGCAGACGGAATTGGATTACAATGATAATAAAAAAGGTAAAGGAGAGATTTTAAATGGCACATCAATCTGCAAACGGGCCGAAAAAGACAAGCACACTGCGTTATGCAGTCGGCATGTTCGGTACCTCGATTCCCATTAACATGTTTAAAACCTTTGCAACAGCCTTCTATGTCGACAGGCTCAGTTACATAACCTTTGAACAGTTTGCCATCATTACGGCAGCCTACACCTTCCTGGATGCAATAGACAATCCGGTTTACGGATTTTTATCCGACCGGACAAGAACGAAGTTCGGAAGACGCCGTCCTTGGCTTGTGATAGGTGCGCCTTTACTTGTTTTGTGCTATATTATGTTCTTTAATCCTCCTGCTTTTATGCAGCCGGGGTCTGCTTTTGCGTACGTTCTGATTATGTATATGCTCACGGGTACGTTAGATTCTCTCATCAGTTCCAACTACGGAGCACTGTTTCCTGAGCTGTTCAAATCAGATAATGAAAGAGCAAAAACCAATGCACTGCGTCAGGTGTTCCAGCTTACGGCGATGGTTTTAAGCATTGCCCTTACCCCTGTCATTACCGAAAAAATCGGATTTTCCATGACGGCTCTTGTCTATGGAATTCTTGCTGTTGCAGTAATCTGGTTTATGGCCTTTGGTGCACACGAAGACCTTTCGCTTATGGAAAAGCCGAAGCCGGGACTTTTTGCAAGCATCAAGGCAGTGGCAATGAACCCGAAATTCTGGAAGTACGGACTGACCAATGCGGCGTTTACCGCGTCCATTTCACTTGTCCAGGCGGGCGTACCGTTTTATGTGAAGTATTATCTTGGCAGAAGCGACGGCATGAGCTCCACATTGCTGCTCGGAGTTACCATACTCAGTGCGATTATCTTTATTCCGGTCTGGTTTAAAATTATTAAAAAGTTTACGATTATGCCTGCGTGGAGAGCTTCGTTTGCAATGATTGTGCTCGGAATGCTCCCGCTGTATTTTGCCCCTTCGTTAAACAGTGCGATTGTCATAGTGATTGTGTTTGGATTTGGCATGGCAGGAGTTCAGGCGTCCATGGACCTGGTTGCTGCGCGTATTCTTGACGAGGATGCAAAAAAGTACGGTGTAAACAGAGAGGGCATTTATTCCAGCCTTCTTGGCGTTTTAAATAAGACAAGCGGCTTGTTTGTTTCCGCAGGCTACCTGCTTGTTGACAGAATTTTCGGGTTTGAAAGCGGCGAACAGCCGGGTGCCGTACCTGGTGAGGCTTCCAGATTCCTGATGGTACTTTTCCCTGCGATTCTGCTGCTCGTCGGCTTCCTGATGTCGTTTACACTTCATTTCAAGGCAAACAAGGAGGAATAACAAATGGCTGTAGCTACCATAGATTTTACTTCCAGAGAACTGAAAATGAATACACTTGTAACCGTCTGCTTTCCGGATTCGGTCAGAACCGGCGGAGTGCCGCTTTCGCAAAGGAAGGTACTCTGGCTGCTTCACGGGCTTTCCGATGACGGGACCTCCTGGCTGCGGTATTCCAAAATAGACAGGTATGCGACGCAGAACAATCTTGTTGTCATCATGCCGTCGGTCGGCAGAAGCATGTATTGTGACAATGTTCACGGTCAGAATTATTTCAGCTTTGTTGCCGACGAACTGCCGGAATATTTTTCCCTGGTCTTCGGGCTTTCCCGAAAAAAAGAAGACAATTTTATTGCGGGACTTTCCATGGGCGGCATGGGTGCGGCTAAAATTGCACTTACTTATCCGGAGAGATATGCAGCGTTCGGAAGTCTTTCGGGAGTATTGCATCTGGCGCCTCTTTTGGAGAGAGTCAATGAAGAAGTGAAAAACGAATTTCCTTTTTTACTTCCGGCACAGGAGGACCCTTATGGCTCCGGACTGAATCCGACGGCACTGCTTGATGCAGAAAGAGACAAAACCCTGAAGATGTATATCGCCTGCGGGCTGCAGGATGACCTCCTGCTTACGAACTATCTGTTCAAAGAAAAAGCGGACGAACTGAACATTGAGGCGGAGTATGTCTTTGAGGACGGTACCCATGAGTGGGACTTTTGGGATAAACACATCAGGCTTTTTATTGATTTTATGCTGAGGTAGTCAAAGTGGAACATACGGTAATCAAACATACGGTGTTAAAGGAAAAAGAGGGAACCTACTATACGATTCCGTTTGAGGTTCCCGAACAGACAGAGTCGTTTGTGCTGACATATCAATATGAGAAGGTCAGTCAGGGACTGACGGGGAAAAGAGCCGATGCCTGCATCATTGATCTGGGTGTGATGGATTGTGACGGCAGATTCATCGGCTGGAGCGGAAGCGCAAGAAACAGCATTACGATAGGTGAATTTTCTTCCACAAGCGGCTACTTCTGCGAACCGATCAAAGCAGGAGAATGGCAGATTATCATCGGAGCCTATAAGGTGAACGGTGAAAAGGTTGACGTTACCTATGAAATTGAATTTAAAGAAAAGAGCACGAAGCTTTATTACGGAGACCTTCATGTCCATTCCACCGCATCCGACGGTGAATTCAGCGTTGCACAGCTTGCCGAACGGGCAAAGGCTGCCGGACTTGATTTCCTGGCGGTCGCGGATCACAATAATTTTTGTGAAAACTTTTCCTTACCGAGAGTTGCCGGACTTACGTTTCTTCCGGCTGTTGAGTGGACGCACTATAAGGGGCATATGAATTTTTTTGGCGTAAAAGCGCCGTTTGAAAACTCCTTTATAGCGAATACGAAGCAAGAAATGGAATGCCTGATTTCTCAGGCGAAGGCTCTTGGGGCAGTAGTTTCCGTCAACCATCCGTGCTGTGATATCTGTCCATATCTCTGGGACAATGAAGAAGCGTATGATATGATGGAAATCTGGAACGGTCCCATGAGGGAAGTAAACAGGAGAGCCATAGAAAAATGGACGGAACTGTTGAAGACGGGAAGAAAACTGCCTGCTGTCGGTGGCAGCGATTTTCACCGGAAATGCTCTCCGGTAAAGCTCGGACAGCCGGTGAACGGAGTTTACAGTTCGTCAGCTTCTTCCGAGGGACTCTTGGAAGCAATTCGCTCGGGACATTTGTTTATCGCTTCCTCAAAAAAGGCGCCGGCGCTTTTACTTACCTGTGAAGGCAAAATGATGGGGGATACCGTAATTACAGACAAGGCTTTTGTCACGCTTACGATAACGGCAGAGAGACTGGGCGGCTGTTCTCTTTCTCTTGTCACAAAGAAAGGGGAAACCACGGTCGGAACAGGCAGCACGGAGTTAGATAAGGAATGCGGTTTTGCTTATGTGAAGGCTGTTTCCAAAAACGGAACGGTAAGGGCAATTACCAATCCGATTTATTTTTCATAATGAGAAAAGGGTCAGTTGGCTACAACGGACCCTTTCGCTTTGCTTAGTATCCTAACTCTTCTCCGACAAGAATTACTTTAATTCTTCCCGGAATTTTTGACTTTCTTGTGATAACGGTCTGACAGCACATGCAGGAGTCGTCCAGACAGTCCACACAGCGGCCGAACTTGGCGCAAGGCAGATTTAAGCCAAGACGGACGGCATTCGGCGGAGCGGCTACGTTATGTACCCGCTTGATGGCAGAATCCAGGTCGGCAGCGACTTTATTCATTCCGGCAACGATGATAACGTTCTTCGGACCGGTAATTAAGCAGGCGACACGGTTGCCGAAGCCGTCGATGTTGACAAGCTGGCCGTCTAACGTAATTGCGTTGGTACTCATAAAGTAATAGTCACAGCGGACAACGTCGGCGTAAAGGTCGGCGCGCTCCTCCGGTGTGACTGCGGCAGCACGGTCATAAACCGTGTAATCCGAGTGCTTTAATTCCTCAATCAGACCGATTTCCTGTAAGGTCATGGAACCACCCCAGGAAACGGAACAGCCGGGAGTTAAGAAGCGCTTTGCGGTCAGCAGGGCTTCTTCTTTTGTTTCACAGTAATAGCCTTCAATGCCGCGAAGATTAAATTTATCAATCAGACTGTCGGCAAGCGCCTCATAATATTGCTGTTTTGGTGCAGACATGGCAGGGTCACTCCTTTTCCTTTTTTCTCTCATTCTACTACATCACTCTAAGGCTTTCAAGCATTTTAGCCGAAACATAAAATGGAGACTAGAAATAAATTGCCGGATATATTATACTAATAAAGTGATTAGAAAATTATACTGACAGGACAAAAAACTCCCGGAAGGGCAGGATGATAGAATGAAAAAGTTAAACATTATCTTATTACTCGTTGCAATGATCAGTCTGGTGGGGCTTGGAGCAGTGCTTGTGCTTACAGGGAACGGCGGGGAAGAGGCCGACTCGGAATTAAAGCAGTATCAGGACGGCTATGTGGAAAACACCGGACGGAATAAGGATATTATCGTAAAGGTAGCGGAAGAAATCGTAACAGAGCCGGACAACATTTATGACCTTGGTTTTCAGTCAGAGGTCCGCGCAGAGCTTGATGAGCTGATTGCAAAAAATATCTATGATGAAGACAGACCTCTTGTTGCGTATAATCCGTTCCGAACGAACGGGCAGTCGCTTTACGTCTATTTTGAAACAGTGGAGCCATATGCAATTTCGTATTCCGTTCATGTGCCGGATTCTTCCATTCCGGACTTCGGGGGCAATGTCGTACCTGTGTCCACGGAGACATCACAGGTGCATGAATTCCAGATTACCGGGTTACTTCCGGGAGAGGTCAATATGATTACGCTGCGCATGCTGGATGCGGACGGCGTGATGACCATCAGACGTTTCTATTATCAGAACAATCACGAAGCAGCAGCTACGGAACTTTTTCTGAAAACCGAAACAGGCACAAAGCAGGTGGTGAATGAAGAGGACGGCACGGTCAGTACGGTGCCTGCAAGCAAAGAAACGCTTTCGGACGGTTTATTTGTTGCGTTCCCAAAGAAAAACGAATTGAAACCGTATCTTCGGATGTATGACAACCATGGTGTACAGCGAGCAGAGATTCCGTTAAGGACGTATGGAACCAAACGTCTTCTTCTAAACGGTGACAGGATGTACTACCGCATTTCCGAGACGGAAATTGTGTGTGTGAACCGCTTAGGACAGGTGGAGCAGATATTTACTGCAAAGGGTTATACGTTCGGAGAAGATTATATACTTGATAAGAATCAGGATCTTTTGGTGATTGCAAGTGATAAAAATCAGACTTCGGTCAACGACTGCGTTATTTTAATCAATCATCAGACGGGTGAAGTTACCGAATTGTTTGACCTGGGAGATTTATTACCGGATTATAAAAAACGGTGCGCAGAAAAAAACGGTGTGTTAGACTGGATTGGGCTGAATTCCATTGACTGGGAGGAAGGCAATCAGATTCTGCTGACGTCCGGAAAGACCGGAGTCATTATCAAAGTGCGCAGACTGTATAATGAGCCGCGGATTGCTTATCTGATTGGCGATAAGACCGAATTTGAGGATACTCCGTATGAGGAGCTGTTCCTGCGTGTGGACAATGAATTTGACATGCATGACGGCGTTAATATCGCATGCATGATGGAATACGATAAAATCAGGGAGTCCAGGCAGTATATCTATTTACTAAACAATAATAAGGATGCGGAATACGGTAAAAAGGAAGAACCGGTATCGTATTATTACCGTTATCTTGTAGACGAGGCGGAGTTCGGCGTGCGTCTGATGGACAGCATTGTACTGAGCGGTGTTGCAGAGGACGGAAGTGTGCAGTGGTATCAGGAGCATCTTGTTGCAAACGGAGATTTGAAGGCAGAGTTTTACGAATATGACAGCGAATTTAATCTGATTACGAAGTTTACTTACCGTGAGCCGAAGGTAGAATATACGGAGGAAGAACTGGAATATATCGAAGACCATCCGCTTCCGGACGGCACGGTACTGTTTTTGCGTGTCATGAAATATGATTTTTATGACTACTTCTTTATGAAGCAGCCGACCATCGTTGTTCCGGCGGCAAGGAAAGAAGAAAGTGAAAGTAAGGAGTAACATGGGAAAAAAGTTATTTATTGCAGAAAAACCAAGTGTGGCGCAGGAGTTTGCCAAGGCGCTGAAGCAGAATTTTGCAAGAAGGGACGGCTATCAGGAATCTGCGGAAAGCGTAGTGACATGGTGTGTCGGACATCTGGTAACGATGAGCTATCCGGAAGCCTATGATCCAGCATTAAAAAAATGGGCAGTGGAAACACTGCCGTTTTTGCCGAAGGAATATAAGTATGAGCTGATACCCTCCGTGGAAAAGCAGTTTGGCATTGTAAAGTCACAGCTGTTACGGGAGGATGTGGACTGCATTTATATCTGTACCGACTCCGGGCGGGAGGGAGAATATATTTACCGTCTGGTGGATGATATGGCAGGCGTGCCAAAAAATAAGGAACGCCGCAGAGTGTGGATTGATTCTCAGACCGAGGAGGAAATTCTTCGGGGCATTCGGGAAGCAAAAACATGGGATGCGTATGATAACCTTTCGGCGTCCGCTTATCTTCGGGCGAAGGAAGACTATTTGATGGGCATCAACTTTTCCCGGATTCTTACTCTAAAGTACGGTTATACGGTGCGAAGCCTCATGAAGTCCGATAAAAATCAGGTGATTTCGGTCGGGCGCGTGATGACCTGTGTGCTTGGCATGGTAGTGCGCAGAGAACGGGAAATCCGAAGCTTTGTCAAAACTCCGTTTTATCGGGTGGTCGCAAATGTGCGTGTCAGTGAGGAAACGCAGAAAACCTTTGAGGCAGAGTTCCGTGCGGTAGAGGGAAGCAGGTATTTCAATCATCCGATGATGTATAAGGATAACGGCTTCCGTGAGGAAAAGGATGCAAAGCAGCTCATTGCGGAGCTTTCCGGAAAGTCTGCCAGGGTACATAAGGTGGAGCGAAAGAAGGAAAATAAAAATGCCCCGCTTTTGTTTAATCTCGCCGAACTTCAGAACGAGTGCTCCAGACTGTTTAAAATCAGTCCGGATGAAACATTGAAAATCACGCAGGAGCTTTACGAAAAAAAGCTGGTCACCTATCCGAGAACCGATGCGAGAGTTCTTTCTACAGCTGTAGCAAAAGAAATTGCAAAGAATATCGGAGGTCTTAAAAATTTTGCTCCGGTGGCGGAGTATGCTGCGGAAATTCTGGAAGGAAAGAAGTATGTCGGAATTGCAAAGAGCCGCTATGTCAATGACAAGCAGATTACAGACCACTATGCGATTATTCCGACCGGGCAGGGACTTCCGGCACTGAAAAACGTGTCGCATACGGCGGGAAGGGTGTACGAACTGATTGCCAGACGGTTTTTAAGTATTTTCTATCCGCCTGCGGTGTATCAGAAGGTATCGTTAGAGCTTCTCATCGGAGAGGAGCATTTCTTTGCCGGCTTCAAGGTACTGTTAGAAGAAGGCTATTATAAGGTGGCAGGCAATCCGGCGAAGAAGCGGCAGGAGGCAAAGAACGCAGAAGCAAAGAATGACATGGGTGCTGTAAAGACGGATACAAAGGATGAAGACGGCGCGAAGGAAGCAGAGGCCGGTCTGGAGGATACGGAATTCGGCATGGATATGCTGGAACTGTTCCGGTCAATGAAGGCAGGACTGGTGCTTCCGGTGGCAGGCTATGACATCAGGGAGGGAGAAACCTCACCGCCGAAGCGCTACAATTCCGGTTCATTGATTCTGGCAATGGAAAATGCCGGACAGTTTATTGAGGACGAAGAGCTGCGTGCACAGATTAAGGGAAGCGGTATCGGAACGAGTGCAACACGTGCGGAAATTTTGAATAAGCTGATTAAGATTACGTATCTGAATCTGAATAAAAAGACGCAGATTATCACACCGACATTGCTCGGTGAAGTCATTTACGAAGTGGTTTCCGGTTCGATTAAGTCGCTGCTCAATGCAGAACTGACTGCCAGCTGGGAAAAGGGGCTGACTTATGTTGCCGAAGGCACGATTACGCCGGAGGAATATATGCAGAAGCTCGAGGGCTTTGTACAGAGAATGACGGACGGCGTTAAGGGCTTAAATAACCAGAGCATGCTCGGACGGGCGTATGCGGAGGCAGCGCAGTACTATAAAAAGTAGAAAGGTGGTTGTTTACAGAATGGAAGAGTATAAAATTTTGGAACTGTTTGATTTAAGCCAGACAATGGCGGCAGAATTGCTCCGGCAGTATGAGTATCCGTGGGAGGCATTGCCGCAGATTGGAAGCTTTATTTTAAAGCTTGGTGCGACGCTTTCTTTGGAAGAATATGAAAAGGTAGGGGAAGATATCTGGGTTCACAAAACAGCGACGGTTGCTCCGACCGCTTATCTTCACGGACCGGCAATTATCGGTGCAGGTGCGGAAATCAGGCACTGCGCGTTTATCCGCGGCAATGCCATCGTAGGAGAGGGTGCGGTCGTCGGAAATTCCACGGAGCTAAAAAACGTGATTTTGTTCAATAAGGTACAGGTGCCGCATTACAATTACGTCGGCGATTCGATATTAGGTTACCGTTCTCACATGGGCGCCGGTTCCATTACTTCCAATGTGAAGTCGGATAAGACGCTTGTAGTGGTGAAAAACGGAGAAGAGAAGTGCGAAACCGGCTTAAAGAAAATGGGTGCTATTCTTGGTGATTATGTTGAGGTTGGCTGTGGCTCCGTTTTAAATCCGGGAACCGTCATCGGGAAAAACAGCAATATCTATCCGCTTTCCTCGGTCAGAGGTTGTGTTCCGACAGGTTCTATTTATAAAAAGGCGGGAGAGATAGCGGAAAAAAACAGATAAATGTACTAAAAATACCATTTTAGACAAAAATGCTGTCTGATACATGCAAACTGTTTTGGGAAAGGAAGCGGAAAAGATGCAGGAAATACTACCGATTGCTTATGGAGTGATAATGATTATCAGTATGGGCTTTCTATTGCTGTTAGCCTGGCAAAAGCCGGGGAGGGAACAACAAATCATGCAGTGGGTGGCCACATACATTATGATAATGATGCTGGGATATTGGATTCGAAGTGAAGCCGATACCATCGGCGAGCTGATTACTGCCCAGCGATTGATTTATCTGGCCGGCTGTTTTTTGTATTATTATATGTTCCTGTTCTTTTTAAAGTATTGTCATGTGGACATACCGGTAAGATGTCAGCATATCCTGGGCATTATGAGTTGTATCCTGATGCTGCTTACCGTTACATTTGACAGACACAATCTGTTGTACCGTAGCTATGAGGCAAAGATGCAGGACGGTGTCTATTATCTGGATAAGGAATATGGTCCGCTTCATACTATCTACATTCTGACCATGGGGCTTTACCTTCTGGCGATGTTTGTCATTACTGTCCGCTATCTCGGAAAGAGCAGCGGGCACAGAAGAATGCAGGGTGTACTTTTGCTTTTTGTAGTATTGTGCCCTACAGTGGCTTATGCGGCGGAAAAGATTCTTGATCTCCCCTATGATTTGATACCGTTCGGAGTACTGCTGGGCGAACTGCTGATGATGTATCTGATGTATATAGATAAATTGTATGACTTTAATGACACAGCTCGCGAAATGGTATATTCCGGCGCAGATATGGCGCTGATTGCCGTAGATACCTATGGCAGATATAAAGGCTGTAATTCTCTTGCACTGAAAATTTTTCCGGAACTTTTGTATGCAGTCACAGATATGGAGGCAGCAGCAGCTTCCGATAAATTAAGTCCCATGCTCTCAGGCACATTAAAGGAACTGAACTATCAGGGAAAAATATATGAGGTGGAACAAAAGGAAGTACTGAACAAAAAGAAAAATGTCGGTACCGTTATATGGCTGACAGATGTTACCGAGCAGCGGGAGCACTTAAAATTTCTTGAGAATTATCAGCAGAAGTTGGAATCGGAGGTAGAGCGCAAAACAGAACACATCCAATCTCTTCAGGAAAAGATGCTGTTAGGTCTGGCGGATATCATAGAAAACCGCGATAACAATACCGGCGGTCATGTGAAGAGAACCCGCGATGTTGTCGATATTCTTGTCAATACAATAAAGGAAAGTTCCGATATACAGGTGTCGGAGTATTTTTGCAAGTCGGTTGTGCGCGCAGCATCCATGCATGACATAGGAAAAATCAACATTGATGACAGAATTTTAAGAAAGCCGGGAAAATTTACGGAGGAAGAATTTACTATTATGAAAGGACATTCTGTGAAGAGTGAAGAAATCGTCACAGCGGTCTTAGATGGTATTGAAGACCCTGAATTTGTGCAGATTGCCCGGAATATAGCCCGCTATCATCATGAAAGGTGGGATGGAAGCGGATACCCGGATCATCTTTGCGGAGAGCAGATACCGTTAGAAGCCAGAATTATGGCGCTCGCCGATGTGTATGATGCACTGGTGAGCGAACGCTGCTATAAGAAACCAATGTCCTTTGCACAGGCCGGTGAAATTATAGTAACTTCCATGGGAAAGCATTTTGACCCTCGGTTAAACGATGTTTTCTTAACATGCAGACCTCGTCTGGAAGCATATTATAGCAGCCAGAGCTGATACAAAGAACAGTTGGGTTCCCTTTTGGAAATCCAACTGTTTTCTATTGAACGGATACTTCAGGAAATTCTCTCCTTGATAAATTCGTAGATTTTTCTTAATTGTTCCAGTGCTTCTTCATTGTTTTCTCCCATACTGAATATATAGGTTTTATCTGCAGTACAGATGACAAGAAAAAGCTCCGATTCCGGGTTTAAGCAGACTCTGGCGTTTTTGTCGATGCCCTTTACGGAATAGTTTCCCTTGCAGACACGCTGCATACCGGTGCCAAAGTTTCTTGAGGCATTTGGAAGCTCATCAAGCAGCGTGCAGCCTGTAATTTCTTCCAAAGGAACCTCATATTCCAGAGAAAGGTGATATGCCTGAATGCTGTCATCGGTCATTTCTACGCGGACATCGGTAAATTCCTCTTTTATCAGCCAGGCACAAAACGGCACCATGGAGAGCAGCAAAAAAGCGGTAAGTCCCATAATAATCTGTCCTGCAGGGCGGGCAAGATTTATGGTAGAGCCAAATCCGATGCGAGCATTCACAATGGTAGAGGAATCATTTTTGTTATAGTAAAGGATGCCGTTCCACCAGAAATCGTCTTCATCCACCAGAATGACGGATTCTTCGGTTTTATTGTAGTGCTGCTGGGCGCGGCGTACCGCAAATTCTGCCTTTATACTGACTCCCAGAGTCAGAAGCATAAAAATTAGTGTGGCAGTCAGAAACAGAGGAAGCGGCTTGTCAAGAAACAATGCGGCAAAGTTGTAGCAGGCGGTCAGCCATGCGCAAATCAGCCAGAAACGTCCCCAATGATACACACGGATTCTGGTGAGTGTCATGGTAAGCGTCATATCGGCATTGATGCGGTCGGACTTTTTGCGGAGCAGAAAGCGATAGCAGAGGTAAAACAGGACAATACATGCCGAGTTTGTAACGCAAATGATGTAAAGCGAGAGGTAAGAATTCTCCGATGGAACCACCAGCGGATAGAGCATCGGAACGAGGCTAAGTAAAAACGGCAGAAGAAAAGTAAAGGACGGGAGGGCCTTCCATGACTGTTCTGATGTTTTTGTGTCAACAACCTGCATCTTCGCTGCCTCCGGGTGATACCAGTACTGTTTCTTTAATGCCCGCATTTTCTTTACATGAATGCAGTATGGAATATTCGGGACGATAACCAGTGCAATCGTCCAGATGATATAGTAGGCTGTCAGCACGGAGACATAGGATATAAAAAAGGTAGGGAGCAACAACAGGGCTAACAGAATACAGGTTACGTTAAGGGAGCGGCGGAAGCTTCTTAACACAGCAAGGACCTTTTCATCCTCCCAGGCCTCCTTCGGAAGTGTGGTGGATAAAATCAGATTGTTTTTCGGCTTTGCTTCGTTTCGTGTAAAAAAGTAAACGAGCGGAAGAATAGGCGCAAAGCAGAGAAAGAAAAACCATTTCATACGGATGTACCTCCTTTTTTACTCAGTTCATCATAAATTTCATTGCAGGCAGCAAGCAGTTCTTCTCTTGGAACTCCGCCCACATAAAGTTCGGAAAGCAGGAGCTTTAAGGTCTGATAGGACGTACTGTCTTTCTCTTCGGAAAAAGAAGAGGAGGGTAGTTCCTTCAGATTCGGAGAAATGACAGCGCCGTTTCTTCGGTCGGTCATCAGATAGCCTTCCTGCTTCAGCAACTGATAGGCTTTGTTGACAGTCATGACATTGACGCCGGTTTCCTCGGCAAGCAGGCGGATAGGCGGAAGCTTTTCGCCCGGAAGCAGCCTGCCTTCGGCAATTCCAAGGACAATCTGATTGCGAATCTGCTGGTAAATCGGGGTATCTAAGGAAAAATCAAGTGCCAGAAGCATGTGATGCACTCCTTTCTTAAGGTTAAGCAGATGTTGCGGTTTGATCTGAACGTAGGTGTAGGACATCTACTTGCTTTGTATTATTTATTGTAATACAAATAATACAAAAAGTAAATAATATTTTTTAAAATAGTATATTGCAATATAGAATAGTATGTGGTAATATATAGACAACAAAGAAAAGTAGTAATTAAAACAGGAAAGGAGGAATAACGATGAGAAACATAGCGCATCATTTGGCAGAGGTATTTTTCGGAGCAGATTTTTTCTTTCATATCTTTCTTTTTTAATGACTATGTTGTATTATATAGTAGTATATAATATGAAATGATGGAAAGGACATAAAAGCAGAAAGGAAAACGGAAGGAGACGGAGGTGTTTTAAGTGAATGCACAGTTCAAAAAAGGAGCGTTGGAGCTATGCGTACTGTCGCAGCTTGTAAAGGAAGACCGATACGGCTACCAGCTGACTGACGCGATTTCCCAGGAGATGGCGATTGCACCGGGAACGTTATACCTGGTACTGAAACGGCTGAAAGAAGAGGAACTGGTGGAAACCTATCTGGTAGAGTCGGAGGAAGGCCCGGCAAGAAAATATTATCATCTGACGGAAAAGGGGAAGGACAGGGAGAAGATACTGGAACAGGAATGGTATGAGTTCGTAGCAGCGGTAGACCGCCTGATGCAAAGCGGTAAATAAGGAAAGGAGCACTTATTTCTATGAAAAAAGAAGAATATATGAGTGCATTAAAGGAAGCACTCGGCGGATTTGATGAGGAACTGGTACAGGAGATTATAACGGATTACGAGGAACGTTTCCGTGTGGGAGCAGAGCGTGGTAGAACAGAAGAGGAAATTATTGAAGAACTTGGTACGGTAGAGGATCTGGTAGACGAGGTTAGCGAACTGCTTGGAATTGAAGTGGAAAGTAACCGAAAGCAAACCGATGTACAAATAAACGTCACAGTAGAAAATTCCGCAGAAGAAAATGCTGCGAAAGAAAATTCTACAGAAGAGAATGCAGAAGAAAGAACGGAGCAGAGCAATACGGGGGAAAGCGAACAGTCATTTACCGATTCTATTGGTGATTTCATTGCAAAGGCAATGGAGCAGGCCGGAAAAGCGATTGATGCAGCGACAAAAGAAGTAGGAAAGATTGATATAAAGATTGATATCGATAAAATCATGAAGGAGGCGGAAGAAGCCGCACACGAGGCAGGTCAGGCCGTACACGAGGCAGGTCAGGCTATGAAAGAGAGTCTTAAGAGGCAGAATGTGACATGGGAAAAGAACGGAAATTCGTGGAATGTCACATGGAATGACAGAGACTCTGCGGAAAAAAAGGCCTATTATTCCGAAAAGGGAGAGGAAGGCTGTCAAAGAGTTGTAGTACAGGGAGAGATTGCGGATGTTCATATCGAAGGTACGGATGAGGTTCTGCCTTCCGCAAGCTGTACCCAGTATTCCTATAAAAATGCCATGGTATATCCGTTCTATTCTTATCAGGACGGAGATACGTTCTATGTCGGAATTCGCAGAAATGAAGGAAGCACGGAAAGAAAGAGCGGGTTCTTCCGCATTAACAGTACGCCGTCGATTGAACTGACGGTAAAAATCCCAAGGGGAATGAAATGTATAGAAATCAGTTCCTATTCGGGAGATGTGGAAATAGAGGGAGTGGAGGCAGAAAAATTGGCGGTTACTTCAAAAACCGGAGATACGGAGTTGTCTGACATCCGGAGCAATGACTGCAGACTGGAGTCATTAAGCGGAGATATTGAGGTTCGCCGGATGGAGGGAGAGACCATGGAATTCGAGGCTTCCAGTGGCGACATTGAGGTAGAAGACGTAAAAGGAAAGAATCTGAAATTCCGGGTGAGAAGCGGAGATGTTTCATTATCTGACTGCTCTTTTACTGAACTGAGCGGAACCCTTACAAGCGGTGAAGCGGAGCTTGAGAATGTCGAGGCAGGGTATCTGAACATTACGACATCAAGCGGTGATATTAATCTCAAGTCGGTTCGTGCGGAAGTCCAAAACATAGATGCGGCGAGCGGAGACATTGATGTTGACAACTGTGCGGGAAATCAGATTTCTGCTTCTGCGGCCAGCGGAGATATCAGCATATCGGGAACCTTTCATGAGTATCAGGTAAAAGCGGCCAGTGGTGACATTGACTTAAACTGTGAAGGAGATGCGTTTGTTACGGCAGAGAGCACAATCGGTGATATTTCGGTTCAGATGCAGAATGTGACAGCAGTTTATAAAGTGACGGCAAACAGCGCCATGGGAGACACGCATGTTTCCGGACAGAGAAGCGATATTAGAAGCGGGGATGCAGAACAGCGTACGATTACCGTAAAGACGAATTCGGGTGACATCAACGTAGATTTTATATAACACAGAAGACCTGAAAAAGGACGGTTTTTTATCAGCCGTCCTTTTTCTGACCCGGAATTTTAAGCAGAACAGAAATTTTGACAAAATAGGTATGGACGAAATGCGTTTTTTGTGAGAAAATAGGACGGAAGCAAAAATATCGGAAGCAAGGGAATTGTTTGTTAAAACAGTAACAATCTTTGCGGCTGATGTTTTTGCACGCAAATCTAGAAAGATGGATTGAAAGGAGTCCCCAACATGATTTATTCGCATGAAGTAGAAGAAATGTGCCCGGTTGCGCAGGGTGTACATCACGGTGCTGCGCCGATTCCGGAAGAAGCAAAATGGGTAAAGTCCAAGGAAGTAAAGGATATTTCCGGTCTGACACATGGTATCGGCTGGTGCGCTCCGCAGCAGGGAGCATGTAAGCTGACATTAAACGTTAAGGAAGGTATCATCCAGGAAGCACTGGTGGAAACCATCGGCTGTTCCGGTATGACACACTCTGCAGCTATGGCAGCAGAAATCCTTCCGGGCCTTACTGTTTTGGAAGCTTTAAATACAGACCTTGTTTGTGACGCAATCAACACCGCTATGAGAGAACTGTTCTTACAGATTGCTTACGGCAGAACCCAGAGTGCATTCTCCGAAGACGGTCTTCCAATCGGTGCAGGTCTCGAAGATCTGGGTAAGGGCTTAAGAAGCCAGGTTGGTACAATGTACGGTACCTTAAAGAAGGGTCCTCGTTACCTTGAAATGGCAGAAGGTTATGTTACAGGTATTGCTCTTGACGCAGAAGACCAGATTATCGGTTACCAGTTCGTAAGTCTTGGCAAAATGACAGACTTCATCAAGAAGGGTGATGACCCGAACACGGCTTATGAGAAGGCAAAGGGCCAGTATGGTCGTGTAGCTGATGCGGTTAAGATTATTGACCCGAGAAAAGAGTAAGGACAGGAGGATACGGTACAATGGCATTATTTGAGTCTTATGAAAGAAGAATTGATAAAATCAATGCTGTATTAAACAGCTATGGCATCGCTTCTTTGGAAGAAGCTGAAAAGATTACAAAGGATGCAGGTCTTGATGTTTACAATCAGATTAAGGGCATCCAGCCGATTTGCTTCGAGAACGCATGCTGGGCATACATAGTAGGCGCAGCAATCGCAATCAAGAAGGACTGCAGAAGAGCAGCAGATGCGGCAGCAGCTATCGGTGAAGGCCTTCAGGCTTTCTGTATCCCTGGTTCCGTTGCAGATACCCGTAAGGTAGGTCTTGGTCATGGTA
>JBJENV010000035.1:0-4799 GCA_051880375.1 Lachnospiraceae bacterium
GTCAGATAGGAGAGAAAGTTAACGCCGATTTCGTTTTTGAACAGTTGGCTGATATACTGGGGGTTCAGGTGGAACTCCTCCGCCAGGACGGAAAGGCTTATCTCCTCTGCCAGATGCTCCTGCAAATATCGTGTTATTACGGTAATAGTCCGTTCCTCCTGCTTTCCCGGTTCCGCAGTATCCGATACCCGGCGCTCAAACAGCGAAATCTTGAGATTATCTATGCAGGTGCCGAACTCCTCGTAGTTTACGGGCTTAAGAATATAGTCGGTTATTTGCAGACGCAATGCTTCACGGCAGTAGGAAAAATCGTCGTAGCCGGATACAATCACAAAAGCAGTGTCCGGATGCTTGATCCTGCTTACTCCGATCACTTTCAAGCCGTTCATTATCGGGATATTGATATCCATTATTACAATGTCAGGGTGAAGAACGTCAATCTGGGTCAAGGCCTCCATACCGTCGGCAGCCTCGCCCACGACCTCGCAATCGTGGGCTTCCCAATCGAAAAGACGTTTAAAGCCCTCGCGGATCATTATTTCGTCGTCCACCAAAAGCACTCTGAGCTTCTTCATTTTTCATTCTCCTCATTCATCGGCAGCAGCATATGAGCCGTTACGCCACCTGCAGGATTCTCGGTGTATGTAAGCCCGTATTCCCGACCGCAGAGCAGCTTTATGCGTTTCTGTACGTTCAGTATGCCGATACTGTTGCCGTCCAGTTTCGCGGGACGCTTGTCGTAAGTGAGAAGCATCCGGTCAATAGCCGCTTTCTTTCCCTCGGAAAATCCGCTTCCGGTGTCGCAAACATATATTTCCATTTTCCCGTCTTCCGTTTTCTGCGCCGAAATCCGTACAGATCCCCGATATCCCTTGTTTTTAAGCCCGTGCAGAAGGCTGTTTTCGACTATAGGCTGCAAAATGAAATTCGGAACCTGAATTCCGCCCAGATCGGGGTCAATGTCATATTCGCATGTCAAGTCGGGGTATCGGTAGCACATTAATTCCATATATGCCTCGAGCAGTTCCAGCTCGTCATCCAGCGCTACCATCTGCCTGTCCACCTTTACACTCATCCGGAAGAAGTCCACAAGCCGCATAAGCAGGTCCGCAACCTTTTTATCCCCGTCAAGCTGCGCCTGAATCCGTATGGTATCCAAAGTGTTGTATAAAAAGTGAGGATTTACCTGACTTTTCAGATACAGCATTGACATTTTTTGCTCTGTCAGTTCGGCACGCAGAATATCGGGGTTTTCCAGCGTAAGATAGAATGAAAGGGTCATCAATGCAATCCCCATTCCGCTGATAAGCCAGGTGTGATTTAACCACTGCAGGGCGCAGACGGTAACCTCAATAATCAGCGCCGAACCGATGGCAAGCTTCTTTTTTCGATCAATCTGCTTCCAGTTTAAGGACAAGAGCACTGCGCACAGCAGCAGATAAAAGGCAACTCCCACATACGGCACCAGCATATACAGCCCGGAGGAATAGTTTCCCTCCGGAGTAACCGTGTAGGAAATCGGCAGCAGGAAATTGCCCAGCTCCGCTGCAGCCAGAAAAGCCCTTGCGACCCAATCCAGCCGACGAGCCTTGCCGGTCTCCTCCTCCACCAGAATGGCAATATACTGGTAAAACAGGTAGATTACCAACACCATGCTTCCCAGGAACAGCCGGTGCACGGCATCGTTCAATAACTCCGGTACGGTTTCCAGATGATGCACCGTGTAAACGGTTACGCCGTCCAGAACCAGATGTATAAGCACAACTGCCAGCAATGCGGAAAAAGTTTTATGCAGCGGGGTGTTCTTTCTCTCTGCCGAAAAATACACGCAGGCAACAAATCCCAACACAAGGAATAAAGCAATCTCCATTCTAAGCATATCTTTCACCACCGTGATAATACTTTATCTGTTTTCTACTTTGAAATATAGGATAAGAATTCAGTATGTTGTGTCAATTTTATAGATCGTATGTTAAATATGCAAGTTCAAGGCATCATAATCAGTCGCTTCTGTTGCTGTATTTAATCAAACAATGATGATATACAGAAAGCGTTTATTTAAAAAGCCGTAGATTACACAGCCCTTTTTATTCCGAACATAACCGGAAAAACTTGCCGGGAATCAATAATCGGGATATATTGATTCTCCGAAGATATTATATCATATAAAAGCATTTTCGGCAGAAAAAATATGAATTCGCACAGCCCGGTCCGAATACTGCCGTTTTGTATTTTACCGCTGGTGAATCAGGCACGGTATTCCGGATTAAATAAACGCCGAAACCGAATATATAACTGCTTCAAAGCTGAATAAAACGAAAAGAATCCCGTCCTTTGGAACGAGATTCTTTATAAGCAGAACTTTATAACTTGCTATTTCTCATTTTTCTTTCTAAAATAACGGTCATATACCACTTCATTTTGAAGGGTTCATCATCGGATTATGTCCGCGGTATCCGAATCTGAGTGGCGGCGCACCAGGTATTGTTCATGAATTCTCTGCCGCGGATAAGAATATAGTCCTCATAAACCTCTACAAAAATGCCTTCCGATCCGCCTGTTGAATCATCCAAATCTGTCCAAAGATAAGCGACAGATGCGCAGTTGACAAAGTTTGCGTCTTTGCCGTTACCGAGCAAAACAGGCCGGTAGCTTTCAAGCGTCCAGTGAGTATGACCGGTGAACAATACTGCGTTTGGGTAATCGCGCAGTATGTCATGAATCGAATCGCCGCTATCAGAAAATCCGAACCAATCCTGAATCTCGTTATCACGTGAATATATGGATCCTGACACCGTTTCGATCAACGGTTGGTGCATAAACAGGAACACGCGATCAGACTTGTCACACTTCGCAAGTTCGGATTTCAGCCATTCAAGTTCTTTTTTGCCCATTGTTCCCTCACCCTTGAGTGAATCGGAGGCAAGAACAATAAATTTAGTATCCTTGAGTGTCACGGAGTAATACGGAGATTTTATGCCGGTATAGTATCTGAATAGATTAACCTGCTCCGTATAATCATTTCCGTACATCAAATCGTGGTTTCCGAGCGTGAAATAGACAGGTGCGACCGGCTTGCAGGAGGCAATCGTATCCATCAGAAGCATATATTGTTCTGCCAAGCCTTTATCGGTATTGTCGCCGACGGTGAAAACGGCGGTGCACTCCGGATAAACCTCGCTGATGTTCTTAAAGGCGCTTCTGAGGTGGGAGGTAAACTCCGAATGCTGAAGGCTGATATGCAGGTCGGTTATTACAGCGAAATCGAAAAGATGCTCGGAAGCTTCAAGCCTAAGCTCATCGGGAGCTGCGGTACTGCAAACGGAGGACTTTCCCTCGTTCACAACTATGCAGACTCCGTCGGCATCATCCGGCATAAATATGCCGTCGTTGAGCACCATATCAAAAGGAGCAATACCGCTGTGCTGCGCTGTATATATTGGTTCGTATCCTTCAAGAGGGCTGCCGTTTTTACTCCAAAACAAGCGGTACTCGACACTCTCTTCGGTTGAAGGAGTTACGGTGGCGACGGCATGGCTCACCCCGTTTTCGCCGAAAGTGACTTTCATATCGACGCTTTTGGCACCATAATCGCCGGTATCGGCATTCGGGTCCAAAATATATATCGTCACCTTATCAAGCACATTATAACCGTCGTTATCGCAAAGAAACGCGGTAAACTTTCCGCTTTTCCCAACAGAACCGGTGGTGAAAACAAGGTCGCCTTCACCGACGGAATATTTCCAAACAATGGAAGCTACGCCGCCGGGTTCGTCACTGCCGCCGTAAAAGCCGATCCAGTCTTTTTCGTCGGTTCCGGAAAAATGGACAATTATATTCTCGCCGTAGTAGTACTCGGTTTTATCCACCCAGAGTTTTGCGTCGGATTCATCGGGAAAATAATAGGGGTTGGGAACGTACACTTCAAATGATTCTTCCATAGGTTCAGATTCCTCATCTAAGCTTTCATCGTAAACTTCAGATACTGCCCCGGGCTGAGACATTTCGTGCGATACGTCGCTCGGCAGCGGTTCAGACATAGTTTTGGACTCGTCGTAGAACCCGTTGTTTTCTTTACTGCAAGAGGATAAAAGCATCAGCCCCAGAATCAGTAGTAATACAGTAATTCTTTTCATTATTTTTATTTCTCCGTTTTTACTCCATCTCTGATGACAGTAATATACATCATTACCGCGCATTTGTCCACATAAAAAAGGAGGATTTGCAAAAAATGTCACTATATTCTTTGTGTTTTATAGTTTTTAGCGGTGTTTAACTGATATCCGAACCCCTTCGGCATAACATAAGAAAAGCCAAACGGTTTGCGCCGCTGTGCCGTTCCGGAATCGGAGCGGCATCTCATAACTAATACCAAAAGATTGATTATTAATATGCGTAAAACAAAAAATCCGAAACTGAAGCCCATTGGCTTCTGTTTCGGATTTACTTAGTTTGGGATATTCGGACTTTATGGCACGGATTTAATGTGTCTGAAAACAGACAGTTTAAGCATTATTATGTGCTTATTTATTTTAAATTAGAAGTCAACATCCAGTATAAGAATGCTTGAATTATTTTCATTTATTCAATCAGTAATTTTGCGGTTGACCTTGCTGATTTAAAATTCGATCTTGCCGATTCCAATGCTTCACTAAATGAGTTATAGGAATAACTTGAATTTCCGATAACCATATCCGTTAACTCATAAAATGCAACATACATTTCTTTAATCGCTCGGTATTCATCTTTTAGCTTTTCAGGGCAGTTCTTAAGCTTTGTCATAGAAGAATTTACATTAG
>JBJENV010000036.1:0-70480 GCA_051880375.1 Lachnospiraceae bacterium
CCAAGTAACATACTTAGCGAAAACTTCTGCAACAAGATGAGGAAAAACATGGAACAAAAGGTCGGCTACCGGATGATTACGTATCGGTTCAGACTGTATTGCAGCAGAGAGGAACTGTTGCTTTACACGAACAGGAGGTATAACGAGGTTCTCCGGTTTTACTATGACATTTTAATGAAGGAAACAGAGCTTGCCGGAATGTCCAGATATCAGATAAGCAGACAGCTGGAACTGTTGTCAATCGGTGCAAGAGGCGAGGACAGCGAGGCAACAAAGTATCCGTTTCCTTACGGAAAGGTTCCGTTGTATTTTCGCAGAGCAGCAATCAACGATGCCATTCGCTTACATCGAAGCTATCTTACCGGAAAAGAAAACGGTGCAAAACCGGCAGAGGAATTTCATGCTTCTCCGATTTACTACAAAGGCATGTACAAAAACCTTACAGACGAATCTGTGTGCTTGAAGTTGTTTGACGGAGAACGCTGGATTTGGGAAGAATGCAGGCTGGATACCTGTGGCAGGGAGTTTCCGAAGGAAGAAGCGATGCTCTCTCCGGTCATCAAAGGAACCGGGCGTCGTGCCATGCTGCACATTCCGGTGCGGGAGCCGGTGCAGGATGTCCGCACGGTAAAGGAACGGATGCAGACGGAGGAGCGCATCTGTGCCATGTCATTTCCGGGCGGAGACTGTTTCGCGGTACTTGCGGTACTGGGAAAAGACGGAACGCTTCAGGAAACTAAGTTCATCCGCGGAGGAGACAAGCTGCTGCATGAAAGACAGAAGTTAGTCAGCCGCATGAAGCGGAACCGCATCAGCATGGGCGGAGATTTGTCCGGGCTGGAAGGCGAAGAACATAAGCACCTCAAGGAAAAGATACATCACCTAACAGAAGATGCTACTCACAAGGTGAGCCATGAGATTGCAGAGTTTTGTGAGAGCAGGAACATTCGCATTCTGGTTGTGCCGGATTACAGGCAGAACACTATCAACATGAACACACTCGGTTACCTTACAGCCACAAATTATGACTGGCTTGGGCGGCGCATCATTTCTTACTTAAAGTACAAGGCATTTGGAAAAGGAATGGTCGTAACCGGTGTCAGCAGAAAGGATATTTCCCGGACCTGCCACATCTGTGGGGAACAGGTTAAGAAATATAACGAAGGACATGCACCGTCAGTTCAGTATTACGGCGGCAGAAACTTCATTTGTCCAAACGGACATCAGGGTAATTCCCATTTGAATTCTGCAATCAATGCAGGACTCAAATTTTTGAAATCTCAGGCAGAAATGCAGGAGTAACGTATGCGGCTATCAGCCGAATGCGTCCGGTACAGCATCGCCGTTTTCTGGCTCGCTTAAGCAACCAGGGGAGAAGATGCTGGAAGTTATTAAATGATAGACGGATTATAGCGTAAACCTTGTGTGTTTGAATGCAGTTTTGGGGAAAAGTAAGAGGAAAAGAAAGATGAACAAGATACGGCATAAGGCAGTGCTGCGCGTTGCAGTGCTGATTAATATCATATTGCTGACATGCCCGTTTGTGATGAGTTGGTTTCTGTATTATGCAGGACGAATCCTTAACCCTTATTACATGAAGGGGAATATTCTTGTGATTGCATTGTTTGTCATTCTTTATGTGGCATTCAGCCATACCTATGATGCTTTCCTGATTTCCTACAACCGGATTTCCGAGATGGTATACAGCCAAAGTCTTGCACTTCTGATTTCAGACACAGTCATGTATATTGTTATTTCCTTGCTCAGTATAAAGCTTGTGAATATCGGGCCACTAATTCTTACCATATTGACACAGATATTGTTTTCAGCTCTCTGGTCATTAGTAGTGCATCTATGGTATTTTGCCGTAAATAAGCCGAGACGTACTGCTGTTGTATATGACGCACGTCGCGGTATCGAAGATTTGATTCATGAGTACGGACTTAGTAAGAAGTTTGAAATTGTAGCTACAGCAACTGCCTCAGAATGCATCGAAGGACAGATGAAGATGTTAGAAGGTATGGAGGCTGTGTTTGTGTGCGGTGTCCACAGCCATGACAGAAATGTGATTTTAAAGTACTGCATTGCAAACGATATCCGCTTGTTTGTGCTGCCGCGGGTAGGTGATGTTATCATGAGCGGTGCCAAAAGGATGCATATGTTCCATCTGCCGATACTGATGGTGGAGCGTTACAATCCGTCAATGGAGTATCTTCTGTTAAAAAGAGTTTTTGATTTGTTTGCTTCCGGACTGGGGTTAGTTCTTGCCTCTCCGTTTATGATAATTACTGCAATAGCGATTAAGATATGCGATGGCGGACCGGTTCTTTACCACCAACGCAGGCTGACAAAGGGAGGAAAAGAGTTTGATGTGCTGAAATTCCGCAGTATGCGTGTGGATGCAGAAAAGGATGGTGCACAGCTCTCCAGCAGAGACAAAGACGACCGTATAACACCGGTTGGCAGGTTCATCCGTAAGGTGCGGATAGACGAGCTGCCGCAGCTGATTAACATCCTGCGCGGCGATATGTCTGTCGTAGGTCCGCGCCCGGAACGACCGGAGATTGCGGAAGAGTACTTAAAGGAGCTTCCGGAATTCAATCTGCGTCTGCAGGCAAAGGCAGGACTTACCGGCTATGCGCAGGTATACGGTAAATACAACACAACACCGTATGATAAGCTTCAGATGGATTTGATGTATATATCAAATCCAAGCTTTGTTGAGGATATGAAAATTGTTCTGGCAACGATAAAAATTATCTTTCTTCCGGACAGTACGGAGGGAATTGCAGAGGGACAGAGGACGGCAGCGGCAACAGAAGCAGCTGCAGCAGCAGAGGTTGCATCAACGAAGGAAACATCGGAATGCGAACAGCGTGTAATGAAACCAAAGAAATCGGAGACAGATAATAATTCTACCGACAGGGAGAAAGATAGTGAAAGACGAAAAAGAACGTAAGGAAAAGAAGGAAAAATTCTTTCAAAAATTGAATCAGGATAAAAGGCTTCAGGTAATTTTCTTTGTGCTCAGCATGCTTGTACTGTTTGCCGGATACTTCGCAGGTGAGAGATGGATACTCTATAGGAAAATTACACACATGGAGCCTATAGAAGATTTAAAAATCCGAAAGAAGATAGAATGTGCAAAAACAGTTGACGGCAAGATAACACTGTCGGGGTGGATATTGCGGGTGGATTCACAGAATCTGAACGTGAAGCTGCTGCTAAAGGAAGAAGATACCGGAAAAATTAAAGTGCTGAAAACATCCCAAATGGAAAGAGATGATATGGGGGAATATTCCCTCAAAGCATGGAACTATGGGAAAACCGGATTTAAAGCAAACATATCTTCTGAAAAATTGAAGGAGGATGTTTGCTATGAAATCCTTTTCTACTATACATATATGCTTTTAGGACAAACCTATGCAAAACTGGTGCCCGCCGGAAACTATTTATTGAATGGAGAAATGTATGATTGTTCTCCACACACACTAACTACTCCATAGCTTTTTCGATGTGAAGACATTTACAAAGATAGGAAGTATACAAATAGAAAAAGGGTGATGCAGAAAATGCAGAAGGAAGACTACCAAGCCGGATTAGTTAGTATTATTGTTCCGTTTTTCAATTCCGCACTATTTTTAGCAAGGACATTGAACTGCATCAAAAATCAGACGTATCGGCAGTGGGAATTGATTCTGGTGGATGATGCTTCTACTGATGGAAGTGCTTCACTTGCAGAGAAGTGGATAGAGGAATCAAGTGAGAATGTGCAACAAGTGTGCTTACTTAAGAATGAACAGAACATGGGACCTGCTTTTTCACGCAACCGGGGTATCCGTGCGGCGCATGGCAGATATCTTGTCTATCTTGATGCTGACGATTACTGGGAGGTGGATAAGTTAGAAAAGCAGTACCATTTCATGAGGGAGAAGGATTGTGCGTTCTCTTTTACCGGATATGAGTTTGCTGGTAAGGACGGGATTCGTAATGGCAGAGTGGTACACGTGCCAGAGCGGATTACCTATGAAGAGGCACTTACGAACACAACGATCTCTACGATTACCGTGATGTTTGACCGGAGCAGAATACCAGACGAGCTTTTGTTTATGCCGGAACACTGTCAGAGGGAGGATACAGCGACATGGTGGAAGATACTGAAAAACGGATACACCGCCTACGGACTGGATGAGGCTTTGTCGGTCTACTGCCGACACAAAGGTTCCCATTCCTCCAACAAGTTAAAGGCAGTCCTCGGAACCTACCGGATGTACCGGGAACAGGAAGGGCTGGGAGGTAAAAAAACCATGGTCTGTATGCTGAAATACATTTACGGAGCGGTAAAAAGGCGGCTGTGAGCGGCCTCGGCGGCTGTGAGCGGCCTCGGCGGCTGTGAGCGGTCTCGGCGGATTTAGGCAGGAGAGGTGGAACATCAAATGCAGAAGGTTTTGACAGTAGTCATACCGACCTACAATACAGAATGTTTTCTGCGGGAATGTCTGGATTCTCTTTTAAGTACAGAGCTTGCTGAAACTACGGAAATTCTGGTTGTGGACGATGGTTCTGTGGATAACAGCGGAAGCATTGCGGACGAATACGAAAGAAAGTATCCGAACATTGTGAAGGTAGTCCATAAAGAGAACGGCGGGCATGGCTCCGCCATCAATATCGGAATTGCGCTGGCTGCCGGAACGTATTTCAAGGTGGTGGACAGCGATGACAGTGTGGAACCGGCGGCGTATACAGCTTATCTTGGAAAGCTTAAGAAGCTTGCAAAAACAGGCTGTGATTTGATGGCAACACCGTTTGTATGTGTACGGCAGACAAAGAAGTCTGTGCAGCGTCATGTAAAGCAGCAAGAAAGAAAAATTGAGGGAGCCGATGCATTGAAACGGGATGAGATTCTTAGCTTTGAATCTGTGGCAGACCGGCTTCATGTCCGCATGCACGAATGGACGATACGGACAGAAATTCTAAAGGAGCATGGAATACATCTTTCGGAGCATTCTTTTTATGTGGATATGCAGTACATTCTGTTTCCTGTGCCATGGATAAAAACGGTCTGTATTCTGGACGAAACAGTGTATCGTTACCGCCTCGGAAGCGACGCACAGAGCGTATCGGTAAGAAATATGCAGAAGAACCGGGAACAGCACAGAAATGTGATGCGTTCTCTGATTCGGTTTTATAAAGAACGGGAGGCTGTGGGGGACAGGAAAGAAATTCTTTCCTATCTGGCACGCGGTATCGCAAAAATGGAAGCAGATGAAGTTCAGACAGTCTTAAGCCTGCCGATAGGAAGGGCAGCAAAGACGGAGCTTGTGGAATGCGAGCAGGAGATAAAGACGGAGTGTCCGGCGGCGTATGCCGCAAACGAAAAGAAGAGTCTGTGGCTGCTAAGAAGGAGCGGGTATTGGCTGTATCCGGCGGCAGCAGTCGCATGGAGGTTGGTAAAGAGGTAGCTTATGAGAGAACCGGTAATAAGTGTAATTGTGCTTACTTATAATCATGAAAATTATGTGAGGGGTTGCTTAGAAAGTATTCTTTGCCAAAAAGTCAGCGTCCCGATAGAAATTCTGGTTTCGGATGATGCGTCTGCGGACAGAACGCCGGAAATCTTACAGGAGTATAAGGAGCGCTTCCCGGAAAAAATCAAACTGACACTTCGAACAGAAAATGTAGGGGCAACCAGAAATTCTTATGAGTTACTTTTGCAGGCAAAGGGAAAATACCTTGCATTTTGTGAAGGGGATGACTTCTGGTGCGATGAAAATAAATTACAGACACAGTATGACTTTATGGAGGCACATCCGCAGTATATCGGCTGTTCCCACAAAATCAGGCTGGTTGATAAAAATGGAGTACCCAAAAAGAAGCAGAGGCTTTATTGGACAAGTGAAAAAAAGGTGTTTCGCCTTCGGGATTTTCAAGGAATTTTCCTGCCAGGACATGCTAGTTCATGGTTCAGAAGAAATATCTATTTATCGGGAGAGGATTTTTCCATTCAGTACCGGGCAAACAGAAATATTGGCGATAGAACGGTAGCGTTGCTTTATCTGGCAAGGGGAGAGTTTTATCACTTGGATAGCGTTATGAGCTGTTACAGGCAGGTGGCGGAGGCAGGGGGGAACAATCTATCATCAAGTCTTTATGTAGGGAATGAAGAAAGCGTGAAGCTGGATTTTGAATATACCCTGCGGCTGGAAGCGTATGCAAAAGAGCATATAGAGCAAAGCGTAGACTTCGATTATCACAAGTGTGAGCTGCTGCTTCGGATTCTACATGGAAAAGCAGGGAAAAAGGATACAAAACTGCTTGCAAAGAGCATATACAACAGTATGCAGAAGAAGCGTCGCATGGTACTGTTATCGGCGAAAATACTATGGAAAAAAATATGCAGGGGCTAGGATTATGGGAGAAGAACTCTTAGATTTGTTTTTTCAATCATGGGAATACAGAGATGGAAATTGTAATACGTTAGAGGAAATTCTGGATTGGATAGAAGAACGGAATCGGAGTTTGCATGTAAAAATTAAGGAAATCCCGTTTTCAGAATGCGAAAAATGGGGATACGGACCGGAGGGAACCATAAAGCACGAAAACGACGGATTCTTTGAGATATGCGGAATCAGGAAAGAACATAACGGAACGACAATTTCGGAGCAGCCGATTATTTTACAGTACGAGATAGGATACCTTGGAATCTTATGCAAAAAAATAGACGGCGTTTTGAATTTTCTGATGCAGGCAAAGATTGAGCCCGGAAATGTAAATAAGATACAGATATCGCCTACGATACAGGCGACAAAGAGTAATTTTACCAGAAAGCACGGGGGAAAGCAGCCGGCATATCTGGAGTATTTCAGCGGACATAAGGGAGTGTGCATTGTAGACCAGTTACAATCCGAGCAGGCATCCCGCTTTTTCCATAAAAGAAACCGTAACATCATTTTGTTCATCGAAGAGGACATAGAGATTCTGCCGACGCACAAATGGATGACGTTAGGTCAGATAAAAGAGCTGATGAAGATAGATAATCTGGTTAACATGGATACCAGAACCGTACTATCCTGCATTCCGTTTTGCATGAGCGAGGATTATCAGGGAAAAGCGAAGAATACTTTTTTTAAGTCGCTTTTGCAGGGAAGGGCGGAAATAAAGGAAGCCTTTCAGAAGCTGAATGATTACAAAATGTATAACGAATTTGAAACGAAGTTGATTCCGTTAAAGGAGTTAAAGGATTGGAAGGAAGATGCGTATGGCTGGAAGCATCGTAACGGATATTATTTTGAGATTATTTACTGTGCGATAGAGATAGAAGGAAGAGAAGTAAGAAAATGGGCACAACCGTTATTAAAGGCAAAAGGACATGCCTTGTTTGGTCTTTTGACTTTTGTAGAGGAGGGCGTAAGAAAGTATATTGTTCAGGTATCGCAGGAAATCGGAAGCTTTGACACGGCGGAGTTTGGACCGACGCTGCAGTTAGAAAGCGGCTGGAGGGCGGAGAATGCTACCGACAGGGTACAGAAATTGTTCTTCACGGAATGGGAAAAGAGAGAAAACGTATTATGCGATGTATTGCTTTCGGAAGAGGGCGGACGCTTTTTTGAGGAAGAGAACAGGAACGTTATTATTGAAATAGAGAAGGAACAGTTAGAGGATATACCGGAAAATTATCTGATTGTCAATTACCAGACCTTGAATCTGCTGGCGCAGTTTCCAAGCAGTTTGAATATTCAGCTAAGGAATCTGATTTCTTTAATTGATTACAGATAACAGATGAAATCAAAGGAATCACACACAGGAGAGGATTAGCATGATACGGTTAGGAATTATAGGAGCGGCGGACATTGCATACCGGAGATTTTTGCCGGCGCTTTGCAAAAATGAGTTCTTTGAATATGTGGGGGTTGCTTCTCACACGAGAGAAAAAGCGGAAAGAATACAGGAAGCGTTTCAGGGGGAAATCTTTGATTCTTACGAAAAGCTGCTGGAGGATAGCCTTGTGGATGCCGTTTATCTGGCATTGCCTCCGGCGCTGCATTACCAATATGGGAAAAAGGTGCTGGAAGCAGGAAAACACCTTTTCATGGAAAAGCCGTTTACGACAAGCTTAAAAGAAACAGAAGAGCTGTTGAAAATGGCAGCGGATCGCCATCTGGCGGTGCATGAGAACTATATGTTTTTATACCATAAACAGTTAGATGCAGTGAAGCAGGAATTAAAAGAAGGGCAGATTGGAGAGGCACGTCTTTATCGTATCAGCTTTGGCTTTCCGTTTAGAGGAGAAAACGATTTCAGGTATCAGAAGGAACTGGGCGGCGGGGCATTGCTTGACTGTGGAGGCTATACATTACGTCTGGCGCAGGAGCTTTTAGGAGAGGTAAAGGTAGCGGCGTCTAAACAGTATCTGGATTCCGGGCGGCAGGTAGATTTGTATGGCGCGGCAACCGTAGAAGGGGAAACTGCAACGGCTCAGCTTGCATACGGAATGGATAATGAATATCGTTGTGAACTTGAAGTATGGGGAAGCAAAGGAATTTTGAAGGCAGAGAGAATTTTTACGGCGCCGTGTGATTTCCCGACCGTCTTATTGGAACAGAAGGGCGGAAAAACGGAGCGAAAAGAGGTTGGCTGTGACGATCAATTTTATAATTCCATCATGGAGTTTAAGCGTTTAATAGACGACCAGGAAAAGCAAAACAAAAAGCGGGCTGAAATCAGAAAAACAGCGGAGCTTATAGAACAGATAAAAGGAGAACAGCAATGAAAAAAGCAATTCAGGTTACCAGCGCTTCTATGCCTCCGAAAGAAGAATACGAAAGGGAAATTGCTTCTATCTGGGAGAACCATTGGCTGACACATACCGGTCCGAAGCATCAGCAACTAGAGAAGGAATTGTGCAGCTATTTAAAGGTAGGACATACGGCACTGTTTTCGAACGGACATATGGCGCTTGAAATGGCGCTTCGTGTTTTAGGTTTAAAGGGCGAGGTCATTACAACACCGTTTACGTTTGCTTCTACCACGCAGGCGATTATGAATGTCGGGCTGACGCCGGTATTTTGTGATATTGAGGAGGAGCATTATACCTTAGATGCGTCCAAAATAGAAGCCCTGATTACGGATAAGACCTGTGCGATTCTTCCGGTACATGTTTATGGCAGCGTCTGCGACTATAAAAAAATAGAAGAAATTGCGAAGAAGCATAACCTGAAGGTGATTTATGATGCAGCACATGCCTTTGGAGTCCTGGCAGACGGAACGGGCGTCGGGGAGCTTGGCGATATATCCATGTTCAGTTTTCATGCCACAAAGGTGTTTAATACGATTGAGGGCGGGGGACTGACATTTTCAGACGGAAAGCTTTCTAAGGAACTGGCGGCACTCAGGCAGTTTGGCATGTATGGAAAAGAGGATGCAGAAATGCTTGGAACAAATGCCAAAATGACAGAGTTTCAGGCTGCGATGGGATTATGTAATCTTAGGCATATAGAAGCGTACATTGAAAAAAGAAAACAGTGCGTAGAACGTTACTGGGAAAGACTGGACGGCTTGAAGGGGATACGCCTGTGGAGGGAGCAGGAGGGTGTCAAAGCAAACTATGCGTATTTTCCGGTTGTCTTTGAGAAAGCCATATGCGGAATTTCCCGTGACGAGGTTTGTGAGGCTTTAGCGAAAGAAGATATTTTTGCGAGGAAGTATTTTTACCCGATTACCTCGGAATTTACCATTTGCAAAAAGCTGTACCCGATACAGCCGACTCCGATTGCAAAGCGTATTTCGGAGCAGGTTGTGACGCTTCCGCTTTACTCGGATTTACAGCTGGAAGAAGTAGATAGAATTTGTGATGTCATCATAAAACTGCTTGAAGAAAAGTAAGGAGAACCAGAGAAAATGAAGGGAATCATATTGGCAGGCGGAAAAGGCACCAGACTATATCCAATTACGCAGGTTGTTTCAAAGCAATTATTACCTATCTATGATAAGCCGATGGTGTACTATCCGTTATCGACTTTAATGTTAGCGGGAATCAGGGAAATTCTGCTTATTTCCACACCGGAGGATATTGAGAACTATCGCAGACTGTTGGGGGACGGTTCCAGACTGGGACTTGAAATCCAGTATAAGGTTCAGGAAAAGCCGAGAGGATTGGCAGATGCGTTTATTCTCGGAGAAGAATTTATAGGACAGGATAGCGTATGTCTGATTTTAGGGGATAATATCTTTTTTGGTCAGGATTTCAGCTCCCTTTTGGCGAAAGCGCAAAGTCAAAAGGAAGGCGCGGTTATTTTCGGATATCCGGTAAAAAATCCGAAAGCCTTTGGTGTCATTGAGTTTGATAAGGAAAAGAACGTTATTTCCATAGAAGAAAAACCAAAAGAACCGAAGTCGAATTACGCGGTTCCGGGACTTTATTTTTATGATAACGAGGTAGTCAAAATTGCAAAGGAAGTAAAACCGTCCGAGCGTGGTGAAATTGAGATTACGGCAATTAATAATGCTTATTTGGAAAAGAGGAAGCTAAAGGTAGTATTAATGGGACGAGGCATGGCATGGCTGGATACGGGAACACCGAAAGGAATGCTAAAGGCTGCGGAGTATGTGGAAACCATTCAGTCGCGTCAGGGCTTTTATATCGCATGTCTGGAAGAAATCGCATGGCGGAAGGGCTTTATTACCAAGGAACAGCTGATGAATCTGGGTAAAGAACTGAGAATGACAGATTACGGAAAGTATATTCTTTCCATGGAGGAGCAAATATGAAATTAGGGATTATGCAACCATATTTTGTGCCGTATATCGGATACTGGCAATTGTTAAATGCGGTGGATAAGTACGTTGTATATGATGATGTGAACTTTATTAAAGGAGGTTGGATTAATAGAAATCGCATATTAGTATCGGGAAATGCTCAATATTTTAATTTAAAAATGTCTGGGGCAAGCTCAAATAAACTTATCAACGAGGTAGAGGTCGCAGATGATGCAGTGTATATGAAGAAAATGTTAAAGACATTAGAGGGCAGTTATAAAAAGGCTCCGTACTTTAATGCAGTATATGCATTGATGGAAAAAATACTAAGTAATAACCAAAAAAATATTGCAAAGTTTTTATATGATCATATGGTAGAGATTTGCAGATACTTAGATATAAATACAGAGATTATCTTATCATCTGAGATTCACAAAAATATGGAACTTAAAGCAGAGGATAAGATACTAGACATATGTCAGCGCCTTCGTGCAGATGAGTATTTTAATACGGCAAGTGGCATGAAATTATACTCGAAAGAACGTTTTGCTACAAATGGAATTCTTTTGAATTTTGTGAAATCAGATGCTATAGTGTATGAACAATTTTCAAACGAATTTTGTGCTAATTTGTCGATTATTGATGTAATGATGTTTAACTCAAAAGATGAGATTAGAGAACTGTTAAGTAGGTATACGTTATTATGATGGAAATAGGCGGTTATTTTGAACTTGAGTTATCATATTCAAATGAATATCACGAAAATGGAATAAAACTTAATTCTGCAAGGAATTGTTTGCGCCAGTTAATTGCAACCCACAAAATTAGAAAAATATATGTGCCGGCATTTACATGTCCGGTAGTTTGGGATGCAATAAAAAAAGAAGATTGTGAGATGGTTTTCTATAGATTAGACGATAAGATGATGCCAGAGGTAGATTTGGATAGTCAAGAATGGGTATTGTATACTAATTATTTTGGGGTATGTGATAAAAATATCATTGAAATGAAGAGAAGATATCCAAAACTAATTGTTGATCAAGCGCAGGCTTTTTATGGACCAGTTACAGAAAACTGTTTCTTTTCACCAAGAAAGTTTTTTGGTGTGCCTGACGGCGGTATTGTTTATTCTTCTGAAAGTGCCAAGGTTTGTCTGGAACAAAGTGAATCTGCGGGTAGGATGCTGCATCTGTTACAACGGATAGAAACGGGAGCGTCGTATAGTTATCAGACATTTTTACGTAATGAGGAAGAATTGGGAAGAGAACCGCTTAAGAAAATGTCACTATTAACGTCAAGATTACTGCATAGTATTAATTATGAAAAGGTAAAAAATGTGAGAAAGAGTAATTTCAACTATATACATCAGAGTCTAAAAGATAGGAACGAATTTATAATTGATGAGGAGTCTTTTGCAGTAGCAATGGTATATCCGTATTTAGTAAAAAATGGAAGTGAAATAAAGAAGCGGCTTATTGAGAGTAATATATATGTTGCAACTTATTGGAAAGGACAACAAGATACTGGTATTGGTCATGAGCTAGAAGAACGGTTAGTAGCAATACCGATAGATCAGAGATATTCTACAGTGGAGTTGCAGCGAGTTTTGCAAATTATTAATTAATAAATTGAAAGGATGCAGAGGTTATTATGAATAAAGCAAAAGTGGTTATTACGGATAATATTTTTCCGGATTTGGATATAGAGAAAAAAATGTTAGATGAAATAGGTGCGGAACTTGTTCTTGTGCCAAAGGGGGAATCGGTAAAAGAATATGTTCGTGATGCGGATGCAGTTATAAATACTTATGTACAGATGACAGAAGAAATTATTGATACGATGGAGCGTTGTCGATTAATTATTCGTAACGGAATAGGAATTGACACGATAGATGTCGAGGCATGCAAAAAACGTGGAATTATGGTGTCAAACATTCCACATTATTGTTCTGATGAGGCAGCGACACATACTTTCATGCTTCTTTTAGCAACGTGTAGAAAATTGAAAAAATTAAGCAATTCTGTAGCAAATGGTGTTTGGGATGTAAAGGTAGCTGCACCTATCTATTCTTTGAATGGGAAGACACTGGGGTTAATAGGATTTGGTAAAATACCTAGATTGATTGCAGAGAAAGCGAGAATGTTTGGCTTAAACTTAGTTGCATTTGACCCATACGTATCAAGTGCAGAGATGTATGGCTACATGGTAAAAAAAGTTAGTTTTGAAGAAATATTAGCGGTCAGTGATGTGATATCCATACATTGTCCGTTAAATAATGAAACGAGGGGAATGTTCTGTCTAGAGACATTCGGTAGAATGAAGAAAACTGCATTCATAATTAATGCGGCAAGAGGACCGATAATTAGTGAATCGGACCTTGTAATTGCATTGGAGAAAGGTTTAATTGCGGGAGCCGGATTGGATGTATTAACGGAGGACAGAATAGATAAGAGTAATCCGTTATTAAAGATGGAGAATGTAATAATTACCCCTCATGCTGCATGGTATAGTGAGGAAGCAATGGAGTGCAGAAGAATACAAACGATGGAAAGAGTAATTGATGTATTAAAGGTGAATAAATAAAATACAGAAGTGTTAAGTATAGAAGGGAAATAAACTGGTATGGAATGGATTCATATTTTTGAAAATGAACAAATTCAAATGCGAGAATTGGTTCGAAGTATTAAGCAAGTCAAAGGGAAAATAACCCATTCGATTTATATGCCGCGAATAAATAACCTAAATTTGCATGACAAAGAAGTTCAGCTTTTTGATATGGATAAAGTTGGACTTGATGCTTTATTTACGAGGTTGGAAGCAGCCGATTGTATTGTATGGCATGGATTTTTATGGAATAGAGGGTTTGTATTAAAACTTTTTCTGAAGAAAAAAATACTAAAAAAATCAATTTGGCATATAACATATGGTGATATTCTATACAAGAAATATTCTGGACATAATCCGATTAAAAAAATGTATTATAATATAAAAGAGTTTATAAAGGGTTCAATGAAGGCGTATGTTGTAGATACATGGGAAGATTATTATCGGGTAAAAAATAATTACGGTGAGAGTAAATCTGTTTTTTTGGCAGGAACACCTTTTGAAAGAAAACTCATTTATGAGTTAAAAAAATGGGAAAGAGGTTCAGTAAAAGAGAAAACAGTAAATGTGCTTATTGGAAATGGTAATTATCCTGAAAATCAGCACGCAAAGATAATAGAACTTTTATCTAAATTTATGTATGAAAATATAAAAGTTCATATACCACTGTATGGGTCGGGACTAAACGGTAATTATGCAAAGAAAGTTAAAGCATTTGCAAGAAGAATATTTTCGCATAAGGTTGTTTTTTATGAAAAAGAAATGGATGCAAAAGATTACGTTAATTTTTTGGGGAAAATTGATGTTGCGATTTATTTTTCTGATATAAATAATGCGGTAAGAGATATTTTGATTTTGCGTTATTTGGGTAAAAAGGTGTATGTAGCAGATAAACTCAGGAAAAATTATCAGTTATCTGATGTAGAAAATGGATTGGCGCATATTAGTGATTTATCTGCAATCAAATTTCCTTATTTTGTAAATTATATACGAAATGATAAAAATATAAGTACATCTTTACCGCAGGTATTTCAACCTCGTATTGTTCATGAAAAAGTCATGAAAAGAATAGAGACTTTTGATCATTTTCAAGGCTGGGAAGAAGTGGTACGCTATGTAAGGGGAGAAAAAAAATCAGAGACAACACAGATTAAATACTTGCATTTAATTCCACCACGATATAATTTGATATATCCCTTCATGGAATTATGCCAAAAACATTTTTTTGAAAATCAGCATCATTTTCAAGTGACCACTCATCGTTTAGACTATGCTCCGGGGTTGGTTTCGCAACCATATACTGAATTTGAGATAGGGAAAAATGTATGGCAAAGAACAAATCATATATTTAGAAAAATGAAAGCAGCGGATAGTGTAATATTGCACAGTTTGTATCTTTCAAGGTGGGAGTTATTGCGTTTGGCGTTTTCTCCTGCAATATTAAGAAAAACAGCATGGATTGAATGGGGAAAAGATTTGTATAATTATAAAAAAGAGGACAAATCGTTAAAAGCAATAATCCATAATTATATTCATACAAGAATTCGAGAAAATGTAAGCTATTTTGTTTCTATATTTCCACCGGATGAGCAAGTGTTTCGTAAGAATTTTAAAAATAGAGCTCCAATTTTTCAGACCAGCTATGTTGCATATAACTCGATTGAATTGTTGGAAAAGACACGACCTAAAACGAAAAGGCAGGGAGTAGTTAGAGTGCAAGTAGCTCATAGTTGTAATGTGTGGAATAATCATTTTGATATCTTAAATGCATTAGCGCATCTAAAATATTCAAGAATAGAACTGGTTATCCCATTAAGTACAGGAGCGCCAATTGAAAATAAAAAGAAAGTATCAACTTATGCAAAAACATTATTTGGGCATAAGGCAAAATTTCTTTGGGACGAGATGGATAAAGAAGGTTATTTTAAATTTTTATGGTCTGTGGATATTGCTGTATTCTGGTTAGAACGGCAAGCTGCTTTGGGCAATATTCTACGTCTTTTGTATATGGGGAAAAAAGTTTTTTTGCCAAAGGATTCAGTGATGTATGACTTCTTTGTCGAAAATGGTGTGGAGATTTATGATAGCAAAAAAATTCCGGAAATGACTTATGAAGAATTCGTTGCACCATTGAAGAAACCAACGCCGGATCCATTTATTGTTAAGATGATGAATGAGCAAAGTTTAGTAGATTCATGGCAACAGATTTTTTCAGCACTGGATAAAAAATGATTGCTGTATTGTACGGGGGCACATTCTATCATTATAGGTAATATTAGTTAACGCTAATGTTGAAAGGAGTAATAGATAGTGGATATCGAAGGTAAAAAATTATTAATTTTGGGAGGCATTAGACTTTCTAATAACATTATTGAATCTTGTAAGAAGCAGGGGGTATATTCAATAGTTATTGACTATCTACCAGATTCGCCTGCCAAAAAGAATGCGGATGAGCATTATCTGGTTAGCATTACAGATGTTGATGAAGTGGTTAAACTTGCAAAAAAATTAGAAGTTGATGGTATTTTTACAAATTACATGGATTCTATGATGGAGTATTGTGCACGGGCTGCAAAAGAGCTAAATCTTCCGTATTATGCTACAGAGGAACAAATAGAAGTAATTATTGATAAGAGTAAGTTTAAGGAATGTTGTAAAAAAAATGATGTTCTTACTACGCCGGAATTTAGTTACCGAAAGGATTCGATGGATTATCTGGATTTTGATTATCCGGTAATCGTGAAACCGGTAGATAGTAGTGGTGGAAAAGGAATATCTGTTTGTAAATCAAGCGATGATTTCCCAGAAGCATACAGAAAGGCTTTAGAATTTTCAAAACGCAAGGAAATCATAGTTGAGAAGTATCTTGTGGGTGATGAAATATGTTCGTATTACGTGGTTCAGAAGGGGGAGGTCTCCTTTGCCGGAATTTGTGATAGGTATACTTGCCATGAAGAATATGATGTTGCACAGGTTCCGACAGCATACATATATCCATCTAAATATATAGATGGATATATAAAAAATGCAGATGCAAACATAAAAAAGATGATTAAGTCCATGGGAATTCAAAATGGAGTATTGTTTTTTCAGGGATTTGCAGATGAGGATTATGTATATTTATATGAAATGGCGTTTAGATTTGCCGGGGCGCAAGAATATAGGATTTTACGCGCTAATAGTGGGTATGACCTAATGGATATGATGGTTCATCATGCGCTGACAGGAGAAATGGGACTTCCCAAGCTTAGTGAGTTAGCTGACCCTTATTTTAAGAATGCTGCATGTAAATTAACGCCGTTGCTTAAAACAGGTATTATCCAGGAAATAGAAGGTCTGGACGAAGTTTTAAAGATGAAGGAAGTAACAGATGTGGTTAATGTCCATGAAGAAGGTGATGTTATTGATAAACCCGGAACATTAGAACAGGTTCTCACTAGAATTTTTATTAAAGCTAGCAACTTGAACACATTAGCTGACGTTATTGATAGAATATATGATACTATTCATGTTTATGATGTTAATGGAAATGATATGTTATTTGGCCGCTTTGACACAAATATACTAAGAAGTGAAAATAAATAAAAAGAGAGTTCTTTATGAATGTTGATACATAATTATTTTTACTTCGGAAAAGAGGAATTTTATGAAGATTTTAATTACCGGTGGTGCCGGATTTATCGGAAGTAATTTTGTTCATCATATGGTTAAAAAATATCCAAATTATGAGATTGTAAATTTGGATTTACTAACGTATGCAGGCAATCTGGAATCCTTAAAAGAGGTGGAACAAGCTCCGAATTATAAGTTTATTCGCGGAGATATTGCAGACAGAACCTTTATTATGCAGCTGTTTGAGAAAGAGCGGTTTGATGTGGTAGTGAATTTTGCAGCAGAGAGCCATGTAGATCGTTCCATTACAAATCCGGGAATTTTTGTACAGACGAATGTGCTTGGAACGCAGGTGCTTTTGGATGCGTCAAAGGAGTATGGTGTAAAACGTTATCATCAGGTTTCTACCGATGAGGTATACGGGGATTTGCCGCTTGACCGACCGGATTTATTCTTTACGGAAACGACGCCGCTCCATACGTCAAGTCCGTATTCCTCCAGTAAAGCGAGCGCGGATTTGTTTGTTATGGCATATTACCGGACATTTGGTCTTCCGGTGACGATTTCCCGTTGCTCGAATAACTACGGACCATATCAGTTCCCGGAAAAACTGATTCCGTTAATGGTGATACGTGCACTGGATGACGAGAAGCTGCCGGTATACGGAAAAGGAGAAAATGTGCGGGATTGGCTGCATGTAGCAGATCATTGTGCTGCGATTGACTTAATTATCCATGATGGAAGAGTGGGCGAAATATATAACGTCGGAGGGCATAACGAGAAAACGAATTTGGAGGTTGTGCAGACGATTTTAAAAGCGCTTGGTAAATCAGAAAATCTGATTCATTACGTGACAGACCGCCCGGGACATGACCTTCGTTATGCGATTGATCCGACCAAACTCGAAACGGAGTTAGGCTGGAAACCGCAGTACAACTTTGATACCGGAATCAAGCAGACCATTGAGTGGTATCTGACTCATAAGGAGTGGTGGCAGCGTATTATCAATGGGGATTATCGAAATTATTTTGAAAACATGTATGGAGAACGTTTAATAGGAGATTGACAGAAGTGAAAATATGGTTAGCTCGATTAAGTGACTTCTTTCATTACAAGGACTTACTAAAGCACCTTGTTATGCGGGATATAAAGTTAAAATACCGAAGGAGCGTGCTCGGATATCTTTGGAGTGTTCTTGACCCATTGCTTACCATGATAGTTATGACTATCGTATTTTCGGCGATGTTTAGCAGAAATATCGACAATTTTCCGGTATATCTGTTTTGTGGACAACTGTTATTTAATTTCATGAAGAATGCCACCTCTCAGGCAATGCATTCCATCAATGCCAATGGTGCATTAATTAGAAAAGCCTATGTGCCAAAGTATATTTTTACGTTTTCCAAAGTAATCAGTACGTTGATAGACCTGCTGTTTAATATGGTGGCGCTGGTGATTGTCATGCTGGCAACGGGGGCAGGGTTCAGCTGGTACAACCTATTGTTTCCGATTGTCCTGGTGCAGCTGTTTGTGTTCTGTCTGGGACTTGGCTTGTTCCTTGCACAGGCAAACGTGTTCTTTAAGGATGTGCAGTATATTTATAATGCGGTTACAATGGCTTGGATGTATCTGACACCGATTTTTTACCCAATCGAATCATTGCCGGAGGTTGTTCGGTTTGCAATCACGCACTTTAATCCAATGTATTATTACGTGAAACAGTTCCGTGATATTTTTTATACCGGAACCTTACCGCAGGGAGAGTATGTGCTTGCCGGATGCGCGGCTGCACTTGTAATGCTGGTGTTTGGGACCGGAATGTTTTTGAAAAATCAGGACCGCTTTATTCTGCACATATAGACGCACAAGAAATTCAGAGGACAAAGAAAACCTGCCGGAGCTTTAAAAGCAGCGGCAGGTTCTGGTAAAGTTCGTTCTTATCAATAAGGTTACGATGTTATCACTTGCTAGTACTTGATGCCATTCTGCTTTAAAAGTGAGCGTAGATGGAAAATTTCCTGATCTTTATCAGCAATGGTTGCATTCTTCTCTGCAAGCTCAGCATTTAACCGATCCATCTCGTTTTGTATGGTTCTCTGCTGACGGAGGTAGTCTTCACGGGCTTCTATTTCTGCACGTGCGTAGTCATCAGCATTCACGCGGTAAATGGTTTCCACAGTGGATTGCAGACCGTTATGTTCTTTGACCAATGTTTTCAAGCCTCCTTTGTTTTCACGTAGTGAAAATGCGAGCCTCAGCGAGCAGAGGCTTTGCTCCTCACCCATGTGGTAGACTTGAAGAGTTTTGCCCAGTAATCAATGTCATAGGCCATGTCCTCATCGGTGGCATACTCTTCTTTGTTTAATTCTAGCACATGGAGGGCAATATTGCCACTATAAATTCTGGCGGTTTTGTCATTTGCCAGATGATACACCGAGTAGAATTCTTTCGAGCCTTCATAAAGCTCGAAGTCCAGAATATCAATCTGGATTAACGGTTTCAGCTGCATATAATCATCACCGGAATTCAGTTTGCTGAAATTTTTGCATAAATAACAGAGAGAGCGGTTTGTCCAATAATTCTGCTTCAGCACCTGCAGCTCCAGATGAATCTTCTTAGCTTTGTTTAAAAGCAGGTTCAGGTCGAGGATATAGTGTTTATCATCCACCTCATCACCAAGAAGAATCGGATTGTTGATTTCAATATCTACAATTTCGGAGTCCTTCATGTGAAGTAGCGAGCAGAGAAGCTTTTTGAGCCCGTCCGGGTTGGATTCAAAAACAATCCGAAACATCAGGTCATTCAGCAATGTGTGAGGTAATTCGCCGGAAACAGTTTCAAAACCGGGTGGCAAAGTAACTGAAACATTCAGGGAAATAGAATTACAAAACGTTTTGTAGCTGTATTGTAGCATAACGGAACAGGTCGTGCAATATCGGAAAAGAGTACAAAAAAGCGGGCGTTATTTGTGAAAATAGTACAAGAAATATGGTATGTTTTTGTGGAATTCGGGCAACGTTTTCCTGTATGTTTAGGAGGTTTTCATGAGTGATAAGGTAGTGATTGACGTAAATAATGTAACGATTCGCTTCAATCTGGCAAACCAGAAGGTGGACAATCTGAAGGAGTATGTGATTCGTCTGGTAAAGAAAGAATTGATGTTTCAGGAATTTTTAGCGGTCAGGGATGTGAGCTTTCAGGTAAAGCAGGGAGAAGCGTGGGGAATTATCGGAACCAACGGCTCCGGTAAATCAACGCTTTTAAAGGCGGTCAGCGGGATTTTAAAGCCGTACCGCGGAAGCATCCGGGTAAGCGGAAGTATTGCACCGCTCATTGAGCTTGGAGCGGGTTTTGACCCGAATCTGACGGCTAGAGAGAACATTTATCTGAACGGCTGTGTCCTTGGACATACGGAGAAATATATGCGGGAGCATTTCGATGAGATTGTGGAGTTTGCAGAGCTGCAGGAATTTCTGGATTCTCCGATAAAAAACTATTCCTCCGGTATGAAAGCAAGGCTTGGCTTTGCAGTGGCAACGATGGTGCAGCCGGAAATCCTGATTGTGGATGAGATTCTTTCCGTAGGAGACTATGCGTTCCGCAAAAAGTGCGAGCAACGCATGAATGAGATGCTGTCCGGCGGAACAACGTTATTGTACGTCTCTCATTCGCTGGATGAGGTGAAGCGTCTCTGCGGACATGCGCTCTGGCTGGATAAAGGGAATACCCGTATGATAGGAAGCGCACAGGAGGTATGTGATGCCTATCTGGCGGAGCAGAAGGCAAAAACGGAGAAGAAACAATGAGAAATGATTTAGCAGCTAAAACGCAGAGGTGAAAATAACATGTATTATATGGAATACAAAAGAAACCGGAGGACGAATTGCCGCAAGACGGAAGAAACTTCGCATGACGAAGTTATTACTTGACATTATTCCGGTAATCGTCCTGCGTATATCGTAAACGTTTTATTGAATCGTTTACTTATTTCTTCAAACCGCTCGCCTAATGTGATGCTGTAACAATTTTGCCCCACAAATGCCATAAATTTCAAATATGCTATCCTTGTATCTTCATTTTGGGAGAGATGGAGAAAGAGGTACAGTATCAAAACAAAAGATATTTCTGAAAAAACATTTATTGCGTTGAATGATGTGTTCGCTGACATCTTCAATGTGCTTGTTTTTGGCGGTCGACAGGTTGTAACACCGGATGCATTGGAGGACATCACCGGGTTCAGCCAGTACAAAGCAGATGATGCGAATCTGCATGAGCAGGAGCGCGATATTTACAAGCTTTGGAAAAGCCAGAGAGTAAATCTTGTGATTATGGGCATCGAAAATCAGACAAAGCAGGAACGTGATATGCCGTTTCGTGGCATAGGCTACGATGGGGCTTCTTACCGTTCACAAATGCTAAAAACAAAGAGTGTAAAAGTGAAAGGTAAAAAGAAAACACTAAAGGTAAAGGAGCGTTATCCGGTAATCACCATTGTCCTCTATTTTGGTGAAAAGCCGTGGCAGTATCCGCTGAAACTAAAAGAAAGCTTCCGACCGAAGCTGCCCAAAAATGAAATCACCAAGGCACTGGAAAACTATATCACAGACTATAAGGTAAACCTGTTTGATATACCGCGCTTGCCTCCGGAGACGGTGGCATTATTTCAAAGTGATTTCAAAGTTGTAGCGGATTATTTTGTGAACGCATACAACAATCCCGAATATGAACCGGACCCTGCAGTCATCACTCATGTGGATGAGTTACTGAAGCTGATGCGGGTGCTTACCGGCGACAATCGATATGAAACTATTTCGTTTACAGAGCAGGAGAAGAAAGAAGGTGTTCGAATGTGTAAGGTGCTGGATGCAAGGGAAAGACGTGGTGAAATACGTGGCGAAAAAAGAGGATTAAAACGCGGTGCAACGCAGATGTATGAATTAATGCGCATTCTTATTGAAAAGGGCTATCAAATCGATGAAGTTCTTAAAATGACTTCCGGGGAAGAAGCCAGGGAAAAGCTGTATCGGGAATATGGAATAGTGTAAAATTGAAGATATTGGAAAAGAAATTGAGAGAAAATCTATATGGACCCCATATACTTGAGTGCTACAGGTGTATGGGGTCCTTTGCAGTGCATAAGCGCAATGTATTCCTACGCTAACCTGGTCTTGTATTTTCAAAAAACAGTAAACTCACCTATGAGAATGTATTTGTACAGGGGGAACATACCAAAATATCTGCAATGAAGAAACAGAAACAGGAATAATCGGTATAGAATAGACTCCTTTTTATGACAACCTGCACCAAACTGAAAGTTTCTGTTCTCTACAGAGAGATTGTCCTCCCTTTATTTGTTAAGTTGTGCATTTATCTTATTCACTGAATTTCTGGTAGTAAAATAAATAATTGACCATATTATGCCAAAGCAAACTGCAAATATTAGTGTAAAGATTCCTATCGCTTTGATTGGCATCCAGCCATTAATCAAATAGACTATCAGATAATCTATATAAAGAACCGCCATTTGAATCAATGCCGCCATTCCTTTCGGTAGATGTTCCATTTGATATACTACAGAGATGCCTGCCGCAACAAAAGCGACTATTATGGTCGAAAAAACCGCTAGAATAGCAGTATCTACTTCTATAGTATCTATTACTCCGGCTTTTTTCAAGCATGCCCACACAATACACAAAATTGCAGGTCCTCCCCATGCAAATAAACTTCCTCTTTTTAAAAAATTAATACCAAAATTTTTCATAATGAATACCTCCTTTTCAGTTCTGCAAAACATCTTCTTGAGATGTAATCACTAAAACCACTTTTAAACTCTGCATCAACAGCCCCGTTTAGGGAAGTTTTAAATCGAACAATATGTTTCATATTTGCAATGTTAGATTTGTTAATCTTCCGAAAATGGTTAGGAAGAATAGCTTCCAGCTCATAAAGATGCATTTTTACGCGATATTTCTTTTTGTCTGCATATGCGGCATACGTTTTTCCATCTTCGATATAAAAAGCTTCAATATCATAAATCTTCAGCAATTTTATATCGTCTTCATCATATCCGATAACTTCATCCGCGGCTTCCGCTCCCGTAACTAATGCTTCGATTTCATCAATCAAATGTGTTTTCTTATGAACTCTGGCAACAATCTCTTCCTCTTTTTCTTTATCGATTATAATTCGAAATTTCATGTTTTTACCTCCTGTGATTTTCATTATACATATTTTGATTTTTTTGTCAGCAGGATATAGGTCATCGGTATAGTTTCGAAGGTGAACGGTATATTTTTTAGCCTAAATAAAAACACCTATGCAACATGCGTCACATAAGTGTCTTTCAGCCGAAATCAATTCGGTTATTTCTACTTTGCTTCAAGCTCTGCAATTCTGGCAAGGGCAGCAGCTAGCTGGGCATCTTTTTGATGCAATTCATCGGTTGTCTGCTGAAGCTTATCGGTTGTCTGCTGAAGCTTATCGGTTGTCTGCTGTAATTCATTGTTTTTCTGCTGCAGCACATTATTCACCTGTTGTAGTTCCTCATTAGCACGCTGTAGCTCCATTTGATGTAGTAACTCAATGGTGCGCTGCGTTTTTTCACCTTCTTCGCGTGCCTCACACATCTGACGGACACGCTCATCTTCCGTAACACGGTAAATGGTTTTTGCAGCGTTAAAAACATAAGGATTTTTTTCTGCCAGCATATGAATCGCCTCCCATGTATCGGCTTTGAAAAATTGAGCCCAGAGGTCGAGCTGCCAAAAATGGTCTTCCTCCGTGGCAAGTTCTGTATGCTTTAATTGTAACACAGACAGGCGGAAATTGTCACTGTATTTTTGATGTGTAATGTCATTTGCCAGATGATAGGTGGCAAAAAACTCCGGATGCTCCGGAAAAAGCTCAAAATCCAGAATACCGATGTGAATGGCTGGCTTGGTATTGATATAGTCATTGCCCTTATTCAGATTGTCAAAGGAGCGGCAGAGATAGCCAAGAGAGCGCTCCTTCCAAAAGCTCAGCTTTTCAACCTGCATTTCCAGATTGATGACGGTCTGATTATTTAGCAGAAGTCGTAAATCCAGAACGAAATTTTTAGCGTAGATGCTGCTGCCGAACTTAATCGGGTTGGTTACTTCGATGGAAGTGATTTCTTCCGGAGCGAGGTGAAGCAAAGAGCAGAGAAATGCTTTTAGAGCTTCCGGATTTGCTTCAAATACGATGTGAAACAGAGCGTCATTGGTCATGGTGTAGCGTAGAGGACCGGAGAGTGTGTTAAATTCTTCCGGAAGCGGTGTGCGCTGCAGTTCAGATAGAGTTGGCATTTCATTTGTGTGTTTCATGTCATATGTCCTTTCGTTAAAATGGGAAATCAATACTTTGATGTTATGTGTGAAAACAACAGAAGGATTGAAATAATCAAAGAACAAAACGTTTTGTAACAATAGTATAGCGCCGGTACATGGAAAGAACAAGATGGCAGATTGTAAGAAAATGTAGCGTAAAAATTGTATAAAAAGGATATTGAAATTTACAAATTGTAACAAAGACGCGCTGCTCAAAATGTAGAAAAACGCAGTAGAAATTTATGCATAATGAACAAAAAATGAGGAAAAAGTTTGGTAAATATTTTTTTGAAATTCTGTAAGATTTGAGGGTGCTGAAACGTTTATATAATAGGGACAAGAGTTGATTCTTTAAACAGAGGGAGCGGATGATAATGTTTTTCTTTTTCACTAGCGAAGAGACTACAGGTTTTTACATTGCTCTAAGAGCTTTTACTATTGTTTGCGGTAGAAGGCTGGAAATGGATTACTATTGCAATATGGAAAAATATATACACACGAGCCTGAACCGAAAAGAATATCAAAAGATGCTGGAAGAACAAAATTCTCTGTTCGCCGGTCTTTATAAGGCATATCCATCCCTTGAGTATGCAGAAGAGTATTGGGAAAATTATATACTTGCGATACAGAATGAATATTCAGAAAATATGAATGAACTTTCTTTTGCAGAAGCAGAGGCAATCGTGTATTGGATCTATCGCTTGTATGGGACTATTCCACATAGAAAAATGATGACAAGAAAGTCACTTGAAGTTTTGGAATGCTTTTTGGACGCAGGAGTTTTAGGACTTTCGGGAGAAGTAATTTATTTAACGGAGAAAGCAGATGTTATACCGATAGAAACGTTTACGAAGTTTTGCGATGCCATGAACTTACCGGAAGAGGAAAATCATACGCTTTTTTACCGCGGACATGCCTCTGCCTCCTATAAGCTGCTCCCGGCTGTGATGAGAAAAGAAGCATGGACAATTCATGAGAATGATATGTATAACGAATTGAAAATCAACTGTGCCGGGGACTTTTCGGATTGTCGGACGCATTTGGATTACCTGGTTGAAATGCAGCATTATGGCTTACCTACAAGGCTGATGGATGTGACGCGCAACCCTCTGGTTGCACTTTATTTTGCGTGTGAAAGCGAACCGGATAAGAGCGGCGAAATTATTGTGTTTGACATAGACAAAAGACAGATTCGATATCCGGGAAGCGATTTGGTTTCCATTATGGCAAGCCTTCCTCTGATGTCATATAAGAAAAAGAAGGAGATGATGGGGTGGCTTAAGGATAAAGCAATAACGGACAAACTATTTAATGACAGGGCTACGGCATTTTTGCATGAAATTAAGTTGGAAAAACCGGCTTTTGAAAACCGAATTAGAAAGAAAGATGTGAAAGGTGCTGTTGTTGTACTGTCTGAAAAAAAGAATAATCGGATTATAAAACAGGATGGTGCATTTATTATTTGTGGTCTTTTTGATGAAAACAGTAATCCAATCAACGAACTGCGCTATAAGGAGAACGGAAAACGGCAGGTTTTTATCATTACACAGAAAGCAAAGGCGGGGATACTGAAGCAGCTGGACAAATTTTCCGTAAATCAGGCAGCATTGTTTCCGGAGATTGAGGATGTTGCAGAGTACATAAAGACGAAGTATTAGCTTATAATGTCATTACATCACATGAGTTATGGAGGTATGTAATGATATTATCAGAAAAAGTTGAACAGTATTTGCAGTATTGCCGCTTTCAAAAAGGTCTGGATGAGAAAACGGTAAAGGCTTATCAAAATGACCTTGGACAGTTTGTGACTTTTATGCAAAAACATGAGAATGAATTGTCTAAACAGGTGTTGAACCAATATGTTATGGATTTGCAGCAGAAGTATAAGAAAAAGTCTGTAAAGCGGAAAATTGCAAGCACCAAAGCGCTGTTTAATTACTTGGTGGATGAAGAACTTTTAGAGGTAAATCCGTTTCATTTGGTAAAGACAAGATTTAAAGAAGAAATGGTGCTGCCCAAAATAATTCCGAGAGACAAAATAGAACAGTTGTTGAATCACCTTTACCAGATAGCTGCTTCGGAAAATTTGTCGGATTGTCGGAAAAAGCTTATCCTGAGAGATATTGCGGTTGTGGAAATGCTGTTTTCAACAGGTATGCGTATTTCAGAGCTTTGTAATTTGCGGGACAGTGCATTTGATATCAAAAATGGAGTGCTGTGTATTCAGGGAAAGGGGGCAAAAGAACGTTATTTGCAAATCGGGAATGAAACAGTCCTTATGCAACTAAGTAAATATAGGGAGGTGTTTAAAGAGGAAATTAAAAGTCATGGATATTTTTTTGTGAATCGATATGGTATGCCTTTGTCGGAACAGTCTGCAAGAAAAATGATTCATAAACATGCCGGAACAGTGATTGTAGATACAAACATCACGCCGCATATGTTTCGACACTCATTTGCAACGTTTTTGATGGAAGAAGACGTCAACATACGGTATATACAAAAGATGCTGGGTCATTCTTCAATCACTACGACACAGATTTATACATATGTCACCGTTGAAAAGGAGAAGGAGATACTTAAGACAAAGCACCCAAGGAATAAGATGTGTATTGAACTGGAAGGTGCGAAAAGAGTTAATTAGCTCTAAAATGTAGTTTAGGAAAAGAAGATGGTAACGATAATAAGAAATTATCCGCTACTTACTATATTATGGAGGAAACAAATGAGTAATCTATTTGAATTCCAAGAAAAAACTATTGATGAAATTGTTGTAAAATTTAAACACGAAAATATACTTGTGTTACTTGGAGAGAAAGACTCAGGAAAAAGTGTCACAGTCAAGGAGTTAACAAATCATTTTGATTATGCTCGTACTATATACTTTCTGGGAAATGCTTCTTTGGAATATACAGATTTCGGATGTTTTCCTCAAAATCTTCTTGACGAATATAATACTGGTCTCTCGAAGCGAAATTATCTTAATAGCATAAAAAAAGATATTGCTACAACGGTTGCAAATATTATCTTTGTGAGTGTAGAAAATACCTTAGATTCCTTTTTGACATCGAATGAGAAATCTGAAATTAATGATATAATTTGTTTCATTACCGAATTGTCTAAAACGCAACAAATTTATTTAATTTTTGATAATATTGAACGCTTTGATAAAAAATCTATGGTTTTTTTATATAATTTAATCGCTTTAATTATCAAGGGCGGCATAACAAAAATTAAAGTACTTATTGTATTAGATAAAACTGATAAAAATGCCAAACAAACTATATTGAATCAAGAATTATTAGAACAATTACCTCGTATTGAACTTGCTAAACCAACTGATACAGATTTATCCCATTTTATAGATAGCGAGAATTATACGCTTGCACGTAATATACCTATTAAGTATCTATTAACATTAGAATCAAATTGCAATAATTTGGTCAAGTATTACAATGAAAAACTAGAATCTGCTGCACAAGAAAATAATATAGTTAAAAGAGCTTTGTATACATTAATTTTATTAGATGAAGAGGTTTCATTTAACAATTTGTCAATTTTTTTATCAGATTTGCCAATGACAGAATTGTTCGAAGGCATGGAGACTTTGAAAAAGCATTCCCTGATTGAGTGGCATGAAATCGAAAATAACATTTTTTACACCGTTCCAGAGCTAATTAAAACAACAATTAGGCAGGAACTTCCAGTATATTTATCAGTAAATAGATATGAACTTTATGTTAGACAAATTGAGCAGCATTCATCGTTGGATTATATATTAAAATATTGGCTATATAATAAAGCAGGAAATATTGATAATGCTTATGCAAATGCAATTTTAGCATACTGTTCAATTGCACGTGGTGAAACTAACTGTACAAACGAAGAACTGGAAACGTTTGATAACTTTCTACAGGCATCACCATACAAAAAGATTTATGATATATTAAGCAAAGCATATCGTCTATATAATATAAATGAATATAAGGAATGCTATCTACTTATAAATAATTACTTAACCGAGAATCAATTTATAATTGAAAATTCTATATTTTTCTCTGTTTACATTCCAGAATTTATCTTGGAGATGATCTTTATAAGAGGAATGTGTATAGGGCGCTTATCAAACTGTGATGAAGAACTAATACGTAATCAGCAACGGTTACTTGAACAATCTATTGAAATAATTAAGTTATCGACCTTTAATAATGACCTTATTTTGAGAATGCGAGAACAAAAGTTGTTATTAAAAACGTATCTATCTTTACAGTCTAAAGCTAAACAAGCAGAGATTTATAACGAATATTTTTCAATATGTAATCAGTATCAATCATATATTAGAGAAAGTACAATTAGAACAAGAGAAAAATGGGAAATTAGATATGCCTCATTTCTATTGAAGGCTAATATTGTATCCGGAATCCCCGATAAATTACATATATTAGAAAAGGGATATGATATTTTGAATAGAAATAAAGATTGTCATCCTGAAAAGTATCTTAAAGCAGCCTGCAATCTAGCCGGAGATTACATGTGGCGAGATAAAATGGAATATAGCCATTACATTTTAGAAAATGCTGTTGGTTTTATTGAGAAAAAGAATTGGCTACAACGTTGGGGTATAATTTATCAAATGTATATTTTTTCAAAATTGTATGGAAATATTTCTGCTAGTCCACAAGAACTTTTTATTGATTATACGGAAAAAATATGGAATCGTCCTGAAATAAAATTTAAAATGCATGAAATGGTCATATGTAATTCCAATTATGCTATTTTACTTGCAGCGTCAGGTGATTTGGTATATGCACATAATCTTTTACAAGAAACACTAAATATTCTTGAAAGACATTTGAATTATTATAATGAATATTTAATTTCCACGAATCTTGGAATGATAAAATATCTTTTGGGAGATGTTTCGGGAGCATTAGAGTTAGAGACACATTGTAAAGAACTAATTGATAAAAAAAAGGTACCTACTTTTTCTTATGCTTTTTTAAAAAAACGTACACATATTTTGCATGATATATATTTAGCAAAGAGGCCTATAGACAATGTTTTAGTTCCGTTAAATGCGCAACAAACATTGTCTACAGGATACTGTTCTGATAATTATTTTAGACCATTATTATTTTCAGATATAAATTATTGGGCTGATTAGCATAGACAAGAACCAATAATTGCTTGGAACATACTTTCACTGTTGTTGAATAGCGATTTAAATGATTGAGCGCATGTTCCCGTATCTGCTAACACTGGTAATGCTGCAATATCGAAAATGTAGAATTCATTTTCATTTTTTATCCTATAATCTACTCTAGAAAGACCTTTCGAACCTATAAACTGCATTACCTGTTCAGCATGTTTACATACTTCTGAAATGATATTATTATACGGAAATTCAGTACATGGAAGTACCGAAAATGAGTACTGAAAATTATCAACCATATTATAGGTTAAAATTTCGCCATTATACTTAACCCATACTGGTGGAGTAGAGATATATTGTCCTTTTTTTTCAAGAACAGGAACAGAGATTTCATATCCTTCAATATATTCTTGTATAAGTATTTTTTGATTATATTTTTTATGCATATCTGATAGTAGTGGCATAATGATTTGATTTACGTTTTTCACTTTTGTTACACCCACTGCCGCACATTCTAATGCAGGTTTTAGAATTACGTATGGAGATTTTATAGTGTTTTCAAAATTTGCTTGCCCAAAATAGGTGAGTGTATGTGGAATATGTAAAAAACTGTTTAATAAAGAAAAATAGTGCGATTTATCCATTAACAATCCTAGGCGGTAGGCATCACAAGTAAGTAGTGCTATTCCTTTTTCTTTGCATAAAATTGGTACATATGATCTTCTGTCAATATCAGTTCCTAGTTGAGATGTACTATATACCAGATATTTTATATTAGGGTCAGAAAATTTATTCTCTTCAAGATCTTTTTTAAATGAAAAATAATCTTTATATCCTGTATAATATGTAGAGGCGAATGAAAATCCAGTTTCTACATCTGAAATTTCAATTGGAAAAATCATGCCTGAAGCAGCCTCCACTTTGTATGGATCATCAAAAACAGTAATTGTATGCACATTTCTTTGATTGTTTTCTGAAATAGATATCAATTCTAAAATTTCTTCTTTGCATTTACTATACAAAATTTTTCTCTTCCTTTCCTCAAAAGTAGCGGATAATTTCTTATTATCGTTACCAAAACATCAATCCTCAGTGCCTCATTTCAACTTAGGAGAATTTACGAAGCGCATATAAAATGCTCCATCAAAGATATGAAACTATAACCGGAATCCACGGAGCAGAGAGGAAGAAGGTGGAACAAGGGAACAACTAGTGGTTAGAGGTAATAGGGAATATGATTCCTTATATTTCCCGGCAGCTTTCTCAAAATGGGGATAGTAAACAAAAAGAGTGCAAGAAGTTTGGTGAATATTACCTGCAAAAAGTAATGAAAAGATACAGCGATTCCTTGTTTGTAGTTGTTGCTAAGAAAATAGTAAAAAAAAGAAAGACAAAACGAAAAGCGGAAAAATAACATAGAAATATATTATTATAAAAAATATTGATTAATTCATACAAATAGTGTAAACTTAAAATGCAACAAAATATTACAAAATTGGACACCAAAGACAAGGAGGAAAGAATATGCCAAGAAATGAAGTGGGAGAAATTGTAAACAGTTTGCCGATTGAGCACATGGTGGCAGCGCCGATTATTGCAGCGGTGAAGGCACAGAGAGAAGTCAGCGGAATGCTGGCGGAGTTTTTGAATACGGTAGCACTTGATTCTAATGGCAATGCAAGAATGCTTACGTTTAAGTATGAGCAGGAGACACAGGGAAACGATGGGAACAGCACACATGAAACAAGGTATATTCAGGCTCCATTTGTTGCACTGTCGGGAATCCCGAATCTTGCTGTGGAGACGGTGCAGGTTAATTTTGATTTGGAAGTTACAACTTCGGATACAGATAAGAAAACAACTTCGGGAAGCAGCAGTGTAAACGGAAAAACAGGATTTTTCTTTACGCCGCAGGTGAACTTTTCCGCATCGCTCAGCCACAGCTCTGAACAGACCAGACAGACGGATACGCGCGCGAAATATTCGTTCCATGTGGAGGCGAGAAAACAGGAACAGCCGGAAGCATTAATGAGAATTCTTGAAACGATAACCAATGCCGCAACAGTCCCTACTAAAGATAAACCGGCATTAGATAATCTGACGGAGAGTGGAAACAGTAACGGCGAAGGAACAGAGAAGAATAAGTAGTAGAATGCAGAATAAAGAATAAAGAACAGCATATGTCTGCATGATAGGAGGGGCAGCTTTTCATGGGAATATTCATAAAAAAGCAGAAGGAATCCAAAGTAGAGAATACACCGGAGCAGGAAAACCAGACTTTATCGGATGTTATTCGCGGAATGCAGTATTGCGTCAACACAGCGGCAGAGATTACGGAAGAGCATTACTTAAGCCAGCTTTCGGAGTATTTTGACGAGGAAGGAAATCCGGTAATGTTTACCTACCGGAACAGCCGTGGGGAAATTGTGGAGATTCCGGTATTTACTTTAATGAACCATGCGGAGCTGCTTCTCAATGAAATCAGCGTCAAGATGTCGCTTCCAATCAAATATTCTGAGTTAAAAAGAACAGAGGAAGAAGACAAGGCGATTGATAATTTCGTAGTTTCCCGAAGCACTTTTTATCTGGATAATCTTGCTACATCATCAAAGGGCAAGGGAGGAGAAATTGAAATTGAGATGCGATTTAAAGCAGGAGAACGCCCGGAGGCAGTCTCGCGTATTGTAGACCAATTAATGAATACCGGAGTGATTCATACGCCTGAGGATAAGTGGAAAGCAGAGCATCCGGAAATGGAGGAGAAATAATCATGGGAGGAAAAGGATCGGGTGTTCCGGCAAGGTCAAAACTTACGCCGCTGCGTCGAACTCAGGATGTGAAGAAACATGATTCAAGTTATTTACCACAGCCGTTACGGCAAAATGCAGCAGTGAGGACACCGCTTTTGGCAGCAGAAAATAAGGCTTGTCATGTACCGTTTCGATACTTTAGTCAGGTTGCCGGGAGAACAATATTTACACCTGATATGATAAAAAAGAAATCAATATCGGAAATGGAAACGATTTTTGACAATCATATGAAGGGAACACTGACCGGATATACGAAAACGGAAGCAGAAGTGTTTCTAAAGGTATTTGAACGGGACATTCAGGGAATGTTATATCTTAAAATTCTGGAGGAAATTATTAAATATAGGATTACAGATGTTGAACTGATAAAGGATTACCGGAGAAAGCATGAAAATATCAAAAGAGAACTGGATATCGAAAACAGCAGTATACTCATGGACGGTTTTAGAAAGTCTGAACTTTGGTTTGCAACTTTTTCCGACAGGGAGGTTTCAGGTATCATTGTAAGGAGCGGAGCAGCAAAAGGAAGGGAATACGCAGGCAGCATATATTTCGATGGCGGAAGAATGCGGCTGATTCACAAACATGGACCGCATATTTCAAAGATACATTATGTCCGGGCAATTGGGAAAACTGTGCTGACAAAAGCCGATAAAGATGAGAGATTCCGTCATCTGGCCGAAGAGTATGAGAAAAGCTTAACGGACGAGAAAAATGAAAATGAAACGAAAAATGAAAATGAAACGAAAGATGAAAAGGCAAATTTGAGAGAATACTTAAGTTCGAAGGATGCCGAAGAAATGAAACACTGTAAACATCAATCCAGAGGTCTCCCCAAAAAGGTTGTACTGGAAACGGATGAAATCAATCAGCTATATTTGCTGATACATAAAATAGAAAATTGTCAAAAAATGAAGAATGCAGCATCGGCCGGAAACAAGATACTACGCGATTATCTACTACTCAATCGTAACCTTTGTTCAACGCTTGGTTATGATGGATTTATCTGAGAATAAAGTATCATTTGAAACTTTTCGTACTTTCACATTGACCTTTTTCAACATTTCCCATATAATTAACAGTTGTGCACCGTAATCGGTTGCCGACTGTCAGGAAATGCTGACATACAAAAAAGGAAGAGAGCGAGTAAAAGTACAATGAAAAGAAATCAACCAAAGAATACGGTCATGCTGTTTTTGGCGGCGTTAATCTGGGGCTTTGCGTTTGTGGCCCAGAGCGCAGGCATGGATCATGTAGGTCCGTTTACATTTAACTTTTTCCGTACACTGCTGGGAGGGCTGGTTTTGCTTCCTGCTGCCTTGTCTGTGAGTGCAGGGGAAAAGGGACGGGAAAAACAGACGGGCAAGGAGAGGAAAACGCTGCTGATCGGCGGAATATGTTGCGGACTCCTGCTTTGCATTGCGACAAATCTGCAGCAAATCGGCATTATGAGTACCACGGCAGGAAAGGCAGGCTTTCTGACGGCGGCATACATCGTTTTTGTGCCGGTGTTCGGCATGTTCTTAAAGAAGAAATGCGGATGGAACGTATGGGTGAGTGTCGTGATTGCATTGGTGGGTATGTATCTGCTCTGCATCAAGGAATCCTTCTCGATTGCCATTGGGGATATTTATATTCTCATCTGTGCAGTTATTTTTGCGGTACATATCATGGTAGTGGATTACTTTGCACCAAAGGTAGACGGCGTTGCGTTATCCTGTATTCAGTTCTTCGTATGCAGCGTATTTTCGGGCATTTTGATGCTTGCGTTTGAAAAGGTGAGTCTTACAGGCTTGCTGGGAGCGGCTGTTCCAATCTTATATGCCGGCATCTTGTCCTGCGGTGTAGCCTATACCTTTCAGATTCTCGGGCAGAAAAATTATAATCCATCCATCGCGGCTCTGATTCTCAGTCTGGAATCGGCGTTTTCGGTGCTTGGCGGTTTTCTGATTCTGCATGAGGAGCTTTCCAGAAAGGAGCTGGCGGGCTGCGCACTGATGTTTGCGGCGATTGTGCTGACACAGCTACCGGTCGGGCAAAAGAAAGAAAAGACAGAAGAATAGAGAACAGGAAGAAAGAACAAGAAAAATAAAAGCAGCAGTAAGCTTCCGGGGAAAGTACTTCCCCAAAGAAAGCTTCTGCTGCTTTCTCTATTTTACAGTTTATTTCTTTAACTCACACAGTGCAGCTGCCGTTTTTGCAGCAAGTCTTGCGTTATTGAATACGAGCTGGATGTTGGAATCCAGGCTGTCACCTCCGGTTAGTTCCTTTACCTTGGCAAGCAGGAACGGAGTAGTTTCCTTACCGTGGATACCTGCTGCCTTACACTCTGCAAGTGCCTGCTCAATTGCCTTGTTGATGACAACAGGGTCCATCGAATACTCTTCCGGAATCGGATTGGTAACAAGCATGCCGCCGGCGAGATTTAATTCTTCCTTGACGTGGAAAGCCTTGGCAAGCTCCTCCGGAGTGTCTAAGCGGTAATCCACGCTAAAACCGCTCTTTCTTGTGTAGAAAGCAGGAAGCTCCTCTGTCTGGTAGCCAATGACCGGAACACCCTTCGTTTCCAGATACTCTAGCGTCAGACCAAGGTCAAGGATGGACTTCGCACCGGCACAGATGACCATAACGGGTGTCATGGCAAGCTCTTCTAAGTCTGCGGAAATGTCCATTGTCGTTTCTGCGCCGCGGTGAACGCCGCCGATACCGCCGGTGGCGAAGATACGGATACCTGCCATGGCGGCAATCATCATTGTGGTAGTAACGGTAGTTGCACCGTCGGATTCCTTGGCAAGAAGTACCGGAAGGTCGCGTCTGGATGCCTTTGGAACATCATAGCCCTTTTTGCCGAGATGCTCAATTTCTTCCCGGGAAAGACCGGCCTTTAACTTACCGCCGATAATGGCAATTGTTGCAGGAACGGCACCTGCCTCGCGGATGATTTCTTCCACCTTGCATGCCGTTTCCACATTCTGCGGATATGGCATACCGTGGGAGATAATGGTGGATTCCAGTGCAACAACCGGGCGGTTGGCTGCTAAAGCGTCGGCTACTTCTTTGGATACTTCAAGGTACTTTTCTAAGTTCATGTCTCATTCTCCTTGTCTCATATTTTTTGATAAATTTTCAGATACAGTAAGGTATCTTTTTTACTTTAAGATTCTGCTAATCCGGAGCGGGCAAGTACCAGCTCACGGCAAAGCTTCGGATTGATGGTTTCTCTGCTTTCTACGGCAATGGCAGAGGCGGCAAGCCCGAACTGAACGGTTTCCTGAAGGGAAAAGCCTGCCTCTAAGGAATAGGCAAGAGAGGCGGTAAATGCATCTCCGGCGCCGGTGGTATTGACTAAATCGGAGGCAAGCGGCGGAAGCAGCAGTTCTTCCGAACCGTCCGTGCAGTAGATTCCTTTGCTCCCTAATGTGATAAACAGGCGTTTTACACCGTAGGAGAGCAGAATGGAAGCGGCCTTTTTCAAATCGGCATCGTCACGTATCGAAATTCCGGAGAGCACTTCTGCTTCCAGCCGATTCGGGCAGAGCGAATGAATGTGACCCAGAACCGGCGCAAGTTTCCCGGCTTTTTTGCACGAGACAGGGTCGGCAAGGATGGGAACGGTACAGTGTTCTGCCACGTATGCGATGGTCTCTGCTGAAAGATTGGTGTCCAGAATGAGTGCCCTTGCATGATTGATACTATCCATTTTCCCTGCAAGGTATTCCGGTGTCAGATAGTCGTAAATCCGCATATCGGATACGGCAAGCTTCATATCTCCTTTTTCATCGGTAATGAACAGATAAGTGGAGGTCTGAGCATCCTTTGTCCGGAGGGAATCGCTGATGTCAATGCCGAGTGAGGTCAGATGTTCGGTTAAGCCGGTTGCATGATAATCGTCACCGAATGCGGTAATGAATTTGACCGGAAGGTCAAGCAGGCGGATGTTGTGTGCGATATTTCGCCCGACACCGCCGTAGGAAATGGAAACGCTTCCCGGATTGGAATCGCAGTCAATGGGCGCTTCTGCCGGGTAGCCGCCGATATCAATATTGACTGCTCCAAGCACAACAAAATAGTCCGGAGAGCCGGTAATATAGCCCTTGCCCTGAATGTAGCCCTTTTTCATGAGGTTGGAAATATGAACGGCAACGGAGGAACGGGTAATGCCGGCACGTGCCGCAAGCTCTTCCTGAGAAATCATGGGGTTTTCCGAAATCCACTGAAAAATCTGGGCTTCGCGGTTGGTCATACGCAACTCCTTTCTGCCGGGACAAACGAACGGTCCGGCATTTTCTTTTTCTACATATTTGTGTCTGCATGGCTCTGTAAATCAGAAAAATAAACATTAGCTTAATTATATATAAGCATATGCTTATTGTATCACGAAACGTATCAAAAGACAAGCAAAATATGAAGTTTCAGAAATAGGTTGATTTTACCGATAAAGCAAGTTATAGTAGTTAGGAAACAGGAAGAACTTCAGAACCTGCGAAGAGAGAGAAAAGGAGAAATCTTCTTTCCATGAAAACAGAAAAACAAATAGTGATGACGGAGGGAAATGCCTTCCGTCTGTTGCTTACATTTGCGCTTCCACTGATGCTTGGAAATGTGTTTCAGCAGATGTACACGGTTGTGGACACGATGGTGGTCGGCAAAGGAATGGGCGTGGATGCGTTGGCGGCGCTGGGAGCATCGGACTGGTTAAACTGGATGAATATCGGTATCGTGACGGGGTTAGCCCAGGGCTTTTCCATTAAAATGGCGCAGGAGTTCGGCGCGGGAGCAACCGAACGTTTAAAAAAGACCATTGGCAACACGTTACTTCTTTCTATTTTATGTTCGGCTGTTCTGCTTATGGCATTTCAGTGTCTTGCGGCACCTGTCTTACGGCTTCTTTTAACGCCGGAGGAGATTCTGCCGATGACGTTGCTTTATGTGCGGATTATTTTTGCGGGAATTCCGATTACGGTGATTTATAACGTGCTGGCAGCCACACTCAGAGCTATCGGAGACGGAACATCACCGCTGTATGCGATGATTGTGGCATCGTGTACCAATATCGTGCTGGATGTATTGTTTGTTATCGTGCTTCGGTTTGGCATTGCGGGGGCAGCAGCCGCAACGCTACTGGCACAGCTGGTTGCGGTATGGTATTGCCTGAAAGAACTTAAAAAAACAGGACTGTTATCATTAAATACGACGGAGTTTTCCATGGAACCTGCACTCTGGGCAAAGCAGCTGCGACTTTCCCTGCCGCTTGCAGTGCAGAATGGTATTATCGCCATCGGGGGAATGATGGTGCAGTCGGTGGTCAATGGCTTCGGAGTGATTTTTATTGCCGGGTATACGGCAACGAATAAGCTCTATGGGGTACTGGAGATTGCCGCAACCTCATATGGTTATGCAATTTCTACCTATGTCGGGCAGAACATCGGAGCAGGAAAGAAGGAACGGATTACGACAGGTCACCGTGCGTCGCTTCTTTTGGCGGTAGGAACCTCGCTTGTGATTTCAGCCGTGATGCTTCTGTTGGGACGGCAGATTATCGGTCTGTTTTTATCCGGAACGCCCGAAGAGGTTACAATGGCAGGAAACATTGCGTTCCGGTTCCTTACGATGATGAGCCTTGCACTGCCCGCACTCTATCTTCTGTATGTATACCGGTCGGCACTTCAGGGAATGGGAAATACGTTTATCCCGATGGTTTCCGGCATGGTGGAATTTACAATGCGTATCGGAAGCGCACTGCTTCTTACAAAGGTCGTCGGTGAGGACGGCGTGTTTTATGCGGAAATTCTGGCATGGCTTGGCGCAGCGGTGTTACTTGGCGTCAGCTATTATGTCATTATGATAAAGGAAAGGATAAAACTGATATGAAAAAGCTTCTGGTCTATTTAAAGGATTACAAAAAGGAAACGGTGCTGGCGCCGCTCTTTAAGATGCTTGAGGCATCGTTTGAACTGTTCGTTCCGCTTGTTATGGCATCGATTGTCGATGTCGGCATCAAAAATGCGGATACTCCGTTTATTCTTAAGATGGGACTGGTGCTGGTTGCACTTGGACTGGTCGGACTTGCTTCCTCGGTGACGGCACAGTACTTTTCAGCAAAGGCGGCCGTTGGATTTGCGGCAAAATTAAAGCATGCACTGTTTGCACATATTCAGGGCATGAGTTACGCAGAAACGGATCGTGCCGGCATTTCTACACTTATTACAAGACTGACAAGTGATGTCAATCAGGTGCAGTCGGGTGTCAATCTGGTACTTCGCCTGTTCCTTCGCTCGCCGTTTATCGTATTCGGCGCAATGATTATGGCATTTACGATTGACGTGAAATCGGCGCTGATTTTTGTAGTGACGATTCCGGCACTTTCTGTCGTTGTATTCGGCATCATGCTAATCAGCATTCCGCTGTATAAAAAGGTGCAGGCAGCCTTAGACCGTGTGCTCGGTATCACCAGAGAAAACTTAAGCGGCGTTCGTGTCATCCGCGCCTTTCATCAGGAGGCAAAGGAGCAGGAACGCTTTTCGGAATATAATGACAGTCTGACGAAAATTCAGATGTTTGTCGGTAAGATTTCTGCGTTAATGAATCCGGTAACGTATATCATTGTCAATGCGGCGGTGATTGCCCTGATTTATACCGGGGCTCTTCAGGTAGAAGCAGGAAACCTGACACAGGGCGAGGTCATTGCAATCGTAAACTACATGTCTCAGATTTTAGTCGAGCTGGTGAAGCTGGCAAACCTGATTATTACGGTAACAAAGGCAGCAGCGTGCGCCAACCGGATTGAGGCGGTATTTGAGACGCCGACCGGAATTAAGGTATACACAAATCAGGAACTGGAAGCAGGTAAATTGCCATATCCTGTACCGGACACATCAGAAAATGCGTCACCTGCAGTTGTCTTTGAACACGTTAACCTCCGCTATCCGTCCTCCGGCGCCGACGCTTTGACAGATATTGATTTTACGGCAGAGCGGGGAGAGACCATCGGCATCATCGGAGGCACCGGCTCCGGTAAGTCGTCGTTAGTACAGCTCATTCCGCGGTTTTATGAAGCGACCGGCGGACGGGTGCTGGTAAACGGGCAGGACGTCCGTACTTACGAGCCGGACGAATTAAAGAAAAAGGTCGGCATCGTACCGCAGAAGGCAGTTCTGTTTTCCGGTACGATTCGTGACAACATCCGCTTCGGCAAGGAAGATGCAACCGAGGAAGAAATGAACGAAGCACTTACGATAGCACAGGCAAAGAGCTTTGTGGACGAAAAACAGGGCGGCCTTGATTTTGTGGTGGCACAGGGCGGTAAAAACCTATCCGGGGGACAGAAGCAGCGACTGACGATAGCAAGGGCAGTGGTCAGAAAACCGGAGATTCTGATTTTGGATGACAGCGCTTCCGCACTGGACTACGCGACGGACGCAGCACTGCGAAAGGCAATCCGAGAACTGGGCGGTACGACAACCACATTTATCGTATCGCAAAGAACCGCCTCGGTACTCCATGCCGATAAGATTATCGTACTGGATGACGGAGAAATGGTGGGCATCGGTAAGCATGAGGAACTGCTTGCTTCATGTCCGGTCTATAAAGAAATTTATGATTCCCAGAGCACAGGCAGAAAGGAGAGTGAAGCAGTATGAAAAAGAATACAGTAAGGCAGGTACTGCACTATGTAAAAAAGCATGCGGCGCTCATTATACTTTCCCTTCTGTTTGCAACGGTTTCGGTTGTGCTGACACTCTATGTGCCGATTCTGACCGGTGATGCGATTGACCTGATATTGGAGCCGGGCAAGGTGGATTTTGCGGGAATCGGTGTGATTTTAGTAAAGATTGCGGTCTGTGTCGGGGTAACCGCAGCGGCGCAGTGGCTGATGAATGTCTGCAACAACCGGATTACTTATCATGTGGTACGCGACATCAGAGAGGATGCATTCAAAAAAATAGAAATTCTTCCGTTAAAATATATTGACGGGCATTCCCAGGGAGAAGTGGTAAGCCGTGTCATTGCCGATGTGGACCAGTTTGCGGACGGCCTTCTGATGGGCTTCACCCAGCTCTTTACGGGGGTTGTTACGATTCTTGGAACGCTTTTGTTTATGCTGACGATTCATCCGGGCATTACGCTTGTCGTTGTCTTAATTACTCCGGTATCGCTGTTTGTGGCAAGCTTTATTGCAAAACGCACCTATGCGATGTTCCAGCTGCAGTCCAAGACCAGAGGGGAGCAGACGGCGTTAATTGATGAAATGATCGGAAACCAGAAGGTGGTACAGGCATTCGGCAGGGAGGCGGATGTGCTGGAACGCTTCGATGAAATCAATGAACGTTTGAGAAACTGTTCGCTTCGTGCGATTTTCTTTTCCTCGTTAACCAATCCGTGTACCCGTTTTGTCAACAGCCTGGTGTATGCGGGCGTCGGCATCAGCGGTGCCATTCTGGCGATTGCAGCAGCCGCCGGCGGCGCCGGTATCAGTGTCGGACAGCTTTCGTGCTTCTTAAGCTATGCCAATCAATACACCAAGCCGTTTAACGAGATATCCGGCGTTATTACCGAACTGCAGAATGCGCTGGCATGCGCGGCAAGAATTTTTGACCTGATTAATGAAACACCGCAGATACCGGATGCAAAAGACGCAAAGGAACTGGAAGCAGACGGCAACGTGAGTCTTTCTCATGTGGATTTCTCTTATGTACCGGAGAAGCCGTTAATCCGTGACTTTAATCTGACCGTAACGCCGGGACAGCGCGTGGCAATTGTAGGGCCGACCGGCTGCGGAAAAACAACGGTCATCAATCTCTTAATGCGCTTTTATGATGTGGACAGCGGTTCTATCCGCGTGTCGGGCGAGGATATCCGTAACGTGACGAGGGGAAGCCTTCGCACCTCATTCGGTATGGTGCTGCAGGAAACATGGCTGCGTGCCGGAACCATCCGTGACAACATTGCGATGGGAAAACCGGAGGCAACGCTGGAGGAAATCATTGCAGCAGCAAAGGCAGCGCACGCGCACAGCTTTATCAAGCGTCTGAAGGACGGCTACGATACTGTCATAGGGGAAGACGGCGGAAGTCTCTCCCAGGGACAGAAGCAGCTGCTCTGCATTGCAAGAGTCATGCTCTGTCTGCCGCCGATGCTGATTCTGGACGAAGCGACCTCTTCGATTGATACGAGAACGGAAATCCGCATCCAGAAGGCATTTCAGACGATGATGGAGGGCAGAACGAGCTTTATTGTAGCGCACCGTTTATCCACCATTATGGAGGCGGATGTGATTCTGGTGATGAAAGACGGAAACATTATCGAACAGGGAAATCATGAAACGTTATTAAAAAAGGGTGGATTTTATACCACGCTCTATAACAGCCAGTTTTAAGAAAAGGAAAGAATACAGTAGATGAAAAAAAGCGGAGAAACCTGTGACAGGACTCTCCGTTTTTTTTCATACTATGGAATGTGGAAAAACACCGGCTAGGTGAGCAGAACACCTGCGTTGCCCATTTTTTCTTTTTGACGCCTTTGCTGTATTTTCATCAGATAGGCCCCTAACAGAGAATTATGTTCGGAAAACTGACAACCGTATAATATGTCCTGCCGGTTCTCCAAGACCTGTATACGGACAAGCTGAGCGGAAAGCTTCAGAATTCCTTTTTCCAGATCCAGATTCAGCCGAACCGTGCGGCCAACATCGAAATTTTCGGGAGAAAGGAACGCAAATCCGGTTTCGCTGATATCCTTTATTAACACTTCAACCGGCTTTGGACCTTCACTTGTGAAAGTAGTGATTTTCATACGTTCCCCGATATAAACTCGGTATGCCCCGCGCCGATTTATAGTGTCGGCATCACCCATGAGTTCAGCACTATGATAAATTTTGTTTTCATAACGTACGGTTTTCATTTTAACTCCGTACCAGACATATACTTTATCCTTTGTCGGATAGAGAAAGCTGATATCACAGGTAGCCGGAAATCCGACGACCTTTCCGTTCATCGTAATCGGAGAAAGCAGTGCAGAATGGGCAACACTTTGCTCCAGAACGGTTAACAGAGTTATATTTTTCCCATTCATTGAAACTTGCAGCTCCACGGAGTGATTTGGTTCTAAATCCCCCAATTGCATAATAACCTCATACCTTTCTGTTTGTGAAAAATCCCCATGCCGAAATAAACGTTGAAATAGTTTAAATATGGCTTATATATATTCAAGTGTACTATGAAATGCAAAAGAAATCAATAGGTTGATAAGCAATGACAGAAATTTATGATGAAATGGCTCTGAAAATTTGACGAAATGAAAGGAAAAGAGTATAATGATGAATCGAAAGATACTAAAAAGTTACTCAAAAGATACTCTTTTTTAGGAGGGAGCATGAACGATTTTGTTGATATCCATACGCATACCATTGCAAGCGGCCATGCGTACAATACACTGGAGGAAATGCTTCAGGCGGGGCTTACGGCGGGCTTAAGAGTCATGGGAATTACCGAACATGCGCCTGCAATGCCGGGCACCTGCCATGAATTCTATTTTGCGAATTACCGTGTGCTTCCGAGGGAACGTGACGGTATGCGGCTGATGTTCGGTGCGGAAGCAAATGTGCTGGATAAGGAGGGAACGCTGGATTTAAGTGACGAGCTGCTCCGCCATATGGACGTGGTGATTGCAAGCTTACATCCGCCGTGCATTGTTAGCGGAACTGCTTCGGAAAACACGGAAGCACTCATAAATGCAATGAGAAATCCGAATGTGCATATCATCGGACATCCGGATGATGCAAGGTTCCCGTTAGACTATAAGTGTCTTATTAAGGCTGCGAAGGAATATCATGTCCTGTTAGAGGTCAATAACTCTTCTTTGTCTAACTACAGCTACCGCCCGGGTGCAAGGGAAAACTATAAAATGATGCTGAAACTTTGTGAGAGGTACGGAGTGCCGGTTCTGCTGGGAAGTGATGCGCATTACCGGGAGTTTGTCGGAGACCACAGACTGGCGAAGGAACTGTTAGAAGAGACGGGCTTTCCGGAGCAGCTCGTAATGAACACGGATGCAGAACGGTTCCTTAAATTCATAGAGGAGAAAAAGCAGGAGGAGGTCAGGAGGAAACGGCTATGAGCTATCGGATTGGGGTTGATTTAGGCGGTACCAATATGGCAGCAGGTATCGTAGATGAGACATATGCGGTTGTGCATCGGAAGTCCATCAAGACAAGACCGCACGGAACGCCGGAGGAAATTGCGGACGATATGGCAGAACTGGTGCATGAATTGTGCCGCGGCTTCGAAATAGAAGAAGCCGTGATAGAACTGGTCGGCATCGGAATTCCGGGAAGCATAAGTGCAGAAGGAATCGTAGAGGATGCCAACAATATCGGTTTTTATAATGTACCGTTTGAGCGGATGATGCAGACGCGTCTGCAGCAGGAGCGTCTGCTACTGCCGGTAAAGACGGTCAATGATGCAAGAGCGGCGGCACTGGGAGAATACCTTGCCGGGGCAGGAAAGGGAAGCAATACCTTTCAGATGGTGACGATCGGAACCGGCATCGGCGGTGCGTTTATTGCGGACGGAAAGGTACTTACCGGCTGCAACGGCGCTGCGGGAGAAATAGGGCACATGGTAATTGAACGGGGCGGAATTCCATGCAGCTGCGGCAGAACGGGCTGCTTTGAGGTGTATGCCTCGGCATCCGCACTGAAAGAGCGGATGATGCGGGTTGTGCCGAAACGGCCGGAAAGTCTCCTCTGGAAGCTGTGCGGCCAGCAGCCGGAACGTCTTTCCGGAAAGCTTTTGTTTGAGGCATTTGGAAAACAGGATGCGCTGGCAGAGGAACTGTTTGAAGAGCATATCGGGTATCTGGCGGAAGGAATTGCAAACCTGATTAATGCCTTGCAGCCGGATGTGCTGTGCGTCGGCGGCGGTATGAGTGAGCAGGGAGAAGCACTGCTTGCTCCGCTTCGTGCAGCTGTGGCAGGAAAAATATATTCCAGGCATTCGGCGGTGCAGACGGAAATTAGGGCAGCTGCACTCGGTAATGCAGCAGGAATTATCGGTGCTGCTTATTGCAGCTGATAGGCAGAGTCCGGAGGACGGATAAAAAACGGCAGAAAACCGTTCATCAATATTTTGAAAGGGGCAGAACAGACAATGAGAAAGCATTATGAACTGATGCTGGCAGACGCAGTACGCCGTGCCGGAAAATCCATGAGACTACAGGTGATGGAGAAGGAAAACACACAAAAATACGGAGGCTTTCTGGATTCCAAGGGAATCATCCAGCCGAAGTTTGCCATTTACCGCATGGTAACCATGGCAGCCGTTTATATGAATGAGGAAAGCGCGCTTTATAAAAACGAAGAATTGTATGATAGAATTCTGCTTGCATTGGATTACATAAAAAGGGAACAGCGGGAAAACGGCTGCTTTGACCTGGTAGACTGCAACTTCTTTTCCGGACCGGATACTGCCTTCTGCGTGAAGCGTCTGATTCCGATGTATGAGTATGTGAAAAAGCATCCGGATGCTCCGGGCGCGGCAGAGTTTGAACGCCGTCTGTCGGAAATCATTTATGCAGGTGCTAAGGGTATGGTGGCAGGAGGTTTTCACACTCCGAACCATCGATGGGCGATTGCCTCCAATCTGTTAAAGTGCTGGCAGCTGTTTGGCGATGAAGAATTTAAGACGGCGGCAGAAAAGTATCTGGCAGAAGGGATTGACTGCACTTCCGAAGGTGAGTATGCGGAGCGTTCTGCCGGTAATTACAACAGAATCAATAACGATGCTATGATTACGATTGGAGATGTGCTTGGAGATGAGAAGTATTATCATTATGCAGAGTCCAATCTGAACATGATGTTAACCTATCTTGAGCCGGATGACAGCATTTTTACGAATAATTCGACAAGACAGGACAGAGGTGTCAAGGTTTATCCGAGAGATTATTATTTTGAATATCTGTTAATGGGACACAAATTTCACAACGAGACGTTTCTTGCGGCGGCCAATTATATCATGGAATTAAATGTCCGTCTGAATCATTTGCCGGATTTCCTGATTTATTTTATGAATCAGCCGGAGTTAATTGACGTAGAATATGAGAGAAGCGAGATTCCAACCTCCTACAACCGCTTTTACAGGGAGTCCGAGATTGTGCGCGTTCGTAAGGAAAGCTATTCCTATACTGTTTTGAACCATGCTTCTAACTTCTGCTATTTCCAGAACGGTAATCTGGCGATGAGCGTAAAAATCGGTGCAAGTCTTTGTGAGCATCGTGCGTTTAAATCGGAAACGATGACACAGACGGAGCAGGGATATCACTTAGAGCAGACCATGCACGGCTGGTACTATCTGCCGTTTGGTGAGTATCAGGGAACGACCGACTGGTGGAAGATGGACAATACAAAGAGAGAAAAGCTCATGGGACCGGATTTGCATTTTGATGTAGATGTAACAGAGGTGGACGGCGGACTTGATATTCGTGTGAAAGCAGACGGTGTGGACAGGGCTCCGCTTCGTCTGGAGTTTGCGTTTGATGCCGGTGCCATCATCACAAATGAAGCCTTTACGTTAGAAGGTGAAGCAGGCGGTTACGTTACGGCAAAGCAGGGAACGGTGACTGCCTCCAAGGGAGACTATGCGATTGAAATTGGACCTGCCTTCGGAACGCATGATTTTGTAGCCGGAAAGTTTGGCAGCGAGGGCAGAAATCCACATTGCTTTACGGTATATTTCACCGATTCTACCTGCTTTGAACATACGATTCGGATTCGTGCAAAAGAAAGTCTTCTTTACTAAATTCAGACAGAATTTTGCGTATTTCACGCAAAAGGGATTGCTTACAGAGAAAAAGTGAGGTAAACTTAAGTCAACGTCAATAATAAGAGACGTGCAGCCGGTTGCAAGCCGTGCTGACAAGAAGGGAAACTGCACAATGCAGTTAAGAAAAGGAGGATTTTATGGAATACGTACTTATTATTCTGGTAGTCATTTTATTGCTGATTCTGGTATCCTGTATCAAGATTGTTCCGCAGGCTCAGGCCTACGTAGTAGAGCGTCTTGGCGGTTATCAGGGAACCTGGGGAGTTGGTATTCACTTTAAACTTCCGATTATTGATAAGGTAGCAAAGAGAGTGGTATTAAAAGAGCAGGTTGTTGACTTCGCACCGCAGCCGGTTATCACAAAGGATAACGTTACGATGCGTATTGACACGGTAGTATTTTTCCAGATTACAGACCCGAAGCTGTTCTCCTACGGCGTAGAAAACCCGATTATGGCAATCGAAAACCTGACGGCAACGACGCTTCGTAACATCATCGGTGATCTGGAGCTGGACCAGACCTTAACCTCCCGTGAAATCATCAATACAAAGATGAGAGTATCGCTTGATACCGCAACGGACCCTTGGGGCATTAAGGTAAACCGCGTAGAGTTAAAGAACATCATCCCTCCGGCAGCCATTCAGGATGCCATGGAGAAGCAGATGAAGGCAGAGCGTGAACGCCGTGAAGCAATCCTTATTGCAGAAGGTGAGAAGAAGTCCACGATTCTTGTTGCAGAAGGTAAGAAGGAATCCGCTATCTTAGAGGCTGAGGCAGAAAAGGAAGCAGCTATCCTTCGTGCAGATGCAAAGAGAGAAGCAATGATTCGTGAGGCAGAAGGTCAGGCAGAAGCCATCCGCACCGTACAGCAGGCTACCGCAGAAGGTCTGAAGTTCTTAAATGATGCAAATCCGACGGCAGCAGTTCTTCAGTTAAAGAGCCTTGAGGCATTTACAAAGGCAGCAGACGGTCAGGCAACCAAGATTATCATTCCGTCCGAAATTCAGGGCATTGCAGGACTTGCAAAGTCGGTGGTAGAGGTTGCAGCAAATACGAAATAAGAGAATTTCATTTATAGGTGTATGACGATGCTGTGTGGAGAAATCCCGTGGCTTTTACGCTCACACACCCGCAAAAAGAACAGTCCCGGCAGGTGGTATGTCAGGGTTCGGACACTGAGTGTCCGAACCTGCCACACCACCTGCCGGGACTGTCTTTTAGAGGGTGCATGTCGCCGTAAAAGCCACGGGATTTCTCATACAAAAGCAGGACACACAGAAATCGAAATTCTCCGGCTTCATTCTTCTGCGTCCGTAAGAACATCCCACTGCCGGATGACATCCCATGTCTTGCCGAGGTCTGCAGAAGCACCATGCGTACTGTCCAGCCGGAAACTTGTGAAAACCGTATCGGTGACAACGACATGCACCCTCTAAAAGACGGTTTGCAGGTTTGTCTGACGGGAGCGGACACGGGTGTCCGAATACCGGCGGACAAATCTGCAAACCGTTCTTTTTGTGGGTGTGTGAGTGTCACCGATACGGTTTTTCTTGACAATTCCCTTCTCCTGTAGTAATGTATAATTATTCAATCAACGAAATGAAACTGCATATTTATAACACACAAGTAAAAACCGTTCCGCTACAGAATGGTATGGCAGCGTATACAGAAAGGGGAATTGCGATGAATTTAAAGGGACGTTCATTTTTAACATTGAAGGATTTTACTCCGGAGGAGATTAACGGTCTGGTAGACCTCGCAGCTGACTTAAAGGCAAAGAAGAAGCAGGGCATTACCGGCGACAGCCTGAAAGGAAAAAATATTGCTTTGATTTTTGAAAAACCATCGACGAGAACCCGCTGTGCGTTTACCATAGGCTGTGTGGACGAGGGCGGTCACCCGGAATATCTGGGCAAAAACGATATCCAGCTCGGACATAAGGAAAGTGTCGAGGATACGGCGCGAGTGCTTGGCAGAATGTTTGACGGTATTGAATTCCGTGGCTTTAAACAGGAAACAGTGGAAAAACTGGCAAAGTACAGCGGCGTTCCGGTATGGAACGGTCTGACCGATGAATATCATCCGACGCAGATTCTTGCCGATTTTCTGACCTTAAAGGAGCAGTTCGGTAAGCTGAAAGGCTTGAAGCTTGTTTTTGTCGGCGACGGACGCAACAATATGGCAAACAGTCTGATGATTGGCTGTTCCAAGGTCGGTATTCATTTTTCGATTCTTGCGCCGAAGTCGCTCTGGCCGTCTGAGGAGCTGGTAGCACTCTGTAAGGAGTACGCAAAAGAATCCGGCAGCGAAATCGTCATTTCCGATGAACCGGATACCGTAAAGGGTGCAGACGCCGTGTATACCGATGTATGGTGCTCTATGGGAGAAGAGGAGAAGGCGGCGGAACGTGTGGCGCTGCTTCGCCCGTATCAGGTCAACGAGGAGCTGATGAAGAAAACAGGAAAGGAAACGAGCATTTTCTTACACTGTTTACCGGCAGTGAAGGGAAACGAAGTGACCGAAGAAGTTTTTGAAAAGTTTGCAGATGTAGTGTTTGATGAGGCGGAAAACCGGATGCATACAATTAAAGCAGTGATGGTTGCAACCTTATGAAAATAGGAAATCAGTTGGTATGTTCGAAAAATTAAAGAAACTGTTAAAGAACAAAGAAGCCCTGTTTGATGGCTTGAATCTTCTGACAGGACTGACTATGATGACAGCATTGTTTGTCTATGGGGCAACCAGAAATGAAATCAGTATGTATCTTGTTATTTTTACAGGCGGGCTCATGAATCTGTTAAACGGGCGGAAGCTTTACGAAAAGAAAGAAAAAAGAAATATCGGAATGTCGATGATGCTCCTTGGAGCGATTGTCCTGATTTTGTGTCTGGTCCTTATGCTTCAATAAAAATGCAGATAAAAAGCCTCTTCCTACGGAAATGTTTACCGAAGGAAAGAGGCTTTTAAGCTATTTGATGTCCACGCCGCCAAAGACACAGGTACCGGTGATGTGAATGGTCGGAACGATTTCGTTCACGTCTCCGGTATAGGCACGGGAAACATCCACGCCGCCAAACAGAGGAGTAACGCCTTCCGTCACAACTCTGACATTGGACGGAACATAGATGTCAATACCGCCGAAGATAGCGGAAACGTTAATTTTTACATCTTCTGTGATGACGGCATTCCGAAGATTGAGGTCGATGCCACCGAAGATGGCACTTAAGTCACCGCCGCGGAATACTTCGTTGTCCAGACGGATTTCTTTCCCGCTGAAAATAGCGGAAGCATTGATGTAGCCTCTGCCGTCATTGTGATAGCGGTCGTCAAAGTCGGCACCGTTTACGTGAGCAGTTTTTTCCTTTGTGTCAGAGTTGTAGGTAAACTCAAACGACGGACCGGAGGTGGATTTTTTCCCCGGGAAAAGAAGCTTTGCACCGATAACGATACAGAGAATGGCAAGTAACATCGGCCAGAAGTTAATGTGCAGCGAAATGTCCTGTGCATTGATTAAAAAGCAGAAGCCGATAACCAGACCGATGATGTAGCCGGTTTTGTCCTGTCCCTTTTTGAACAGTCCGTAAAAGCACGGGATAATGATAAACAGTGTCCAGAAGCCGGGAAAGAAAATGGAAAATTCAAAGATATCCAAAGCACTTCCTGCATATAAAATTCCGAGGACGATAAAAATCAATCCGACGATAAGTCCTGTTGGTGTTTTTTTCATAAAGAAAACCTCCCTGTTGTTTTTTCTGACTCTATCATAACGTCTTGGCGGCAAAAAAGCAAATTAGAAGATGATTAGAAAGTTAAGAATCGATACAAAAGAGTTTTTGAACGGTTTCGCTTGTTTGTTCCTGCGGAACGTGATATATTCATTTTGAAAGGAAGGAAGAAAGGCGGAAAAACGATGTATCAGGACAGTATAGTACTCTGCGGCAGCAATGCCTATGAGCAGAAGTTTTATTTAAATGAAGATTTTGAGGCGCTTCCCCAGACGATTAAGGATGAATTAAAGATTATGTGTGTACTCTTTACAGAAGACGTAGGAGGCGTGCTGACACTTTCCTTTGACGAAGACGGGACTCTTTTGTTTAACGTAGAATCGGATGAGGGCGATTTGCTGTTTGACGAAATCGGCAGCGTGTTAAAAATCAAGCAGCTGCAGGAGGAAAAAAGAGAGCTGCTGGAAGCTCTGGAACTGTACTATAAGGTGTTTTTCTTAAATGAGGATGCCTCAGAGCTGCTGAGTAAGGAAGAAAACTGAGAAACCATAGTTCGGAGAAACAGACGGAGAAAGGCAGGAAGAAAACGATGTTACTGGCAATCGATGTAGGAAATACAAACATTACCTGTGCGGTGTTAAACGGGGAAGAATTTGTGACAAGCTTTCGCATGACAACAAAGCTGCCGCGTACCTCGGATGAGTTCGGAATTTTAATCTGTGATATCCTGAAAAACAGAGAAATCGAATTAAAGAAAATCGAGGCAGTGATTATTGCGTCGGTTGTTCCGGGAATCATGTATTCCCTGACCAGCGGAGTGATAAAGTACCTGGGAGTCAAGCCGATGATTGTCGGTGAAGGAACAAAGACGGGAATCCGTGTGGAAGCCATTAACCCGAAGGAAATCGGTGCCGACCGCATTGTAGATGCCGTTGCAGCGTATCATTTATATGGCGGTCCGGTCATTGTCATTGATTTCGGGACTGCGACAACGTATGATCTGATTACAAAGGAAGGTGCGTTTACGGCGGGCATTACAAGCCCGGGACTCAGAATCTCGGCGAATGCGCTCTGGAATGACACGGCAAAGCTGCCGGAAATCGAAATCGAAAAGCCGGCATCGATTCTTGCGAAGGAAACCGTGACGAGTATGCAGGCAGGACTGGTATACGGCTGTATCGGTCAGACAGAATATATTGTGAAAAAAATTATGGAGGAAGCAAAGCTGACCGATGTAAAGGTTGTGGCGACCGGCGGACTCGGCAAGCTGATTGCGGATTCGACAGACAGCATTCAGGTGTATGACCCGATGCTGACAATGAAGGGGCTTCGGCTCATTTACGAGAAGACCGTCGGAAAAAAGTAAAGGAAAAGGCAGGAAGCATGACAGAACAAATGGCGGAGCAGAAGAGGGCACAGACAGGCTTACCAAAGCTTCAAATCGGAAGCGTGCAGATTCCGGGTATTCTGGCACTCGGACCGATGGCGGGTGTTACGGATTTACCGTTTCGCAGGCTTTGCAAGGAGTGCGGGGCGGACCTGATTTATACGGAGATGGTCAGCGCCAAGGGCATCTTATACAATAACAAAAATACCGAAGAACTGCTTACCGTGGACGAGACAGAGCGGCCGGTGGCACTGCAGCTGTTTGGCGAAGACCCTCAGATTATGAGCGAAATGGCAAAAAAAATTGAGGACCGGAACTTTGATATTCTGGACATCAATATGGGCTGCCCCGTGCCGAAGGTGGTCAACAACGGCGAGGGTTCGGCATTGATGAAAAATCCGAAGCGCATCGGAGAAATTGTGTCGGCAGTAGCAAAAGCGACAAAAAAGCCGGTTACGATAAAAATCCGCAAGGGCTTTGATGACAGTAATGTCAATGCCCCGCTGGTAGCTAAGATTGCCGAAGAAGCAGGGGCTGCGGCGATTGCGGTACACGGTAGAACAAGACAGCAGTATTATAGCGGGAAGGCAGACTGGGACATTATCAGACAGGTCAAGGAAGCGGTGAGCATTCCGGTCATCGGGAACGGTGATATCTTTACTCCGGAGGATGCAAAGCGTATGCTTACCGAGACCGGCTGCGACGGTATTATGGTGGCACGCGGCGCACAGGGAAATCCGTGGCTGTTTGCACAGATTAAGGCATATCTGGCCGGAAATACGGTACCGGAGAGACCGGAGCTTTCCGAAGTCATTGACATGATTCTGCGACATACGGATTTGGAGATTGCCTATAAGGGAGAAGCAACCGCAATACGGGAAATGCGCAAGCATGTGGCATGGTATGTATCAGGGTGTCCGGGAGCAGCAAAATTGCGGAATGCGGTAAATGAAGTAGAAACAAGAGAACAGCTGAAAGAACTTCTTTGGCAGTACCTTGAAGGAATGTTGAAATGACAGAAAAACAGGGGAAAAAGTGCTGCATACTATGTAAAAGTGCACAAGAATGAAAAAAGCAGTTGATTTTTTGCTGAAAACAGTGTAGTATTCTATAAAGACAAATGTACGTCTGAGAAAAACACAATAAGACAGGATACGGGAGGAACAACATGAGCAATAAGTTAAGAGTCGGAATTTTAGGAGCAACCGGAATGGTAGGGCAGAGATTTATTTCCTTACTGGAGAATCATCCGTGGTTTGAGGTAACGACCGTTGCGGCGAGCCCAAGAAGCGCAGGAAAGACTTATGAGGAAGCAGTCGGAAACCGCTGGAAAATGACGACGCCAATGCCGGAGGCAGTAAAGAAGCTGGTGGTATGTAACGTAAACGAAGTGGAAAAGGTTGCAGAGCAGGTTGACTTTGTATTCAGTGCCGTTGATATGACAAAGGAAGAAATCAAGGCGATTGAAGAGGCTTATGCGAAGACGGAAACTCCTGTCGTATCCAACAACAGCGCACACCGCTGGACACCGGATGTGCCGATGGTAGTGCCGGAATTAAATCCGGAGCATCTTGCGGTACTGGAGCATCAGAAAAAGCGCCTCGGAACAAAGAGAGGATTTATTGTAGTAAAGCCGAACTGCTCCATTCAAAGCTATACCCCGATGCTTCATGCACTTCGTGAGTATGAGCCGACGGTTGTGGTTGCAACGACGTATCAGGCAATTTCCGGTGCAGGAAAGACCTTTGCAGAGTGGCCGGAAATGGTAGACAATATCATTCCTTACATCGGCGGCGAGGAAGAAAAGAGCGAGCAGGAGCCGCTTCGTATCTGGGGGAAGGTAGAAGACGGCGTCATCAAAAAGGCAGAAGCACCGATTATTACAACACAGTGCATCCGCGTTCCGGTTTCGGACGGTCATACCGCGGCAGTATTCATGTCCTTTCAGAAAAAGCCGACGAAGGAGCAGATACTAACAGCATGGAAGGAGTTTAAGGGACTTCCGCAGGAGTTAAAGCTTCCGAGTGCACCGGAACAGTTTATTACTTACTTTGAAGAGGAGAATCGTCCGCAGGTTAAGTTAGACCGTGACAAAGAAAAGGGCATGGGCGTCTTTGCAGGCCGTTTAAGAGAAGATACCGTATACGATTATAAGTTTGTCGGTATGTCCCATAACACAAAGCGCGGTGCGGCAGGCGGAGCCGTTCTGATTGCAGAGCTTTTAAAGGCACAGGGGTACATTACGGCAAAGTAGTGCATAAATAGTAGGGGTGGTAAAAAATGAGATATGAGATTAAGGGAACGCCGCTTCCGGTTGTGATTTGTCATCTGGAAGCCGGTGAAAAAATGATTACGGAGCGCGGTTCCATGAGTTTTATGTCACCGAACATGCAGATGGAAACAGAGGCTGGCGGTATCGGCAAGGCATTAGGCAGAATGTTTTCCGGGGACTCCATCTTTCGCAATATTTATTCCGCGCAGGGCGGCGATGGCATGATTGCATTCGCATCCAGCTTTCCGGGTTCGATTGTGCCGTTTGAAATTGCACCGGGCCGGGAGATTATCGTACAGAAGTCAGGTTTCTTAGCGTCGGAAATGAGCGTGGAATTAAGTGTACATATCCAGAAAAAATTGAGCTCTGGCTTTTTTGGCGGCGAAGGCTTTATCATGCAGAAGCTTTCCGGACGCGGAACGGCTTTTGTGGAGATTGACGGTGCGGTACTGGAATACGAACTGGCAGCAGGACAGAGCATGGTCATCGATACCGGCTATCTTGCAGCAATGGAGGTCTCCTGTTCTATGGAAATTAAACAGGTGCCGGGATTAAAGAATAAACTGCTTGGCGGTGAAGGTCTGTTTAATACGGTAGTTACCGGGCCGGGAAAGATATGGCTTCAGACGATGCCGATTAATAAGGTGGCGGGTGCGCTTGCGCTGTATCTACCGTCTTCCCACGATTAGTCAGACAGGGAAAGGTTATGAAAAACCTGCGTTGAAACTGTTGCAACGCAGGTTTTTTTGCGGTATGATAAAGCGGTACAGATACCTGCGCAGTATTGCGGAAGCTTCTGCAATATGCGGGAAAGAGGACAAAAGATGATGCGGGATGATACGGTTTATCAGACGTATATTGACATTTTAAAGGAAGAGCTTGTGCCGGCAATGGGCTGTACAGAGCCGATTGCGATTGCCTACTGTGCGGCAAAGGCGAGGGATGTGCTTGGAGACTATCCGGAGCGGATGACACTTTTCGTCAGTGGAAATATCATTAAAAATGTAAAGAGTGTGATTGTTCCGAATACAAACGGACTAAAGGGCATTGAAGCGGCTGTCGGTGCCGGAATTGTCGGCGGAAAAGCCGAAAAGGTGTTAGAGGTCATTTCGGAAATGACGGAGGAACAGAAAGCAGAAATACCGGATTTTCTGAAACGATGTCCGGTCACGGTAAAGCCGTCGGAGTGCGATGATGTGCTTGATATTTTTATTACGCTGGTAAAAGGAGAGCACAGTGCCTCTGTCAGAATCAGCGGGTTTCATACCAACATTGTTCTGATAAAAAAGGATGATACAGTTCTTTACAAAGCGGGTGAAGTGCAGGCAAAGACAGTAAAGCTTGCAGACCGGAGCCTGTTAAATGTAAAGGATATTGTAGAGTTTGCGGACAGTCTTGCCATAGAAGATGTAAAGGAGCTTCTTGACCGCCAGATTTCTTATAATATGGCGATTGCAGAGGAGGGGCTGAAAAACTCCTGGGGCGCCAATGTCGGAAGCGTTCTGTTAAAGCAGAGAGATGACCTTCGTACCAGAGCAAGAGCCTATGCGGCAGCCGGCTCGGATGCACGAATGAGCGGCTGTGAGCTGCCTGTTATCATCAACTCCGGCAGCGGAAATCAGGGAATGACGGCTTCCGTTCCGGTCATTGTCTATGCAAGAGAGCTGGGAAAGACAAAAGAGCAGCTGTATCGTGCTCTTGCACTTTCCAACCTGATTACGATTCATCAGAAGTCCGGTATCGGAAGACTTTCGGCGTATTGCGGAGCTATCAGTGCAGGTTGCGGCGCAGGCTGCGGCATTGCTTACCTGCAGGGCGGTGACTACCGTGCAATCGCGCATACGCTGGTCAATTCGCTTGCCATTGTATCGGGAATCGTTTGTGACGGCGCAAAGGCATCGTGCGCTGCAAAGATTGCTTCCGCAGTCGATGCCGGTATGTTCGGCTATGAGATGTATCTGGAGGGGGAGCAGTTCTACGGCGGTGACGGTATTGTATCCAAGGGTGTGGAAAACACGCTGCAGAATATCAGCAGACTTGGAAAGGTCGGCATGAGAGAGACAGATAAAGAGATTATCCGGATTATGACGGATTGCTAGAAGAGAAAAATACAACAGATGTAAAAAGTAAGAATACAAGAGAAAGGAAGCACAGTTATGGGGTTTACAGATGAAAACAGCAGAGAATTTTTATTTACCAAGATGGTCATTGATTCCGTGAAAAAGTATGCCAGGGAGCACAACTGCAGTATTGAGGAAGCCTGCGGGGCGGCAACCGGCGTATCGAGGAAGGCGTATGACGACGCTATTCAGTTTATGATCAGCACAGGACATCGTTACAACATTTATAATAAGGTGCAGATTGTGTGGGACAGTTTGGATGTCATGCATAATAATGATGTCCGTATGAAATATCCCGCTCTGTACAGAGAAATCATTGCACATGAGCGAAGCGATGCCGGAGACTGGTACAGTCTTTCGGACGAGGCGTATGACGAATGGTGCAGATACAAAAAGGAAGAGCAGTAATCAGTTTGAAATAGAAGAAGCATTATTACAGAAAGAAATCCCGGCATAGCCTGCGCTTTGAGACTGTGCCGGGATTTTTTTCTGATAAGACGAAAGCCCTATCAGGTACTATGCAGCACCTTATCAGGTACTATGCAGCACCCTATCAGGTGCTGCAGAAGATATATTTCAGAATAAACAGTACCGTCAGTACATACATGAGCGGTGTCAGCTTCTTTCTGCTTTCCTTGCCTGTAACAAGGTTTATCAGTGTGTAGGAGATAACGCCGACTGCAATACCTTCGGAAATGCTGTAAGAGAACGGCATTGCCGCAATGCAAAGGAAAGCAGGAATTGCTTCTGCGTAATTTTCAAAATTAATTTTAACAACAGCCGCAATCATGTAAAAGCCTACGATAATCAATGCAGGAGCGGTAGCAAAGCCCGGAATTGCAAGGAAAATCGGGGACAGGAAAATAGCAATGATAAACATTACCGCAGTTGTTAAGGAGGTCAGACCGGTACGGCCGCCTTCGGTAACGCCGGAAGCACTCTCCACGTAGGTAGTGGTTGTAGAAGTACCAAGTACGGCACCGGCACTTGTAGCAATAGCATCTGCAAGGAGGGCACCCTTGATTCTCGGAAGCTTGCCGTCTTTATCCAGCATATCTGCCTTGGAAGCAACGCCGATTAAAGTTCCGAGCGTATCAAACATATCCACAAACAGAAACGCAAAGATTACAACAATAAAGTCCAGAATTTTTACTGCACTGAAATCTACCTGGAAGCACTTTCCGAATGTATCACCGAGAGCGGCAAGGTTCGGCAGGGAGAAGCTTGGGTATACCGAGTAGAAGCCGGCTGCCGCATCAGGCACATAAAGACCGGTTGCTTCGGATAAGATGCCGAGCAGCCAGGTTGCAAGGATACCGATGAGAATGGAACCCTTTACCTTTTTGTAGGCAAGGATGCCGGTAATCAGAATGCCAAGCAGTGCAAGAATAGCGGAAATACCTTCTGTATGGAAGGTTTCCGATGCAAAGTGCTGATATGTAACGAGTGTACTGTCGTTGTTCACTACAAGGTGCGCACCCTGGAATCCGATAAAGGCAATGAAAAGACCAATACCTACGGAAACGGCATACTTTAATGTCAACGGAATTGCATTAAAGATGGCTTCACGCACATTAGTTACGGAAAGGATGATGAAAATCAGACCTTCAATGAATACAGCAAGCAGTGCCACCTGGAACGGAATGTTCATACCGAAGCTCGCGCAAACCGTATAGGTGAAGTATGCATTCAGTCCCATACCCGGAGCAAGTGCAAACGGATAGTTTGCAAGCAGTGCCATTAGAAGAGAGCCGATTGCGGATGCGATTGCGGTTGCAAGGAAGACAGCCTCAGGTGTCATACCTTCTACCGAGCCGAGCATGCTTGGGTTTACTGCGAGAATATACGCCATGGTCATAAATGTCGTAATACCTGCGAGGATTTCCGTCTTTACGGTTGTCCCGTTCTCGCGTAGCTTGAACCATTTCTCCAACATAGTAAAACCTCCAGAATATTTAGTTTATTGTTGCTTTGAAATAGAAAAAACAACATCTATAGTGTAGCAAATCTAAGCCTGCATGTCAATTTGTATACAAGCAGGAAGGCTTTCGGAGCATACTTTTTCGGCTTGTCTCATATAGATAAGGTAATTGATTGGAATGCGGAAGGAGAGAGCAGGATGAACCGGATTAGAAATAAGTATAAGCTTGGTATCAGCCTTACACTATTGATTGGATTGGCTGTACTGTTGTTGATACAGGGCGGGAAAAAGCAAAAGGAAGGTGTTTCATGGAAAGAAGGAGGGGAACGGTTTGCTGCCTTTTTTGAGGCATTGCCGGAGAAAGAGGCGAATACATGGAAGGAGAAAGCCAAGGCGCAGGAGGAAAAGATGCCCTGCGAGGCATTGATGGAGCTTGCGGAGCTTTTTACCTCGAAGAATCTGGTGGAAGCCGGAGTACTTACAGAACTGGAACAGAAACTGTCCCTATGGAAGAAAAAAGGAGAGTATGTCAGGGAGGAAGCTTTGAAAGAGGCTTATATCCTGCTTGCGGAGTACTCGTTGATACCGGAGAGCATCGGGCGCTTTGACGTATTCTGCTTCGGAGAAAAGGGAGCACTGCCGGAGCAGCGTGCAATCGAGACGAGCGAAGGAATCCTTTCTGCAAAGGAATCGTTTGAGTTATTAAAGTGCGGCTATTCCTATTCGGTAATCTTGGAAGGCAGCTGTATCACAGAGGTGCTCGGTTATGCAAGAGAGAGGGTCGTATTAAAAAACGCATGGATTACGGAGGCAGAAGAGACAAAGCTTACGGTATTCTATCAGGGAGTGACGTCAACGCTTTATCTGGAACAGCCGCTTGCCGTCAGGTTAACAGGAGTAGTTGCCGATGTGACGCTTGCCTCGGAGTATGTTGTGGGCCTTGCGGTGAAAAACAACCTGATTACGGCAAAGGTACTGCGTGCAGATAAAAACGGTGTGGAACTGGAGGGCTATGGGAAACTTTCCTTTGAAGAGGATTATAAAATCTATAAAATATACGGCGAGCTTGCAGAGGAAAGAACATCATCCATTCTGGTCGGCTATACGGTAACCAGCTTTGCTATAAGTGGAAGCAAAATCAGTGCAGCACTGATTACGGAGCCGATACAGGTAACGAATATCAGGGTGCTGATACAAAACTCTTCTTACGGAGGATACTATCATGAGGAACTTACGGTAACCTCGGAATGCCGGTTTTACTTAAGCGACGGAAGTGAAAACACGGTTTGGTATGAGGCAGGAGAGACAGTGAGAGTAACGAAGGAAATGGTGGAGAAGGCATCGGGAAGAGTGTATCTTGGCACGGAAAAAGAGAGCGGAAAGCTGACGTTTCCGGATATGAAACGGGCAGTGGGAGCTCCGTCTTATCGCGGAACAATGGAAATTGCACTGCTTTCCGGAGGAATGATTCTCATAAACGAGCTTTCGATAGAGGAATATCTGTACGGAGTAGTGCCGAGTGAAATGCCGGCATCGTTCGGTATGGAGGCATTAAAGGCACAGGCAGTCTGCGCCAGAAGCTATGCCTGCAATCAGCTTCTGGCAAACCGTTTTTATCAGTACGGAGCACATGTCGATGACAGTACGGTATCCCAGGTCTATATGAATTACGGGGAAAATGAGGATGCAGTTTTTGCGGTCAAGGATACCTTTGGTAAAATATTGACCTATGAGGACAAATGCATTACGGCATACTATTTTTCCTGCAGCTACGGGCATACCTCGGACAGCAGGGATGTCTGGGGAGAGGAGATGACGGAAGGATATTTATACGGAGGTTGTCAGTCAAAGGAAGGCGGCAGACTGAAGCTTCAGAGTGAAGAGGCGTTTGAAGAATTCTTTTTCAGCGACCGGGAATGGTATGACGAGGAGGCAGTCTGGTTCAGGTGGGATACCACGCTTCCGAACGGAATGGAAGAACTATTGTATCAAAGACTGTGTGGACGGTATGAAAAGGTACCGGAACTGATACTCAAGCAGAAAACGGATGCGGACGGGACAAAACGTTATGTCAGTGAGAAGATAGAATCACTTGGGACGCTTGAGAATATTGTGATTGCAGCACGCGGAAACAGCGGAATCGTCACGGAGCTTTTGCTGGTGGGAAGCGAGAACACATATCTGATTAAACGGGAGTATAATATCCGTGCTATCCTTGCGTCTCCGGCAGCTATCACGTTAGCAGACGGAAGTACCACCAGCAATATGGCATTGCTTCCGAGTGCCTATATCCAAATCAGCAGGCAGGAGGACGGCTTTCTGATAGAAGGGGGAGGCTACGGACATGGCGTAGGAATGAGCCAGTACGGTGCAAAGGCAATGGCATCCCAGGGAGAGAGCTATGAAGAGATTCTGAAGCATTTTTATCCGGGTACAGAGCTTACCTTTTTGTACAGGCCATAGACAGTACCACATTGACCTCCGCACCGATGAACAGAATGTACATACAGGCATAAAGCCAGAGCATACAGATGACGATGGCGGTCAGACTTCCGTAGGTATACGAAAAATTGCCCATGTGGTCGATGTAGTACGAAAACAGGTAGGAAAAGCCGAGCCAGCCTCCTGCTGACAGGAGAGCTCCCGGAAGCTCTCGCAGAATATGCGATTTCCGGTTTGGCACAAACAGATAGAGCAGCAGGAAAAAGAATGTCATAATCAGCATTGTAATCAGAGAACGGGCACTGATGAGAAGAAGTGCAAAGTCACTTAAAAACGGAAGCTTTTTAAGAATCAGTTCATAAAGCTGGTTACCAAAGACAAGCAGAACCAGACTGACAATGAGCAGCAGCGCAAACACAAACGTATAAAGTGTGGAAACAGCACGAAGTCTTAGATAGCTTCGGGTTTCCTTATGCCGGTAAACCGAATTCAGTCCGCGTAAAAGCGCAAGCGTTCCGCGGGAAGCCGACCAGAGAGCAGCAATCACGGTAACGGACAGTATGGTGCCGGAGGATTTTTCGGAAAGTTCGGTAATAATGGCTCCGATAAAGGAATCAATGACATCCGGAAACAGGTTCATGGATAAACTGTAAAGCTGCTCCGGAGAAAACGGCAGGTAATGAAGCAGTGTCAGCAGGAACATGACAAACGGAAAAAAGGACAGAATAACAAAAAACGCAGCCTGTGCAGCGAAAGCGGAGATAGAATCATCCCTCAATTTTGTTGAAAAAGCGCGTATCATACGAAAACAGGATAGTATCATGGCTGCACTCCTTGGGTTTTATCAATGTTTTTTTATTATAGCATTTTCGGACAGCAAACTCAAGGCAAAAAAGTATATGGAAATTCCTTACTGCAGTTCTGCTTCAGCGGTTTGGAATAATAAAACAAACTTAACATTTGATGCACAATTTAATGAATTTGCGGAAAAAGCGTATGCAAATCCGAGAAAAGAAGTTGATTTTCTTGTGAAAAAGTATTACACTATGCATTGTGGGGATGCTATACAAAAAGTAAAAGTAACGAAGAGACAAAGGAGCGTAAGAGGTTATGAAGCCGGAATCGATTCAGCGGATTTCAATTGAACAGTTCAAAAATATTATAAAAATATTGAAGCCATGCATGGACGATTATCTATATATCTACGATTTGCAGAATGATTACTACTGTATTTCGCCAAAAGCTGCGGAGCGTTTTCTGATGACGGAAACAGAGTTTCATCAGGTGCCGGAACATCATGCTGCCATCGTTTATCCGGAGGACAGAGAACTGATTACGGAGGATTTGAATCAGATTTTGCGGGGTGAGAAGGATTTCCACAACCTGCAGTACCGTTGGCTGGATAAGGAGCGTAAACCGGTCTGGATTAACTGCCGTGGACGTGTGACGGTAGATGAAGAAGGAAAGCCGGAGTTTTTAATCGGATGTATCAATGAAATCGGCAAGAAGCAGAAAGCGGACAATGTCAGCGGGCTGCTTGGTGAATCGAGCCTCAGAAATGAGATTAATCAGAAAAACAGAGAGCGGCTGCAGGGGTTTATGCTTCGTATCGGGATTGATCATTTCAAGGAAATTAACGAAAATAAAGGGATGGATTACGGTGATATGATTCTGCAAAAGACTGCAGAATGTATTCACTCTGTATGTTCGCCGGAGCAGAAGGTATACCGCATTGTTGCCGATGAGTTCGTCATCGTGGATTTTTCCGATAAGACGGCAGAAGATGCCAGAAGGCTTTACAATAAAATCCGCTGGAAAATTAATCTGTTTATTGAAGAAAACGGCTATGAGGTGTTTTATACGATTTCTGCCGGTATTCTGATGTTCGACAGCGTAGTGAACCAGGAATACTTCAATCTTATGAAGCTGTCGGAGTTCGCATTAAGTGAAGCGAAAAATAACGGTAAGAATAAGTATTATGTCTATGAAAGAAAGGATTATCATGATTTTAGGCGTAGGAAAGATGTTGTCCGGATTATGCGTCATGCGATAAATGCAGACTTTGACGGTTTTGAGGCAAATTTTCAGCCGATTATGAACCTGAAGGAAAATCGTATGCTGAGTGCCGAAACCCTGCTGCGTTTTTCGTCAGAGGAAACCGGACGGATTTCTCCGGCAGAGTTTGTGCCGCTGTTAGAGGAAAGCGGTCTGATTATTCCGGTCGGAAAGTGGATTCTGCATCAGGCAATGCAGGCATGTAAAAAAATCAGGGAAACGGTGCCGGAATTCCGGGTGTCCGTAAACTTATCCTATATTCAGGTGTTAAAGAGTGATGTTCTGAAAGAAATTGTTTCTGCACTGGAGCAATATGATCTGCCGGCAGACAGTATCATGATCGAGCTGACCGAAAGCGGATTCTTAGAGCAGAACGATAATTTCATCCGGTTTTGTGAAGGCTTGAAAAAGTACGGAATTCCGCTCGCGCTGGATGACTTCGGTACGGGATATTCCAATTTTCATTATCTGTACAATTTAAGCCCGAATGTCATTAAGGTAGACCGTTCGTTTACGTTAAAGGCATTAAGCAATGACTATGAATACAGCCTGCTTCGTCATATGGTGGATATGACGCACAGCATTGATTTGAAATTCTGCATCGAAGGAATAGAGACTCAGCAGGAGCTAAACAAAATCAGTCAGATGGGACCGGATTATATTCAAGGCTATTTCTTTGGAAAGCCATGTGCTTTTCCTTCGTTTTTGGATGCCTATGTGAACCCCGTACTGTAATCGGTCCGACAATCAGGGGAAGAACATTATACGACAAGGGTAGAAATGTGAAAAATCGCACATTTTTGCCCTTTTTTCTGTTTCCCTGAGCGATTATGTGTTTGACAAATGCCAAAATATGCGTTAGAATAAGTTAAAAATAGATTTAACTATAAAAAATGTGATAAAATATAGACTCTACTTCGGTAGAAGTATTTCAAGGAGGAAATATTATGCACAGAGGAAAAGGATTACGCATTTTGGCAGTCACACTGGCATGCTGCCTTACAGCGGGCAGTGCAGTTTATACAGCTCCTGTGATACGGGCTTATGCCGATACACAGGTCAGTATGTCTCAGACAGAAAAGAGCATTTTAGTGGGAGATACCTTCCAATTAAAAATAAATGGGCTGGATGATAACAGGGCAATCTGTTCCTGGTCCTCTACCGCACCGTCTGTTGCTACGGTAAACTCCAGAGGTTATGTTACCGGCATGGCGCTTGGCAGTACTGTTATTAACTGTAAGGTAACAAAGAGCGATAAGACGGTTATTACATTAAGCTGTTTGATAACTGTCCGCACAAGGGTTGCGGCAGAAAATGTTTCGATTGACAACGCAATATACGAGATATCGAATGCTCATGTTATGACGGTGGGAGAAATATACGATTTTGATGCCGTAATTTCTCCGGCGGATTCGACGGATAAGGTGTTCTGGGAAGTCATGGATCCTTCTTATGCCATTGTAACAAATGAGGGCGAGCTTATGGCTCTGCGCTCCGGTATTACACGACTGGTTGTTTACGCCGGCGAGACGGAGAATGCAGCACGCTCCGCAGAAAACAAGGTGATGGATGAACTATATATTTATATTAAGAACTCCAGTGCGGAAGCTGATTTAACGCTGACACCGACACCAACGCTGACACCGGCACCAACGTTAACACCGGAACCAACACTGACGCCGATGCCGACATCAACACCTGTACCGGTGGTTACACCTACGGATATTCCAAGCCAGATTTCCAGAGAAGCAAAGGTGGACAGTGTAACACTGATTTCCGCCGATACATTGCAGATTGTTTTTGGAAAACCTGTTCTTCCTTCTTGTGTGATAGAAGAAGATAATACATTGTCGGAATATATTACGATTGCAGGAAGTTCAAGTTCGGCAGAATGCGGAACGCTGACAGCTGAGCTTTCGACAGACAAGACAACGCTGACTGTAAAGGCAGACGGAAGGTTTGATGGTACTTATGTTGTCATGGTGGCGTCCGGAATCCTTACGACAGACGGAAGTACAATCGCAAGGTATGTACAGACAATGAGGCTTAAGGACACAACAGGACCGGAATACCTTGGAACCGACATGGATATCAGTGGCCATATCAATACGATTAAGTTCAACGAAGAGATTGATATCTCCAATATGTCCGTTGCTGCGGCGTCAACAGAATGTGAAAATCAGACAATGGATTTTCTGGTGGATTCATCGAATTATATGCTGAGCGAGGATAAAAAGTCGCTTATAATTGACCTTGGTATGATAGCACCTGCAGACGAAAATAAGGAATTGATGATTGAACTGAGCGGAATTACGGATGCTTACGGAAACGGGACTGCGACGCCCGTTCTGAACATTACCTTAACGACCGATACAAAGCTTTGTACGCTGGGGCAGGTTGTTTCTGTAGAGCGTGTCGGCATGTATGAGGTTCACGTTACGTTTGACTCTCCGCTGTTTGATGCAGGATACTTAATAATCGGTGAGGAGGAACTGGAAGGAGTTGTTTCTGAGGAAAATGCTTGCGTAGGAATCTTCTATTTAGAGGATGACATGGTAAGTCTGACCGGCAATCAGGTAATCAGCCTGACGGGATGGTATAGCTATTATGCTGATAGTGCGGTATTCAGCACGGTCAGCTGTGAGTTGGATTTTTCAATTCCATCTGCAATGCCGGATGTGGCGGGTAGAAAGCTGGACAAACCGGAGTGGCTGGAACAGGATTCGACAAATGCAAGTGTGGTTTATGTGAAGTTTGCAAGCCGTGTGGAGGAAGCATCTGCAGTAACGGTATTCAACTATGTACTCGGCAACTGTGAGAATCCGATACGTGCAGAACTGATGGAACAGGGTGAAGACGGAGCGACGGTAAAGCTGACCTTCTCTGAAGGAGCGATTCCTTTTGATGCAGAGTATCCGTTTAAAATCAGTGGTGTAAAGGCTTATGAGTCTTCCGTTGCGATGGATGTCTATGAAACGGAAATTACTCTGGCAGAGAATATTGCACCGGTTTATGAATCGGCATGCTTTGATTCGGACAGTGAGATTGTGCTGACGTTCCTTGAAAGCTCTGAATTGGGAGGTACACCGGACTTCAATGTATATTATAATGGTAAGAATATTGCATGGTTCTCTTATGCTGATAAAAATACAGTCAGAATTTTTTTGAACGAAGATGTTACAAAAGGAAAAGTCGGCATTATGCCGACCGACGCATGCTGCATTACGGATACTTTCGGTAATGTGGCAACGATGAGCGGAATTTATACGGTAGTTCGTTAGCTCTTATCTCACAGCATAAAAGCAAACAGGAGACCTCAAAACAGGGGTCTCTTTTTGCTGTACAAAATGCTGCCGCGGCAGCAGGCAGAAATTCTGTACAAATCAGGAATATTGGGTGGTTGAATATCTTACGCTTCTGTTGTATACTCTTATTTCAGAAGGACTTTATTTTTTTGTATGGAGAAGCATATGGCAAATCAGAACAGCAGAAAGCTGCACCCTGTAGCAGTTATTCTATTTCTATTATACATCATTCTTTTGTTTTATTTGCTGTTTTTCAGTGAAAATTACGGAAGGACAATGAAGGAGCAGGAGTATCGTTATAACCTGCAGTTGTTTCAGGAAATCAGGAGGTTCTGGATTTATCGGCATACGTTGGGGTTGAAAAGCGTATGTATTAACCTTCTCGGGAACATCGTAGCATTTATGCCGTTCGGCTTTTTTGTTCCGATGTTTGGAAAACAGCGTTGCGGATTTTTTAAAACCGTGCTTATTTCGGCATTGTTCAGCCTTTTTGTAGAAACGATTCAGCTTACCTTTAAGGTCGGGGCGTTTGATGTAGATGACCTTATACTGAATACAGTAGGAGGAATGGCGGGCTATCTTTTGTTCCGTTACGGATATTTAAAACTGGCAGAGAGGAAGAAAAAATGAAAAAAGAAAAAAATTCCCTGCACTTTCAGGGAAGAACAGCGTCAAAGCGGGGAAGAGTTTCCGTTGTCATCGGAGTGGTTGCATGGCTTGTATTTGCGGCTTTGGCGGCATATTCCGCTTCCTTTCAGGGAAACGCAGAAGGAATGGTCGGAATCATCGGAATCCTTGACATGCTGTTTGCATTTGTCGGTGCTGCGTTTGCGGCAAACGGTTTTAAGGAACGGGATGTGTTTTACGGAATGCCGGTTGCCGGTATGAGCCTGAATGCAATTTTGTTTTTGACTTATTTTGTACTATATCTGACCGGGATGGCAATCTAAACCGGATGTTGTCTGATGGCGGAGGAACAACAAAAAAAGGAGATCATTTATGTGGAAACTGAGTGAAGAGGAACTTGAACTTGCAGCAGAACGGTATGAATTAAGTGTGGGGCGGATACGGGAAATTGAAAAGGAGCAGAACGTACCGGAACGCTACCGGGACTATTTTAAGAAGCAGGCCGAGTTTATTCTGAATACGGTTCAAATGGCGGAGCTTGTAAAAAACGGGACGTATCAGAAGCTTTCTTTGGAAGAACTTGAGCAGTGGAATGAACGGCTTTACAGAAACATTCTGCCGGAACAGTATGAAGAGACCTACGAGAATCCGGCATTTGCCGTGAAACGCTTCGGTATCCGCGAAGGACGTCTGTTTACCTGGCTTGCGGCAAGAATGTATGAATTGATTTTCGATGCGGCAGAAAAACGCAGCTACCAGATGACAATTCTGATGGAGCTGTTTATCGAAATTTACTGCAGGTATGAAGAATACGATGAATTTGCCTATAAAGACGCAAAAGCTGCTGTAAAGAGCTTTGAAATGGATAACCGTAAGCTCTATCAGAGCGTTACGCTGACAGAAGGCTATGATACTGCCTATACCTTCGCAAAGGACATTATACAGTCCTCGGTAAAGAAGGGCGCCGGTGATTTGACGTATCTGTATCAGTACGGCGAATATATTACAGATAATGAACGAAAGGTTGCAGAGTATTTGAATCTGATGCCGGAGCAGGAAGTCCGGGCGATGGCGGATACTTATGTATCCGGTTATCTGCGCGGCTTTGAAACAATGAAAGTTACCCTGAAGGAACACGGACAGATTCTGCTACGTTATCCAATCGGTTTTGAACGGATGATGGCGTATGCGATAGAGAGCTTTGAAGCAAAGGGCTTTGGCGTTACGGCAAAACGGACGGCACTTCGCGGAAGAGTCGGCAGAAAGGCGGGGTATTCGGCTACAACGCTCAATCCGCAGTTCGAATATGACCACAGACAGGACGAGGCACTGTACTTTGATAAGCTTTACAGTACCCGCAGTCTGGAAGACATGAAAAATGTATACGAAGAAAATAAAGAACTGTTAAAGTCTTACATTGGACCGGCAGTAGTTGAAACGTTTGGCAATCCGGAGTTTGTGCCTGTGAACAAAAAAGAAGCACTTCATTTGGATAAACGCCAGACAAAGCTGAACCTGGAGGATATGACGAAAAGAAACAATATTGCGTACAGTTATATCAGGAGTGATGAAACCTCATTTACGATTATTGCTTATCCGGTACCGTCCATCGGAGAACAGTTTGAAGAAATCTTTTCGGAAACCGTGCGCTGCAACAATCTGGACAATGCCGAGTATCAGCGTATTCAGCAGACTATCATCGATGAACTGGATACCGGTTATGCATGTCAGATTAAGGGAACGGACGGAAATGAAACCGATTTGACGGTGATGCTTTATGAATTGAAGGACCCGGCAAAAGAAACGATTTTTGAAAACTGTACCGCAGATGTGAACATTCCGGTCGGAGAAGTGTTTACTTCACCGAAGCTTGCCGGAACAAACGGACTGCTTCATGTGTCAAGGGTATTTTTAAACGGTTATGAATATAAACAGCTGAAAATCCGGTTTGAAAACGGGCGCACGACAAAGCTTTCGTGTGAAAATTTTTCGACCGAGGCGGAAAATCAGGCATTCTTAGAGGAAACGTTATTAAAGCATCATGCGTTCCTGCCGCTCGGTGAATTTGCCATAGGCACAAATACAACAGCATTTGTTATGGGAGAAAGATTCGGAATTGCATCAAGACTTCCGATTCTGATTGCGGAAAAGACAGGCCCTCATTTTGCAATCGGAGATACCTGCTATACAAGAAGCGAGGACCACAGGGTATACAACCGGGACGGTAAGGAAATTATGGCGAGGGATAATGAGATTACGCTTGCGTTCCGAAAGACCAATCCGTCCGAGGCATACTTTAACTGCCACACGGACATTACGATTCCGTATGGAGAAATCGGTGAAATTGCGTCCTTAAAAAAGGACGGAACCAAAACAGCTGTCATCCGGAACGGACGATTTGTATTGCCGGGAACGGAAAGCTTAAATGTACCTCTGGAAGAATATGAGAAGAAAAAATAGAAAGGAAGAAAAACGATGGGACAGTATGGAAAAGTAGGAATTGTAATGGGAAGTGATTCTGACCTCCCGATTATGAGCAAGGCAGCTGAAATGTTGGAAAAGTTCGGAATTGACTATGAGGTGACGGTGATTTCCGCCCATCGTATGCCGGATGTGTTTTTTGATTATGCAAAAACTGCAAAGGACAAAGGATTTAAAGTAATCATTGCCGGCGCCGGCGGCGCAGCACATCTTCCGGGAATGTGCGCGGCGATTTTCCCGCTTCCGGTGATTGGTGTGCCGATTCATACAAAGTCGCTCGGTGGTGTGGATTCCTTATATTCCATTGTTCAGATGCCGAGTGGAATTCCGGTTGCAACGGTAGCAATCGACGGAGCACAGAATGCCGGCATCCTTGCGGCAAAGATTCTTGCGGTATCAAATCCGGAACTGTTAGAAAAGATTGAGGAATATGCCGAAAGCTTAAAGAACGGTGTGATGGCGAAGAAGGAAAAGATAGAGAGCATCGGATGTAAAGAGTATCTGAAGCAGATGTAAGCATCTGAAGCAGATATAAGCATCTAAAGCAGATGCTTATATCTGCTGGAAAAAAGACAGATACAGTGAAAAAAGTGATTGACACGGAAGAAATACTGTGTTATAGTAATTGAGTATGTGAGCAATAGCTCATGCAGAAAGCAGAGTATCCACTCTCACCCTTAACGCTTTTAGCTGTGAACGGGTCTTCATTTTAAAGATTTCGCATCTGTGATTGCAGATGCGTCTTTCAATGAATTTACAGGATAGTCTGACTTTCTCAGATTATCCTTTTTATTTTTGTAATTCAAATCAATGGAGGTGCAGAACTATTAGCGAATTAATGATTAACGAACAAATCAGAGACAGGGAAGTACGTCTGATTGGAGAAGAAGGCGACCAGTTAGGTATTATGTCCGCGAAGGATGCCTTAAAGCTGGCAAAGGAAGCAGGCTTGGACCTTGTAAAGATCGCTCCGACTGCAAAGCCGCCGGTATGCAAAATTGTAGATTACGGAAAATTCCGCTACGAGATGGCAAGAAAAGAAAAAGAAGCCAAGAAAAAGCAGAAGGTGACTGAGGTTAAGGAAATTCGCTTATCACCGAATATTGACGAGAATGATTTGAATACAAAGGCAAATCAGGCGAGAAAGTTCATTACCAAGGGAGACAAGGTTAAGGTTGCACTTCGCTTCCGCGGCAGAGAAATGGCACACATGGCAACAAGCAAGCAGATTCTTGACAGCTTTTTTGAAAAGTTAGAGGACGTTGCCGTTGTAGAAAAGCCTGCAAAAATGGAAGGAAGAAGCATGATTATGTTTCTTGGCGAAAAGCGTTAGGTACAAAGAAATCACGGTTTAACCGTAGTATTAAGGAGGAACGAAAAATGCCTAAGTTAAAGACAAGTAGAGCAGCAGCAAAGCGTTTTACAAAGACCGGTACAGGAAAATTAAAGAGAATGAAGGCTGGTAAGCAGCACATCCTCACAAAGAAGTCTACCAAGACGAAGAGAAACTTAAGAAAAGCAACAATGACGGATAAGACAAACGAAAAGAATATGAAGAAGATTTTACCATATCTGTAGGATCTGGTGTAAGGAGGGAATAGACAATGGCAAGAGTGAAAGGCGGCATGAACGCTAAGAAGAAGCACAATAGAGTATTAAAGCTGGCAAAGGGCTACAGAGGCGCCAGAAGTAAGCAGTATAGAGTTGCAAAGCAGTCCGTAATGAGAGCATTGACTTCCGCTTACGCCGGAAGAAAGGAAAAGAAGAGACAGTTCAGACAGCTCTGGATTGCAAGAATCAATGCAGCAGCAAGAATGAACGGTCTGTCCTACAGCAAGTTTATGTACGGCTTAAAGTTAGCTGATGTTCAGGTAAACAGAAAGATGTTGGCTGAGCTCGCTGTTAACGATCCGGCTGGTTTTACAGCACTTGCAGAGGTTGCTAAGAGCAAGCTCGCTTAAGAGATAGAAAATAGGAAACCCTTGAGACGCAGATTGATATGCTCCCTTCTAGGTAGACAGTTAAAATAATAAAACTGTTTATCAAGAA
>JBJENV010000037.1:0-21639 GCA_051880375.1 Lachnospiraceae bacterium
TGTCCCTTCACAATCACCGCCTCCGGTGTGGCAAAGCTCTCACCCGGAGCAATGGTTTTCTTCCAATGCCCGAAATCACGGTCGGCAAGTCCTCCGACCACAGAAAGCGTATCATCCTCTTTGCAAAGAATTTCCATCTGCCAAGAGGAGGCACAGTAAAGCTGGATTCCGACAAATTCCGAGGTTGGGCTGTTTTCCAGTGCTAAAAACGGAAAGTATTTGCGTACCGGCATCGAGCCGACATTACCAAACTTTTCAATACGCAGGCCGCAATGATTCCACGATGGCTCCAGATGCAAATCGTAAATCGTCTCGGTGCGAAGCTTCCCCTCTGCGCTCCAGAACGACTGCAAACGGTGGATTCTGTCCGCCTCCACACCCCGCAGGGCAAAGGAAGCAAGCATTTCCGCCGTCACCGTCTCATCACTGCCGTTTGTAAAGATCGTCTGTACCCTCAGTGCATCTCCCACACGGTGCTTTTTTACGGTCAGAACATATCCTTTTTTATGTTGATAAACGAGCTCATCCTCGTCCTCTCTCGTCTTTGAAAAGCCTTCCATTGTCCGGCTGCCGCACATCGTAAGTCCGCACGAAAAACCTCCTGCATAGCCGTCCGAAAGCAGCTTCATTTCTGCATACAGTTCCATATACTCCCCCCAATGTTTATTACAAGTTATCGTTGCAGTTTTTTTCTCTATTATCAAAATATGTAACAATAACTGCTGATTATTTCGTTGTAAATCTAATGACCTGATTTTCCTCACCAAAAATAAATTGCCTGATTTCATAATTTATAGTATAATGAAATGTGGCTCTCTGCGCACCGGCACTTCGCCGCAGGCGCACAGTTCCACCCTGCAGGCTGTCAAAAAAACAGCAACCTACAGCCGGCAGAGAACCCATGAGAAGAGGTGAACCCATGTTAAAATACGAAACTCTTTCCGAATCACTCTCCATGCAGATGGAGCAGGAGAGATTGAGCGGAGCTTATGTAAAAACCGGTTTTGATGACTGTAATATTATCCGTAGGAACGCAGTTTCCAAAGATAACGCAACCGTATGGCGTCCGCCGTTTGTGCATGACATTGATAAAATCCTGCATTGTCCTTATTATAACCGTTACGCAGATAAGACACAAGTATTTTCACTGATTCGAAACGATGACGTCACGCGCCGCAGTCTGCACGTCCAGCTTGTTTCCCGCATTGCAAGAACCATCGGCAGCGCGCTGCATCTGAACCTGGATTTAATTGAAGCGATTGCGCTCGGTCATGATATCGGACATCCGCCGTTTGCCCATACCGGCGAAGTCTACTTAGACGAGCTTTACACGAAATATGCGGGACGGCATTTCTTCCATAACATCCATTCCATCCGCGTACTGGACGATATTTTCCCGTTTAATATCAGTCTGCAGACACTGGACGGAATTGCCTGTCACAACGGTGAAGTGGAGTTAGAAGAATACCATCCGACTCCTTTGACAAGCTTTGAAGAATTCGACGCGATGTTAGAACGTTGCTACACAGACAAGGCATTTGCCGGGAAAATACTTCCATCCACTCTGGAGGGCTGCGTTGTACGCATTTCCGATATCATCGCCTACCTCGGCAAGGATCGACAGGATGCCATCCGTGTAAAAATGGTAGAGGAAAATGCCTTTGTTAACGAAGGAATCGGCTCCATAAATGCCGAAATTATCAACAACCTTGTCGTCAATATCATAGAAAACAGCTACGGAAAGCCTTATATCAAGCTGGACAGACAGCATTTTGAGGCATTGAAGTCCTCCAAACGGGACAACTACAGCCTGATTTACGAAAGTGCCGCGACAAGGACGAAGCTTGATGTCACCGTAAAGCCGATGATGGCGGAAATCTACGGACAGCTGCTTGATGACTTAAAGCAGGGCAACAAGACATCTCCTATTTTCACGCATCATATCAACTATGTCAACCAGACATACTATACCAGACAGACGCCATATGAAAAAACGGAGCCGAACCAGCTGGTCGTTGACTACATTGCCAGCATGACAGACGATTACTTTATTGACCTGCATCACTTCCTGTTCCCGGACAGTAAGTATAAAGTAGAATATAAGGGATACTTCGACTGACTTTTAGCAGAATAAGGAGATTACCATGTTTGAAAACATCATAAACGAAATTGAAAAGTATGACAGAATTATCATCCACCGTCACAATAAACCGGACGGTGACGCTCTGGGCAGCCAGATAGGTCTGAAACATATCCTAAAAGAAAATTACCCGGACAAGCAGATTTATGTTGTGGGAGACGCGGCAGGCCGCTATGACTTTATGGAAGATTCCGTAATGGACGAAGTAGCGGACGATATGTTTACCGGTGCACTTTCCATCATTTTAGACTGCGGCGGAACATCCCTTATCAGCGATGACCGATACCGCCTTGCGGCGCGTACCATCCGCTTCGACCACCATATTTTCGTTGAGCAGATTGCGGATGTGGAAGCGATCGATACGACATTTGAAAGCTGCTGCGGTCTGATTACCGAATTTGCTGTTCAGAGTAAGCTCCGTGTTCCGTCTCTTGCTGCAAAGTCCCTGTTTACCGGCATGGTGACCGATTCCGGACGCTTCCGCTATGATGCAACCACCTCGCGCACGTTCCGGCTTGCCTCCTTTTTGATGGAGCAGACGTTTGATCTGGACGATGTCTATCGCGACCTCTACTCGGAAGACTATGAAAGTAAAAAACTGCGGGCACAGTTTCTGTTAAAAGCAAACTTTACCGAGCATAAGGTTGCCTATATTTACACCACTCTGGATGAGGTAGCGGCACTGGGCATCGACACCTTTACCATATCCCGCGGCATGGTAAATACAATGGCAGATATCAAGGGAGTCAGCATCTGGGTCAACTTCACGGAAACAGAAAACGGTATTTTGTGCGAACTTCGTTCCGACCGGTATAATATCAATCCGATTGCCGTAAAATACGGCGGAGGCGGTCATCAAAAGGCAAGCGGCGCAACCGTTAAAACAAAGGATGATGCCATGTCTATGCTGCATGACTTAGACCTGTTAGCAGAGGAAGGAAAGGAAATTTAAAATGAATAAAGAAAAGATGACAGAAATTCTTCAAAAAATAAAAGCATACAACCGTATTCTGTTGTTCCGCCACTTCCGACCGGACGGCGACGCAGTAGGCTCCACGAAGGGGCTGCAGGAAATTCTGAAGCTCACCTATCCTGAAAAGGAGGTTTATCTGGTCAACGAAGATTATGCCGAATACCTGAAATTTTTAGGTCCGGAGGATGAACCGGTTCCTGACGAACTGTTTCACGATGCACTCGGCATCGTCTTAGATACCGGTTCTGCCGACCGCATTTCGAGCAAACGCTACTCCCTTTGTAAGGAGTTAATCAAAATAGACCATCATATTGACAACAGCCCTTACGGTGACTGCTCCTGGGTAGAAGAGGAACGCTCATCTACGTGTGAAATGGTGGCCGAATTTTACAGTACGTTCCGTGATGAGTTAAAAATCAATTCGCAGGCTGCCACCTATCTTTATACGGGCATGGTAACCGATTCCGGGCGTTTCCGTTTCAGCTGTGTTTCGGGCGAAACGATGCGTCTTGCAGCTCTTCTCCTTGACCAGGGAATCAATACCGAGGTGCTGTATGCCAATCTGTATCTGGATGAATTTAAGCAGTTTAAGTTCAAAGCTCACGTTTATGACGCCATGAAGATTACCGAACACGGTGTTGCCTATCTGTTTGTAGACAAAGCCATGCAGGAACAGTTTGATTTGTCCTTGGAAGACGCAAGCGCTTCTGTTTCCTACATGGATTCCATCAAAGGCTGCCTCTGCTGGATTGCGTTTATTGAAGTCGGCGACGAAGCCGGAACCATCCGCGTTCGTCTGCGTTCCCGCTTTGCTGCCATCAATACATTGGCAGAACGGTATCGCGGAGGCGGTCATGCCTGTGCAAGCGGCGCCACGGTTTACAACGAAGAAGAACTCCTCGCACTGGTGAGCGAGGCAGATGCTCTAATCAAAGAATATAAAGAAACACATGAGGGATGGCTATGAGAATTTTAATTACGAACGATGACGGTATCCGCTCCGAAGTTCTGCCGCCGTTTGCAAAATGGGCAGAACAGTTCGGCGAAGTAACCGTCGTTGCTCCAAAAGAAGAACAAAGCGGAAAAAGTCACGGTATTGAAATCCATAAACCGTTTAAAGCCATAAAAAGCAACCTGATTCCGGGAATAGAAGCCTATGCCGTAGATTCTACGCCTGCCGACTGTGTCCGTTTCGGTATCCTCGGTCTGAACAAGACGTATGATCTAGTTCTTTCCGGTATTAACCGCGGCGTTAATATCGGGCTGGATATCGCCTATTCCGGAACCGTCGGTGCAGTTTTTGAGGCGGCATGTCTTGGTGTCCCTGCCGTGGCAGTCTCCACCGACCCATCGGACTTTACTCCTGCCTTAAAGCATCTTGACACGGTATATGACTTTTTTATCCGTCATCACCTGCTTGAAAAAAACAATCTCTATAATGTCAACATTCCGTTAAACAGCAGGGGAATCCGCATCACAAGGCAGGGCGGTCCGTACTATTCGGACGATTTTCTCTGGCAGGAGAACCATCTTGTCAAACCTACCGGCAAATGTGTCTATGAAGACAGCGGGAACAATGAACTGGACACCGATGCCGTCATGCACGGCTACATTTCCATTACGCCGTTGACATTGAACCGGACCAACATGGATGTATTTCATGCACTCTCGGGGTACAATACCCATACTCAAATCAACAACTAATCTTTCCTCTAATTTAGTACAGGCAAAACATACGGATATGCAAACGGCGGCTTTGACCTTATCGTCAAAACCGCCGTTTTTCTGTTTTTTATGTAACCGTGAAAATTTTAGTTAGCCTTTACAACTTCACCAAGAGTACAGCCTGCATCAAATTCAACAGTACCCTTGTAGTTCTTTAACGTACCGGTAACGGTAATCATATCGCCGACACCAATCGTTGCAGCACCCTCGCCCTTTAAACGGAAGCACTGAATCTTGTAATCCTCCAGACCTGCTACCACAATCGTAACGGTTACGTTACCATACTGCTCGCTGTATTCCGTATCTACACTTGCGATAACACCGGTCACTGTCTTCTCTTCAGTAAGAGCGGCACCCTCTTTCAGAGCATACGCTGCAACAGCTGCCTGAACGTTTTCATACGCATCGGTTGCCACAAGCTGACAGCCTGCATCATATTCAATGGTACCCTTATAATTCTTTAAAGTACCCATCACAACAATTTCATCACCAACAGCAAGAGTTGCAGCGCCCTCACCCTTTAAGCGGAAGCACTGAACCGGCTTTTCTGTATTGCCGTTTACCACAATGGTAACCGTGATGTTGCCATACTGCTCGCTGTATTCCGTATCAATGCTTGTAATAACACCCTTTACAACGGAAACAGCCGGCATGGATGCACCCTCTTCCAGCGCATACGCTGCATCAAGAAGCTTGGATTCATCAAGCAGGACAGCCGGATCAACCGAAGGCTCTTCCACCACCGGAGTCTCCGTAGGAGCCGGAGCCTCGGTAGGAGCAGGAGTTTCTGCTCCTGCTGCAGCTACTGCATCCAGTGTACAGCCTTTGTCAAATTCAATGGTGCCCTTGTAGTTCTTTAAAATACCGGTTACGGTAATCGTATCTCCGACACCAATCTTATCAGCGCCCTCGCCTGCAAGACGATAGCACATAATCGGGTAATCGGTAAGACCACCGGCTACAATCGTAACGGTAATGTTCTGATAGTCTGCACTGTATGCGGTATCTACGTTTGTAATGACACCGGTAATTGTCTTAGCCTCTGTTAAGGAAAGATTCTCTTCCAGAGAATATGCGGAAACGGCAATTCTTGCAGAAGCAAAAGCCTCTGCCGGAACAAGCCGACAGCCCTTATCGAACTCAATCGTTCCCTTGTAGTTCTTAATCGTACCTGCTACGGCAATCGTATCACCTACAGCAAGGTTTTCTGCGCCTTCGCCTGCAAGACGATAGCACATAACCGGCTTATCCTCGTGTCCGTCCACAACAATCGTAACGGTAATGTTCTGATAGTCTGCACTGTACGGAGTATCGATGTTGGAAATAACGCCCTTCATTACGGAAGGAGCCGTCATGGCAAGACCATCCTCCAACGCATAAGCAGCCTCTAAAAGCTGTGTCTGGTCAACCTGCTCGCCGTAACCAAGGAATGCACAGCCCTTATCAAACTCAATCGTTCCCTTATAGTTCTTAAGTGTGCCTTCTACGGTAATCTTATCACCGACTGCAAGGTTTTCACAGCCTTCGCCCTGTAAGCGATAGCACATAATCGGCTTATCTTCCTTACCGGCAACCGCAATGGTCACGGTAATGTTCTTGTAGTCTGCGCTGTACGGAGTATCGATATTGGTGATAGTGCCATACAGTCTGAAGGTTTCCTCTAAGGCAAGTCCGTCCTCTAATGTATAAGCAGCATCTACAATTTCTGCATAGCTCATACCGCCGTCAATGATGATAGCTGCCGGAACCCTGTGGAAGAAGGAAACAACTTCTTTATTTCCCTTATCGTCGGAAAGTGTAGCCGTTAAGGTATAGCTGACTTCTTCCGGATTCTTGTCATCCACATCAATCGTTACCATCTTGTTATCGCCCGGGATAATCTTTACGGTTTCATTGTCAACCGTCCAGTCAATGTTAAAAAGAACACCGCCGATGTTAACAACACCTACAACCGTATAATCTGCCGGAGTAGCCTCTGTTGCATCCTTATACATGGTGAACAGATAGTTCTTTGCAGCAGTTAAGTCACTTACGGTATCCACCGGAGCTTCCGTAGGTGCCGTTGTTGCCGTAGGCGCTGTCGTTGCCGTAGGCTCCGGGTTGCCGGAGGTTTCTTTGGAGCAGGCTGCGAATCCTGAAATGCACATAGTGAATAATAAAACACAAGCAATTAATTTTTTCATGTTCGGCTCCTTCATTCTATTTATTTCACAGTAATGTTATCTGCGGAAAATACTTTAATCTGATATGCTCCGTCAAAGTAATCCACAATACCCTTTACATCTATGGTTTTGCCAAGGTAGGCATCTTCCGTAATGAGATTGTGATTTTCATCATACAGGACAACGGTACGCACCGATACCGTGATACCGTCCGCCTCACAGGTTAAGGTCATGGCACCAAATGAGGAACTTTCCTCATTAACTGTCGTATAGACCTTCTTCACCTTCAAATCTTTCATCTCAACGGAGGTTCCCATCGCAAGAGCAGCATAGTCAAACGTTTTGACTTCCTCTCCTGCTTCTACCGAAACCTTTCCGTTTACAAAGGTATCGGCGTCCGTCAGAAGATAAGCTGCCGTATGACCGTCGCTGATTTTCTGAATGTTGCCCGGGTCATTCGGTTTCATCTGCCGGTACGTCAGCCCCGCCACCTGATAGGTACCGCCGGTCTCGTAATACTGCACCGTTCCGACAATGCGGGATTCGTTTCCGACCGACAAAACATCCAGTCCTTCTCCCGGCAGGTTAAAGCCGTAGTAAACGAAAATACCGTAGTACATACCGGTTTCTTCATCATAATCCTCGATGTAAACACCGTTGTTATTGTTTGTGGTAATGACGCCGTTAAATGCGACCTTCACCCCATTGTATGCTTCGATATTCGTTCTCAGTTCTTTTAAGGTAAGCTCAATCGCTTCACCGTAATAAAAGCCCGGATCCTTTTCACCGGAGTAAATATTAAGCTTCTGTGACTTTGCCTGGGCAATCGCTGCCATACAGGTTTCGCCGTAACGGTTATTTGCCGAAGAGTTTGCAATGGCAAGACCGTTCTGAAGAATCTCAATGTTTAAGTTTCTGTAGTCTTCCGAATCACTCGTTTTGTACCATACCCAGACAAGATATCTTCCTCCGGTCGAGTCCAGATTCCATGTTCCGTTATCCGACTCAATAATGATGGAGGTTGCCGCAGAAAGCTTTTCCTTTGTAAATTCAGAAGCTTTTTTTCCGTATTCCTCAATTTTTCCCGTAGACTCCGGAGTATTGATGGCAAGATATCTTGCCTTCAGGACACCGGTATCCACTACGGTGGAAGGAACATGGAAATGTGTGGTATCACCATCTACGAAGGTTTTTACCGTTACCTCCTGCTTGACCGTGTCCGAAGACATGTTAAGCCTGACTGCCGCAGCGTAATCAACGATTTCCGCCGGGGATGTACTGTTTTCGGAAGTTCCGGATTCTTCGGCGGGATTAGCGCCTCCTGTCGGGTTAACGTTATCCGTTGTCGGTGTGTTTCCCTTACAACCGCAAAGCATCGCGGCTGTAAGACACACCAGAAAAAGTAAAGATATTTTTTTTAACATAGTTTCAACCATTTTTCTTTATTAGTTGCTGTACTCGCACTCTGCAACAGCATCCTCAAACGCCTTCTTAATCATCTTGTCGACGTCACCGCCGTCAGCAGCCGTCAGACACTTGGATAACAAGGTACCAACCTGATCACGTGCGGTAGAGGAACCGTTAAATGCAGGAGAAGTATAATATGCGCTTTCCTGCTCCAGACAAACCTTTGCACTCAGAGCAGATACATACTTGCCGCCGTCAGCCTTTGCTAAGAAGTCGGCATAAACCGGATTGGAAGCAACGGACTTTAATACCGGAACATAACCGGAAGCCATGGAGAATTCAGCCTGGAACTCTACGTTAGTTGTCAGGAACTTAACAAACAGCCAGGATGCAACAACTTCCTGCGGATTGGACTTCTTGAAGATACATACGCTAGGTCCCTGGGAAATAACCTTCTTGTTGGATGCGCTTACCTGAGGGATTGTCGCAATACCTACTTCAAACGGATAGTTTCCGTCAGTATCTGCTGCCGGGCGCTGGTAGGTTGCACCTGCTGAGGAACCGATGGACATATAGCTCTTTGTGCCTGTTAAGGTAGTAAACAGACCGGAGGTGTATGCACCGTACAGGGTCTGTGTAGTCAGATAACCCTTCTGGTACCACTCTCTGAACATCTTAATAAAGTTTCTGTTCGTCTCATTATCGAAAAGATAATGGTCGCCGGTAGCACTGGTATAAGGAGAACCGTACTGCTCACACATGGTAATGAACCAGTTTGCTTCACTGTCATAGCCAAGCGGAATGGAGTTCGGGTCAATTTCCTTAATCTTTGCACAAACAGCAGCCATCTCATCCCAAGTGGTAGGAACGGTCAGACCGTTTGCATCAAAGAACGTCTTGTTGTAGTAAAGAACTTCGGTAGACTTGGAAAGCGGCATGGTATACATTGCACCGTCTCCAAACTGCTTACCTTCGTTATAGTAACCTGCGATGAAATCAGCCTTCTGCTCGTCTGTCAGACCAAGAACCTCGGTCGTGCCGTCAGCTCTTGTTACCGTAATATCACTTTCAATTAAGCTGTCCAGCGTAGCCACAGCCTTTGCAAGGTTGTAAAGAGCTACATGGTCCGGATAGCAGTATGCGATGTTTGGCTGGTTGCCAACTGTGATTTCAGTACTAATCTGGTCACGTACATCATCATAGCTGCCGACAGCGGTGGATTCGATGTGGATGTTCGGATACAGCTTGTTAAACTCTTCAATGTAAAGGTTTAAAACAGTCTGCAGGTTAGAACCCATTGTGTGATAGAACGTAATCGTTACATCGCTTCCGTCGTAGCCAGCCGCCGGTACGTCGAAATTGGAAAATACCTTTGCCGTATTGTCACCGGCATTGTTGGTGTTTTCTGTGTTGTCAGATACACCGGAATTGTTCGTTCCGTTGTCTGTATTATTGTCCTTACCACCGCATGCAACCAGGCCAAGTGCAAGCGAAAGAACCAATAATACGGATAAAAGCTTCTTTTTCATGGATTGTATTCCTCCCTTTCTGTTGAAAAAAAATATGTTATTGCGAGAATTCGGAGCGCAGCGGGAAAGTCCTCTTATGTTTTCCCGTTGCAGCATGTCCGCCGGTACTCCGAACCATCACATAACTAACCCTTAATGCCGCTTCTGCTGACACCTGCCATGATATATTTTCTAAGGAAAATAAACACAAGGAACAGCGGAGCGGAAACAATGGCAACTGCTGCCATCTGTACCGGATAATTGACATCACCGGTCGTGTCTGTGAAGGCGTTACGAAGACCGTTTGTTATCATCCGGTGTGCTTCGTCATTTGCAACGAGTCTCGGCCAGATGTAGGAATTCCACGCACCCATCATTTTTAAGATGGTAATGGAAATCAGGGTCGGCAGAGAGAGCGGCACCATCACCTTCCACAAATATTTGATATCACTTGTACCGTCTACCTTTGCGGCAAGATACAGTTCGTTCGGAATCTGCATAAAATTCTGCCGCAGCAGATAAATATAGAAAACGCTGACTAAGAACGGAACAATTAAAACCGTATAGGTATTCATCCATCCAAGCTGCGTTACCGTGCTGTAATTTGTAATGGTGAAAAGTTCGCCCGGAATCATCATCGTGGCAAGCAGCGCACCAAACATCATATTCTTTCCCTTAAATTCCAGTCTTGCAAATGCAAACGCGGATAAGACCGTAATCACCAGAGAAAGTATGGTAGAAACCACACCGACATACAGGGTGTTAAGAAACAGTCTTCCCAGTCCGGCAGAAGTAAATGCCTCTGCATAGTTGCTGAACATAACGGAATGCGGCCAGAAGGTAGGTACACTCATGCGGTATTCGTCCAGCGTCTTTAAGGAAGAAATAATCATCCAGTAAAACGGAAACAGGACGATAAGCGCCATGCAGAGCAAAAACGCATAAACCCCAATCAGAACCACTGTTTTTCCGACCTTCTGTCTGAAAGATACCTGCTGCATGTTTTTTTCACGCATTGTAATATTGTCTTTATTTGTCATATGGCACCTCTCAACTCTTAATAATGAACTCGCTTCTTGCTGACCTGCATGTTAATCATCGTAACAACAAGGATGATACCAAACAGAATCAGAGCGGCTGCGCTGGCACGTCCCTGATTGTTGCTGCTTAAGGCGTCATAGATGAAGCCGACCATCGTATTCAGTCTGCCGGCATCGTCCGCAGGTCCCATTGCCTCGCCGAAGATACCGACGATGCTGGTATATTCCTTAAAACCGCCGATAAAGCCTGTGATGACAACATAGGCAAGCATCGGGGAAAGAAGCGGCACAGTAATGCGTGTAAAGATTCTCTTACGGGATGTGCCATCCACCTTTGCCGCATCGTAATACTGCTTGTTAATACTCTGAAGACCACCGAGCAGTACCAGAATTTTAAACGGCAATGCGTTCCATACGATGTAAACTACCATAACCGTAATGTTTGCAGCGTATGTAGAACCATAGTTAATCCAGTTAACGGCGGAACCTCCGAAAAACTCAATGACGTTATTGATAATACCTGCCGTTACGATAATTTCATTTTCGGTGCCGTAAAAGCTGCCGACAATGTTAAACATCGCAGCAAACACCATACCGATAGCAATGGAGTTTGTGACATAAGGCAGGAAAAAGATGGTCTGCAGAATTCTCTGCAAAGGCTTGATAGAGTTTAAAGCTACCGCAATGAGCAGCGCCAGAATCGTGGAAATCGGCACTGTCAGGACACAAAGCAAAATTGTGTTTTTTAAGCAGGTTAAGAACCTCTGGTACTTTACAACCTTAATAAAGTTTCCGATTCCGAAGCTGAAGGTTGCGCCACCCGCAGCCTCAAGGCTTCTGTAGCCCTCCAAAAAAGCCATTCTTACCGTGTTAATAATCGGCCATACAGTAAACACGAGCAACAGGACAATTGCCGGTGCCAGGTAAAGCCAAGCTTTCCACTGCTGTTTATTGTCAACCATATTATTTCACCTCAAAATAGATTCTCTCCTCATTTTCCTTATTGAAAATGAATAATTTATGCGGCTTCACTTCGTATCTGACAACCTCATCCTCTTGATTAACCTTGTTGTCAGCATTGATAATTGAGCGGATGACCGGATTTACAGAAGCTTCATTGGTCGAAACGATGCTCACATCACGGCCCATGACCTCCACATTGTTCAAGTGACACTGCAACCGGCCGTTTTCCGAAAGGACAAAGCCCTCCGGACGGATTCCGACAATAACCTCCTGATCCGGAACACCTGCAATATCCAGTACGGCATCCTCACCGATATACAATCTGTTTTCCTTTACACGCCCGTTGAATACGTTGATTGGCGGCGTACCGAGGAACTTTGCAACAAACAGGTTGACCGGATTGTCATAAACCTCCTGCGGCTCGCCAATCTGCTGAACCACACCCAGCTTCATCACAACAATCATATCGGAAATGCTCATTGCTTCTTCCTGGTCATGCGTTACGAATACGGTGGTAATTCCGGTTTCCTTCTGAATTCTTCTGATTTCCTCGCGGGTCTGTAATCTTAAACGTGCATCCAGATTGGAGAGCGGCTCGTCTAACAGAAGCACACGAGGCATTTTTACAAGCGCTCTGGCAATAGCGACACGCTGCTGCTGACCGCCGGAAAGTTCGCTCGGCTTACGGTCCATCAGCTCATCAATCTGAACCAGCTTTGCAGCATGATAAGCTCTTTCTAACATTTCTTCCTTGGAAGGTCTGTCCTCTCCCTTTAAGTTCTGCAGAGGGAAGAGAATATTCTGCTTCACCGTCATGTGAGGATACAGCGCATAGTTCTGGAATACCAGACCGACGCCTCTGTTTTCTGTGGATAATTCGGTTACATCGTCATCTCCAAAGAAAATTTTACCACTGGTCGGTTTCTGCAAACCGCTGATCATGTAGAGTGTGGTACTTTTTCCGCAGCCGGAAGGACCGAGTAAGCCGATCAGCTTACCATCCGGAATCTCGAAAGTAAAATCGTTTACCGCAACGACTTCCTCATTCGACTTTTTGTTACGGCTCGGGAAGATTTTTGTTAAATTCTGCAATACAACTTTCATACATTTCCCTTTCCACTATTGTTTCTTTTTTTGCTGTGACTAATATGTCTGACGAGCGGCCTTTTCTGCATGCACCTTTTTCTTATACGCAATCATCTCTTCTTCGTCCGCAAAAATCATCTGGCTGGCAAGGTCAATGACGACCGTCTTTGCAAGCAGGTCATGAATCAGAGAGTTGGTATCGGTTGCTATAAGTAAAATAATCTGCAACAGCAGAATCAGTCCCAAAATCAGGGTTCCCACAATTCCTATGGTATTAAAATAAATCATAAGAAGAATCAGCACGGGAATCATCGTTTCAATCGTGAATTTTCCGAGAATCGTCCGGATGAACAGTAACGGTGGAGTCACACGGATACCGTCCGTGCGCATGACACCGATGCCAAAGACTTTTTTACCGAGTGTCTGCCCGTTTCCAAGCAGCAGCGGAACAACAAATTCCAGCAGGGCATAACTGAAAAGAATGCTTAAGGTAGTAATGACCAGCGTCAAATTGACTACCATATTATAAGCGTACATTGCCTCACTGTCGGCAATCAGTTCCGCATAAGCGCTGTTATATTTCTCTGACTCTTCTGCCGACATGCTGTTGTACTGTTCCTCGGTGATTTCAAACACAATTCCGTATTTGGCTTCGTATCCGGCGTAAGCTTCGTTTAATAATTTATTATAGTTGTCATATCTGAATATTGTAGAAAAAATAAATGCAAAGCCTACTGTCAGAATGCCGAGAAGGATTCCGTCAAACAGGAACGCCGATACTCTTTTCCACATACTAGCTTTCTGTAAATCAAACATCTGCTGTTCCATCCTTTCCTTTGGCATTGCGTATTTGGCGCAGAGCGCACGAAAAAGTGCATATTACCCTTTCTTGTCGAAAGGGCAATATAACACATGATAATGACATTATAGCACGGGCTTCGATAAAATTCCACAAGAACTATAAATTTTTTAATTCTGCATCCGAATCTGCTGACCGGTAATCAGCGGATAGGATACAAGAGTATCTCCGTCCAGGTTCTCTCTATGCATATCCACACCCGAAATCTGGCTGTTTTCATATGTCTTATAGTAGTAAATTCCTTTATCGGTGTTGCAGCAGGAGCTGTAAATCGTAATCTCGTATTTTCCATCTCCCATATGCACGCAGCCTCTTTGCTGCTCTACCGACTCAAGAATATGGAAAAACTGGCTGACACTTTCGCTTTCCGAATCTCCGGAACACGAATTCATTTTTGTAAATGCCACCTTGACAAATCTGGACATGGAGGATAAATCGCCCGGAAGCCCGAGTCCTCCCATACCGCGGCTGTATTTATTCAGTTCCAGTTGCTTTGAAAAGCCGTTTTCCGGCTGCTCCGTCGACAGTCCGACATAATTGTTTAATTGAAACATCTGGTATTCAAACGGCGGATTATTGGTCAGTACACCGACCGGATTCTCGTATACCTTCAGTCCGTCCTCTACCGATTCCACGGTAATCGAGCCGTTCCGGTCCGAAATCAGCCAATGAAGCTCCGCCACCGGTAGCTGCTCATTGAAGCTGTCACGGGTCAGATTGATGTTTGACAGCAGTTCTTTTACTTCCGTCAGGTCTGCACACTGTCCCAGTACCCATGGAATAAATTCAAATACCGCCACATTGTCCTTCCCCTCACAGGCTTCGTTATACTTTGCGTTTCCGACAAAGTTAAGGCCTGCCATACTGAGTCCCTTTTCATTGGTTGCATCATAGTAAAGCGGACAGTTGTCCACAACAAACGCCATACCAATCATTGCGTAATGGCTGCGCATCTCCTTTGTCCTGCGGAAGGCAAACGGGTAGTTGCGCGGAGTTACCGTAACGGTCTCCTGATAAGAATATTCATAATCCAGATTTCGTCCGAAGTAGTGATCCTTCGTCCGGTAGGTTGCTGCGGTACACATAATGACACACCTCCTGTTTTCTTAAGCGTCGGCAAGCACCGACTTATAATATTCATTATAGCACAATTCTCTGCGTTTTCGTACCCATATATTCCTCTCACTTTCGTATTTTTTAAACACCGGAAGGAGGCGGCACAATATGTATCTTAATGCGGCAGCAGCATCGCATGTTCTTCTCGCCGCCGCTCATTCCCTCGTCCAAGAACTTCTCGCATCTTTCTGTCGCGACGTTCGATTACACGCTGCACCGCAAACTCGCATCCGACGGCATTCTCCCCGCAGGTATGACGAAGGGGGCTTAAAGAGACGCCGGCACTTACGTGTTGTATTCCTGTTTTTTAGGAAACACGTTACGTGCCGTTGCGTCTCTGCCAGAGTGAGAACGCCCCCCAAGTATACCTGCGGGGAGATGTCGTCCGGCTGCTCAGACAGTGCTTCTGCAGCGTGTTTCGTCGTTCCAGAAAGATGCGGAAGTACTAAGACGAGCTCCACATGCGGCAGCGGAAAAGAACATGCGATGATGCTGCCGTATTACTTTTAAGATTTTGCCGCCTCTTTCCTTTACTCTTAAAAAATACGAAAGCTCGAGGTACACGGGTGTGAAAACGCAGTACATTCTTAACACAAATTTAAGGGACTTTTGTGCTATAATATAGGAAAAGGGAAGACGCCTGATTTACAGGCAAAGCCTGTCAGGTCCGGAAAGGCATGGTACATAGAATGACAATCAAAGAAAAAATACTGATTATAGAAGACGAGAAGGGAATCTGCAACTTCATCACCACCGTATTGTCCTCCCATGGCTATGAGCCGTTAGTTGCCTGCACGGGTGAGGAAGCCATGCGCATGATTACCTCGCACTGCCCGGATCTCATTCTGCTAGACTTAGGACTTCCGGATATGGACGGCAGCAGGCTGATTTCCTTTGTCCGTCAGTGGTCCCAGCTTCCGATTATCGTAGTTTCGGCAAGAACCCACGAAACCGAAAAGGTATCTGCCCTGGACCTCGGTGCAGACGACTATATTACAAAACCGTTCGGTGCCGACGAACTGCTTGCCAGAATCCGTACCGCCATCCGGCATACCAGGACCTCCGCCTACAACTCCTCCATGACCTCCGACGGGAAATTTAAGGCCGGCGGCTTAGTCATTGACTATGACAAGTACCGTGTGTTCGTAGACGGCGTCGATGCAAACCTGACCCAGAACGAGTTCAAGCTTGTGGCACTGCTCGGCAAAAATGCAGGACGTGTCCTGACCTATGACGCCATCATGCGGGAGCTCTGGGGACCGAATGCCGGCGGAGACAACCAGATTCTGCGTGTGAATATGGCAAACATCCGCAGAAAAATCGAAAAGAATCCTGCGACCCCGCAGTACATCTTTACGGAAATCGGCGTCGGCTACCGCATGGTCAGCGAAGACGAGTTTTCTTAGTGCGGAACTATTCTGCAATGACTTTTAACAGTCCGCGTGCAAAGCAGGTTTCTTCATCCAGAACCTTCTCCTCCCGCAGCCCGTCAAACAGAATGCGGAGTTTTGCGCCCTCGCGTGCCGTTAACGTTCCTTCACCGTACACGACATGACGGAGGCGGCAGCCTGCACAAAGCTCCTGCTTTGTTTTCCTCATTTCTTTCACAAACCGCGATACCTTCATTTCCTTTCCGTGCATCTGCTGTACCGAAAACACAGACAACCGACCTTTTGCTCTTGTGAGCGCCACATAGAACATGCGACGTTCCTCTTCGATTTCGTCCTCCGACTGTGCCTTCTTATACGGAACCACTCCCTCGTTCACATCGGGAAGAATCACTGCTTCATATTCCAGTCCTTTTGCGGAGTGCATGGTCGCTAACATCACGCCGTCAATATCGCGGCGCTCCCGCTGCTCCTTCTGCCGCTCCAGTTCCTGTTTGTACTCCTCCATATAGGCAAACCATTCCTCACACGTATCAAACCCTCTGGCGCTCTCCTGTAGTTCGTTCATGGTTTCCAACAGCTCTTCCGGCCGCATTCTGCGGTAATCCGCATATTCCTCCAGATATTTATCGTAGCCGACGGCTCTCCTGATATAGGTGATTGCGGCATACGGATTTGTCCTTGCAATCAGTGACAGGTCATATTCCAGCTTTTCAATCCGCTCCGCCATCCAGTCCCGGTCACGATATGCCCGCTTCCATTGCTCAAAATCCACGGTAGCATCCGTCAGGAGCTCTCTGGACAAATACCGGTTCGGACGGTTCATGACCTGCAGCACGAGAGCCCGTTCCCTGCTTCCCTTCGCCAGCTTCAGATAGGCAATGATATTCCTTGCAATCCAGTGTTCAAACAGATTCGGTACCTTGTCCCTCATCTGAAACGGAATGTTATAGGACAACAGCTTACCGAGCAGATGACGCGCCTGCGTATTGGTGCGGAACAGCACCGCCATTTCCCGGTACGCCATGCCTTCCGCATGGTAGTGCCGAATCAGGCTTACGATTTCTTCGTCTTCCTCCTCCTGTGTCGGAAATGTCTGGATTCGCACCGGCGTTCCTGCCTCTTTCGTCGGAAGAATTTCCTTTTCAAAGCGCTTCTTATTAAAAGAAATCAGATTCTGTGCCGTTATCACAATATTCGCCTGAGAACGATAGTTATAATTAAGCAGTACCTGTCCCGCCTGCGGATAATCATTTAAGAAGTTTAACATAATCTCCGGCTTTGCGCCCCGAAACCGGTAAATCGACTGGTCATCGTCTCCGACAATAAACAGATTGTCCTGCGGCCTGGCGAGCAGACGGATAATTTCATATTGCAGGCGGTTGATATCCTGAAACTCATCAATCAGGATGTAGCGGTACTTATCCTGCCACATGGAAAGGATATCCGACCGCTTTGTCAAAAGCTCATAGCACAGCAGCATCATGTCATCAAAGTCAATCAGTCCGCGCTTTCGCATTTCCCCGTCATACGCGAGGTAAATCTGTTTAAACTGTTCCTCCGGGCAGCTCATGGAATAATAGGTGGAAATGTCCAGACGCTCGGATTTAATCCGGCTGATTTCTCCGCGCACCTCTTCGATAAAATCCTTCTCATCCTCCAGTTCCAAATCAAGTCTGCGGATAATTTCCGAAAGCATCTGACAGCTGTCTTCCTCCTTGATAATATTTGCTGCCGTAAAATGATATGCGTACTTGAGAATCTTAAAGAATACCGCATGAAACGTTCCGAAATTGACGATGCTGGACTGGGCATGCGCAACCTGCGTATGCGCAATCTGCGTATGCGCAACCTGCGCATGGGAAACTTTCTCTGCTTCCTGTAAAAGCTTCTCATAGCGTTCCTGCATCTGCAGGGCTGCCGCCTTAGTAAAAGTAATCACAAGAATATTTCCCGGTCTGACCTGATGCTTCCCTGTCAGTTCGAGAATTCTCCTTGTGATTACGGCTGTTTTGCCGGAGCCCGGTCCCGCTAAAACTAACAGCGGACCGTCTCCGTGCTCTATTGCTTTTTGTTGTGCTTCATTTAACTTCAAAAATATTTTTCCATTCCTTCTGATGTAGTCTGGATGGTTTCGAGTGCATCCTTGGTTTCCTGTGCGGTCTTTAAGTTACGGTCACTTAACTCCTTCGCCTGTTCTGCGCTTGCCGTGATTTCCTCGGTAGTGGCAGAGAGCTGCGAAATGTTTTCCACGATCTTGTTATTTGCTTCATACAACGCGGAAATCTTTGTATCAATCTCGTTGATTCCGCCGATTAAAGATGCAATATTGCTATCCAGCTTCGTAAAGTTATCTGCCGCGGTGACAATCATTTCATTCTGCTTCTTTGTCGCATTCATGGAATTATCTACCGCATGCACCACCTCATCCGCATTCTGGTTTAATTCACTGATAATCCTTGCAATGTTCTCGGTCGACGCTTTCGTCTGCTCGGCAAGCTGGCGAATCTGCTCCGCAACCACCGCAAAACCGCGTCCGGCTTCCCCTGCTCTTGCACTTTCAATGGAGGCATTGAGAGCAAGCAGATTTGTCTGGCTGGAAATGCTGAAAATGACGCCCGCTATGTCCTCTACTTCCTTTGTCTTGTGCTGGAGATTCTTCATCGACTCCGTGACCTGAAGATTGGTTTCCGCAATGCTTCCGGACTGTACCTTTAATTCATCCATTGCCTGCATATTCTCGCGGATGCTTGCATTCGACTCCTTGGCAACATCTACCATAACACGGGAACGGCTGACGGTTTCCTCAATGGCATTCTGGATTTCCTGTGTCATCATATTCTGCTCCTGCACGTTTTCCGCCGTCATTTCCGTTGCGGTGGAAATCTCTGTCATACTGCGCTGCACCGTCTCCGCCGCCGAATACAAATCTGCCACATATTCATGTCCCTTATCGGTTTCCGCCTTCACTACCCTGGAAATATCAATGATGTCATTTAACATCTGCTTTTCCTGGTTCTTCTGCCATTCCACATAGCCGTTCATGTGGTCGTTAAACATCTTTCCGAGTTTACTGGAGCTTTCCAGTGTCAGGATGATACAGAGTACCATCACGACTTCTATCAGGTTATCCGTTTCCGTGAGTACCACGGCGTGGACAATGTGGCGGTATGTAATGTTACCCAAATAAACTGCCGCATAAAACAGTGCGGTACGCTTCGTGTATTTCATATCATGGTACGGAATACAGAGCGCCAGCGCACCGACCAGTGCCCAGTGAATAAAGGTAACATAGGTAAAGAAACTGACTGCAAGATAGACCGCTGCTGTCGTCAGTGTCATCACCAGACGATAATACTTTGTTTTCGCAGCCTTTAGGTAGGCAGCCAGGTTAACTACCATACAAAGAAACGTAATAACCAGTCCGGCAATCGAGAAGTGTGCCGTGGAGGTTTCCGCACGTAAAAGGCGCACCGCCAAATCCACCATACACAGCAGGTATAACAGTGTGGAGGCAATAAAGGCGAACCGGTTCGTACGGATAAAACGCTGTGTTTCATCCCGGTAAAGGAACTGCTCTGCTCCCGTTTCTGTCGCAACTGTTACTTTCTGTTCTCTTCCTGTCGTCATCCTTTTTCTCCCTTCTTATTCTCCGCATTAAGACAACATCGCAATTGCCTTGCGGATTCTGTTTAACGATTCCTCTTTTCCTAAAATCTCCATAATTTCATAGGCGCCACCCGGTGTGGATTGCTTGCCGGACACCGCGGTACGAACCGGCCAAAGTCCCTGTCCGTTCTTGATTCCGGTACGCTCAATGTAACCCATCAGCACCTTTTCTACCCCTGCAATCGAATAGTCGTCAAGCGCCTCAAGCTCCGGAAGAAGCTCGGTCAGTACGGTAAGCGAGCTTTCCTTTGTGGTCTTCATCTTCTTGTGTACATACATTTCGGTATCATACTCCGGAAGCTCCTCAAAGAAATCAATCTTCTCCGCAATGTCTAAGAAGGTTTCGATTCTCGTCTTTACAAGCATCGCAATCTTGTTCAGATCCAAATCCTTATGAATCACCTGCTTCACGTACGGAAGCGCAAGCTCTAAGTATCTGTCATCGTCTAACATCTTCATGTATTCGCCGTTCATCCAGCGAAGCTTCGTCATATCAAACACAGAAGGGGACTTGTTGATATGGTGATAATCAAATACCTCTTCCAGTTCTTTTAAGGAATAAATTTCACGATCGGTGCCGGAGCTCCAGCCGAGCAGTACCATAAAGTTTACGACAGCCTCCGGTAAAAAGCCCTGCTCCATCAGGTCTTCAAACGAAGAATGACCGCTTCTCTTGGAAAGCTTCTGATGCTCCTCGTTTGTAATCAGCGGACAGTGTACATACACCGGCTCTTCCCAGCCGAATGCGTGGTACAGTCTGGTATACTTCGGTGTGGAGGACAGATATTCGTTGCCGCGCACCACGTGGGTAATCTTCATCAGATGGTCGTCAATGACGTTGGCAAAGTTGTAGGTAGGGAACCCGTCGGACTTGATTAAAATCATATCGTCAAGCTCGGCGTTTTCTACCGTAATCGTACCGTACACCGCATCGGTAAACGTCGTCGTACCGGTCGTCGGCATATTCTGACGAATAACAAAAGGTTCACCGGCAGCTAGCTTTGCTTCTACCTCTTCCTTGCTTAAGTGCAGACAGTGCTTGTCATACTTTACAATTTCCTTGCTCTCGCCGTCCTCGGAAACCGTTGTCTTTAAGCTCTCCAAGCGCTCCTTCGAGCAGAAGCAGTAATATGCCTCTCCCTTTTCCACCAGCTCCTTGGCATACTTCATGTACAGACCGGTCTTTACACGCTCGCTCTGTACATACGGGCCATAGCCCTTATCCTTGTCCGGGCCCTCGTCATACTCCAGACCGCATGCCTTCATCGTGCGGTAAATCAGCTCGGTTGCTCCTTCCACATAACGTTCCTGGTCGGTATCCTCTATACGAAATACAAAATCGCCGCCTTCGTGTTTGGCGATTAAATACTCATACAATGCCGTTCTTAAATTGCCCACATGCATCTTTCCTGTCGGGCTCGGGGCGTATCTTGTTCTGATTTTTTCCATAAAAACACCTTACCTTTCTGTAGCAAAAGAGTAAAAAACTCCATACTGGTGTAAGTATAAACTTTCTCAATTTTTCTGTCAATCCTTAGTTTTCTCCATACAGCTTTGAAAGGTAAATTTGTTTTAGCACCTGCCAATTCCGAAAAATCTTTCA
>JBJENV010000038.1:0-4672 GCA_051880375.1 Lachnospiraceae bacterium
GGATACTTTTTTCTGTTTTCTTACTATTGCAGGTTCATTTTACAATGCGCCAAAAAGAAATAGTCGGGTAAAAATTTAAACAACCGTAAAACGGAAGCCAACCGACCGGTAATCTTACATACCGGCCGTACGCTTCCGCTTTTTGGTTGAAATTTTTGAAAATTATAACAATCCGTGCGCGATACGGTAAAACCCTTACCGGATAATCATTAAGCCGTTAAGGCGGGCGGCAGTGTATATACGAGCCTTTGTGTTACTCACTTTTTCGCCGCCAGCAGATATCTGTGGATTCTCCCCTCAATACAGCCGTTTCGTTCAAGAATCCGCTGTGCATTCAACAGCCTGTCACAGCAGGTATCCACCGAGAATCCCGGGAATTCCCACTCGATAATCCGGGCAAACCATACCAGTGCGCCCACATCAAAGAATCTGATAGGCCTATAGCACTCTTCCGCTTCTGCAATCTCAAAGCCTGCATCAACAAGCTTCCCGGTTGCAATGCTAAGATACTGCTCCGGGAAAGACATCTGTGTTTCGCCGCACAGCAGCTCCGCAAGCTCACGGTCATTTTCGGCTCCCACCTGTTGAGTGATGAATATTCCCCCGGGTTTAAGCAGCCGGTAAACCTCTGTCGGAATATAATCTCCGTGGCGGTTTATAACCATGTCGAATTCGGAACCGTCAAAGGGCAATTCCGCATTACCGTCACCCGACCGGAAATCGATGCCCAACGGCAGTAACGTCTGCCGGCAAAGTTCTATGTTCGGCGGATATCCTTCGGTTGCCGCAGTATTAATATAAGGGTGATTCAGAGAAAGCAGAAATTCACCGCCGCCGGTATCGATGTCCAGCAGACGCATATCCGGCTTGAGGTATCGCAGTACGGTATCACGGTAATCCCAGGGCAGATCATCTTCCTCGGTGTACCTGTTACGGATGTGCGAAAAGTCCCAGCCGTGGATACGGGCAATGCGTTCTTCAGCTTTCCAGGCGTTTATCAATTCATCTGCAGTCATCTGTTCTTCTTCACGGAATGACTTACCAACCGTTTTCACCGTAATGTCCTTCCGTCTTCTCAATTATAAATTTCGTTTTGCCTGCGGGTTTGAAATTAACCGTTTCGCAGATGCTTGCTTATATGTACTGTGATCGGTTTTTAAGGCAGACAATGCCCCGCCGCACGGTAAATTTCATACCATTCCGAACGTGTGAGCGTAACATCCGCAGCTTTGCAAATATCGGTAAGGTGGTCCGGGTTCATCGTACCGGCAATAAGCTGCATATTTGCGGGATGACGCAATATCCAGGCTGCCGCGACCCCGGTTTTTGACAAACCGTATTTTTCGCCGATTTCCGCAAGCTTTGCGTTCAGTTCGGGAAAGTTCTCGTTGTCAACGAATGTTCCGTCGAAGAATCCGTATTGAAAAGGCGACCATGCCTGAATCGTTATGTTCTTAATGCGGCTGTATTCCAGCAGCCCGCCGTCATGCATCTGAGATTCCGAATTTTTCATGTTAACATTCATGCCGGACGTCACCATGCCCGCCTCCGTGACCGAAAACTGCAACTGGTTTACGATAAGCGGCTGTCGTACCGCCGTCTTAAGAAGTTCAATCTGCAAGGAGTTATGATTCGATACTCCGAAATGACGTACCTTTCCGGATGTCGCCAAAACGTCAAAAGCACCGGCAACCTCTTCGGGCTCCATAAGCGTATCCGGACGGTGCAGTAAAAGCAGGTCGACATAGTCTACGCCCAAGCGGGAAAGACTTCCCTCTACCGAACGGATTATATGTTCCTTTGAAAAATCGTATTGTTCGTCGTGAAGGGCGCATTTTGTCTGTATGTAAATACGCTCTCTTGCTCCGCCGTGCCGTTTCAGATAATCCCCGAACAGTTGTTCGCACACGCCGTCTCCGTAACAATCCGCATGATCAAAGAAATTAATACCGTTTTCAAGTGCGCATTCGATAATTGCGTCGACCCTTTTCTCATCGAGGTCATACATCCTCATACAGCCCAATGATATTGCGGAGGCGGAAAGCTGTCCGCCTATGGTAATGTGTTTCATATTAACCTCCGAAAAATATTTTTTATCGTTAATCCGGTAAAATCACGTACGCCTCGGGAAACCGGCTTTAACGGCAACCGCCTTTACTGCGATATAACAATTCTTTATCTATCACTTTTGACCGTTTCGCACTGTTTCCCGTGCGTCAAAAGCATAACGTGTCCTGTTCTTGTTCCGTTAATTGCCTTGACCTCCGGTCCCTCGGAGGTGTGACGATAAACGAATCTCGGATTTTCCTGTACACGGCGTCTTCTCAGATTGCCGTCGTAACAGCCGCACCAGACGGGACGCATACCAAGCTCTTCACAAGCGGGGCGAAGCAGCTCCTGAGAAGCTTCGGAATCAATCCCCGGTCCCCGAAACGGTTTGCCTATCCAATAACCGAGTTCGCATTCATCGTCCCGGTCGGTCAAGTCCGTCTCTCCGTTCACAGGTAAGATTACTTTATCTTCTTTCCGTCCGCGAATGCCTGTCCGACCTTCCTGCCCAGGTTCCAATAAGCGTGTGTTACACTGTCGTAAACAATCGGATCAAGCTTTCCGGCGTCGATAATGCCGTTTTCGCCGAGTATGCTGTCATCTGCGGATATATTGACTATCTCTCCGATACAGACACCGTCCTCGTTGAATTTTACAAGTCGGCACTCCGCTGTCATCGGAAGCTCCTCGATTATGGGAGCATTGATATGCTCGCTCTTAACTGCATGAAATCCTGCGCGCGCAAACTTATCGGGAACTCCGTTTGCCGAAACAATGCCGACATAGTCGCAGGGTACAACCGTTTTTGCCGTTGCAAAACTGACCGTGAACGCACCCGTATTCTTAATATTTCCGGTAGTCTTGTGGTCGTCCGCAAGACAAACCATAACTTGATTTGTGTCGTAAATACCTCCCCATGCCGCGTTCATGGCGTTTGGCGTGCCGTTTTCATCATACGTGCCGATAATAAGCACCGGCATGGGAAAAAGCCAGGTTTTTGCCCCGAAGTTTTTTCGCATTACGTTTCTCCTTTGTTATCTGTCATATATTCTTTTAATCTTTTGTCAGCCTTATAAACATCCAGCATGGCATAATTCTTTTTAGATACGTTGATACCCATTCAGGTTTACTTTTTTGTCCGGGTTTATCAAAGTTCCGATCTACCAAAACCGCGTTCGGATCTGCCCATGCGGTTGCAGGTATTACAAAAATATCGGGCATCTGATTTTCAATGAAATGTATATAGCATACAAGTCTATTCGTTGTAAGAACAGGCATTTTAGATTTAGGAATAAAAACATAACCATAATTCCTAATGGATTTCACCTGTACTTCATAAAAGCTATATGTTCCGGGAACTATTACGACAAAATCCACTCCGTGATCGTCCACCTATGATGAATATACTTCAAATCCATAAGAAGCAAACTCCATTTTTGCATAATATTCAGCATATTTACCCGGTTGCATGGGATTCAATTCAGCCCGGTTTGAATTTGGCATAAAAATCTCCTCTCGAAGCTTAATTCATTCATTTGGCACTAACCGTTTTAGATACATCCATTCTTCGGCTTCCTGTTCGGGCGGGAAAAAACCGCCGACCTTGCGGTATCCGAGTTTTTCGTAGAACCGCCATGACAACTCGTCGGCTTGTGTGCTTGTCATCACATATTCATAACCGTAAATATCCATTGCCTTTTCCCATTCGTGCATCATTGCCGTACCGAAACCTTGATTACGGTATTCCTCATCTATGTACAAGAGATCAAGGAACGGGATGGTCTGCCAGAAAAAACTGTATCTCAGGACACCGACGACAATATCATCCGGACTATGATTCTGACCACTGCTTTTTATGGAATCGTCCTTGAGAACATATATATGACCTTTCATGATACACTCGTCCAAGATCCGGGAAGATATATGGGTATCAAGCCGCTCAATTTCCTGTCTGTCTTTGCTCTGCGCAAGTCCAATTGTCATAGGTGCGCCTCGATAATCTTTTTAAGAATCTCTTCATCCGCCGGGCAGAACTCATAGTTTGGGATTTCGCCCGGCGTTATCCATCTGATGTCGCTGTGTTCAATCTTCTGCGGGACGCCCTCGGAAACGGCAGCATTGAACAGCGTAAGATGTACCGTGATGTCAGGATAATTATGGACGACATCCGTAAAAACATCTCCGACGACAACAGTTACTGCAAGCTCTTCCCTGCATTCACGTATGAGCGCCTGCTGTTTTGTTTCTCCCGGCTCGACCTTGCCCCCGACGAACTCCCACAGGAGCCCTCGTGCCTTATGTGCCGGCCGACGGCAGATCATAAACCTGTCGCCCTGCCAAATGAGTGCGGCTACTACTTCTGTCATAAATCTATCCCTTTCGGCGAAGGCACTAGGCCGTCAGATGAGTATTGCCGATACAATTTGTTCGCCGTGTATTTTACTGTCGCCATGCGGCTCGGACGATCTCAAAATCGGATCAATATAATTATACCGCTGCTTTTCCCAAATGCAATATGATTTTCGATAACCTGCAATAAGTTTGATTATGCATCGATATTTATACGAAGGCGCATTGTAAAATGAACCTGCAATAGTAAGAAAACAGAAAAAAGTATCCATAG
>JBJENV010000039.1:0-21136 GCA_051880375.1 Lachnospiraceae bacterium
ATAACGCTTTCTCCCGGAGCCAAAGTTACATCAGGGAATGCAAGCCTTTCAAGAACATAATTTCCTTCTGTATCGGTCACGGCGACAGTGATCTGCCTGACTGTAGGTATGCCGCCGCTCATGGTTCTCTCAGCTCCAACAGTGAACCAGTTCTTTTGGCTGATTCCTTTGATATAAACGCTTTCAACATATCCGTCGGTATATCTGTCGTACGGTTGTGTGCAGGCTTTGTCCTTAAAAAGTTTTCCGCTTGCGTCATTTGAATACCACTGCGCTCCCGGCATAGTCTGCCAAGCGGTAGCATCTGCCGGAATCGGTGTAGCGGTAAGTTTGACAACCTCACCGACCTTCAATGACAGCTTCGAATAGTTGATAGAAAAATCAGCGAGGTAAGTCGGAATTCCGGTGTAAATGCTGTTATAATCGGTATACATACCGGCAGGTTTATAGGACGTCTCTGCAACGCGCGTGTGAACATACACGGTAGTATTCTTAGCGGCACTCAGTGGCAGACTTCCGTCTTCACTTGGCTTTACTGCAGATGACCAGTCCGAAGGGGTATTCGAGTTGTAAGTAACCAAGTATTCCTGGTTTGCTTTGGCATTGGTCACTACCAGTCCGTTTGTGCCATCATATGATAAAGTCGGCATAACAGGCTTTTCAAAGTTGATGAGAGCCTGTTTCACCTCCACAGCATTACTGATAACAGAGCCGGTGTAGCCATCAGCCTTGATAACTAAACGGATATACTTGCCGACATCGGTCTCAACCGGGTAATAAGCCCGGTTAGTGGCGCCGCTGATATCAGCCCAGCCGCTTGTTCCATCATTGCTTAACTGCCATTGATAGCCCAGGACGGAGGCAGGCAGTCCGTTGGTGTTGGGATTTACCGGGCTTGCGTAGTAAGCACCGGAAAGGGTTGCTGTGCCTTCCAAAGCGGGAGGAGCCGTAACAGAAAATTCCGGTGAATAAAATGACACAAAAGAGTAAGTATCACCAACACAATAATTGTTGCCTCTTTCCCACTCAACACCGTTTACCTGCAGGGTAACATTAGGATCCAAAACAGTATCGGTTCCTTCTGTACGAACCTGCATAGAGATTCTCCACTTTCCCTCGACAATCACTCCATGGTTCAATATTTTCCATTTACCGTCGACATACTCTTGAAAACGGACCATGTCAGCAGGAATCACAACACCTTGGCCGGAATCATATGTGACAGTCGGATAGTCCTCTGCATTACGGCCGTAATAAATCGGATTTTCTTCCAAAGAAGCAGTCACTGCGGCAATCTGTTCGCGGGAGGAATAATCCAGAATCGTTTCTTTTACTTCTAAGGTCACGCTTTTGGTCGCACTGTGAGCATCCGAAACCTTGACAACTAAATCTTCATTTGCTCCTCCATAGGTTGGCGTACCGTTAACTTTGCCGGCAGCGGAAACAGAAATCCAGTCAGGGCCGGACACCTTGGTGAACGTATATGGTTCAATACCTCCGGAAACAAATGCGTTAAGGTCGATTTCCGCCATGGGCTGACCTGTATATGTTTTAGGAATTATTGTCGAACCCGTGCTAAAGCTCAATTCGCCGCCGGTAGGCTTTGTAACCTCAAATTCCGGTGAGTAAAATGACACAAAAGAGCCAGTATCAAAAATACAGAGATTATTGCCTCTTTCCCACTCAACACCGTTTACCTGCAGAGTAACATTAGGATCCAAAACAGTATCGGCTCCTGTACGAACCTGCATAGAGATTCTCCACTGTCCCTCGCTAATCACTCCATCGTTCAATTTTTTCCATTTACCGTCGACATACTTCTCAAAGCGAATCATGTCGGCGGGGATCACAACTCCTTGATTGGAATCATATGTGACACTCGGATAGTCCCTTGCATCACGGCCGTAATAAATCGGCGCGTCTTCCAAGGTAGCTGTAACTGCAGTAACCGGTGTGCGCGTGCCTTCCGCAAACGCCGTAGTCGGCATCAGTCCCAAAACCATGAACAGACAGAACAAGAGGTTCAGCAGCCTATGTGTTTTCCGTTTCATAAAGGCTTACTCCTTTTGATAATTGATTTTCCATATCTTTTTTCCGTCTCCCGGGGTATGGTTTCCGGGCGGGTCATGGGCGCCGGTCTGTCCTGACCTACAGAAGAAATCGAATTATATAAATACGAATCACTGAACTTCCTTACAGACTGTCCATTACCGCAGCCATATACTGCTCGGTCACGCTTCCGAACAGAAATGCGTCAATCAATCCGTTCCGCTTTGCTTCTTTAACCTTTTCTGCCAACTCGCTGTCTGCCTGATCATCCACCAGGATTACAATCTTGCAGTCGGGGTCAATTTTCTTGACCTTGTCCCGGATTGCGAGCCTTTCTTCCGGCATCCATGGGGTATAACCGGTAGCTTCCATTAATAATGCATAGGGCCTGAAGGTTTTACATCGTTGTACTGTTTTATCGGGATGCTCTGAGATAATGACCTGATAATTCTCCAGCTCCTGTGACAGCGTACGTTGTATGGCTTTTGCAAAAAGCACGCTCTGCATATCCAAAAGGATTTTGCGCATACTCACATTCATTCCTTCCCTGTATTTAACCTGCCGTATATACAAATTCCGGCGAACTCCGACCCGCCGGAAACCAGTCTGTCAAGTATATTTTAGCGGTTTTTCTGTGCTTGTCACTCCGAAAACGGAGGTTTTTCAAAACGGCAAAAATACCCGGCTCAACGCACCTGCGACGAGCCGGGTATACGTATTTATGTCTTATTCGTCTCTCAGGGCGGTAACAATAAGCTTGCTTTCCACAACCGCCGCCATGAGTTCTTCCTTGCTGTTATAACCGCACTGGCTTACCAGTTCGCGTATATGCCATCGAGCGGCATCGCCGGTAATACCCAGCTTCTGCCCGATTTCCGCAAAGCTCATGCCGCGGATATAACAGCGAAGGATTTCAAGCTGTATCGGCTTAATTTCGCTGGATAAAATTTCTTCCAACTCCACCGTCGGCGTTTCGCCGGGGAAGCTGCGCTCGCCGTTAAGGACCCGTTCAACGACCGACATCACCTCGGCGTCTCCGTGATCCTTATAGCACAATCCGTCGGCACAGCCTGCCTTTGCTTTGGACAGAATCTCCGGATCTACCAGGGATGTCATAATAACAACTTTAATGCCCGGCAGCTTCTCCTTTATCCGTTTTCCGGCGGCAAGCCCGGAGTGTCGGCGGAGCGTCTGAACATCCATTAACACAAGGTCAATGTCTTTGCTGCAAAGCTGTTCCGCTTCGAAGGCGTCCCGTACCGCTCCCACCAGATGGAAACGTTCATCGGCAGTAAACAGTTTAACAAAATGCTCCTGTATGTATTTATCGTCCTCTGCGATTATGATATTTATCATAGATTGTTCTCCTTCCTGGGAATATACAGGGTAAGGGCAAACGCGGGGAGGTGTGAAAGTATCATATCACCTCCGGAAGCTTCTACGCTTCTGCGCAGGGATGAAAGACCGCTGCCCTCCGTAATCGGCCCCTTCGGTGTCTCGCCGTTATTGGTTATCTGCACCCGCAGAATACCGATTTTCTCGGTAATCTTTACATCAACCCTGTCTCCTCTCGCGTGACGGATACAATTGGTCACGCACTCACGCACGGCGGCGATAATAAGCTTCTCCGCAGTGGTATCCGGAGGGATATATCCGTCCAGCGTAACTTTTACACCGAGCTGCCGAGCTTTGACCTGCGCTTCCTCGAAGGATCCGCTTGCGGTGGAGCGGCTCGCCGAAAGCATACCTACAGCTTCCTTCAGGTCATTAAGCTTGCGCTTGGTTTCAGTGGAGGAGCTGTTTTTAACGTCCTGAATGGTAAGTAAGCTGCGTCCGAGTGTATCGTGAAGCCAGACTTTAAGGTTCAGGCTTTCTTTTTCCCGCACCTCATCCTCCATGCGTGCAAACATCTTACGGAGACGCAGGTTTATACGCTTAAGCTCCTCGTTGCTTTCGCGCAGGCGGGCATTTCCCTCATGGATTTCGGTCTCGTCATGGGCGGAAAGCTGGACAAAACCGGCAAGTCCTTCGCCGTAAAGCTCGCTGTGGCAGAAGCGGTAAATATGCCCGTCCTTTAAGCGGTAGCAATCGGTTACATCCGTCATTTTTTCTGTCCGGCTTTCCGGCGGCGGCGCCGCGAGAGCATTGGTAATATCGCTCAGTGTACCTGGAATCCGATTCAGCAGTAAATGCGAAAGTTCGGCCATCTTTCGGTTAAATAGAATAATATGTCCGGATGCGTCCGCGAACAATAGGCCCACCGGAAGATCGTCGATCGCTTCTTTAACCGACCATTCGTTTATTTCACGTTTGTTGCGCCTTATTTCCGCAATAAGACTTATGCCGGAATATGCAAAGGCGGCGGCAAGGATAAAAATCAGAGCCGGCACCGGCAAATGGAAAGCACTTTCGGAAACGTTCTGATTATACCGGACGAGGAAGCAGAGCAGCGTCAATAATCCGTAAAGCAGAAACACGTCCGGTATTGCATGTATCACCGATCTGCGGTGGGAAAAACGGTACAGCGGTAAAACAAGCTGCGCGAGAACGGCCAGCCATGTGAAAACGATCAGAACCATCTGGGTAAAATGAGGAAGTCCGCAAAAGCAGGTCATCGCTCGGCGCCTCCTCTCAGTGGAAGGATAAGCTCCCACTCGTCTTCGTCGGATATCGCTACGGAAGCCTCCGGCCAATCATTTCCGATTTGGCTCAGATCTTCCTTGCATCCGACGGTTATGCGGATGCGAAGCACGCCGTTCACCGTGCAGACCCAAACTGCGCAGGAGGTAATGCTGTCCAGCGCCGCTTCCACCGATTCTTCAAAGAAGTCATAGGCTGCTGACGCAATCCTGCCGGGCAAAAAGTCCCGCCCCGTATCAACAAACACCGCGCAGTACGCACCCATGGCTTTCAGGTATCGTACGGATTCCTCCAAAGCGTTCCTGAGCTCCCCTTGGGGAACGTCAAATCCGTTCTGAATTGAAAGAGTAAGGTGCTTTTTGCGTTTTACATATCCGCCGAGAACGGCAATCCTGGACAGAATGGCGTTTCCTTTTTCCGCGTCTCCGTCAGCAAGCTCGTATTCCTTCATCAATCTCGCAATGAAGTCGATCTGTTTCTGTGTAGATGCAGTCAGAATGTCATACAGTCTGTTCTGTTCCGCGGTTACCTTTCTGTCTTTCTCCAGTACATACTCATGCCTGAGCATGGCGGTGCGTTCTTCCAGTTCTTCTTTTGCTTCGGTCAGTTCCCGGCGCAGGTTTATAAGTTCGGATATGTCCTCCGTCCATACCGTGTATCCGCCTCCTATGGCAGCCGTGTGAAGCAGTTTTCCCTCGGACATTGCTACAGGAGCATTAAGTGCCTGTTTTATCTGCTCCGCCGACAGGGGCTCGGCAGAAGCGGAAGCGTAACGGACCTGAAAGTTTTCGTCCACAATCTGTGCGCTGTTTCCGACGGAGGCAACAAACATTTCGTCATAACGAGTGTTTGTGGGGAGCAGTCCGCAATATATACAGCTTTCAAACACGGCGGCAAACAGCAGCGAACACGCGGAGGAAAGATCCCCCGCGAGAAATTTCGTAACCGGATTACCCACCATATAGGTGATAATATAGTAGACCGTCAGAACCAAGGTTACAATCAACAGCGCGTAAGCCCGGGGCCTCCGCTTTATTTTGCCGCCTGAATACATCGCATAAAACGAAACCAACGTGCACAGGGCAAACCAGCCGAACACCAAAAAGTATCCGGTTCCGTGACGGTAATTGTCAGGCGAAAAATCATTCTGCGGAAAAGAAAAGGCAAATTCGTGAAGGTCGTTTGTCATAATCATCGCGAAAAGCAGAACGGCGGGTATGTAAAGCAGTTTTACCTGCCACTTTAAGCTGTAGTCCTCGGTTTTTCCGATAAAAAGGGAGGCAAACAGCATATACAGAGGTATTCCGACCAGCGGCAGGTAATACATATACCAGAGATAACGGCTGACAACCGCGTCCGTGCAAATATAGTACCGCAGAACTTTAAAACCAAGCCAAAGGATCATCAGGACGGTTATACCGCATAAATAGTGCCTTGCCTGCTTCTGAACCACTCTCCGGTAAAGGGAAAAACTCCATGCAGTAATCAGCCCGATATGGAGCACAGGGCGGATAAAGTCCGTGAACAGCACAGCATCGGAAGTGTTCTTATTGTTGACAAGACGGATCACAGCCGCTGTCAAAACAATTACGGACACTGCGATCCATACTGCTCTGTTGTTCTTTTGTTTCACTTACTGTGCTCCTTTCCGCGTATTTTTCAAATATATAAAACTTATAGCATAAATCGACGCAATATTCAATCCCGTGATTACATACAGCTTTTGATTTTTCTCATTAACCGGCAATATTTTATGTTTATGGAACGGATATGGAACTGCCCGCGGCCCATTCTGGAACAGCATACCGGTATACTGTACATCGACAGGCAGCCGCAGGCTGCAAAAAAATAATCGGAGGCGCATTTTTATGTATTTTGACGCTATCGCTAAAATTGTTTCGGAACGCACGGGCTGTGATATTTCTGACGTAAAACCGGAGAGCAGATTTTCCGAACTCGGTATCGACTCACTTGATACGGTTGAGCTTCTAATGAACCTCGAAGACGAAATCGGTATAGAAATCGAGTTGGATCAGAAGGTGGAAACCATTGACGATCTGGATAAATTCATCCGGAGCAAGCAGGGTTAATGCTTATGATAAATTCGGTAATATGTGATATGCTGGGTATTCGGTATCCGGTATTTCAAGGCGGTATGGCCTGGATAGCCGACGGTAAACTGGCAGCTGCAGTATCTGAGGGCGGCGGATTAGGTATAATTGCGGCAGGAAATGCTTCCGGTGATTATGTAAGACAGCAGATTCGGCTTGCCAGGAGTATCACAGATAAGCCTGTCGGCGTAAATATAATGCTGCTCAGTCCGTTTGCGGACGATGTATCCAAAGTTGTTATCGAAGAAAAGGCTGAAGTCGTAACCACCGGAGCCGGTAATCCTTCAAAATATATTAAGGAATGGCTGGAGGCGGGCATTAAGGTTATTCCCGTCGTCGCTTCCGTCGCCATGGCAAAGCTGATGACTCGTCTCGGCGCCTCTGCTCTTATTGCGGAAGGAGGCGAAAGCGGCGGTCATGTGGGCGAGCTTACAACAATGGTGCTTGTGCCGCAGATCTGTGATGCCACCGACCTGCCTGTAGTTGCCGCAGGAGGCATTGCAGACGGAAGAGGCGTTGCGGCAGCCTTTATGCTCGGAGCTTGCGGTGTACAGATGGGCACCCGTTTCTTAAGTGCAGAGGAGTGCACAATTCATCCGGTATATAAGGAAAAGATTATAAAAGCTACCGATCTTTGCACAATGGTGACCGGCAAGCGTTTGTGCCACCCCGTAAGAAGTCTGCGTACTCAGTTCGCACGAGAATATTCCAAAGCCGAATACGGCGGTATGCCCGATGAAGAGCTTGAGGCTTTTGCCGCAGGCGCATTGCGTTTGGCGGTTCAGGAGGGAGACAGCGAAAAAGGATGTTTTCTTTCGGGACAGATTGCCGCAATGGTAAAAAAAGAACAGCCGGCCGCCGAAATAGTGAGGGAAGTTATGGAGGAAGCGGAGCCTATCCTTCAGAGGGCAATCGAATGGGTAAAATAGCATTTGTTTTTTCGGGTCAGGGTGACCAATATCCCGGAATGGGCAAAAAGCTCGCGGAAAAATATTCCGTTGCGGCATCGGTTTATTCGCTTTGCGATTCTGTCCGTCCCGGCACATCGGTTCAATGCTTTGAAGGCAGCGAAGACGAATTGAAGGAAACCGAAAACACTCAGCCGTGTTTATTCGCAACGGAACTGGCTGCGGCGTCGGTACTGACGGAAAAAGGCATTACTCCCGATGCGGTTGCCGGCTTTTCACTCGGTGAAGCGGTAGCCGCCACGGTCAGCGGGATATTTGACGCCGAAACAGGATTCCGTCTTGTTTGCAGGCGCGGTGAGCTGATGCAGCGTGAATCGGAAAAGTATGACACCTCAATGGCGGCTGTCGTAAAACTTACATCGGAGCGGGTGATGGAGGTTTGCGGTAAATATTCTGAAGTATATCCCGTTAATTTCAATTGTCCCGGCCAGATTACGGTTTCCGGGCTTTCATCGCAAATGAAGGATTTTTATAATGATGTAAAAGCCGCAGGAGGCAGAGCCGTTCCTCTTAAGGTAAAAGGCGCGTTTCATTCGCCGTTCATGTTAAAAGCAGCCGACAGCTTTGCCGCGGAATTGGCAGGTGTAAAAATCAACAAAAGTACCGTTACCCTCTATTCCGATATGACGGCGGAGCCTTATACGGATGACGTTGCGGGGCTGCTTTCAAAACAGATCTGCAATCCCGTGCAGTGGGAAAAGCTTGTCCGTCGCATGATTGCCGACGGAATTGATACTTTTATTGAGATCGGCCCCGGCAGAACGCTTACAAATATGATAATGAAAATCAGTAACGGGGTCAGGGCGGTAAGCTATACGGAGTATCTGGAGGAGGAAGAATGTTAAAAGGAAAAACGGCTGTCATCACCGGAGGTTCCCGGGGAATAGGCGAGGCGATTGTAAAAAAAATGGCATCAATGGGAGCCAATGTTGCCGTTATCTATTCGATAAATTCAGAGGCAGCGGAAAAAGTCTGCAGTGAATGCATGGCGGAAAACGGAGTGATGGCAAAAGCGTATCAATGCGATGTTGCGGATTTTTCCGCCGTAAAAGATACAACGGCAAAAATAAAGGTTGATTTCGGTACTGTTAATATCCTTGTAAACAACGCCGGTATCACCCGTGACGGTCTTCTTGCCATGATGAAGGAGGAGGATTTCGATTCGGTTATGAATACCAACCTGAAGGGCGCTTTCAATATGATACGTCATTGTACCGGGTTATTCATTCGCAATCATGAAGGATGTATCATCAACATCTCCTCCGTTGCCGGGATAAGCGGTAATTCGGGTCAGTGCAATTATTCAGCTTCCAAAGCCGGACTTATCGGCCTAACAAAATCCGTTGCAAGGGAATTGGCTCCCAAAGGAATTCGTTGCAATGCGGTTGCTCCGGGTTTTATTGCTACCGATATGACCTGCAATCAAACGGATAACCCGCTTATTAAAACCATTCCTCTAGGAATTATGGGCAAGCCGGGCGATGTGGCAGACGCAGCAGCATATCTCGCAACGGCAGAATATGTAACAGGCGAAGTCCTCCGCGTTGACGGCGGTATAGCTATGTAAGGAGACAGTTATGACTGAATTCAGAAGAGTTGTCGTTACCGGGATCGGTGCAGTCACCCCGTTGGGAAACGATGCGGCGGATACCTGGGAAGGTATGAAGAACGGCAGGAACGGGATTGCTCCGATTACGTTGTTTGATACGGCAAAATTCAAAGCAAAACTTGCCGCCGAGGTCAGAGGGTTTGATCCGAAAAAATATATGGAAGTCAACGATACGCTGCGTACCGACCGGTACACGCAGTTTGCCGTTGCGGCGGCTCAGCAGGCAGTCGACGAAAGCGGAATCGAAGGTAATGTTGAACCGGAACGATTTGCGGTCCAGTTCGGTACGGGTATCGGAGGAATAGGCACCTTTGAAACCGAGCACACCAAGCTTATAGAAAAAGGCCCGCGACGTGTATCTCCATTGTTTGTTCCGATGATGATTGCTAATATGGCAGCGGGAACGATTGCAATACGTTACGATTGCCGCGGCTCCGCACAGCCTTCCGTTACGGCATGTGCTTCAGGATCCAATGCAATAGGCGAGGCAATGCGTATGATACGTCACGGATATGCTGATGCAGTCATTACGGGAGGAGCGGAAGCCGCAGTTACGCCTTCTGCGATTGCGGGTTTTGTAAACATGCAGGCGCTGTCTGTATCTGAAAATCCCGACGAAGCATCTCTTCCTTTTGACAGGCGAAGGGGCGGCTTCGTTATCGGAGAAGGTGCTGCAGCGCTTGTTCTGGAGGAATTCGGGCACGCAGTAAAGCGCGGCGCAAAGATTTACGGTGAAGTCTGCGGGTACGGATCAACCTGTGATGCTTACCACATTACCGCTCCGCAGCCGGATGCAAGGGGCGGCGCGCAGGCAATGATGAATGCACTGAAGGAAGCGGCATATACCGATAGCGATGTCGTTTATATCAATGCTCACGGTACGGGCACGCCCATGAACGATAAAATCGAAACAATTGCCGTAAAAAAGGCTCTTGGCGAAATAAATGCGAAAAAAGCTTATGTCAGCTCCACAAAATCCATGACAGGTCATATGCTGGGAGCCGCAGGCGCCGTTGAAGCACTGGCTTGCATTTTCGCACTAAACAAAGGGATCGTCCCTCCGACCATAAACCTGAATGAACAGGACGAGTCGTGCGATCTGAACTGTGTCCCTAACAAGGCTGTAAATGTCGGCATCACTTTAGCGCTTTCAAACTCTCTCGGTTTCGGCGGCCATAATGCCTGTCTTGCTTTCAGAAAGGTGTAGCTGTATGAAGGAAACAGATATCCGAAAATATGCAGAACTGATGAAGGAACTGGGTCTGACCGGGCTTGAGATAACCGAAGACAGCAGTAAGGTTCGCCTTGAACGTTCCGCATCTTCTGCGGCTAAAGAAAACGTGTATTCCGTTCCCGATACGACGGCTGACGCGCAGCCAGATGCGGAGAACCGGGCTTACGGCAGCGTCAAGTCTCCTGTTGTCGGCGTATTCTATGCCGCTCCTGCCGAAAATGCAGATCCTTATGTCAAGGTCGGCGATACCGTAAGTAAAGGACAGACACTATGTATTATAGAAGCGATGAAACTGATGAATGAGATTATCGCCGAAGAAGACGGGGTTATTTCAGAAATCTGTGTTGCCAACGGTCAAATTGTGGAATACGGGACGGAACTGTTCCGAATTAAGAGGTAAGAGTATGAACAGGGAAGAACTAATGCAAATACTGCCTCACAGAGAAAACATGATGCTGCTCGATGACGCGGAGTATAGAAATGGCACCGCTGTCGGCCATTACACCGTTAGCGGGGACGAATTCTTTCTGAAAGGCCATTTCCCGGGTAATCCCATCGTACCCGGTGTTATTCTGTGCGAGATCCTGGCTCAGTCAGCCTGCGTTCTTATGAAGGATGCGATGGGTAAAGGGAAGCTCCCCGTTTACACCGGACTTAACAATGTCAAATTCCGGTCACCCGTAAAGCCCGGCGATACCGTTGAAACTCAGTGCCGTATCAAACGGGCGAAGTATCCGTTTTATTTTGCGGAAGGAACGGTTGCCGTAGGTGACAGGCTCTGTGTATCTGCCGAGTTTTCATTTGCCGTTACAGGAGCGTAAGCAATGTTTTCGAAAATACTGGTTGCTAACCGCGGTGAAATCGCTGTCCGAATCATCAGGGCATGTAAGGAAATGGGAGTGGCTACGGTAGCAGTGTATTCCGAAGCGGATAAGAATGCCCTGCATGTAGCACTTGCCGACCAAAGCTATTGCATCGGAGGTCCCGGAGTTCATGAAAGCTACCTTAATGAAAATCAAATAATTAGTACCGCAATTCTTGCAGGTGCACAGGCGATTCATCCCGGTTACGGATTTCTTTCCGAAAACTCGCATTTTGCCCGTCTTTGCAGAAAGAACGGATTGGTATTTATAGGTCCGGACCCCGAAAGTATGGAGCGCCTGAGCGACAAAGCGGAATTAAAGGAGCTTATACGTGATACGGGTTTATCCGTTATTCCCGGAACGAAAGCTGTCGCTTCTGCGGAAGAAGCAAAAAAAGCGGCCGGAAGAATAGGCTATCCCGTAATGCTTAAAGCATGTGCGGGAGGGGGCGGGCGCGGTATTCGTCTTGTCCGCTCGGCCGACGAGCTGGCGGACGCTTATATGCAGGCAGCTTCCGAAGCCGTTGCCGCATTCGGCGACGGAAGCATATATATAGAAAAATATGTATATCCCGCAAGGCATGTGGAACTGCAGGTTATTGCCGATGAACACGGAAATGCCGTTTGTCTCGGCGACCGCGACTGTTCTCTCCAGAGAAAGAATCAAAAGCTAATTGAAGAAACACCTTCTCCTGCCGTTGACAATAAACAGAGACAAAGGATCATAGAGCTTGCAGTGAATGCCGTAAAGCAAATCGGCTACGTCGGAGCGGGAACGCTGGAATTTCTGCTTGACAGAGAGGGGAACTTCTGGTTCATGGAGATGAACGTCCGCCTGCAGGTGGAACACTCGGTTACCGAAATGCTGACGGGAATTGACCTTGTAAAATGGCAGATTCGTATTTCCGCGGGTATACCGCTGAGTTTTACACAGGAAGATATTCGTATGGTCGGTTCTGCTATAGAGTGCCGCATTAACGCAGTCAGCTGCGGCACGCTGAAAATGCTTCATGTACCCGGCGGCCCGTCCGTTCGTTTCGATACCTGCCTTATAGAAGGAACGGAAGTTTATCCGTATTACGATTCCTTACTCGGCAAGCTTATTGTATTTGCCGGAACAAGGGAAGAAACACTTCGCAAGATGCGGGCTGCGCTCTGCGAACTTATAATTGAAGGTATACCGACGAATATCGAAGAACAGCTGCGGATCGTGGAGGATAACCTATTCACTTCGGGCGATTATGACTTAACATTTATGGAGAACAGGTGAATCTATGGCACTTATGAGCTTCTTAAAACCGAAGAATCAACTGGAAGAAGGTGGACGAACCTCTGCACCGGTACAAAGAGACGCCGGGGAACCAGAGAAAAACTGCCCGAACTGCCATAAGGATATACCGCTCAGTCGTCTTTTTGCAAATAATCTTGTGTGTCCCTGCGGCTATCATTTCCGCATGAAAGCCCGTCAGCGTATACACATGATTGCCGATAAAGACAGCTTTCATGAAATGTATTCGGGTATGAGATCCGATAATCCGCTTGGTTTCCCGGGATATAGGGAAAAATCTGAAACCGTGCGTGCGGCAAGCGGCGAAACGGAAGCCGTCGTTTGCGGTACGGCTATGATCGGCAGACAAAAATGCTGTATTTTCGTAATGGAATCCTATTTTATGATGGGCAGTATGGGAAGTGCCGTCGGTGAAAAAATAACCTCGTTGTTTGAGTATGCAATACAGCATCGTTTACCCGTTGTCGGATTTACCGTATCGGGCGGCGCTCGTATGCAGGAAGGACTTCTGTCATTAATGCAGATGGCAAAAACAAGCGCAGTTGTAAAACGTCACGGCGATGCGGGACTGTTGTATATTGCCGTACTTACCGATCCGACAACCGGCGGAGTAACCGCCAGTTTTGCTATGGAAGCCGATATTATCATAGCGGAACCCGGTGCTACTGTCGGTTTTGCAGGCGCAAGAGTAATTGAGCAAACCACACGGAAATCCCTTCCCGAAGGTTTTCAAAAGTCGGAGTTTGTCCTCCGGCATGGTTTTATCGACAGTATATTTCCGCGCTCCGTCCAAAAGAAATACCTTGCAGAAATACTTAAAATGCACAATGGGAGGTCGATTTGATGAGTGAAGCGGCGTACGAAAGAGTCAGGCTCGCCCGCGATAAGGACAGACCGACCGGTCTTGATTACATAAAAAACATATTCAGGGGATTCATCGAATTCCACGGCGATCGACGCTACGCCGACGATACGGCTGTAGTAGGCGGTATCGCCGTACTTGACAGCCGTCCGGTTACTGTCATTGCAATCGAAAAAGGACATACTTCAAAGGAACGAACCTACCGTAATTTCGGCGCACCGAATCCCGAAGGTTATCGCAAAGCACTGCGCCTTATGAAACAGGCGGAAAAGTTCGGGAGACCTGTCATCTGTTTTATCGATACCTCCGGAGCTTACTGCGGCATAGGCGCCGAAGAACGTGGACAGGGACAGGCGATTGCCGAAAATCTAACGGAAATGTCAACGTTGTGTGTACCGGTGATATCCGTCCTGATCGGCGAAGGCGGCAGCGGCGGTGCTTTGGCGCTTGCGGTTGCCGACCGTGTATGGATGCTTCAGAACGCCGTCTATTCGGTCATATCTCCCGAAGGCTGCGCAAGCATTCTCTGGAAGGATTCATCAAAAGCCGAAGCAGCTGCGGCAAGTCTTAAACTCACAGCGGAAGACGCAAAAAGTCTCGGCGTAATCGAACGCATACTTTCAGAAAAGGAAATCGGCAAAAAAGAGTTTTACGATCGTATACGCAATCTCTTGACCGTGGAAATAAAAGAATTGGAAAACGATCTCGACCTTATCGGAAGCCGCTACGAAAGATTTCGCAGGATAGGTGTCAGCGCAGTTATTAAGGAGTAAATATGAGCATATACCAAAGATACTGTCATGAAATTACCGATATAGACGGCAATTTACAGAAATTGACGGTTGATTATCCAGAAGACTTCAACTTCGGTTATGATGTTGTTGATATAACTGCAGACGAAACCCCTGACAAACGTGCGCTTGTATGGTGCAATGTCGAGGGGGAAGAACACATCTTCACCTTCTCTGACATTAAAAAATACAGCAATAAAATGGCAAATGTTTTCCGACGATCCGGTATAGGTCACGGCGACCGTGTGATGCTTATACTTAAGCGACATTATGAATATTGGTTTGCGGCGGTGGCACTTCATAAACTGGGTGCCGTAATGATTCCCGCAACCCATATGCTGACGGTAAGCGATCTGATTTACCGTATAAAGGCTTCAAAGGTTAAAGCAATTGTCTGCACCTCACAGAACGAAGTACCGGAAAAACTTATCGAAGCGTTAAAAATGTCGGATATGACGGCAAAACTTTGGTGCGTACAGGGGGATGTTAAAGGCTTTGAAAACATCACCGCCGCCATGGAAACCGCAAGTGAAAAACTGGAGCGTGTTCCCACAAAGGCAACCGATCCGATGATGTTGTATTTTACATCCGGAACAACTGGTTATCCGAAAGGCGTTATTCACGAGCACAGTTATCCACTTGCCCATATCGTTACCGCAAAGTATTGGCAGCAGGCCGAGGATAACGGGCTTCATTTTACCGTTGCGGAAACCGGCTGGGCAAAGGCGTCCTGGGGTAAAATATACGGTCAATGGCTTGTCGGCAGCGCCGTAATGGTATATGATTTTGATAATTTCGACCCCAAACAGCTTACTGCCGTTATTAACAGGTACGGTGTTACATCCTTCTGTGCGCCGCCTACGGTGTATCGTTATCTTGTCCGAAAGGGTATCCCGGATATGCCGACGTTAAGGCACGCTTCTACTGCGGGTGAGGTTCTGGCGCCGGAGGTGTTCCGTAAGTTCACGGAGCGCACCGGTCTCACTCTTCGCGAAGGCTACGGACAAACCGAAACAACCCTTTTGATGGCAAATTTCAGGGGAATTGACGCAGCCGAAGGTTCCATGGGAGTACCGTCGCCTTTCTATAATATCGAGCTTCGAGATAAACAGGGAAATCCCGTCGGAGTGAATGAAATCGGAGAAATTGTGATTATCCCGGAGCGGCCCCGCAGACAGACGGGTGTATTTACGGCTTATCTTGACAACGATGAGCAATATAACCATGTATGGCGCGGCGGTGTTTATCATACCGGAGATGCTGCGTATGCAGATGAAAACGGTCGTTATTGGTTTCACGGAAGGTTTGATGATATTATAAAGACCGGCGGATTCCGTGTAGGACCTTACGAGATTGAAAATGTTATTATGGAGCATCCCGCAGTAGTGGAATGCAGTGTTATCGGCGTTCCGGACGATCTAAGAGGTCAGGCAATAAAGGCTATAATCGTGCTCGGCCAAGGGTATGCACCGACAAAAGAACTTGAACTTGAAATCAAAGAATTCTGCAATAAAAGACTTGCGGAGTATAAATGGGTGCGTATAATTGAATTTGCAGAAGAAATGCCGAAAACCATAAGCGGAAAGATTCAAAAGAATGTTCAGCGAAATCAGGGGTAATATGGGGAAATGCGTATTATAATTGATGTTATGGGCGGCGATAACGCTCCCGATGAAATATTAAAAGGTGCTTTTTCGGCTGCCGGAAAATATAATATTGATTTAACTTTGGTAGGGAAGGCAGAGGCAATCAGCGGGCATACTTATCTGAATCGTATATCTCCGGAGAGAATTGAAACCGTTCCCGTCGAAAACGTTGTCAGAATGGATGACGACCCTCTGACAGCGGTGCACAAAAAGAAGGATTCGTCAATGATGGTAGCATTGAAGCTTCTCGCAGACGGGAAAGGGGATGCTCTTGTCAGTGCCGGCAACACGGGTGCATTATTTTCCGGCGCAACCATAATTGTCAAGCGTTCTCCGGGTATAAAACGTGCGGCAATCGGTACGATGCTGCCGGGAACCAAACCCTGCCTGTTGCTGGATGCCGGAGCAAATGTTACCGTTACGGAGGATTATCTTGAGCAATTCGCCGTTATCGGCGCTTTATATATGAAAAAAACCTACGGTATTGCATCACCCGAAGTGTGCATTCTTAATAACGGCACAGAAGACTGTAAAGGTACGGAGCTGCTGGTCAATGTCGGTAAAAGACTGAGAGAAAATCCGGATGTTAATTTTAAGGGAAACGTAGAAGCCTCGTCCGTAATGTTCGGAGCGTGTGACGTTGTTGTGTGCGACGGTTTTGCGGGAAATATCTTTTTAAAGGCAACAGAAGGCATGGGTAAATTTTTTCTGAAATCCCTGGATGATCTTTACGGCAGCGGTATGCTTTCAAAAATATCGTATAGGTTGATACATAAACGGATAACGAAATTTAATAAGCGTTTTGATTCCTCGGAGCATGGCGGGTCGCCGATTCTCGGAATTTCAAAACCCGTAATCAAAGCACACGGTTCTTCCGATGCAAAAGCATTTGAAAATGCAATATATCAGGCAATGAGATTTGCGGAATCCGGATGCGGTCTGTAAAATGAATCAAAAACACGAACAAGTCCGGCATTACCTGCGGGCGAAAATTTACGCTAAATTTGAAAAACAATCAGATTTCTGATATAATGTATCATGCAGATCATAAATCTCGACGGCAGGGGAGTGTTCTTCTGCAAAAGGAGTTGTTATGAACAATATGTTGAACAATGCGGAGGACATTATCAGCCGGCAAATCAGCGGTTTTCACCGGTATGCATTAAACGATCCCGTTCATTTGATTTATGTCAGCCGCAATCTTTGCGATATGGTCGGATACAAAGAGAGTGATTTGCTTCACGAAAAACGGGACCTTTACAAGCTTCTGATTCACCCCGCAGATCTCGAAAAGTATTCCGGGTTTATATGCAGTTTATCAAAGAAGGAGCAGACACTTACCGCAGAGTACCGTATTATAAAAAAAGACGGCACTGTGATCTATGTAAGAGACACCGCCGTATCCGAGAAAACCGGGGACGGTACTTTTGTCGGGAGTTCTTTCCTTACAGATATAACCGATATTAAAAATGAAAACACCAACCTGCAGTTTTTGAAAGACACTATTCCCTGCGGATTTTTGAAATACACCTGCGAAAAACAACCCCGGATAACCTATATCAATCAGACAATGATAGATATACTCCGCTTTCCGGAAATAAGCGACGGAGAGCTCGATTATCTCGAAATGTATAACAGCAATATATTTCTTATGATACCGATGGAGGAGCGCCGCAGATTTTCAAAATATCTTAACCGTGTTTATTCCGCCGATTCACCAATTGCCGGCGAGATAACATTGCTTCGTTGTGACGGCACACGGGCTTATGTGTTCGGATGGGTAACAAAGATTGTAAACGAAGACGGTGCAGAGGAATTCCAAAGCGTTTGCATGGACATAACCGAACGGCATAAGATGCGAAAGGCCGCAGAAACCAAGCGCTATATGAAGGCACTTACGGACGTTTATGACAAGATATTCGAATTCAATCTTGATGCCAATACGGTAAAATGTCTGCATTGCGACGACGGTTCGTCTTTCAAAATGTTTGAAGATATTCCGATGCAGATCGACGAAGCGTTGGAAAAGTGGATATTAAGTGCCGTAGAACCGGATAACCGTGAAAGCATACGCAGTTTTTTTGGGGATTTCTGCCGGAAGAAGCTGTATGAGCAGGACACCAAGCCGCCTCAGATCACTTATAATGCGCGTTCTTCTGCCGGAGACATAAGACAGTACAGCGGAATTTTTATCAAGGTTGACGATTCCGTCAGTTATTATTGCTGCCGTCGTATTCAGGAAACGGTCAAAGAGAATATTTTACAGACGGAAAATGATGAGCTGAAGCAGAAAATTAAAGACCTTGTTACGCAGTTTTCCGACGGTATCGCCGCATTCGAAATTTCGGCGGAGGGCATGGTAAAACCCCTTTATGCCAGCGAAAATGTCTGCGAATTCTTCGGATATACGAAAAAAGAATGGATTCCCCTTACAGAGAAGTATACACCGATAGAAAACTTCGTCGCTTACAGCGAAGTAGCATACGATGATTTTGCGGAATTACTCAGGACCGGTGAAGCGGAGTTTACTTATTTCGATTACGGAACCGAGACCGAACGCAGAATAAAGGCTATCTGCTCTCAGAAGGAATCAAACAGCAACTCGCCTAGATATGTTATGCTGTATCAGGCTGATGATACCGAACCGGTCAATAAAAAAAGCTTGCCTGAGAACCGCACCGTCTCGATTCGCACCTTTGGTTACTTCGATGTATTTGTTGGGGATAAACCGATAGCGTTCCGCAACAAAAAATCCAAAGAATTACTTGCGCTTCTTGTCGATCGCAGAGGCGGATATGTCACATCGGAGGAAGCAATCGGTTTTTTATGGGAAGACGAACCCGCAAATACGGTTACAATGTCGAGATACCGCAAGGTTGCCCTTCGCCTTAAAAACACGCTGGAGGAATACGGTATATCGGATATTGTCGAATCGGTTGACGGAAAGCGCCGAATAGTTATGGAAAAAGTTCAGTGCGATCTGTATAACTATATTTCCGGTAAAACCGAATATGCACAACTGTTTAAAGGCAGTTATTTGACCAATTACAGCTGGGGCGAAACAACATTGGGTGAATTGTCGAATAATTTGGAGTAGGAGTTAATCAGTATACCGGGTTAATTATTAAGCCGTAAAAACTCAAATAGCCTGTTGTTTATGAATTATCCGGTCGATCTCCAAATCGGCGGCACAGACACCCGTATGCCGACGATAGCGCGTGAGGAAAGGAAAGATACCGCCCCGGTCGAATTCACGCCGTACAAGCCCAAAATACGGGGGCCCGGGACGGGCTGTGTCACCATGATTAACGACCACCTCTATGAAGGACGGTACACGCCGACCAACGCCTACGGCAAGCGGGAAAGCCACAATATCTACGCAAAAACAAGAGAAGAATGTGAAGAAAAGCTCGCGGAAATGATTGTGCAGGTCAAGGCACAAATCAAGGCGGAAAAAGAGAAAATGACAGGGTGACCGCAAAAGTCACCCTGTCAAAATTTGAGGTGCAGTAGACAAAGATAAACTGGAAGTTGTCATTTTCTTTTCGCAGATTTTTTGATCATCTCGTGATAGAAGTAATTGACAATGACTGGAGGTGCCTCAAAAGGTCGTTTCATACTGTCATCGTCACGGATATAGGGAAGACATACATCTTTTGCGTACTCCCGAAGTTGTGCGTCAAGTGTTTCCCAGTACATTCTATTTCCGTGGGTATAGATTTCCTCATATAGCGAGATTAACTCTGAATGCTTATCTCTGATATAGTCAAAAATCTCTGCCTTGTAACTGCCACGCAGATTGAGATTTTCCAGCCATATCAAATTACACTGCTCTCTGACCCTTTCTATAATGGCAAAAACATCTGTAATACCGGGGAAGATGGGAGAAATAAAACAAGTCGTACGTATGCCTTCACCGTGTAACTTTTTCATAGCAGACAGGCGGCGCTCAATGGATACGGCTTTATCCATATCATCCTTGAAGTCTTCATCCAGTGTATTGATTGAAAATCCTACCCGTGCATTTGGGAAGGTTTTGATAAGGTCTATATCCCGAAGTACCAAATCAGATTTTGTTTGAATGCTCAGTTTGACCCCGCTGCCCTGTAACTGTTTCAAAAGTTCTCGTGTGCGGCAATAAGTTTCCTCCTGTGGATTGTACGGATCTGTGACTGTGCCGAAGAAAAACTCCTTGCCGGCATATTTCTTTGGATTTTTGATCTCCTGCCAGTGCTTCACATCGAGAAACGAACCCCATTTCTCCGAATGTCCGGTAAAACGCTTCATGAAGCTGGCATAGCAATACTTGCAGGCATGAGGACAGCCCACATAGGGATTCACGGCATAATCACAAACCGGAATATCTGTTTTATTGATAATGCTTTTAGCTTCTATCTCTTTTATAACCGGTTCCATCTTACTTTTTCCATCTCCCGTAATGCAGTTGCTTGTCTATATCAGGATAACTCTGCTCTAATTCTTTTTCATCGGGGTTAGCATAACCGATCCCGATAAATACGGGAATCATATATGTTGCCGGTACTTTTAATTTCGCCTTAACGATATCGTGTTCCTCATTCAATGGTATTCTCATGGAACAAGCTAAATCTTCGGCAGTTGCGGCTAAGAATATATTTTCTATCACACACCAGATAGTAGAAAACGGATTCAGCTTTGATACATACTCACTGTTCAACTCCTTGCATTTAAACACCGGAATAATCACATACGGAGCTTCTTTCAGCATAGTGAATTGCCTTGGCATCGCATGAGCGTACATCTTCTGACCGAGCGTAACAGGATAAGGTCTTGGAACATTCAGGTATTTGTCAGCATCGAATTTGTCAGCTATCTTTTTAGCGTATTCAAACGCATATTCTTTTTCTTCATCTGTTTTCAAAATTATATAATGCCAATTTCGATTATGATTCCAGGTGGGTGCCTTGTTTCCAGCCTCTAAAATTCGTTTTATAGCTTCAAAATCAACTTCTTTATCCAAAAACTCTCTTGCTGTTTTTCTTTTGCTAATAGCCTCATACAGTTCCATTTTAATCATCCTCACAAATTCCGGTTTAT